>NZ_SLUB01000029.1 GCF_004799755.1 Bacillus timonensis | reverse complement strand
CCTCCGGCGGGCATGATGTAAAGCCAGGAAGCCAGGAGTTTAACAACACCTGGCTTGCCCTCCAGGCTATCATGCCCACCCCTCAATGTAAATTCGAAATAATTGTAGATCACTATACAAATTTTTTTAATAAGTCGATTATCATTGTTTGACACTTTTACACAAAATTTAGGACTTGACTGAAGATGTCTCGACTTCGGACACAACTGAGCTGTTTTGGCTTTCCTTTGTCAGAAGATGCCACGACTTCAGACACAATCGAGATGTTTTTGCTTTCCTTTGTCCGAAGATGTCTCAACTTCAGACACAACCAAGCTGTTTTGGCTTTCCCTTGTCAGAAGATGTCTCGACTTCAGACACAACCAAGCTGTTTTGGCTTTCCTATGTCAGAAGATGCCACAACTTCGGACACAACTGAGCTGTTTTGGCTTTCCTTTGTCAGAAGATGTCTCGACTTCGGACACAACCAAGCTGTTTTGGTTTTCCCTTGTCAGAAGATGTCTCAACTTCAGACACAACCAAGCTGTCTTGGCTTTCCTTTGTCCGAATATTTACTGATTTTATTTTTCTAAAGCGATCTACTTTGACTTTTACTGTAATTTGATCTTCGAAACCCTATGTGTTTTACTATGTTTGCACCTCTGAAGTAAACTCGTTAGGAATTTCCAAGCTCCTTGTTCTTGCCTCAACTTCCCCAAGCCTCGGATTTTTGCCCACAATAGATGATTTTCGGGAATTTCAGTAAAATAACCAAAAAGACATAACAAGGTCAATTCAGTACCCCCTATCCGTCAATATTGTTTCCTGTATTCTCATTTTCGACCGGCTATAATAAAAGAAAACGGTTTCAAAAAAGTGAGGGGGTGGTGTAAATGGAGGCGAAGACAGCAGTAAATGTAGGACAACTAAGCCGAAAACCGGAACTCAAGCCAAAACGAAAAATAAAATGGAAAAACGTGTTAACCTATGCTGCTTTTGTTGGACCTGCATTATTGTTTTTTGTGGTAATTCAAATTATCCCATTTTTGATGGGGATCTATTATTCATTTACATCCTGGAATGGAATTAGTGCAGCGGTGGACTGGGTTGGATTGGAGAACTATAAAAAGATTTTTACCAACGATGCGAAGTTTTTCAATTCCTTCTGGTTTACAACAAGGTTTATGTTTGCAGCTGTAGTCATTAGCAATTTGTTAGGATTCGGATTAGCGTTATTGCTAAATGGCGCATTGAAAACGAGGAATATTTTACGAACGGTCTTTTTTATGCCAAATGTCATTGGCGGACTTTTGCTCGGATTTATCTGGCAGTTCATCTTTGTGAAGGGGTTCGCCTCGGTTGGGAAATATACCGATATTGGGATTTTTAAGCTTGCATGGTTAGGTGATGAAGCTACTGCGTTTTGGGGAATTGTGATTGTATTCGCTTGGCAAACGGCTGGGTATATGATGGTCATTTATATCGCAGCTTTGCAGGGAGTCGATCAATCTTTAGTAGAGGCTGCTAGAATTGATGGGGCTTCGAATTGGAATGTCTTAACGAAGATTATGATGCCGTTAATTCTGCCAGCGTTTACGATTTGTTTCTTTTTGACGATCTCGATGGCCTTTAAGATTTTCGATATAAATATTTCGTTAACGAACGGGGGACCGTTCAACTCAACAGAATCTGTTGCGATTAATATATATCGGGAAGCCTTTCAGTATAACAACTTCGGTCTAGGAACTGCCAAAGCGGTCTTGTTCTTTGTAATTGTAGCAGTCTTTACGACTGTTCAAGTTGTGATGACGAAGAAAAAGGAGGTTGAGGCATAATGAACCAAAGGTACACAAAGAAGACACTACTTCTAGAGATTCTTGGAATTGTGCTAGGTCTCATTTTTCTCATCCCATTTTACTTTGTCTTTATTAATTCGATGAAGGCTTTTTCTGAGATTTTAATAGACGCGGCTGCCTGGCCTAAGGAATTTCTATTTACGAATTTTGTGAAGGTATGGGACATTATTCATTTTCCACGAGCGTTTTGGAATTCATTGATTATTACGGTAGCCAGTAATATTGGTATTGTCGTAATTAGTTCAATGGCTGCATGGAAATTAGGCAGAACGGGTGGCAAGTTTAGCAACTTCTTGTTTATTTTTTTTGTCGCAGCGATGGTAATTCCTTTCCAGTCTGTCATGATTCCGTTGATGAAGCTTGGTGGGATGTTGGGAATTGTTAATAGTATTCCAGGTTTGGTGATCATGTATTTTGGGTTTGGCGTTCCATTGTCCTTATTCCTGTTTCACGGCTTTGTGAAAACAGTGCCAATTGAAATTGAGGAATCAGCGAGAATAGATGGCTGTTCACAGTTTGGCGTGTTTTGGAGAATTGTATTTCCGTTACTAAAACCCATTACGGTGACGGTGATTATTTTAAACACCTTATGGATTTGGAATGATTATTTACTGCCTCTTCTAGTTTTAACAGATGCAGAACTACGAACAATTCCTTTAGCAACAAGCTCTTTCTTTGCTCAGTATACAAAGCAATGGGATATGGGATTAGCAGCACTCGTTCTGGGGATCACACCCATCATCATCTTCTTCTTGTTTTTACAAAGGCATATTATTAAGGGAATTGCTTCAGGCTCGATTAAATAGGTTATACGTTTTTGTATAATACAAAAATTCACATGATAAAGGGGGAAATAGTTAATGAAACGCAAATTGCTTTTGTTAACAATGGTTTTGTTTTTAGCCATCCTTGGCGCCTGTTCAGATAAGGAGAAGACGGATGGCAAGGGAGATGGAGGAACTGACGGGGAAACCGTTACGCTAAACATGATGCAGTTCAAGGTTGAGATTGCCGATCAGCTTCAAGCGATGATTGATGAGTATGAGAACGAACATCCAAACATCAAGATTAAGCTTGAAACTGTTGGTGGTGGTGCTGATTATGGTGCGGCATTAAAAGCGAAATTTGCTTCAGGCGATGAGCCAGATATTTTTAACAATGGAGGATTTAAGGAATTAGAGCTTTGGAAAGAACGTTTAGCCGATCTTTCTGATGAGCCTTGGGTCGAGCATGTGTTGCCAATTGGTAAAGTTCCAATGACAGATACAGATGGAAAGCTATATGGGATGCCTGTTAACTTAGAAGGCTATGGATTTGTGTATAACAAGGATTTATTTGAAAAAGCTGGCATTAAAGAAGCTCCAACTACATTTTCAGAGTTAAAAGAAGCTGCAGAAAAGCTTGAAGCAGCAGGGATTACTCCATTCTCAGCGGGTTATGGAGAATGGTGGGTTATTGGTCAACATTTACTCAATATCCCGTTTGCCCAACAGGATGACCCTGTTAAATTTATCGAAGGGCTTTATGATGGAACAGAAAAAATTGTTGGGAACCAGCATTTTGAAGATTTTAAGAATGTTCTAGATTTAGAGTTAAAATATGCAAATGATAATCCGTTAACGACCGATTATAATACCCAAGTTACTTTATTTGGATCTGGTGAAACAGCTATGCTGCAACAAGGAAACTGGACAGAAAACATGATTTATGAAATTAATCCTGAAATCAATATGGGCTTCCTTCCAATTGCAATGACAGATGATGAAGCAGCAGCAAATCGTCTGCCAGTTGGAGTTCCGAATAACTGGGTACTGAATAAAAATTCAAAGCATCTACAAGAAGCTAAAGATTTCTTGAATTGGATGGTGTCATCCGAAACTGGTAAGCGTTTTATTACCGAAGAGTTCGCGTTTATCCCGGCATTTGATAACATCGAACCGAAAGGATTAGGGGATCTGGGTCTATCAATCTTGGAATATTCTAAGGAAGAGAAAACAATTCCTTGGACATGGTTCAGATGGCCAGATGGGGCAAATATGGAAAAAGCAGCGGCCATCCAAGAATATGCTGCAGGAAAAATTGATTACGATGAATTACTAGCTCGTTTTCAAGAGACATGGGATAACCTGAAATAATCAAAGCCTAAAGCAGTCATTCAGTGATGACTCCCTTCTTGATAGAAAGCATGTCTATACTAGATATGCTTTCTATTTTATACTAAGAATGTATATATTTAGGAGGGAGAGCCCTTTGTTCAAAAAGAGTATTCGAAATAGGCTAATTGTGTTATTACTACTCACTACAATCGTGCCGTTTGGAACGTCTATTGCGATTACCTATTTTCATATTAAAGAATCGTTGAAGGATCAAGTCGTTCAAGAGAATAAGAGTCTTTTATATCAAGGGAAGGAAAATCTTTCGAACTATATCCGAGAGCTGAATGGATTATCGCTCTCACTCTATAATAATCCTGATATTGTGAGTTTTTTAAGGTCTCCACATAAGGAGAAACATTATCAGATCTTGGATACTGTGAAAGATGTTCTGCAAACGATTTTATATGCGGAAGAAAATATTGAACGAGTCTATATTACGTTTGAAAAAGATGACCGAATCATCTCTATTTCAAAGCAGTCAGCAGTTGTATTTGCAAATAAGGTAGAGAATGGTAACGATGATGCCTTGGAAAAAGCAAAAAAAAGTCTAGGGAATATGTATATCGAACCGATTCATATCCAAAATGACTTGGACGATATTGTAAATGTTAAACGGCCAAAAACCGTATTATCGATTCACCGTTCTTTTATTAATTCACCATCTAATGACGTTCTTGCCTTTGTCACATTGGAAATTACACCAGATAAAATCATTGAATTAAGTGAAAATCTTTATAACAAAGAAAACGAGGAATTTTATATCGTTTCTGCTGAAGGAGATTTTATCTATCAATCTACACAAGGGGAAAAGGCAGAACACAGAGAATGGATTGATACAGTCGTTCATACTAATGATGAGCAGGGGACGATGGAATGGAGTGATGATTCCTTTCATGGGGTCATGGTCTATAATAAGCTTCCAGAGATTGCTGGGAACTGGGTGTTAGTCAAAAGAATTCCTTATACCACTCTCTATGAAAGCGTGAATAACGTCGCGATTATCAACATCTTGTTTGGGGTGATTGGATTAACCCTAGTTGTACTTGCAACCCTGTTCGTCTCATTTAAAATAACGTCTCCTATTCGAATCCTTCTTCACAACATCCGTCAGGTTGAAGAGGGAAACATGGATGTGAATTTTCAGCCTTTGGGTGAAGATGAAATTGGGGTTTTAGGAAATCGCTTTAAACAAATGATAGAAAAAATCAATCATCATATCAATAAGGAATATAAGCTTGAAATCGAAAACAAAACCAATCAATTGCGTGTACTTCAATCACAAATTAATCCGCATTTTTTATACAATGCACTTCAATCGATAGGTACACTTGCGTTAAAAAACAATGTCCCACAAATTTATTCGTTGATTACTCAGCTTTCGAAGATTATGAGATACGGAATGAATATGGAAGAAGACATCATTCCATTGATTAAAGAAATAACTTATATAAAAGCGTTTCTGCTTTTACAAAAAGAAAGATTTGGAGAACAATTCGAATTCATCATTGATGTTAATGAAAATGCACAAGATGTGAAGGTTCCGAAAATGATTCTGCAGCCGATTATTGAGAACTATTTTAAGCATGGATTTGATGATCGGACTGAAGTTGGTATGCTTACGCTAACATGTTCAATTGAACAATATGAATTATTCATTGCTGTAAAAGACAATGGGACGGGTGTATCTGAAGAGAGACTGCAGGAAATCGATTCATATTTTCATAGTGGAACTAGTATGGGTGAGGGAACCAATATTGGACTCAAAAATGTATATGCAAGATTAAAGCTTTATTATCATGACCAAGCCACTTTACAACTTCAAAATAATGAGGAAGGCGGTCTTTTAGTGACGATGAGACTTCCGATGGATGTGGAAGGTGCTAATTATGAAAGCGATCATTATTGATGATGAAAAGCATGTGCGCGACGGACTTCTTTTACTAGCAGACTGGAAAAGATTTGGAATCAATACGATTTTTGAGGCAAAAGATGGGGAAGAGGCTGTGAACCTCATTAACGAGCATCAGCCTGCGATTATTTTTACAGATATGAGAATGCCAAAACGAGATGGAATTAGTCTTTTAAAATGGATACACGCATCCGGGATTTTTAGTAAAACCATAGTCGTAAGCGGTTACGACGACTTTGAGTATATGAGGAATGCTATTTTTTATAAAAGCTTTGATTATTTATTAAAGCCAATTGAGCCGGACGTGCTTAATGAAACATTAGAAAAAGCGATTGTCGAATGGAAGGAGGAAGCTCTTCATCAAAAGACATTGGTTCCGAATCAAAACCATCAAAGTGGGAAAACGGGCATCCATTTGATTGAAGAATTCGTCAGACACAATTATCAGAATGAAATCAATCTGCAAGACATAGCGGACCGATTCTTTTTTAGTCGGGAATATATTTCAAGGAAATTCAAGCAAGAGTTTGACGATACCATTACAGACTATGTAATGAAAATACGGATGGAAAAAGCAAAAGAATTATTGGAAAACCCACATTTAAAAATCTATGAAGTTGCAAATCTGGTGGGCTATCAGAATGAGAAATACTTTAGCAAACTGTTTAAAAAGTTAATTGGGGTAAGTCCGAATGAATATCGAAATAGGAAAGTGAAGGTAAAATGAGCAGACTGGAGGACGTAACATGCTACAAGTAACGGTTTGGAATGAAAATCGACATGAACAGAAGGATTCGATTGTACGGGAGGTTTACCCGGAAGGGATACATGGGGCGATTGCAGGCTTTTTAAAAGAGGAGAAATTCCAGGTTCGAACAGCCACCCTAGATGAGCCTGAGCACGGTTTAACTGATGATGTTCTTGAACATACAGATGTTTTAGTATGGTGGGGGCATCTTGCCCATCATGAGGTACGTGATGAGATTGTTGAGAAGGTGAAGCAAAGGGTACTTGATGGGATGGGGCTCATTGTTCTTCATTCAGGTCACTTCTCGAAGATTTTTAAATGCTTAATGGGAACATCCTGTGATTTAAAATGGCGAGAAGCGGATGAAAAAGAACGAATTTGGATTGTCGATCCAAGCCATCCGATTGTGGAAGGGCTGGGTGAATATATCGAGCTTGAAAAAGAAGAAATGTATGGGGAGCATTTTGATATTCCCGCACCTCACCAGCTGTTAATGGTGAGTTGGTTTGAAGGTGGAGAGGTATTTAGAAGTGGCTGTACCTATCAAAGAGGGAAAGGGAAAATTTTTTATTTCCGACCAGGTCATGAAACATACCCAACATACTATCACAAGGACATTCAACGAGTGATTTGCAATGCCGTCAAATGGGCAAAGCCTACTAAGCTACCAAAGCCTATTTATGGGAATGCCCAACCACTTGAAGAAATCAAAGCAAGTAAATAAATACATAGAGGAGGAATGAAGGATGAGTAAAGTAAAAATTGCTGTGATCGGTTGTGGGAGCATTGCCCAGCACCGTCACCTGCCTGAATATGCAATGAATGAACATGTTGAGATTGTGGCGGTGTGTGATATTGTCGAGGAACGTGTCAATAAGGTCGCAAGTGAGTACGGTGTCATAGCTTATACAAACTATGAAGAACTACTTGCAGACCCAGAGATAGAAGCAGTAAGTGTTTGTACACCGAACTATTTGCATGCACCGATCTCGATTGCCGCATTGGAAGCAGGAAAGCACGTGCTCTGTGAAAAGCCAATGGCTACGTCTAGCGAAGAAGCGATGAATATGATTGAAGCGGCGAAGAAATCAAACAAGAAGCTAATGATTGGGCATAATCAGCGATTTGTCGCTTCCCATCAAAAGGCTCGAAAGCTAATTGAAGATGGTGAATTAGGAAAGATTTATAGCTTCCGTACCGCATTTGGACATGGTGGTCCGGAAGGATGGAGTGTGGACGGAAAGGAAAGTTGGTTTTTTAAGAAGAACGAAGCCTTTATTGGCGCAATGGGTGATCTTGGCGTCCATAAAACAGACTTGCTGCGGTTTTTGTTAGGGGAAGAGTTTGTCGAGGTGGGAGCATTCATTGAAACAAGTGCCAAGGAAAACGCGGATGTAGATGATACAGCCGTTTGTATTTTACGAACAGAATCTGGCATTATCGGAACATTGGCTGCGAGTTGGTCTTACGTGTCAAAGGAGGATAACTCAACGGTTATTTACGGAGAAAAGGCGATTCTACGTCTTGAGGAAGACCCTGTTCATAACCTTATTCTTCAATATAAAAATGGGGAGGTTGTGAAATGTGAATTAGGCGGCATTCAAACAAATGAAGAGGGTGGGCAAACAACTTCTCACGTTATTTCCCATTTTGTTCAATCAATCATTTCTGACACCATTCCACCTGTACCTGGGGAAGAAGGAATGAAATCGCTACAGGTCATATTAGCAGCACTTGAATCAAAAGAGACGAGCAAGATTATCACGATCAATTGAGGTGTAAACCGTGAGTAAACTGCGAATTGGAATAATAGGAGCTGGTGGAATTGCACAAGCACGACATATACCTGCATTCCAACAATTAGCCGAGCAAGTCACAATTGAAGCCATTTGTGATGTGAATGAAGAAATCGCAAAGACTGTTGCAGAAAAATACCAGATTTCAAAGATCTATACGAACTATCAGGAAATGTTTGCTGAAGTGGATGCTGTTGTTGTATGTACCCCGAATAAATTTCATGCTGATATTTCAATTGCAGCACTTGATGCGGGTGTTCATGTGTTATGTGAAAAACCAATGGCGATGTCAGCAAAGGAATGTCAGGCAATGATTGATGCAGCCAAAGGTTCCGGAAAAGTGTTGGCGGTTGGATATCATTATCGTTTTCTAAAAGACTCACAGGCTGCAAAAAAGCTAGTTTTAGAGGATGAAATTGGTGAACCCATCGTTGCGAGGGTAAAAGCATTAAGAAGACGTAAGGTACCAGGGTGGGGTGTCTTTACTAATAAAGAACTGCAAGGTGGAGGAACCCTTATCGATTGGGGCTGTCACTTCTTAGATCTATCCTTATGGTTACTGGGAAATCCAGAGCCTGTTGAGGTAAGCGGTACAGCTTATAACCGCCTAAGTAAGATGCCAAACCAAGTCAATCAATGGGGAAGTTTTGATGCGGAATCCTTTGATGTGGATGATCATGTAACGGCCTATATTAAGTTTCAAAACGGTGCTTCGATGCTTTTTGAAACGTCATGGTCAGCCAATATTCCGCAGGATGAGGAAGGAGTTAGCATTTCGGGGGATAAGGGTGGGATTGATTTATTCCCACTTCAACTGAATCAAGCGAAGCATGGAATGCTCTTGAATACGGTTGCGAACTGGGTACCAGGTGAAGACTCTCCAGATATTCCTCAAGCGAAAAACTTTGTGGATAGTTGTTTAGGAATCGATGAACTAATCGTGAAACCAGAGCAAGCTTTACAAGTCTCCAAAATCATCGATGCCATTTATAAAAGTAGTGAAACAGGAAACAGCATTAAAATGTAGCGGGAGGGAAACAAAGAATGAAACTAGGTGTATTTACTGTATTATTTTCAGAAAAGAGCTTTGAAGACATGCTCGATTATGTAGCTGCATCTGGATTACACGCAGTTGAAATTGGGACGGGTGGATATCCAGGAAAGGCTCATTGTGATCTTGATGCCTTATTAGAAAGTGAAGAGAAACGAAACGAATATATGGAAAAAGTGACTTCACGCGGACTCCAAATAAGTGCGTTTAGCTGTCATGGAAATCCGATTTCGCCTGATCAAAAGTTTGCCGAGGAGTCGCACCAGGCTTTGGTGAAAACGATTAAGCTTGCTAGTTTACTAGATGTTCCTGTTGTAAACTGTTTCTCGGGAACTGCTGGAGACCACGAAGGTGCGAAATTTCCAAACTGGCCGGTTGTTCCATGGCCAAATGAGTATGGTGATATTTTAAAATGGCAATGGGAGGAAAAATTAATCCCCTATTGGAAGGAATGTGGTCAGTTTGCAAAAGATCATAATGTAAAGATCGGGCTAGAGCTTCATGGTGGTTTTTTGGTACACACCCCATATACGCTTCTAAAACTACGTGAGGAAACATGTGATGCCATTGGTGCGAACCTTGACCCGAGTCATTTATGGTGGCAAGGAATTGATCCTGTAGCGGCGATCAAGATTTTAGGTAAGGCAAATGCGATCCATCATTTCCATGCGAAGGATACATATATTGATCAAGATAACGTCAATATGTATGGGTTAACAGACATGCAGCCATATGGAGAGGTTCAAACGAGAGCATGGACATTCCGTTCTGTAGGTTGTGGTCATAGTTTACAAGAATGGTCGGATATGATGAGTGCCCTACGAACCTATGGATACGACTATGTCGTAAGTATTGAGCATGAGGACCCAATCATGTCCATTGAAGAAGGATTTTCCCGTGCTGTTCGAAATTTAAAATCCGTCTTACTCGCAGAACTACCAGGGAATATGTGGTGGGTGTAACGAGTTTTTATTAAATTAACCGCACACTCCTTGAGCACCTGCAAATGTTGAAGTTCAACGTATTGCAGGTGCTATTTCATATAGTGAATTCGACGATTTTTGGAATTTACGAGTTGACGGTTATACGATAGAAGGTATAGTAAAAGAAGAGGCAAATCCACAGAAATGTTAATATGTTTATACATAAAGGAGTATCTCATGACGATCATCGATAAATTAAACTTAACAAAGTATAAAAACATGGCTGTTCTCAATCAGCCGAGTGATTATGACGTATTTGCTGATTTTAAGACGTCATTATCTGAGGAACATGATGCTATTTTCATTTTTGTTGAAACAATTGAAGATATGGTCCAGCATACTCAGCATATCATTCATGAACATCACTTGCTTGAGAAAGGATATTTATTTTTTGCTTATCCGAAGAAAGGGAATAAGAGATATCCTACTTTTGTACATCGAGATGAAATATTTCCAGCCATGAATGTTGGAGAAGATGGTTATATACAGGGGAGTGATTTGAAATTTTCGCGAATGGTGAGCATGGATGATGTGTTTACTGTTGTCGGCTTAAAACAGGAGAAGAAGAAATCAAAAAAATCATCAGCTGCGAGCCAGAGTGTTGGAGACTATGAAAACAACGTAGGAGATATTGAAAAAATTTTAGTGGATCACCCAAGTGAACTGGTATTTTATCAAAAGTTAACACCCGGTTATCAAAGAGATTGGGCTCGTTATATTTTTTCTGCAAAACAACAAAAAACTCGTGAAAAGCGTCAGGAGCAAATGGTTGATATCTTATCACAAGGTTATAAAACGCTAGAGTTGTATCGTCAAAACAAGAAATAGGTTATGGGGAATATGAATCCCCTGGGCATTACTGAAATTATAAAACAAAGAGTCTTCACAAATGTTAGTAAACCAATGTTTGTGAGGACTTTTGCGTTTATTTGGAAAACAGATTCTCCTTTTTACTAGATTCAATCGTCTCAATAAATTTTTCGATGGTGGGTGTTAAGGAGGTGTCAGCTCTTCTGATAAATACCGTTTTGATTTTACTATATTGCTCTGGGACTTGATGGAATCGAATGAGACCATTCTTTTCCATTTGCGTCACCTCTGATTTTGGAACGAATGCAATGCCTAGTCCCATGGTCGTGCTGCGTAGGATGGTTTCTAATGTGCCGAATTCCATTATTTTTTTGGGTGATATATCTTGGTCCCGATACCATTCTGCTAGCCGTGCCCGGTATCCACAGCCTTTACTAAAGCATAAGATTGGTTCTTCGACTAACTCATCTAGACTGGAGACTCGATTATCGGAAATGAGGACGAGCTCTTCTTGGAACACTTCATGGGCTACAAGGTCAGGATGCAAATCCGATTCCGTAATAAACGCACCATCTAGCTTATGATGTAATACTTCCTCCACAAGTGTACTTGTTACCCCCGTAAATACAGACAAATCGACATCCTTATATTTTTTTACATAGCTAGACAAAATTTTAGGTAAATGAATAACGGTTTCGACTGTACCGATTTCTAATTTTCCTGAGGGTTCCCCATTGGATTGAACCGCTTGTTTCATTTCTTCTGTTAACGCAATGATCTTTTTACTATAGGTTAAGAGTTTTTTTCCTTCAGGTGTTAAGCTCATTCCGCGTCGATGGCGATTAAATAACGGAGTGTTCAGTTCATCCTCTAGTTTACGAATTCGGGATGTAATATTGGATTGCACATATTTCAAGTCTTTTGCCGCTTCTGTAATGGTTCCTTTTTCTGCAACCAATTGGAAAATCTCTAAGTCTTTAAATTCCATTTTTCAGCCTCCGTTCGCTATTATTCTATAGTTCTATGATATCACGAAAAGTGATGGTAGTTAATCATTATTATTCATTTTACAAGATATCAAAAAGGGGAGATAATCAAGATTGCTATTCATATAAGGGAGGCGTGAGGGAAAGTGAGAAATAATGTGTTATGGGGAGCTGTTTTATGTTTTGTTGCTGCGGTTTCTTGGGGTGCCATGTTTCCGGTAGCACATGCAGCTTTTAAGCATATTGATCCTTTTTATTTTACAATTATACGGTATGGAGCAGTTACCATTCTTTTGGTTGCGATGCTTTTATGGAAAGAAGGAAAACAGGCTTTTCGATTTGAAGGAAAAGGTCTGCCATTATGGTTTTTCGGGACAATGGCCTTTACGGTCTATAATCTGTTTATTTTCTGGGGAGAAGATTTATTGGGGGAACCAGGAGTCATGGTTGCATCCATTAATGAATCGCTTATGCCAATGATTTCGATTGTCATCGTCTGGATGTTATATAAAAAACGTCCACATTCATTTACTTTGGCCTGTGTAATTGTGGCATTAATTGGCGCGGTATTCGTGATTACAAAAGGGGATATTCAATCATTTTTAAGTGCAACGGACAATTTGATTCCGTCTATTCTTATATTCCTTGCAGTTGTTGGATGGGTTATTTACACAATGGGCGGAAGTAAGTTTAGTGATTGGTCTGTTTTGCGGTATTCCACACTAAGTTGTTTACTTGGAACGATAACAGCGGGTGTGGTTGTAGCAGTAGCAACTCTAATTGGATATGTATCGGTTCCAACAGAAGAAGAGATTACGGCAACAGCTCCGCATTTGCTGTTTATGATCCTTTTTCCAGGACTGATTGCACTACTTGGCTGGAACATTGGTGTCAGTATTTTATCGCCAATCAATGCCTTATTATTCATTAACTTTGTACCTGTTACGACCCTTTTAGTATCGATTTTTCAGGGCTACAACGTGACATTGTTTGATATTTTAGGCACTGTCTTTATCATTCTTTCACTTGTGGCAAATAATCTGTTTGTAAGACTACAAAAGAAAAAATATTTACCAAGTACTCAACCAAGGCTACGTCAACGTGCATCTTAACCGGTGCCTGACCTATGTTGCGCAAAAATTTTGCGGGTATGAGTAAAACAAAAGGCACCACTAGATTCATATCACTAGTGGTGCCTTTTTTGAACGTCGATAGTCTCCCAATGACTACCTTCATTAATGAATGTCTTGAATAACCTTTTCTAAGAATTTACCCATGCGTTTAACGGCTGGCTCTGAAAAATCAAAACTGACGCCAGTTTCTTTATAAATTTCTGCGATGGTTTGATTGTAATCCGCACTTGCCCCTTTTTTAAAGGATTCGATCGCTTGCTCTTGGTCTTTTTGATAATTCTCAAGCAATTGTAAAGCCCCAAGCATCGAGATTGAGTATTCAATATTATAGAAAGGAACTTCGAAGAAATGAAGGGTTCCCGCCCAGCTCATTCCGATTTCTTCCTCAAGCCCAGAAGTATCGACAGGGTTTAAGCCATAACGTTTTGAGATTTCAAAGAATTTTTCATCACGTTCTTTGGCAGTGTGAGTAGGATTTGTATACATCCAATGCTGGAAGAGATCTCCTGACAATGGTCCGTATAACATTGTAAATGCCCTTCTTAACTCTTCACGCTGTGCGCTCTTAAAATCTTCCTCATCTGGATAAAAACGATCCAGTTTATCCAACAAAAGCAATTCCATCCCATGAGAATACAGTTCAGCTACTTCCATTCGGTGCTGGTAGTCTTCAGTAGGCCCGTGCTCGGAAAACTGGAGGTATCCATTTACCGCATGGCCCATTTCATGAATTAATGCGATCAAAGAGAAAAAGGAAGGACTAAAGTTTGCAAACACAAAGGTATCCCCTGAAACAGGTAAGCCAGTACAGAAACCACCCGGGCTTTTTCCTTTCCGATCTCCAAGATCTAGTAACCCATTCTCTCTCATGTAATTGAAACGGTCTGCAAAGTATGAGTCGGTTTTCCCTAACATTTCAGAAACGCCATCCATAAGAGTAGACACCTCGGTGTATGGTGGGTTTTTCATCAATTTAGCGGTGTTGTCCCAAGGGCGATAGGTATCAACACCAAGTTTTGATTTAAAAACAGCCGCTAATCGATTCCAAGCTGGAATAATGTGTTTCTCTACATTTTCATGAAAGTCATAACAGTCTTGGACACTATACTCGCGGTTTTTGACCACAAACATATAATCACGATAATTTTCAAAGCCTGCATTTAAAGCGATTTGATGGCGTAGTTGAACGAGTTCATCCATAATGGCATCCATGTCAGACTTAATTTGACGAAAGGCGGAGCCCATTTTTTTATACGCTTTTTCTCGCACGCTTCTGTCAAGATTATCGAGTTGGGATTGGATAAACGGAAAAGGCTTTTCCTCGCCGTCCCATTCAACTGTTAATCCTCCCATAATTTCACTATACTTCGTGCAGAGCTCTTGTTCTTTTACCATTAATGGAATATTTTCTTCTCTGAACAGTTTCACTTTAGACTCGCGAACTTGTCGCATTAAGCCGTACCGTTTTTCATCCAATTGATGTACATAAGGAGACTCACAGAATTTCTCATTTAGTTTTGCTTCGTATTTCATTAAAAGTGGTTGAATGACTTGCTGATCGTGAAGATATGTCGACTTGATTTCTGCATCCTCGGTGTTCCGATAGAAGTCGACTTGGTGACCTGTCATCGCTTCCGAAATTTTAATCGTTAAATTCTTTTCATCTTTTAACCACTCTTCTAAATCGGAAACGGATTCAATTGGAACATTCAGTAAACTTTGAATCTGAGTTTCTAGTGCATCTACATCTTGTAGATCAATTAATTCTTTATAGTATGTAGGACGTACATCTTTTGTCATGGCTAATTCACCTACCCTTTTTTAATCTATCTTTCATTATATTATAGAATCCTAGTTCTTACATCTAACTTTTTCCAAAAAGAAGCAAGAGATGGTTTTCAAGATTTCTTTTTATGTACGTGAAAGGCTCTCCAGTAGGAAGCAAAGGTGTACCTTGAGAGGGAGAAAGATTCAAGAATTTGGTAACAAAATCAATCATAACATCGTCTAAACAGTAAAGGTAGGCTTTGAAGTTCATAATTGAATTGGGGGGATACAATGAAATTTCCTTTTTTGTTAGCAGCCATAATTACTCTGAGTTCCTGTGGGTGCTTTCCTGAAATCGTCCTCAAGAATTATTTCTTGGAGGTGGGAGTTTTTTTGTATAATAAATTAAATTAGAAAGGGGATTTAGTATGGATAACTTAGAAGTGGTGAGGAAATTTTATGATGAAACAGTAAATGATGAGTGGGAGAGACTCGAACGTCATAAAGTCGAGTTTGAACTTAACAAACGCTTTATGAACCGTTATATGAAGCCTAATGACAAGGTATTGGATCTCGGCGGTGGTCCAGGGAGGTATTCACTTTATCTTTCTGAACATGGCTGCGATGTAACATTAGCTGACCTTTCACAAAAGAATGTAGACTTTGCATTGAATAAAGCAAAAGAATTAGGATTCCCACTTAAAGGTTTGCAAGTTGATAGTCGTGATTTATCAACTATTGAGGATAGTCAATTTGACTATGTGCTATGTATGGGTCCAATGTATCATCTTAAGAGCGAGAAAGATAGGGCAAAAACTATTAGGGAATGTTTAAAAAAGTTAAAGCCAAACGGAATCATTTTTGTGGCATTCGTTTCTTCTTATGCGTTTGTTTGGGACTATCTAATACGTAACCCTGAATTTATTTTAGATAAAGAAAGGAAATCACAACTATATAAAATAGTCGATGATGGAGATTTTACTGGACAAGGGTTTTCAGAGAACTTTTTTATATCTCCTAAAAACGTACTTCCGTTTTTTAATCAATTTAACCTTGAAACACTTCATTTACTGAACAGCGAAAGCTTTTTATATCTTCGTGAGCCAGAACTACTTGAACAGCAACCCGAAGTAATAAATGCTTGGTTAGATTTAGCAGAAAAGGTATGTGAAAAAAAGGAATTACTTAGTTTAGCTGAACATATAATGTATGTCGGTAAAAAAACTGAATAAACCCTTTTCAAATTGCGTTTCTACAATAAGTAGAGGCGTTTTTTTCTTATTGAAGTAACGGGTCAGGTTAGTTCAATAAGCAGAAATGGATTTTTGTTAGTTTAAACTGGATATTTTACTTAATATTGGAACTTTTATACGTGTCAAACGTATTGAAGTTAAGGGGCAGGATTGTGCAATAAAGTTTTAAGTATGAAAGGTGATAAAATGAAACATTTTAAAGTAACTCTTGTTATAATCTCAATTTCTATCCTTTGCTACCATATTTTTAAATTATTCTACCTTTGGGCAGATATTCCCGAACGTATCGCAATACACTTTACTAACGACACTCCAGATAACTGGGGTCCGAAATACATCCTGTATATAATGCCTATTTTGGGTATTTTCATTTGGTTCCTTATTGGTTTATTAGTTAAAAAGCCAGAAAAATTGAACTATATCAATTTAACTGAAGCAAATAAAGAAATTCAGTTTTCAAAAACTGGAAAAGTAATGATACTGATTCAAAATCTTAGTTTTATATCCTTTATACTAGCTAACGAAGCATTGCTAAGATATTCAGTCGGAATCGATTCTAGTCTACCTTTTATAATCTCGCTTACTCTTTTGGCTATTTGTTTTATTGCTCCCATTTATCTTTTAATTTGGGCATCAACATTGAAATACTAGATATTACCTAAATTAATTCAATATATTATTGAACTAACGGGTAGCTATAGTTGAAGAAAACATACTGATAGCTATACGATTGCTGATAAAATTACAACAACCTTGTATTTGCAAGTGTGGGGCTCCTCTAGAGCTAGATGGGTTGATTATAGTAGTGGGAAAGAATTTGTGAAATATGGGACCAATTATTTGTATAATTTTGTAGAGTATATTGCCCAAAGGGATATTATTACTGTACTAGGGGAGTGCATAAGATTACAATGGGTAGCATAACGGAAACATTTAATAGTGTTTCGACCTCCATTTATTATTTTTAATATGGGAAATGAAAAAAGCTAACTCCAATAGTTCTATATGACTATTAAAGTTAGCTTTTTCTTATTTCATAGAGTCTGCTATCAAGATTAACTCTTCTCCGGGTAAACTTCCGCTAATTATTATTCTGGTCTTCAAATGATTAAAGAGTAGCCTACTTGTATGATCCTTAAATGTTAAAAGGGTGGCTTTTTCGCCTTTAATTGTAATCGTTTCTACCTTGGTATCTTCATTGTCAATTAGTAAAGTATTCCCCATGTCCTCGGCTCCTCCAATTTGTTGGATCATGAGTTGGTTGCTGAAATTTAATATAATCTCATTACTTGTTTCATTCTCCCCATAAACAACAGTGACATCTAACAGTTCGTATCCTTCAGGTAAATAAGTGGGGGTTAATATGTGGAATCCTGAAACTTCTTGTGCTTCAGATAAACTCATGTTTTCTTCTTTTGTTAGAGTGCCAATTTCTTGTAAAGAATTAGCAGACGGGAGTGGGAGACTATTTGACTCGCCTGTACTAATCGAATCTTGTATTTGGGTAATAGTGCCATTATCCTTTTGGAAATATTTAGTGATCCACCCGAAGGCATTACCTTGGCTATTTTCAAATGATAATGTCCCAACAATAAATGCTATTAATATGGAGGCAGCAACTAAGCCTGGTTTAAAAAACACCTTTTTCTTTTTATTTTCTTTTAATTCCTGCTGTATGTGTAACCATGTTTCCTCTTTTGAAGAAGGGGGCAAAGGGGCATTTTTATATTCAGATTTCATTGAATCCCTAAGAACATCATGCTTTAGAGAATCGTCGTATTTCATAATACTTCACCATCCATCTGCTGAGTAAAGTTTTTACCAATTAATATTTTTCTCAGCTCTTTTTTAGCGCGAAATATTCTAGATTTTACCGTACCTTCTTTAAGATTAAGTAACTCTGCTATTTCCTTCTCTTTTAATTCATGTATGTATTTTAATAGCAGAATCTCTCGGTGCTCTACACTAATCTCAGAAAGAACTTCTCCTACTTCTTTTAACATAAGCTTTACTTCAACTTCCATTTCAACTGGATTTGAATGGTAACTTTGATCATTTTCTAAATAGACGTCTTCTGTAGGGATTCCGTTCCACACTTTTTGTTTACGAATTAAGTCAATAGCTGTCCTCGACGCAATGGTGGATAACCAAGCACCCATTTTTGATCGATCTCTTAAACTATCTAAATCTCTAAAAGCTTTTATAAAAGTATCCTGAACAACATCTTGAGCCAAATACGGATCCCGAGTAATGAAATAAGCATCATGGTAGAGCCGATCATAAAATAAATCGTAAATGAGGCGGTATTCATCTTCTGAAGGTTTCTTCTTGGCGAAAAGCTTTTTTAACATGCAACTATACCTTCCTTACTATATATTCGTAAAAACATTGTAAAAATGGGTTTATTTTACTTTTTATAATAACATACCTCTACTGGAATTGAGGTATAAAGGAACCTTTTTTTTAATTAAATAATAGGGAGCTATTTTCATAGGATATACGTCTATATCACGTTCCAGGAAGGATTATCGCTTATTGGTGTTGAAGTTACTACGCTATTAGGACAGTTTTCTTTAGAAAGGAATAAGGGGAATGATATAGTTGGGGTTGATAAAATGAAACGGTCTATTCTTTTTCCAGGAATTGTATTGATTGTAAGTTTCATATCTGCAAGCTCTGATGATAAAAATGACAAGCAATCTTTAGCTTTGAAATACGAAACTCAGATTGAAGAGAAAGATTTAGAGATTAGTATGTTAAAAGATGAACTGATCCTTGTTAAGTACGAATTGGAGCAAGAGAAGAAGAACCGAGAGAAACTACAAATATTTGACCATAACGCAAGAAACATTATGAACTATATAGCGCAAAACGAATTCGATAAAATAAGAAGTGAATTTGATGTTGAACTTGAAGTTATTGATGGCAAGCTCTATTTTGATGAACTTGCTGATGCTCCAGTCGAACAATACTTTCCAACCGAAATTGCCGGATTACCCATGTATTTTAGCTTTTATAATCCGCAAAATGACTTTACTGAGGTCGGTTATTTTCTTTATGGTTACAACCAGTATGGAAGTGAAACAAAGTATGATATCCATTTTCGCTTTGGTAAAGAAGATGAATTTATGTATGTTGGCACAGAATAGAGGAATCGTTAATGAAACATTTTATGTTATCTTTCGTATATAAGCTAGGTTACTATTACAGAATTTTACAGCGGGGTATTGAGTTTGGACATTTTGACTGTTTTAGGCGTAACGGTAATCACGGGAGTATTAAGTATTATGGCTTTCTGCTTTTCATTTTCTAAGAAAGCAGAAGGGTTTTATGAGGAAACTAATGAAAGTCCAGATGCAACTGGCTTTTTTTAATCGTTGGATGGATTTTAATGGGGCTGCACAAACTATATAAAATAACTTTCGGAGTCATCATCCTATAGCTCTAAGAATTTCGTTATTCATTTTTGGCGTTATGTTTATGGTGATGGGTATAGGTATTTGGTTTTTGGTTTAATAAATTAAACGAAAAAAATAGTTAGGGGATAGGCGATGAAACCGCGAATTTCAGTTATCACGTTGGGTGTAAATGATTTGGAAAGGTCTTTAAAATTTTACAGGGACGGACTTGGGCTACCAACAACAGGAATAGTCGGTCAGGAATTTGAGCACGGTGCTGTTGCATTTTTCGATTTACAATCAGGGTTGAAACTCGCCATTTGGAGTCGGAAGGACATCGCTCATGACACAGGCATAGAACAGACTCCAATTAGTCCCACTGATTTCACGATTGGTCATAATGTAGGGAGTAAAGCAGAGGTAGATACGGTAATGGAACAGGCAAGGAAAGCTGGTGCAACTATTACAGTTCCAGCACACGATACCTTTTGGGGAGGGTACTCTGGATACTTTCAAGACCCAGACGGACATTTGTGGGAAGTAGTTTGGAATCCAGATTGGGAATTTATTGAGTAAGGTTAAACATTCTTCAACATGTGCGATTGCTGACAAGGCAGTCGTTTTTTTGTGTGATTGAAGCAGGAAATTCGGTAGATATCTGGAATATTATGTTAATGTGGATTGTGTGTTGAGAGGGGAAAACTAGATGAATATTTTTATTATGCTACCCGCAATAGTAGTAATGATAGGTTTATATTTCATTACAATCGGCTTGTGGGAACTAAGAGCAGGTGTAGATCGAAAAAAATACGTAACCTATATGTTTACAGGATTAGTTTTACTATTGCTTGTTCCAACATTATTTGGGCCTCTTTTAATGATGTTTTCAAACTAGCTTGGCTTTGTTTAAAAATTGTGGTGCCTGAACCTCGGTACGGTATGAAACTACAGTATTGGGGGCTGATACCATTTTTTTATGGTCAAAAATGCTTGGTATATATGAGGGTGTTTCCTTCCCTTTGGTGTGACAGAGTGTCATATTTTCATTGACAAATGACACTCTGTCATATAAAATTTTTACGATGTGACAAAGTGTCATATAACTTAACACGGCATGTCGGATTGAATATGATTTAAAGAAGTAGCAAATAATGACCTTTAATAGAAAAAAAGAGATTAGTTGGGAAAGAGGACTCAAAAATGGGTACAATGGCAGCGCAAAGAAGAACGAATGGACTTAAAAAGGTATTACGCGCAATATCGGTTATAATCGGGGCATTTATAACAGCATATGGACTGGAGGCAATACTAATTCCAAACAACGTCTCAGATGGCGGTGTGACTGGTCTAAGCATAGTTGGTTCAGAACTAATGGGAATACCTCTAGGAATTTTGATTGCTGTTCTAAATATACCTTTCATATTTTTAGGTTATAAACAAATCGGGAAAAGCTTTGCTATTTATTCTGTTATTGGCATTGCTTCATTAGCATATGGGACAAGCATTATGCACCACATTCCAACCATTATTCAAGGAGACACCCTGTTAGTAACCGTTGTTGGTGGTATTATTATCGGATTCGGTATGGGAGTCGCATTACGTAATGGTGGTGCATTAGATGGCATTGATATGTTAGCGGTATTACTATCCCGGAAATTACCGTTTGGAACAAGTGACCTCATTTTATTCTTAAACTTATTTGTTTTTATAGTAGTTTCAACCGTTTTTGGACTACAAGGGGCTTTCTTATCCGGTATTGCTTACTTTATTGCGTCTAAGGTGATCCATACTGTTGAGGAAGGCTTAAGTGGTTCTAAAACCTATAAAGTTATAACAAGTCAACCCGAATTAATGGTAGAAACGATACGGGATCGTTTAGGTCGAAGTGCAACATACAATATAGTTGAAGGCGGTTATTCAAATGAGCAATTCAAAGAAATTACTTGTATTATTAACCGTTTAGAGGACAGTAAAATGAAAGAAATTATTTACGAAATAGACAAACAGGCCTTTGTTGTTGTATATGACGTTTCGGAAGTAAAAGGAGGCAACTTTAAGAAAAGAGATATACATTAATGCAAAAACATCCCGATTGTGTCCGAAGTCGCGGCATCTTCAGACAAAGGAAAGCCAAAACATCGTGGTTGTGTCCGAAGTCGCGGCATCTTCAGACAAAGGAAAGCCAAAACATCGTGGTTGTGTCTGAAGTGGTGGCATCTTCAGACAAAGGAAAGCCAAAACAAAACATCGTGGTTGTGTCTGAAGTCGCGGCATCTTCAGACAAGGGAAAGCCAAAACATCGTGATTGTGTCCGAAGTTGTAGCATCTTCAGACAAAGGAAAGCCAAAACATCGTGGTTGTGTCCGAAGTTGTAGCATCTTCAGACAAAGGAAAGCCAAAACATCGTGGTTGTGTCTGAAGTCGCGGCATCTTCAGACAAAGGAAAGCCAAAACATCGTGGTTGTGTCTGAAGTCGCGGCATCTTCAGACAAAGGAAAGCAAAAACAACGTGGTTATGTCTGAAGTCGAGTAACTCCTTTAATAATAGAATTTACTTCACACAGCAAACACGCTGTTGCATCTTCAACTTTGCATCGAACAGTAATTCACCGACGATATCACACCTATTTTCACAATCACATTCTCATGTACTACAAGTATTGTCACACCTCCAAAAAACGGATGTGAGTTTTAATTATTTTTTTATAAAAACTGCATTAAACCTTACTATAACTAGAAAATTAAAGCGTGAATTCGTATGTGAATTCACGCTAAAAACCGTATTGTGATTTACTGTTTTGCACCCTGAATCGGAACCCGTTAATAATGTTGCTTTGGCTTCTTTTTTTAATTATAAAAACATTTTTTCTAATTCGAGGGGTTCGACATATTCGCCGTCTTTGTATGCGCGCATGTTTCCGCCAGAGATTTCATCGATCAGCACGATTTGTCTGTTCTCGCCAGTACGTCCGAATTCAAATTTGATATCATACAGCTCAATACCCTTCTTTGCAAGTTCATCCTTGACAATCCCGGCAATTTGTTGGGTAAGGTCTTTTAATATTTGATATTCTTCTTTAGACAAGATGCCAAGCATGTCCAAAGCGTCTTCACTGATTGGAGGATCTCCACGACCGTCATCTTTTAAGGTCACTTCCACAAAAGCATCCAAGGCTTGTCCTTCTTCAGCATATAAGCCATAGCGGCGTAGAAAGCTGCCGACAGCACGGTATCTACAAATGACTTCAAGCCCTTTACCGAATACTTCGGCCGGTTTGACTGTCATGGTTGCTTGTGCGATATCAGCGTCAATATAGTGAGTTGGAATCCCTTTTTCATTTAATCTCTCAAAAAAGTATTTTGTTAGTTTTAATCCAGCACGTCCTGCACCTTCAATGGTTAACCCAACTGTATTTGCACCTGGATCAAAAACCCCATCAACGCCTGTGACATCGTCTTTAAATTGTAGTAAGTAATTTCCGTTCGGTAATTCATAGACATCTTTTGTTTTACCTGTGTACGTTAACTCCATGTCAATCCTCCTATGCGAATTCAATTACATAATAATCATAAATTTAAAATTATTGTCGAACAAGAGTAAATTCTGAAGTGTAGCGCTTACATTAAAAATATATTTATCGATTCGCCATTTGTCTATTTTTGTCGATTAACGTATAATTACCTGAATTTTCTAAAAAGATATTAAGTTTAAGAAGGATATAAAGGATATCAATAGAATATATGTGGTAAGGGGAGGGTGATATGATGAATCAATTTACAGATGTATTGGATGAAAAAACATTTGCAGGTTATCCACAGCAACCACATGGCGGCAAATTGGTGAATCGTGTTCTTGCGGGGAAAGAGCAAGAGGAAGCGATGGAAAGGGCCAAGCAGTTACCGATGATTATGGTGGATTTGGAGGCAGTCATAACACTTGAAATGATTGCAACTGGGGTATTGTCTCCTAACGAAGGCTTTATGGATGAGGAAGATTATAAGTCTGTTTTGACAAAAGGCCGCTTGAAAAATGGGGTCGTTTGGCCGGTGCCACTTAGTTTCGCACCAATTGGTGACCGGAACGCGCAGATAATTAAGACATTATCAGTAGGGGATGAGGTGGCTCTTGCTGATGAAACAAGAGTGCCAGTCGCCATTCTTACATTGACGGATATTTTTCACTATGATCGTGAATTCCGTGCAAACCATGTGTTCGGCACAACTGACCGCAACCACCCAGGTGTAGATTCAATCTATCGTCGAATGGGTGATACAGCCTTGGCGGGACCCATTACATTGCTCCGTCGAGCCCACTGGGGGCCATTTGAAGAGATTCGAATGGAGCCTAAGGATACTTGGAAGCTATTTTATGAGACGAAGAAGTTTAAGTCGGTGGGAGGATTTATTACAGGGGCCAATCCTTTACACCGCGGACACGAGTATATTCATCGAAATGCTTTAGAAGAATTGGAAGGTTTATTTGTTCAGCCGCTGGTAGAAATGGCAAAGCGTGAATATACACGCCATGAGTTCCGTGTATTGTCCTACCGAAGTGTGCTAGATACATATTATCCAAAGGAAAGAACGATTCTAGCACCATTGCGTGTTACCTATATATTTGCGGGACCACGTGAGGCCGTCCTTCATGCATTGATTATGAAAAACTACGGATGTACACATGCCCTAATCGGACGAGACCACGCCGGTATTGGTGATTATTATGACAAATATGCGAGCCATACCATTTTTGACGAATTTACACCAGCCGAATTAGGAATTGATATTCGTCTGTTCCATGAAGTGTTTTATTGTACACGATGTAGTGCGCAAGCAACTGAACAAACATGTCCACATGATGAGCAATACCGGATTAATATCTCGGGGACAGGAATTCGCGAGCTGTTACGCTATGGTGTGTTGCCACCAAAGGAAATTGTAAGACCAGAATCGGCTCGAATTGCCATGCAGGGCGTGCAGCCAAAGGGTGTAGACGAGAATCAAATGGCGATCTCACCAGTCGGAAAAACAATTAAAAGTATTTTCCCATATTATTTGACGAGGTCCGGAATCGGTGGTCCAACACGTAGAAAGCCTCTTGAGGTTGAGGAGCTTACGATTGAAGATTTAGAGAACGCTATCACGGATGCACGTGAAAATGCGGATAAAATTTATAAGGATATTTTCAAAGAGTTCAGTTATGTATCGGACACCCTTCGTACTGCACAGCCGGACTGGGTGGCATCTGCGAGGGAATCCATTCATCGACAACAAGAGATGGTGGTTGAGTATTTAGAAGAAAAGGTGGATAAAGCGCTAGATCAAGCTTCAGACGAATTCATGTACCAAGATAAGTCGGAAGCGATGCGTGAACTAGAAGTGGCAAGGAAAATCTTTGATGATATTCCGGCACCTTTACGTTCCGAAGATCTTCAATACCGGATTTGGAACCCACTGCCATATAAACGCTACAGGGGCAGTGATGAATAATTAAAATAAAAAATCACTCGCAAAATTGTGAGTGATTTTTTGTTATCTTATAAGTAATCTTTACGTAATTCCTCTGGTGACTTAGGAGAGATATAACTTGGCGCTACATCAAATACTGTTTTTGCACCAAATTGTTTTTCTTGGCTTAAGCGGTATGCAGCTCTTGCATATGCAACCAATACAGCCGAAGTAAACTCAGGATTACTATCTAGTTTTAAAGAGAATTCGTAAATTTGTTTAGTGCCTTCACTTGTTTCTCCACCGCGAATCACAAACCCACCATGTGGAGCCTTAGAGTGGTCACGATTCAATTCTTCTTCAGAAATAAAGTTCACTTCTGTCTCATAATCCGCGAAGTAGTTAGGCATTGTTTTAATTTCATTTTCAATAGCAGTTTTGTCTGCACCTTCTTCTGCAACCACATAGCAAACACGACGGTGTTTTTCAGCAGTTGTTAGTTCTGGATTTGAACCACTGCGAACTTTTTCCATCGCATCCTCAGACGGAATTGTATATTGGACACCGTTTTTAACACCTTCGACACGTCTAATTGCATCAGAGTGCCCTTGGCTAAGACCTTTGCCCCAGAATGTGTAATTTTCACCATTTGGTAAAATGGCATCCGCCATCACACGATTGATTGAGAATAGACCTGGATCCCAACCTACTGAGATAATAGCCGTTGTATTTTTTGCAGCTTCATTTACAGATTGGTAAAACTCTGGAATCTTTGCGTGTGTATCAAAACTATCTACAGTATTGAACATGCTAGCAATTTGTGGAGTTTGTTCAGGTAGATCTGTAGCAGAACCGCCACAAAGGAGCATGACATCAATTTTACCTTGATAATCACTTGCATTTGAAATATGTTCAGCTTTTACATTTGCATCCTCAAGCTTTAGGCTTTCTGGGGCTCTTCTAGTAAAAACTGCTACTAATTCCATATCAGGAGATTGTTTAATAGCTTGAATTGCACCTTTTCCAAGATTACCGTAACCTACGATGCCTAGTCTAATTTTGTTGCTCATATACATTTCTCCTTTACTTCCATTACTCTCAAAAAAATACGTTCTACCCTAAAGTTGCCAATTTCATGGGTCGCTCTTTTTATGATTTTTTTGATAATACTTATAATAATAGAAACTGCTCTATATTCCAAACATTTTCTTTCGGGGTTCGAAAATTTTTTTCATTTGTCTCCCAAATATTTATTGTGCTTTGTCTAAAAATTCTTTGATATTTCTACTCGCATTTCTTGTAAGAATTTACTCTGTGGATGATCAATGGTTCCTGGTATATCGGATGAAAAACCAACAAGTGTAATGATCCCGATTAATTCATTTAGATAGTTCAGGATAGGTAGAGCGACAGAAGACACTTCAGAAATCAAAGGCTCCTTTGCAAAAGCGATTTTTTCCTTTCGTATGGTTTGGGCTTCATCTAGATCTTCCACGATAGTCGATTGATAATTTTCTTTCCATTTCTTTGTTTTATGCTGCTCGGCAAAAAGGTTGAAAATCTTTCCGGCCGCAGAATAGGGTGGCAGTAACGTTCCAATCTCTGCACCGATATTTAAGATTTGATTGGAACGGGTGATTTTTGCAATCACAGGTCCATTAAAGGTTGGCACCGAAAATAGGGCTGTATTGTTTGTATGTTCACTAATCGATTGTAAATAAGGCGACATGATCGCAAGGACGTCTTGGTTGCCCATCGCTGTCATTCCGTATTGGATTAATTTTGAACCTAAGTGGTACAAACCGCTATTTTGATCGCGAAAAATTAAATCATCTTGGACAAGGGTATTGATATATTTATATAAATTACTTTTAGTTATGTTTGTCTCTTCTTGGATTTCGGTAATCTTTAACGGCCTTTTCGCTTTCGCTATTGCATCTAATATTGAAATTCCAATGCTTAAGGATTGAATGGTGTCTCTACTTTTTTTTGTTGTTTCCATTTCACTTCTCCTCTATTATCTGTAAAATTAGTTAATTTAAACAATTTAGACATTGACTTTATAAAAAATTCTGACATATAATTATTATATATAGTATAACCGATTATCACAATAGTGGAAAATATATATTGAGGTAGGTGGTTTTACTGTAAAACATGGTGTGCATTTTTCAATATAAATAGTGTGGAAATGTTCATTCGTGAAAAGGATCTATACAAAGAAAAACTCAACGAAAAGGGAGAATACAATGAAACTAATCACTTTTACGGCAAACGGTTTTACAAGAATTGGAGCACTGACAGACAACAATAAAGTCATCGATCTAAATTATGCTTATCAAGCCCAATTACAAAGTGAAGGAAAGTATCGCTTTAAGGAAATTGCAGAGGCATTTGTTCCGTCAGAAATGGAAGCGTTTTTACAAGGTGGTAAAGAAAGCATTGAAATGGCTAAGAATGCCGTTCATTTCGCATTAGAGAATCCAACTACATATAAACATCAACTCATATTTAATAAGGAAGACGTTAAAATCGAGGCACCATTGAATAGACCTGGGAAAATCTTTGCGGTTGGACATAACTACCGTGAACATATTTTGGAGATGGGTCGTCAAATTCCAACACACCCAGTGTTGTTTGCTAAGTTTGCAAATACCATTATTGGCCCACAAGATGATATTCCGTTCCAGCCGGTTTCAGAACAGCTAGATTATGAAGCTGAATTCGCATTTGTCATCGGAAAGCGTGCGAAAAATGTTTCGGAAGAGGATGCTCTCGATTATGTAGCAGGGTATACCGTTGCAAATGATGTGACATATCGCGATATACAACGACGCAC
Source organism: Bacillus timonensis (assembly GCF_004799755.1). Classification (GTDB taxonomy): domain Bacteria; phylum Bacillota; class Bacilli; order Bacillales; family Bacillaceae_L; genus Ferdinandcohnia; species Ferdinandcohnia timonensis_A. The sequence continues at coordinate 24,811 of NZ_SLUB01000029.1, read as the reverse complement.
CCTGCAATGGCTTCAAGGTAAAACAGTAGATGGAAGTTTGCCACTTGGTCCATGGTTAGTGACGGCAGATGAAATCAAAGATCCACAATGTTTGGAAATGGTTTTAACCGTTAATGGTGAAGAACGACAACGAACAAACACAGCAAACCAAGTGTTTACTGTAAAACGTTTAGTTTCCTTTTTATCACAATTAGTAACATTAGAGCCGGGTGATCTTGTGATAACGGGAACTCCTGGTGGTGTCGTTCAAGCAATGGATCCTCAAGTTTGGTTGAAGGACGGCGATGTTGTCCGTGTCGAAATTGAGCAAGTCGGCGTGTTAGAAAATACAGTAAGGAAAACGAGGGAGGAGTAGGAACATGACGCAAAAGAATATTACTTCTGTGAATGAATCGATTGATAGAATTATAGAAACAGTGAATGGTTTATCGGAAGAAACCATTCGTTGGCAGCCAACAAACGATGAATGGTCGATTATGCAAATCATGGCCCATATCGTAGAAGCATTACCCTATTGGATCGAAGAAATTAAGCTGCTAGTCGAGACACCAGGTAAAGAATGGGGGAGAAACCATCTCCATGAGGGGCGTTTAGAAGCGGTAAAGCCTGAAACGGTTGATGCCATTTCTGTGGTTGAAATGGTGAAGAAGCTTGAAAAGGTTAAACAAACAGTTCAAGCAGGAATTGAACATTTAACAGAAGAACAGCTCTCGGCAGAAGCAACAAGTGTAAATCCAAACTTTGGAACGAAACCGCTGTCATTTATTATTGAACATTTGATTGATCAGCATGTGAACAAACATGAAGGTCAAATGAATCGTAATCTTTCCAAGTTAAGTAGTAAAAATTCAAAATAAAAATGAATAGAGGAGAGGTTTAATATGGCTGAAAAAGCAAGTTATCTGAAGGACCAAGATGTAAAGGACTTTACGAAAGATATTCAGCAGTATAATCTTGGCCCATTATGGGAAGCCATTCCGGAAGTAATGAATAAAACCCCAGAACCTCATGCACAAGCTTATTTATGGACAGGGGAATTGCTTGAAAAGAAGCTAATGGAAGCTGCAGAAATCTTTACACCAGAACGTGGTGGGGAAAGACGAGCGATCTATTTTCAAAACCCTGGGTTAACCTACCGTCAGCCTTGGGGACATGTTTCAACGACTCAAACTTTATATGCTGCCGTTCAGCTTCTTCTACCTGGGGAACAAGCACCGTCACATCGCCATACACAAAGTGCGCTTCGTTTTATTACAGAGGGGGAAGGTGCTTATACGATTGTTCAAGGTGAACGAATCTTTATGGAAGAAGGAGACTTCTTAATCACGCCGAAAAATCTATGGCATGGGCACGGTCATCTTGGCAGTAAACGTATGATCTGGATGGATGCGTTAGATATTCCTACGATTTACAATCTCGGTGGTACCTTCTTTGAGCCGTATGCAGATGGTTTACAACAGCCGAATGTTCCTGACAACTTCTCAGAGAAACGATATAGAGGCGGAATGGTACGGCCTGTTGGCGATGAAAAATATGATGTTGCACCACTCGCAAACTATAAATGGAGTCGTACCGTTGATGCGATAAAAGGGTTAATGGAATTTGATCCAAATCCAAACCATGGCTTTGCTGTCGACTATATTAACCCAACCACTGGAAAGTCAGCCAATCCAACGATGGGTACACGAATGCAGTTCCTTCCAAAAGGATTCAACACAAAGTCACTTCGTCATACGCATTCGACTATTTATCATGCATATAAAGGATCTGGCTATACGATTATTAATGGTGTCCGTTTTGATTGGAAAGCAGGCGACTATTTCGTTGTTCCAAACTGGGCTTGGTATGAACATGTTTCTGTAGAGGATTCATATCTCTTCTCGGTTAATGATCTTCCAATTATGGACCGCTTTGAATTAGAAAGAGAAGAACAATATGAGAAAAACAATGGACATCAAACAGTTACAGGAGAATTCAAACCGGATTTTAGATAAGAACATTAAAGAGGGGAAACAGCCTTGTTGTTTCCCTAGCTATTTCACTTGAGGGGAGAGGACAAATATGACAAACAGCAAACAACATCCAATAATCGTAGTAGGTGGCGGAATAGGCGGGTTGGCAACAGCACTTGGACTTGCCCAAGCTGATAAATATGTAAAAGTTTTAGAACAAGCTCCGGAATTTGGGGAAGTAGGGGCTGGAATTCAGCTTGCTGCAAATGCAACGAATGTACTTCAAAAACTAGGAGTAATGGATAAAATCAGCGAAAATGCCGTTTTTCCAAAACGTTTGGTATTAATGGATGCGTTTACAGGCAAAGAATTATCTGCACTCGACATCGATCAAGTTTATCGTGAAAGATATGGTGCACCTTATATTGTCTTGCATCGGACGGACCTTCAAAAAGCTCTTCTTGACGCATGTGTCGCCCATCCAAAGGTCGAACTTCTTACAAATCAAGAAATCAAAACGGCAGCTGATAATGGTGATTCTGTAGAAGTATTTACAGCAGCTGGAGAATCCTTTACAGGTTCAGCTGTAATTGGTGCAGATGGGATTTGGTCAAAGACACGTAAATTATTTGTCGACGATGAGCCTATTTGCTCTGAATATGTAGCCTATCGTGGAGCGATTCCGATGGAAGAAGTAGCGAGTGCAAATGTAGGAGACCCAGAAGATGTGTATATGTTTATTGGGCCAAACATGCACGTTGTCCAATATCCGGTAAGACGTGGAGAACTATACAACCAGGTCGTTGTATTTAAGAGTAACCAGTATCGAAAAGAAATAGAACATACCGACCAGTGGGGTACTCCAGAAGAAATGGATGAGGTCTTTAAGGATACATGTGACCGAGTGAAGACGGCGATTTCGTATATCTCAAGACAACGAAGATGGCCGATGTATGACCGTAATCCAATTGAAAACTGGACACAAGGTAACATTACCCTGATGGGGGATGCAGCCCATCCAATGCTTCAATACCTGGCACAAGGGGCTTGTCAAGCATTAGAAGATGCTGGATACCTAGCTGATATGGTTAGAAAACACGGTGATAACTTTCATCAAGCGTTTTTAGACTATCAAAAAGAACGTCTACCGCGCACAGCCTATGTGCAAACAAGTGCAAGAAACTGGGGAGAAATTATCCATACCACGAATCCTATCACAACCTTGCTCCGCAACAAGATTCTAGAAAATCGAACAGACAAGGATTACACGTACATTGATCAATACCATGGATACAAAAAAGTTTTAGAAGAGGTAAATTAACTGTGACAAGGGGACAGGTACATCGTCCCAAATGAATAGTAAAGCATAGATCCTCACAGTGTGGGGATTTTTTAGTTTTCATCTTTGTTAACGGAGAAAGTAAAGATAACGACCAATTCCTGACATGGGGAGTGTCTTTCTTTTTCTTATTTACGTTTAATAAAGATTTTAAAACGAATATAGGGGTTTAATTTTTATTAAATCATAGTATGATAGAGTGGAAGAAAGCGCTTGCTTTTCTTCTGCTTATTCTTGTTTTACGGATTTTTTTATGGGGGATTCTGGTCTTAGATGACAAACCCTAGATGATTTTCAACCATACCACTACTTGGGAAAAGGAGGATTTCAAGCCAATGAATAACCTGATTATTTGCAGATGTGAAGAAGTGACGTTAGAAGATATCAATAATACAGTTATGAAGTATGAATGCTCTGCACGTGAAGTGAAATTGCGCACGAGAGCGGGAATGGGGTATTGTGGCGGACGTGTATGCCGTTCTGCAGTTGATGCCGTTTTACATGAGATAAAAGGGGAAAAGCCTGGTAATGAAATTCCATTAAATATTAAACCGCCCGTCCGACCAGTATCGCTTTCAGCATTGGGAGGTCAATCATGAATCAAAACCGTATCATAAAGCATCCTGTTTTAGGTGATTTAGAAAACAAAAAAACAATCACTTTTACATATGATCAAAAAGTTCTCCAAGGATTTGAAGGAGATACGATCGCTTCGGCACTTCTTGCGAACGGTATTCGTCTATTACGTGTGCATGAACAAAGTGGGGCACCACGTGGGATTTATTGTAATATTGGCCATTGCTTTGAATGTCGTATGACTGTCAATGAAATGTCAGGTGTGCGCGCCTGTTTGACGGAGCTAAAGGAAAATATGATTATTGAAAGCGGAAAAATACAGCCGCTCCCATTTGCGAAAACAACAAGTGCAGATGATTTGCCTCGTACATATGAAGAATTCACTAAAAAATGCAATAGTCACAAGGAGGAAGGTACACATGTATGATGCTATTGTCATTGGTGCGGGTCCTGCAGGATTGTCAGCAGCTATCGCTTGCCGCGAATGGGATTTGCACGTCCTGGTCATAGATGAATACCCGAAACCAGGTGGCAGATTACTTGGCCAGCTTTATCAAGACTCCAATGGAGATTGGTGGAATGGATTGGAAGAGGCAAAAAAATTGTTACAAAGGGCAACTGAATTAGAAACTGATATAAGATGTAGCATTTCCGTTCACCATATTGAAAAAATAAGTACTGGCTTTTGTGTACATACAAACAAAGGTAGATTTAATGCATCAAACTTACTACTTGCAACTGGTGCTGCAGAAACCCCTGCCCCAATACCAGGGTGGACTCTACCTGGGGTCATGTCCATCGGTGCAGCACAAGTCATGACAAATGTACAGCGGGTTCGTGTAGGGAAAAAAGGGATTATCGCGGGGATTAATGTTTTGTCAGTAGCTATCGCACGGGAACTTCAATTAGCAGGAATTGAGCTCCATAGCATGGTATTACCCGCTATAAATTCGGTTACGAAGCAAGCTGGGAATCCAAAGCAGGTAATGGATGGATTAATCCGTGTAGCACATCTTGCTCCCTCTGCCTTTCTGCGATTTGGAAGTAAATTTGCAAAAGCGACTTGGGTACGTGATTTAGCTGTGAAATTTTATCCGAGAAATGGTATGGAGATGTGGGGGATGCCCATTCATATACGTAAAGCCATCGTACAAATAAACGGTACCGACCAAGTGGAATCTGTAACGCTATGCAATCTTACTCCAGATGGGGATCGCATACAAGGCAGTGAAGAAACCATTGATGTTGATTTTGTTTGTATAGCTGGTGGACTTTATCCACTTGCAGAACTTGCTTCTGTTATCGGTTGCCCATTCCAATATATTGAAGAACTTGGTGGACATGTTCCTGTTCACAATGAACAAATGGAAACTCCGATTGAAGGTTTATTTGTCGCTGGAAACATTACAGGAATCGAAGGTGCAAAAGTCGCTGGTGCACAAGGAACACTCGCGGGACTGTCTATCGCTAAGCGAAAATTGAAGGACGTTGCTGACATAAGTGATAAAGTGGTCCAAGCAATGGAAAAGGTGAAAGCGACCAGGAGAGACGCAGCTATTCAATTCCATCCCGGAATCAATGAGGGACGAGCTAAAATAGAAAAAGCTTTTCAAGCCTATGATCAGGTAATGTGAACTTTGTCCAAGATGATTGTCTTGGGGGAATAACTACAGGGGGAGGTCCGAGATATGAGTAATCGTACAGAGGTAGCCATAATCGGAGGCGGAATTGTTGGTTGCGCAATTGCGTATTATGTTTCAAAAGCTGGAATAGATTGTACCTTAATCGAAAAAGGGGATCTCGTGAGTGGCACATCTTCCAGGTGTGATGGAAATGTCACAATCGTTGATAAGGATCCGGGTTTTGATAGCCAAATGTCATGGGTGAGTCAGGAGCTAATTGTCGATCTGCATAAGGAACTTGATATAGCATTTGAATTCCGTGCACTTGGAAGTATTCTCGTTTGTGATAATGAAGAAGAAATGGAAGCTGCTAAGAAATGGGTAGAAACGCAGCGAAAAGCGGGATTGAAGTTTAATGTTCTAGATTCGTCTGATATACGTCAGGAATCCCCTTTTTTTGCTGATGATATTCCAGGAGGATTGGAATGCGAAACCGATTCACTGATTAATCCATATTTATTTTGCTATTCCTTAATTGAAAAAGCTAAGCAATTTGGACTGAAATTGCGCACGCATTCAGAAGTTAAGGCTATTTCAAAACAAGAAGATTTTAAAATCGAAACAACTAACGGAACAATTATTGCAAAAAAAGTAGTGAATGCTGCTGGTGTATGGGCTCCTTTTATCGGTAAAATGCTAGATATTGAGATACCGATTATTCCAAGAAAAGGACATATTCTAGTAGGAGCAAGGCAGCAACCCATTATGATGCGAAATGTGATGGAGTTTGGCTATTTGATGAATAAATTTGGTCGTGAACGCCAAGTCGACCCACAAACAAAGGAACATGGAGTCGCATTAGTGTTAGAACCTACAGAAAGTCAAAACTTCTTATTGGGTAGTAGTCGTCAATTTGTGGGATATGATGGTAGTGTTGATATTAATGTTGTGGAAACCATGGCCAAAAGGGCACTCCGATTTTTCCCGAAAATAAACGATTTTAAAATGATTCGAACATATACGGGTTTTAGACCTTGGACAGAAGACCATTTACCAATTATCTCAGCAGTTGAGAAAGTACCTGGATTTTTTATTGCTGCGGGACATGAAGGGGATGGGATCAGTTTAGCCACTGTCACCGGAAAGTTGGTAGAGGAGTTAATTTTGGAAAAAGAGAATACGATCATTCCAGTAGATCCATTACGCTATGACCGCTTTGTTAAAATACCTGTAACTTGATATGTGTTTAGCGAATCCTAAAATCAAAAAGGGAATAGAGTTGTGATACTACTCTATTTCCTTTTTTGTTTCAGACAGTAATTAAAATATTTTTACATAGTATGAATTAAATAGAGGGAGTGAGTAAATGAAAGTCATTATAATCGGAACAGGAATTGTAGGGGCAAGTGCCGCCTATCACTTGGCTAAAAATAATCTGGATGTCATCATGATTGATAAAAAACAAGAAGGTAAGGCAACTTCTGCAGGAGCGGGGATTGTTTGTCCTTGGATGAAAGAGATAGAAAATGAAACTTGGTATAGCCTTGCTAAGAATAGTTTTCTTTTTTATCCCGATTTAATTTCTGCCTTACAAAAAGAAGGAGAAAATGAAGTTGGCTATAAAAAAGTAGGGGCATTATGCGTATCCCGAGACCCTGTTAAGCTGGATGAAATGGAAGAGAGAGTGAAAAACAAACGGGTTGATGCACCTGAAATAGGTGATATTCTTCGTCTCAATGGAGAACAGGCTCGAGAGTTCTTCCCACCACTTAACAAAAACTTGGAAGCTTTGTATGTATCAGGAGGGGCAAGAGTCGATGGCGCTTTACTACGTGATGCCCTAAAACGTGCTGCACAACGTAACGGTGCTGAGTTTGTCGAAGGTGAAGCAGAACTAGTCCATGAGAACAGGAAGGTCATAGGTGTGACAGTTGATAATAAAACGATTTTTGCAGATCGAGTACTTATTACTACAGGGGCATGGGCTCCGAAATTATTGGAGCCATTAGGTATCCATTTAAACGTTAGTCCACAGCGTGGTCAGATTGCTCATATAAAATTAGCTGGACAGGATACCTCTGATTGGCCAATTATTATCCCACAGTCCACTCATTATATTGTCCCATTTGACGCTGGTAAAATCGTTGCAGGGGCAACAAGAGAAACTGGATCAGGGTTTGATTATCGATTGACTGCCGGTGGGGTGAACGAGGTACTCACAGAAGCTCTGGAAGTTGCGCCAGGTTTAGAAGATGGAACTTTGGAAGAGGTACGAATCGGATTTCGCCCAATGGCACCAGATATATTACCAATTCTAGGAACGGTAGACACTCTCGAAGGAGTTTTACTTGCTACTGGATTAGGACCATCCGGGCTTACAATGGGTCCATATGTTGGTCGTTTGGCAGCCTCGTTGATTCAGGATGAAGAGATTGAACTGGATCTTACACCATGTCGCCCTGGCCGTGCGATTGGGATGAAAAAGTATGTTTGACATCTTTTTAATATAGATATTTCGTTATACCAGTCGAAAAACAATAGAGGAAACCTCCTTTATTGTTTTTTTAGTTTTGCAGAACTCCGGGTTAAGGAAATCAGACAGTTTTAAAAAGGTATGATATCCTATAGAGCGTAAGAATGGGAAAATAAGGAGTGTTTATGTTTTGACACAACAGGATTTCACGCATGGGTCAATCCGAAGGCAATTAATTTCCTTTGCAGGTCCAATCATGTTAACCAATCTGCTTCAAGTATCCTATCAATTTATCGATAGTTTATGGGTTGGAAATTTACTGGGAGCGAATGCTCTTGGTGCGGTTACGATTTCTTCGACAGTTGTCGTCACGGTATTGGCGTTCATCATTGGAATTAACAACGCCACTTTAACGATTCTTTCCCAACAAAAAGGGATGGATGATGAAGCAGGATTAAAAAGATATGTAAATGCATTTATAGTCTTATTATCTACTCTTTCTATATTAGTAGGTTTGATAGGTTACTTATTTGCAGAGCCCCTATTGCTATTTTTGAATACGCCGGCGGAGATGTTGAATGAGGCAAAAGCCTATTTAGAAATAAATTTCATCGGTATTTTGTTTATCATGGGATATAACTTTATCGGGACTGTTCTTAGGGCATTGGGAGATAGTAAAACGCCATTGCGATTTGTGTTTATAGCCGTTGTGTTGAATGCCATTTTAGACCCGTTATTCTTATCTCTTTTTAAGTGGGGTATTCACGGAGCTGCGTGGGCAACTGTGTTAGCACAAGGTTTTTCATTTTTATTGGCATTGGGATATACATTTCGACGCCAGCTTGTTCCATATTCAGTTCCCTATCTACCAAGTAAAGAGGACGTGTGGTTAATTTTAAAATTAGGAATTCCTGCCGGGCTGCAGATGATGGTGATTTTCGCAGGGGTTACGGCGATTTTATCGGTAGTCAATTCTTTCGAAGGAGCTGTGGTAGCAGGCTTTGGTGCTTCACAACGAATTGATAGTTTAATAACTATTCCCGCGATGGCATTAGGTACGGCTGTAAATAGTATGGCAGGTCAAAATATTGGAGCCAACCAATGGGAGCGGGTTCAACAGATTGCGGTGTACGGAACCATTTTTAATGTAATCATCATGCTGTCAATAGCATCCATTGTATTTTTGTTCGCAGAAGGATTTACGAAATTGTTTATTCAGGAAAAAGAAGCGGTCACCTTTGGTGCAGATTATTTAAAAATTATCGCGTTCTTTTACCCATTCATCGGCATTAATTTTATCTTGAATGGAATCGTAAGAGGAGCGGGTGCCATGTATCAAGTATTGGTCCTGAATATCCTATCATTTTGGCTTCTTCGTTATCCACTTACTTACTTCTGCTCAAGTTTAATCGGTCAGAACGGAATTGCACTCGGAATCGGAATTAGTTTTATCATTAGCAGCATCTTTGCCTTTTCTTATTTTAAATGGGGAGGATGGCAGAAGAAGGACTTGTTTCGTTCTGGAACGAGTTTAGGACAATAAACAATGCCCATTCGTTTTTATGGGCATTGTTTTTTATTTTGCCAAATTGGACAACTTTCTGTCGAAATTCATGGTTATTTTGCGGGGCTTATGAACATAAGAATAGCTTGAAAGGGGCAATAAAATTTTATTACTAAAGGGGGTGAAGAGCGTGTGGATCATTCCTGAGTATGAAGTGATTAATACCGCTGCGGAGGTAACGATGTATTCCTATATCCGCGATTAGGTATGTTCAATAAGTTGAATAGAAGGGATGGAAGCAAAATTCGAATCAGGGTCTTAGGAGTAGCAGCGGGTGGAGGTTTTCCACAATGGAATTGTGCATGTCCCAATTGCTGCGGTGTTCGAGCTGGGGATGCTGCATTAAAACCGATGTTACAATCTTCCCTTGCCATAACTGCAAATGAAAAGGACTGGTATCTTATTAATGCGGGCCCGGATGTAAGCAGACAGATTGAAACCTTTGCTGCCCTTCATGCGGGTCCTGGAATTAGAGAAACTCCACTTGCTGGTGTGATTTTAACCGATGCGGAGCTTGATCACTCAATCGGTTTATTGTCGTTAAGGGAAGGTTCCCATTTAACGATTTATGGAACGGAAACAGTGAGAAATTGTTTACACACTTCTTTTCCAGTCTTTCCCATGCTGCAAAACTATTGTTCATGGGAATGGCAGACACTTTGCCCGGATGGTAAGGAACGACTTGGGGATGGTGTCCTCATTGAAACAATTCCTGTTTCTACGAAGCCACCACTCTATGCCCAGTCAAATCATGATGGTCATGAAGAGATTTGGGAGGTTGGTTTACTTTTACAAAATGAAAGGTCTGGAAAATGTGTGGCTTATTTTCCGACATTAGATACGATGACCCCGGAAATTGAGTCTGCTTTACATAAAGCAGATATTTTATTAGTAGATGGCACGTTTTGGTCTGAGGATGAACTAGTTTTATTAGGTGCGACGAAGCGAAATGCAAGCGATATGGGGCACCTGCCAATCAGTGGTTCTTCAGGATTGATTGAGAACTTAGCCTCTTTTTCAGCGAAACGGAAAATTTTAATTCATATAAACAATAGTAATCCAATCTTGAAAAAAGGTTCAAAGGAATCAGAGATTTTAAAACAATATGGTATTGAGATTGCCTATGAAGGTATGGAATTGGAGGTTTGAGTATGCCAAAAGGAGGGTTAGCAAGAGTCTCACATGAAGCTGGAAAACCATGGTCTCGTGAGGAATTTAAAGAAAGATTAATAAATGTCGGGCGTTCTTCCTATCATGACAAACATCCCTTTCATGTGGCGATGCATGAAGGAACATTAAGTCGGGAGCAAATCCGAGGTTGGGTAGCCAATCGGTATTACTATCAAATATCAGTTCCAATCAAGGATGCGGTTATTTTATCCAAACTTCCGACAAGAGAGTTCAGACGAGAATGGATTCAGCGCATTATCGACCATGACGGGAATGATGAGCAAGAGGGCGGAATTGAGGCATGGCTAAGGCTCGGAGAAGTTGTCGGGCTATCGCGCGAAGAGGTATTAAGTGAAGAACATGTGGTACCAGCTGTTCGTTTTTCAGTAGATGCCTATGTGAACTTCGCGAAGGAAAAACCGTGGCTTGAGGCTGTTGCTTCTTCATTGACGGAACTGTTCTCCCCGATATTGATTTCGGAGCGGATAAAAATCCTTGAACGGCTGTATCCCTGGATTGACCATTCCGGACTCGGGTATTTCAGAAATCGATTAACACAAGCACCGCGAGATACGAAATTTGCTTTACATGTCGTACTGGACCATTGTGAAACATTAAAGGAACAACAGCTTGCCGTGGAGGCCTTACAGTTTAAATGTGATGTACTTTGGGCACAGCTTGATGCAATCGAAAAAGCTTTTCCGAATTAAGTTCAATAGGATGGGTGGTGTGGATTTTGACTAATTGTTTTCCAAAACTCGCACAAAAGGGGCGACTCAAATTCGATAAGGTGAGAGAGAAGCATCTCCTTTTGTTACCAGAAAAGGTGGTGGTTTTGAATGACACTGCCGCATCCATTCTTGCTTTTTGTGACGGAAATGAATCCATTCACACCATCACCGAAAAAATGAGAAGTTCGCTAGACTCAGAGAAATTGCCTGATTTTGAAATCATGAAGGCGGATATCACGACGTTTATTTTGAAAATGGTGGACGAAGGATGGGTGGTGATGCAAGATGCTAGAGTCAAAGAACTATAGAGTGCAGCCTCCCTTTTCGCTACTAGCGGAGCTCACGCATCGTTGTCCATTGCATTGTCCATATTGCTCCAACCCTATTGAAATGACACTAAAAGAAATGGAAATATCCACAAATGATTGGTGTCGGGTGCTATCAGAAGCAGCAGAACTCGGCGTTGTCGAGGTTCATTTTTCAGGCGGTGAGCCACTTTTACTACGCGATTTAGATGAGTTGATCGAACATGCAAACTCATTAGAAATGTACACAAATCTGATTACGAGCGGGATTGGAATGACAGAGGAAAAAGCTATGAAGCTGAAGGAAGCCGGATTAGCCAATGTTCAGATCAGTTTTCAAGCAGGATCGGAGGAGCTATCTGATCGAATTGGTGGCTTCAAGGCGTTCGAAAAGAAACGGCAGGCCGTGGAAGCAGTAAAACGAACGGGGATGCATTTATCGTTAAATGTTGTATTGCACCGGTTAAATATTGATACATTGGATGAAATCATTACGTTTGCTCACGAATTGGGAGCAGAACGTCTGGAATTGGCCAATACCCAGTTTTATAATTGGGCATTGCTTAACAGAGAACAACTTCTGCCAAGTAAAGAGCAGATACAGCGGGCAAGTGAGACATACGAGGCAGCAAGAGAGCGTTTCGGCAAAGAAATGGAAATCATATGGGTTATACCTGATTATTATGAGTCAACGCCCAAGCCGTGTATGGGCGGTTGGGGAGCCATTGCGCTTACTGTAGCCCCGAATGGGGATGTGTTGCCATGCCCAACGGCTGGGATGATAGAAGGAATCACTTTTGAAAATGTACGTGAACAATCGTTAAAGGATATTTGGTATGAATCGGATTCGTTTAATCGATTTCGTGGGGATGAATGGCTGCCGGAAACGTGTCGGTCATGCGACTTGCTGCACCAAGACGGAGGCGGCTGCCGCTGCCAGGCGTTTGCCCTGACTGGGGACGCGGCAGCAACGGACCCCGTCTGTCATATGGCACCAGATCATCATATCGTCGAAAAAGCAGTGCTGGCGGCGAATCGTGAGATGGTTGAGGAACAAGAACCATTGATTTATCGAAAAATGAAGTTCTGACGAAGATGCTAGGGGTGATTTTTTAAAATTGCCTTTAGCATCTTTTTTTTGAAGTGTGTATTTGGGGTTATGAAAACCAAACGGAAACGTAGGAGTGGACAAACATGTCATCATAGAGGTTATGAAGACCGAAATGAATCATAGCGGTAGGAAAAAATGTCATCATCGTGGTTATGAAAACCAAAATGAATCATAGCGGAAGGTGAAATTGTTATCATCGGTGGTATGAAGACCAAAATGAATCGTAGGTGTAGACAAATCTGTCATCATCAAGGGTATGAAGACCAAAATGAATCATAGCGAAAGGTGAAATTGTTATCATCGGTGGTATGAAGACCAAAATGAATCGTAGGAATAGATAAACCTGTCATCATCACTGGTATGAAAACCAAAAAGAACCTTAGGAGTAGACAAACATGTCCTCATAAGCGTAATTAAGACCCGAACGCCACCCATCCCCTCCTCAAAAAGTCCACCATCTCGTAAAAAACTCCCCAAAACCCCTGTGAATAATTACCACCCCTAAATGGAAGGCTTTTACTATCAAGTCCCTTACATAAAGTGGTGAAAAGATGCTAATCAAAGAAGACAACACAACGGCAATACATCCAGTGGTTAAAAAGCTGATGTTGGTCAATACGATACGAAGCATTGGACAAGGCATGATGGTTGTGGTTCTCGCTTTATACCTTGATATGATAGGGTGGAGCGCTATACGAATCGGAACTGTGCTTGCGGCGGGTGGGCTACTTGGGGTTTTCCTTGCACCACTAATCGGAATGTATAGTGACAGGATCGGCAGGAAACCGTTCATTCTTCTTTCTGAGCTATTAACAGCCGCGTGTGCATTGATCGGAACCATGACAATCAACCCAATTTTACTATTCATCGCCATCGCTTTTTCAGGTTTTGGAAAAGCAGATGCCGGTTCGGCAAGTCCGTTTGCTCCAGCGGAACAGGCTTGGCTGGCAGCTTATATCAAACCGTCTGAGCGTGGAAAAATCTATAGCTTGAACAATGCGCTTAGTTTTTTCGGAATGGCGACAGGTGCGATGCTGGTTGGCACAATGAGTGTTAGTTCAGGAGCTTCCTCCTATCAACTTGCTTTTTACGTTACATTTGCCTTATCCCTTGTGACAGCCTCCATTATTTTAACGACAAAAGGAGAAGCACAGGTCAAGCACAGGCAGAAACCAGATAAAAAACAAACCAATCAAGATACACAAATAACAAAAGAAGAAAACACAGCCATTTTAAAATTAGCTGGGATTAATGTGTTAAATGGAATTGCAATTGGATTGACAGGGCCAATGATGGCTTATTGGTTCTCAGTGAAATTTGGGGTCAGCAGTGGCCAAATTGGCAGCACGTTAGCCCTCACTTTTTTTGCAACTGGGATGACCTCGATCTTTCAAGCAAGAATTTCGCACAAGTACGGCAATGTTCATTCGATTGTAATGGTTCGTTACATTGCTTGCCTGCTCCTAATCTTAATGCCATTGTTATCTTCCTATGCGCTTGTTTCAATTATTTATCTCTTCCGGACAGCTTTAAATCGAGGATCGCAAGGAGCTCAGCAGGCTCTGAGTGTGAGCCTAACTCGAGGTCATCGTAGCGGCTTTGCATCAAGCATCAATCTTCTTTCAATGCGCCTTCCCATGTCTATCGGTCCATACCTAGCAGGATACCTGTTTGGATTGGGTGCGTTGGCCTTACCTTTTTATCTAGCAGCAGGTTTACAAGGCAGTTTTGCTTATTTTTACGGCAGACTTTTCCGGTCTTATGATACAAAAATGAAACTAAATCCTTCATCAAACTAGAAAAAACGACAAGCCGCAGCTTGTCGTTTTTTAAAGAATACTGAACAGGATGATGAGTGCAAGTGGGATTAAGATAATAAAATATCCGATTGGGTTCCCAAAGTTAATGGTCCAGCCAACGCCAAAGCGTTTTTCAACAAAGATGGATGGATCTTGTCTGTTGACATAAAAGAGACCGCCAACCCAATGTACATCGTCATCATAATCTCTTATTCCTGTATTTGTTTCACCAATACTGATTTTATCGGAACGCCCCACTTTTATTGCAAAAGCAATGGTAGCACCTAAAGTCACAAAGAGAAAAATGAGTGGAACTGCTTTTACAATTGTCCCATCGACGATATCAGGGTGAATGGTTCTTAATTGAAAGAAGCTAAACATTCCGGTCAATAAAATGGTTGTTAAGAACATGAGCCAGCTTGTATATTTGCGTAATGTGAGTTGTCTAGCTCGTGATGCATTAGTTGCTGTTGCACTTAGTTTAATGCCTGATTTTTTTGTGCTTATAATAATCGTTAAGAACATAGCCTGCATCACTAGCAGCATGAGTAGCGATGAAATCGCTGATACTGGTGTTTTATCAGTAAACGCGTCGGCTTCTCCATTAATTCCCCAGTGAGTTGGAATCTGGTTTGGCAGAAGATTGTATTGTGCAATGGTGTAACCAATCAACCCAACTGTGATAACCATCGGTAGTAAAAAGATATACCATGGTAGCATTTCGTCCTTAGCACGAGCTGATAAGTCTGCAATTTGTACCTGTGTCGTATTTTCTCCCCATTTCATTTCCTTTTTTACTTGAAGTGTTTTCCCATGAAAATAAAAGTAAAGAGTAAAACTGAACAGGATTATCGCAAATTGAATAATGGTTCCGATTAGAACGGTTTGTCCCTCAGAAGGACTGCTGCCAAGCACCCACGAAACGTAACTTGCTAAAGCTATAATTGATAAAAGGGAAACCAATAGGGCATATTTCTTTTTATAAGAAGAAAGCTTTTCATCTTTGATATGTTTTTCTGGCACCGTAACCCCAAAGATAACTGTGCGCTTCACAATAAAAGGAACAGCGGTTTGAATACCAGCTAGAATGACCGCGATCACAAGAAAGATAGCTAAAGTCATAATTAAACCTCCTTATTTATAGGGTTTTTAAAACTTTGAATAATCGAAGAAACTAATTCTTGAATTTGTTCATTAGACATACCGACAACAAGCGATTCCGCGATGAGTAATTTATAATCACTTTTTAGTCGTTCAAAAGAGGATTCATTAAAATCTTGAGGGGAAGAGATCACTGCACCAGACTTTGGCATGATTCGAATAATCCCTTTTTTCTCTAACTGGTGATAGCTTTTGTTGACTGTGTGCATGTTGATGCCAAGGTCTGTAGCAAAAGTTCTCACGGAAGGTAGGGAATCACCTGGCTGAATCGATCCTCTAGCAATGCCTTCGATGATTTGATTCGTAATCTGTTGGTAAATGGGAATTTCGGATTCAGGTTCAATTTGAATAATCATTTTTGATCCCTCCAATCTGTGGGTCAGAGGGACAGGTTCACTGTCCCAACTGGGACAAGGAACCTGTCCCTACGTCCCTTCTGTTATACATCTATTATAACACTTCTGTTCTATATTATCTATAACAAAAAACTTCTTGACGGGATATAAAAACACTGTTACACTTTCTTAATTATATTAATATAGTAATTTGTATATATTCGGGAATATGGCCCGATTGTTTCTACCAGGCTACCGTAAAAAGCTTGACTACAAATGGTTGATAAGGATATCTTAATATTCTTTTGGCATACATTTGTACGTGCTTTGGTAGGATTACACTATCAAGGCTTTTTTGTTTTTGAAAAATAATTCACATCAAAATGGGGAATATAGAAGTATGAAAAATTATTTTGATTTCAGTACACGCCAAACTACATATAAACAGGAATTTATTGGTGGACTTACAACATTTCTATCAATGGCCTACATCCTTGTGGTCAATCCGATCGTCCTAGGCGAATCAGGGATGGACAAGGGCGCTGTTTTTACGGCAACCGCAATAACCATAATTCTTGGCTCTTTGCTTATCGGTATCCTTTCTAATTATCCAATTGGGATTGCCCCTAGTATGGGTCTTAATTCATTCTTTACGTATTCCGTTGTTATCGGGATGGGAATTCCTTGGCAGACCGCATTAACCGGCGTTTTTGTCGCAGGTATTTTATTTGTCATTTTAAGTGTGTTAAAAGTGCGTGAAAAAATTATTAATGTAATTCCACAGGATTTGAAGTATGCGATTGCGGGTGGGATTGGTTTCTTTGTCGCTTTTATCGGATTAAAAAATGCAAAAATCATTGTCGGGAACGAAGCTACATTCGTATCACTCGGAGACTTTACTTCAGGTCCAACTGTACTTGCTTTATTCGGATTTATCATTACTTCCATCATGTTAGTTCGGGGAATTCGTGGTGGCATTTTCTACGGAATGGTTATTTCCTCAATTGTAGGGATGATCTTTGGAATCATCGACAAGCCGACAGCCATCATTGGGAACATTCCAAGTCTTGAGCCAACATTTGGTGTTGTTTTTTCTGAGCTTCCCAATGTATTTACACCAGATTTAATTATTGTCATTTTTACCTTTTTATTTGTTGGATTTTTCGATACAGCAGGTACATTGATTGCTGTTGCGAGTCAGGCTGGAATTTTAAAGGATAATAAAATTCCAAACGCGGGGCCTGCTTTATTATCGGATGCTTCCGCTACTGTTATCGGTTCAGTTCTAGGGACATCTCCGACTGCTTCCCTGATTGAATCAACGGCTGGTATTGCAGCAGGTGCACGTACTGGTTTTTCGTCGATCGTCATCTCAGGATTTTTCTTCTTAGCTCTCTTTTTCTCGCCATTGTTATCAGTTGTTACGTCCGAAATAACAGCTCCCGCCCTCATTATCGTGGGTGCAATGATGGTGGCAGAAGTTCGACATATCGATTGGACGAAACTCGATATTGCGATTCCGGCATTTACAACGATTATTATGATGCCATTAACATTTAGTGTCGCAACAGGAATTGCCTTAGGATTCATCATGTATCCTGTTACGATGCTTGCTTTGGGAAGACATAAAGAAGTACACCCGATTATGTATGTTCTCTTTGTTACGTTCATTGCTTATTTTATCTATCTGTAAATTTGAGCCCCTGGAAATGTCTAACCACATATCCAGGGGCTTTTATTTTTGTTAAAATATTCAAGTGAAGTTTTTAATAAATATAATAGGAGGTGTTGGGACGAGGGACCTGTCCCTTTGTCCCGTCCCTATGAAAATATTGCTTGTTGAAGATGATAAGACGATTGCATCTGGCTTGGATTATTCGTTAAAGCAGGATGGGTATGAGACGGTTGTTTGTCATCATGCAATGGATGCCAAGAAGGCAATCACGGAACAAATACATGGGATCGACCTTTGCCTCTTTGATTTATCGTTGCCTGACGGAAGTGGCTATGAATTATGTGAGTTGGTTAAAAAGCAAAGTGATAAACCAGTTATTTTTTTAACAGCACTAGATGATGAAGTGAATGTTGTTATGGGTCTTGATATGGGCGCTGATGATTATATTACAAAACCATTTCGGATTCGTGAGCTTTTGTCTCGGATTAAGTCTGTCCTTCGTCGGTATAACAAACAAACAGCGACTCAGCCCAAAACTATCATAGAAATCGATAAGATACGGATTAACACATTAGAAGGGAAGGTTTATAAAAATAACGAGGAAGTCATTCTGACGTCGTTGGAATACCGTCTTTTGCTGATTTTTGCAAATCATATCGGTCAAATTCTAACGAGAGCGCAGTTGCTTGAACGGATCTGGGATGTGGCGGGTGATTTCGTGAATGATAATACATTGACCGTCTACATTAAAAGATTGCGAGAAAAACTTGAGGATGAGCCACAAAGCCCAAAAATCATTAAGACAATTCGTGGTATGGGCTACAAGGTTGGTGAGTGACATGCTGCGTAACCGCGAAGTCCAATTCTATCTTCTTATGCAAATCATCGTTTCGTTACTTGCAATAGGAGTAGCGTACTTTCTGTTTTCTGGACAAGTTGCGCTCTTTGTTTTTGTCGTATCCGTCTTACTAATCGGATGTGGCATGCTTTTTACAAAATGGAGATATCGTGAAATTGAGAAGCTCTCTGGGTATTTACGTAAAATTGCAAGTGGTGCTTATAGTTTAGATGTAAGAGATAACCATGAAGGTGAACTTAGTATTTTAAAAAATGAAATTTATAAAGTGACATTAATGCTATCTGAACATAGTGCGCTATTACAGCAGGATAAGGTTAAATTAACGAATGCGATATCGGATATCTCTCATCAATTAAAAACACCACTAACCTCGATGATGGTTATGGCTGATTTACTAGGCGATGCAAAATTAGATGATTCAAAGCGTGCTGAATTTACGAATAACATTCGTGTTCAATTAGAAAGAATTGAGTGGCTCGTATCATCTTTATTAAAGCTTTCGAAAATTGATGCAGGTACTGTTCCGTTTAAAAAAGAAATTGTTTTTGTATTAGAATTGGTTGAGCGTGCGGTTCATCCTATTCTTGTACCAATGGATATTAAACAACAAAACCTTAAAGTGAATGGAGATAAAGAGGTTACTTTTGTTGGGGATTTTAACTGGACAGCAGAAGCACTTATTAATATTTTAAAAAACTGCGTGGAGCATACACAGAATGATGGAGATATTTTGATTTCATTTTCAGAAAATGCAATGTATACCGAGATTATCATTTCGGATAACGGGAAGGGCATTGCCAAAGAGGATCTCCCCTATATTTTTAAACGTTTTTATAAGGGGAAAAATGCAAGTGAGGGCAGTGTGGGAATAGGGCTTGCAATGGCCTATAGTATTATTAAAAATCAACAAGGTGATATTGAAGTAAAAAGTGTAGAGGGAGAAGGTACACAGTTTTTGATTAAATTCTATAAACAGGTTATCTAAAGTGAATAAATCGTCACTTTAGAGTCACTTAATAGTCACCTTAGGCAGATATACTGAACTCAAGATGCGAAAATATGGAGGTTTACCAATGAATATATTACAAATCGAAAATCTGTCTAAGGTATATGGAAAAGGTGAAACAGCAGTTAAGGCGCTTGATAATGTGTCATTTACAGTGAAAAAGGGAGAGTTTGTAGCCATCATCGGACCATCGGGTTCAGGAAAATCAACACTTTTACATTTGCTCGGTGGGGTTGATCGTCCGACTAGTGGAAAGGTTCTCATTGATAACACGGATATTTATGATTTAAATGAAACGCAATTGGCGATTTTTAGAAGAAGACAAATCGGACTAATCTATCAGTTTTATAACTTAATCCCGATTTTAACGGTAGAAGAAAACATCACATTACCAATGCTGTTGGATGAACATAAGGTGGAGCCGAAGCAATTAGCAGATATCGTGAAAATCCTTGGTCTTGAGACTCGCTTGAACCACCTTCCTAACCAGTTATCAGGGGGGCAGCAACAGCGTGTATCAATTGGTCGTGCCTTGATTAGTAACCCAGCCATTATGCTGGCAGATGAGCCGACAGGAAATTTAGATAGTAAAAATAGCAGCGAAATCATTGAGCTTTTAAAAATGTTCAATAAAACCTACAATCAAACTTTACTTGTGATTACCCATGATGAGCGAATTGCCCTTCAAGCAGACCGCGTTATTTCCATTGAGGATGGGAGGATTGCTAAGGATGAGGTGATTCGTCCATGAACATTATCAACAAACTAACGATTCGTCATCTGAAGGAAAACAAACGCAGAACACTTGTTACAATCATTGGTGTAATCATCTCAGTAGCCATGATCACTGCGGTTGCAACACTGGGTGTTTCGTTTTTAAACTTAATGATTCGAGATCATATTGCTACAAATGGGGAATGTCATGTTAAATATAATGCCGTTAATGAAGAACAAATACAGGCAATTGAAAATGACAACCAAACGAAAAAGTTGATTCTCTCAAATGACCTTGGCTATGCCAAGCTTGAAGGGTCAGAAAATAAAGGGAAACCCTATTTGTTTTTTAAAGAATACAACACTGCTGGATTTAAGCAATTTCCAATCGAGTTAGCAGACGGACGACTACCATTCTCTGAAAATGAGATTGTCATATCCGAAGAAATTGCAAAGAACGCGAAAGTGGCATATAAAATTGGCGACACACTAACGGTCGATATCGGTCAAAGGATGCTAGCTGGAGAAGAGAAGCAACTTGACCAGAGTTACTCCTTGCAATCAGATGAAAATGGGACCACGGAAAATCTTAAGATTGAGACTCATGATACATTTACAATCGTAGGGACAATCAAACGCCCAACTTGGGAGCCAACTTGGTCTCCAGGGTATACGGTGATTAAATACGTAG
The DNA here is from genome assembly GCF_004799755.1 of Bacillus timonensis. Classification (GTDB taxonomy): domain Bacteria; phylum Bacillota; class Bacilli; order Bacillales; family Bacillaceae_L; genus Ferdinandcohnia; species Ferdinandcohnia timonensis_A. Next base: position 3,728 of record NZ_SLUB01000029.1, on the reverse strand, counting down.
ATGAAAATGCCATGACGTCAAATCATACATTGGATGCGCTAGTTGTGCTAGAAAAAGTGAAAGGGTCATTGTTTAAACACTCCGAAGAAATGGCTAAAAAAAATGGGATCCACTCTGTTTCTTATAACAAAGATTTATTACGCTTTTATGGAGTTACAGATAATGATAGCCTCCGCCTCACATTATTTTCATTGGCAGGAATTATCATGACAGTGATTATTATTGGTTCGGTTGCGTTAATTTATAATGCTTTTGCAATTAGTGTGTCTGAACGTTCTAGACATTTAGGCATGCTATCAAGTGTAGGGGCAACAAAAAAACAAAAGCGGAATTCTGTCTTTTTTGAAGGATCAGTGATTGGTGCAATTAGTATTCCCATTGGGATTCTTTCAGGTCTAGCAGGAATAGGAGTAACCTTCTCATTTATTAACTCTTATCTTGAAGGGGCGCTTAATGTTTCTGAAAAACTTAAGGTAATCGTTACACCTGCATCACTCATAGTGGCGTGTCTAATTTCGATTATTACGATTTTTATCTCAACCTATATACCTGCAAAGAGGGCCTCAAAGGTATCGGCGATTGATGCCATCCGGCAAACGCAGGATATCAAAATATCTGGGAAAACAATTAAGACGTCAAAAATAGTTCGTAAACTATTTGGAATGGAAGCTGAAATTGGTTTAAAGAACTTGAAGAGAAATAAAAAGAGATATCAAGCTACTGTTTTCTCGCTAGTGATAAGTATTGTTCTCTTTTTAACCGTTTCGTTTTTTACAGATAATCTCAAAAAGTCCCTTGAACTATCCCAAGAAGACATAAATTATGATATTCAACTGATAAATGATCAAATTGACAAAGATGATTTAGTGCAGTTTACAAATCTTGAACATGTAACAGAATCGACTATTGTTCAAACAGCGTATTTAAGTGCTTGGATCGAGAAGGACCAACTACCAATTGAATTGCAAAACCACGTAGAAAACAACCCTTCTTTGCTAGAAAATGGTAAATTTCAGTATTACGTTAGGGTATATGGTTTAGATAGGGAAAGTTTCAAGGATTACGCTGCAAAAGTGGGCACGAATGCTACGCAACTTGAAAATACAGATACGCTAGCTGCCATCCTTATTGAAAACATTTCCTACGAAGATGGAGAGACCGGAAAATTTGTTGAAACGAAATCAATCCAGACAAAAGTAGGGCAGCCGATAGATTTATATACGATGAGCTATGAAGACGATGAAGAAGAACAATTCGTTAATAAAATAGAAATTGCTTCATTAACCGATCAGCTTCCAATGGGGGTCAATACGAGTGGACCAGGTGGATTAGATATCATTGTTTCAGAGGATGTATTAACTAAACTTGTATCAGATAATGAGAAGGTAAAAAATGAAATCCAGGCTGAATTATACATGAATAGCTCAGATCCAATGGCGACACAAGACGAACTGGATAAAATGACAGACTCCGGTACGCATGTGTATAACGTCTATCAAAGAAGACAAGAACAAGAGCAACTGGTTGTCATGATGTCAATCTTTACGTATGGGTTTATCGCCTTGATTTCATTAATTTCGATTGCAAATATCTTTAATACCATCTCAACAAGCATCTCACTTCGTAAACGAGAATTTGCGATGCTGCGCTCCGTGGGAATGACGCCAAAAGGTTTCAACAAAATGATTAATTATGAGAGTATATTTTATGGTGTGAAGGCTCTACTATATGGCCTTCCGATTAGCCTGGCAGTCATGTATCTAATCTATTGGTCACTTCGAAATACCTTTGAATATGGATTTAATCTTCCGTGGATGAGCATCTTATTTGTGGTTATCATGATCTTTGTGATCGTGGGGGCAGCCATGCTGTATTCCATACAAAAAGTCAAAAAAGAAAATATTATAGATGGATTGAAACAAGAGAGTATTTAAAGGGTACTACTCACTTCTTCATTAAATTGGACCTGGTCACTGTGATTAGGTCTCTTTTTTATGTGCGAAGCATAACCGTCAGGGTAGATGCAAATCCTTTGGATACAACGCAAAAAAACGTGGACTGACGCAAATCTGAGGGAAACGACGCAAAAAAACGTGGGCCGACGCAAATCCGAGGGAAATGACGCAAAAAAAAGTGGGCCAACGCAAATCCCCAAACCAAATCCGCAATTCTTTGGACAAACGTAATGCATTAGTAAAGAAGAAGCCAGCACTATTCTGTTATAATGGTATATATCTCACTACAGACGTATGGGAAACACGCATTACATACCATGGAGGGGAAATATGAAGTTTATTAATAGGCAACTTTTAGAATATGGATTGGATCCAACATGGGCACATTACCTTTCGGGTGTATTGATGATTTTATTTATCGCGCTCATCTGTATAGTCGCGAATTTTATCACAAAAAAAGTGATCATTAAGATCATCACTCGAATCGTAACCAAAACCAAATATCAATGGGATAATATGCTTTTAGAGAGAAAGGTATTTCGAAGACTCTCCCATATTGTTCCGGCGATCATCATTCACCGCTTTTCTACAACCTTTCCCAATTATGAGCATTTGATTCAAATGGGTGCCAATACATATATCATCATCGTCAGTTTAATGGTTCTTAGTGGCATATTAAACGCTATTAATGATATGTATCAAACCTATGAAGTATCGAAAACTCGACCGATAAAAGGATATATCCAGGTTGTTAAAATTATTGTTATCACGTTTGGGGTTATTTTGATTATCGCGAATCTAATGGGGAAAAGTCCACTGCTTTTGTTAAGTGGAATTGGTGCTTTATCCGCTGTCCTTATGTTGATATTTAAGGATTCCTTACTGGGACTTGTTGCAGGGGTGCAGCTGACTTCCAATGATATGGTTCGGGTTGGTGACTGGATTGAAATGCCTAAGTATGGTGCAGATGGGGATGTTATTGATATCTCACTAGTCACAGTTAAAGTGCAAAATTTTGATAAAACGATCACGACGATTCCGAGCTATGCCATGATTTCGGATTCATTTATCAATTGGAGAGGCATGCAGTCCTCAGGTGGGCGGAGAATCAAGCGATCTTTATTTATTGACACAGCTAGCATTTCATTTTGTACCGAGGAAATGATCGAGAAATTTAAACAGATCCAACTATTATCAAATTACATCACAAATAGAGAACAAGAAATTGCAGAGTACAATATCAAGCATGAGATTAACCGCGATAATCCGGTGAATGGAAGAGCTCTTACGAATATCGGGGTATTCCGAGCATATATCAGCAATTACCTTCAACAGCATTCAGGTATAAATCAGAACATGACATTGATGGTTCGGCAGCTAGCACCAACTGAGCATGGGTTGCCACTTGAAATATATGCATTTACAAATGATGTAAGATGGGCTGTGTACGAAACAACCCAAGCTGATATTTTTGACCATCTTTTTGCGGTTGCTCAGGAATTTGGGCTTCGCTTATTCCAAAATCCATCTGGACATGATGTGAAAACAATATTGACTGAAGCGAAAGAGGATGGAATAACTAGTGAAGAGGAAAATGTAAAAATCAACAAATCGTACGCAAATTGATGAGATTTTTATAGACAAAGTGATTTTAAGGCAATATCCATTGGGATATTGCCTTTTGCTGTTTTTAAAAGTTTTTTATGAAAATTTTATTATTCTTAATCACTTGGGATATTCGTAATTGTGCGCGATGGAATGCTGTTATAAAAG
>NZ_SLUB01000028.1 GCF_004799755.1 Bacillus timonensis | reverse complement strand
TATTAGCTCCGGTTTCCCGAAGTTATCCCAGTCTTACAGGCAGGTTGCCCACGTGTTACTCACCCGTCCGCCGCTAACCTTTGGGAGCAAGCTCCCTCAGGTTCGCTCGACTTGCATGTATTAGGCACGCCGCCAGCGTTCATCCTGAGCCAGGATCAAACTCTCCAATAAGAGTATTGATTGCTTAAAATACCTTCGGCATTTTTCACAAAATCCGAAGAGGCATTTCAAGAAGCAAAGATCTTGCTCAATAAGTTTTGTTACTTAGAATTAACGTTGACGCTTGTATTGTGTTCAGTTTTCAAAGAACTTTTAAGTTATTATTACTGTTGCTCTCTTGAAGCAACTTTATAATAATATCACCTATCTTTTAGATAGTCAATAACTTTTTTTGTTTCTTTTTATTTCGCGCCACCTCTCAGCGGCAGGTAACTAATATACCACCTATTAAATTTTAAGGCAAGACTTTTTAAGAAAAAAATTATACTAAAAAAGTTTTTTAATAAAAGGGCATAAAAAAAGAGTGGATATCCACTCTTTTTCAAAACATTATTTATGACGCATTTGCGGGAAGAGTAATACGTCTCTAATTGATGGAGAATTCGTTAAGAGCATTACAAGTCTGTCTACTCCGATACCTAATCCGCCTGTTGGTGGTAAACCGTATTCTAACGATTCAACAAAGTCTTCGTCCATCATATGAGCTTCGTCATTTCCTTGCTCTCTTTCTTTAAGCTGAGCTTCAAATCTTTGACGTTGATCAATAGGGTCATTTAATTCTGTAAATGCATTGGCGTGTTCTCTACCCACGATGAATAGCTCAAAGCGGTCTGTAAATCTAGGATCTTCTGGATTTTTCTTCGCAAGTGGAGAAATTTCTACCGGATGTCCATAGATGAATGTTGGTTGAATAAGCTTGTCTTCAATTTTTTGCTCGAAGAACTCATTCACGATGTGACCATATTGCATATGATCATTAATTTCAACATGATTATCTTTCGCAAGTTGTCTAGCTTCTTCAAGGCTCATTTCCTTCCAGAAATCTACCCCTACATATTCTTTAATTGCATCTACCATGTGGAGTCTTTTCCACTCTGGCTTTAAATCAATTTGGTGTTCACCATAAGTGATTGTAGTAGTGCCTAGTACTTCTTGTGCAATATGGGCTACGAGATTTTCGGTAAGGCTCATGATATCTTTATAGTCAGCATAAGCTTCATATAACTCAATCATCGTGAATTCAGGGTTATGGCGTGTTGAGACACCTTCATTACGAAATACCCTTCCAATTTCATAGACCTTTTCTAGACCACCTACAATTAGGCGCTTAAGGTGTAGTTCAATCGCAATCCGCATATATAATGGGATATCCAAAGCATTATGATGAGTAATGAACGGGCGTGCAGATGCACCACCGGGAATAGAATGCATCATTGGTGTTTCCACCTCTAAATAGCCGTGATCATCTAGATAACGTCTCATCGCTCTGATGATTTTACTTCTTGTAATAAAGGTTTCTTTACTTTCCGGGCTCATTATTAAGTCAAGATAACGTTGGCGATAGCGTTGTTCAACGTCTTTTAACCCATGGAATTTGTCAGGTAATGGACGAAGTGCTTTTGATAAAAGTTCAAATGAACTTGCTTTAATAGAAAGCTCTCCTACTTTTGTTTTGAATACAGTACCTGATACACCGACAATATCGCCTAAGTCTGCAATATTGAATACCTCATACTGTTCTTCTCCAACTGAATCAAGACGTACATATAGTTGAATTTGACCAGTTAAGTCTTGAATATGAGCAAATCCTGCTTTACCTTTACCGCGCTTTGTCATAATACGTCCAGCAATCGTTACATTTACCTCTTTTTCGTCTAATTGTTCTTTTGTAAATGCATCATATAAGTCGATAAGCTCACGTGTACTATGTGTTCTTTCGAATCTTTTACCGAATGGGTCTACTCCCATTTCACGCAATGTATGTAACTTTTCTCTTCTGACAATCAATTGGTCATTTAATTCCTCATGATTCATTTTCATCAACTCCTATATCGTTACATGATCTATCATAAATACGAGTACCTATAACTTGTCCTATTCCAATATAAACGTAAAGCAGAAAAACTGCCAGCAAAAACTGGCAGTAGGCTACTTACGGGTATTATAGAGTAGGGAACTTTTGATGTCAAACAATCATCTCACTATTACGTCCTATTACGTTGCTTTTCTTCCACTTCGTCTACGAAGTTTCGTAATAGTGATACTTATTCATTTCGAGTGTTATATTTGTTGACCTCATTCCGAACTATTGCATTGCCACGGATTCCTTTTAAGTACCATGCTGCGTGCTTTCTAAATTCCCTTAGGGCTACCGCTTGATGTTTTGAATAGCCTAAATATGGTCGTCATCCCAGCCCATATATTTATAAAAATCCAAATACTAATCTACCCTTTTGGGGTTAAGTCTTCAAGTGGTACTTTCAGTAGTTCTGAAACCTCTTCTAAAAACGTTTTACTTGGCATTCGTGTTCCCCGCTCCACTTCACCAACCAAGGATACGGAAACCCCCAGGTCTTTTGCTAACCCTTCTTGTGTATACCCCTTTAACTTTCGAAAAGCACGAATACGTCTTCCCCACTTCTCCGCTTCCATATACGTACACCTTCTCTGTCTTGTAATTCATTTAGTAGTAAGGATATTGGCTTCGTTACTGCTGGAATTTGTAGATTTTGATCTATTTCAGCCAACGGCACTAGCACAAATGCTCTTTCTGTCATTCGGGGATGTGGAACGATAAGGTGCTCTGTTTCAATTTTTTCATGATTATAAAGCAAGATATCAAGGTCTAATGTTCTTGGACCCCATCTTATTTTCCTTTCTCTTCCTGACTCGAGCTCAATTTTTTGTAAAACCCACAGTAACTCAAATGGTGGTAAATCTGTTTTTACCTTAAGTACCATATTTAAAAATAAACCCTGATCCTCGTATCCAACAGGGTCTGTTTCATAAATGGACGAGTAATCGTTTATCATAATTCCTTGGTCTTGAATTGCTTTTAATGCAAAACGCAAATATTCTGTTCGTTCCCCTATATTCGTTCCAAGAGCGATATATGCCGTATTATTCATGTTATCGACTCCTTGAGATTTCCACAGCAACTGACTGGAGTTGCCCGGGTATAGGTGGGTCTGGTTTAATGACTTTAATGGTGCAACTTGAAACCAATGAAAAATGGTCTAAAATTTCCGCGGCAATTTTTTCAGCTACGGCTTCTAATAGTTTATATGGTTGTCCCTCAACAATTTCCTTACATAGATTGAAAAGCTCTCCGTAGTGAACGGAATAATCTAGATTATCAGTTTCCCCCGCTTGTTTAACATCCACTTCTACCATCAGGTCAACGAAAAAGCGTTGACCTAATTTGGTTTCTTCTGAAAACACTCCATGATATCCATAAAATTGCATTTGGTTCACATAGATTTTGTCCATTTTTACACTACACCTTTACCAACAAGGACATCCATCATTTTAGCAAGCCTTGCATTCATCTTTACATTATGGATCCGGACAATATCACAGCCTTTTTGAATTCCAAGACAGGTAGTTGCACCGGTTGCTTCATCACGGTCCTGTGGCGGCAAATCAAAAATGTGACCGATAAAGGATTTTCTTGAGGTTCCAAGCAATATAGGATAACCCAGTTCAGAAAAACGGTCTAGTTGACGGATTGTTTCAATATTGTCTTCAAAGGTTTTTGCAAATCCGACTCCGGGATCTAGAATAATGTTTTCATCCTTCACACCTGCTGCTTTTGCAATTTCAACGCTCTCTTTTAAGTCGACGATCATATCATCGATGAGATTCGTGTAGTTTTTATTATCTCTGTTATGCATTAGAATAATGGGGACATGGTAGGCTGCCGCAACTTCAGCCATTTTGGGATCTGCCTTGGCACCCCAGATATCATTAATAATATGTGCTCCTGCTTCGATTGCTTGCTTAGCTACTTCGGATTTATAGGTATCGATGGAAATAGGTACGTGAACTTCCTTAACTAACGCTTTAATGATAGGCACCACTCTAGCAATCTCTTCTTCGTCAGAGAGTCTTTCATATCCTGGTCTGGTTGATTCACCTCCAACATCAATTATATCTGAACCGTCGTTGACCATTTTCTTCGCATGAGCGATAGCCGCCTCTAAATCAAAATAAGAGCCGCCATCTGAAAAAGAATCAGGGGTGATATTTAGAATCCCCATAATCATTGTCTTTTTGGAAAAATCTAATTGATACGGACCACATGTTAGCGTGGGTCTTGTTATTCTATCTCGATCCATTTTCAATCTCCTTTTACTCAGTTTACCCGACAGAACAGTTCAACCTTATTTAGTTGGCACTGTTTCATTTTTACTTCTGATATATAACTCAATTACGTTATTAATTAATTGTTTACCCGCTGTCGTCATAATTGATTCAGGATGAAATTGAACACCCTCAATCGGATATTCCTTATGGCGAATTGCCATGATTTCTCCAGCATCTGTTTCAGCTGAAATCTCAAAGCACTCTGGAAGCGTTTCTTTTTTTACGATTAATGAATGGTACCGTGTCGCAATGAAAGGTTGTTCGACCCCTGAAAAGATGGTCTTACCATCATGCTGGATCTCAGATGTTTTTCCATGCATAAGTCTTTCCGCTTTAATCACATCTCCACCAAACGCTTGGGCAATCGACTGATGTCCTAGGCAAACACCAAAAATCGGGATACGCCCTGCAAAGTGAGAAATTGTGTCTAAGCTTATACCTGCTTCATTTGGTGTACAGGGTCCTGGTGAAATCATAATTAAATCGGGATTCAGTTCCTCAATTTCGTTAAGATTGATTTCATCATTTCTTTTGACGATGATCGTTTCTCCTAATTCTCCAACATATTGTACTAAATTGAATGTAAACGAGTCATAATTATCAATCATTACGATCATTCTAGCTCACCTCATACTCAAATTTTTCTACTCAACTTACTCTACTCTTCGTTTTCTACTCTGATCGACTGTTTTAGTATCCTTTGACTCTATTTCTATATTTTACATGATATACAAATTTCAGTACACCTTAGATAGAAAAAAGAGTCTATTCGTGGAGGAATAGACTCTTTGAGACAATCACCATTATTGCTCATCAAATTGATAAAGAACTGTACTTAAGTAACGCTCACCATTGTCTGGGACAATCGCAAGTACTTTTTTGCCTTTACCTAATTTTTTCGCAATTTGTAGTGCTGCAAAAATTGCGGCACCTGAGGAAATTCCTACAAGGAATCCTTCTTCTTGGCCTGTACGGCGTGCAGTTTCAATTGCTTCCTCATTTTTAACTGTAAACACTTCATCATAAAGTTCTGTGTTTAATACACTCGGTACAAAGTTTGCGCCGATACCTTGGATTTTATGTGGTCCTGGTTTTCCACCAGACAAAATAGCTGAATCAGCTGGTTCAACAGCTACAATTTGGATGTCCGAATACTTCTCTTTTAACACTTGGCCAGCTCCAGTGATTGTTCCACCTGTTCCAATTCCAGCAACAAATGCATCTAATTGATCACCCATTTGTTCAACTATTTCCTTACCAGTCGTTAAACGGTGAACTTCAGGGTTTGCTGGATTATCGAATTGTTGCGGCATGTAATAACCATGTTCTTTTACAAGCTCTTCTGCTTTGTTAACAGCACCTTTCATTCCTTCAGCACCTGGTGTTAAAACAAGCTCAGCACCGTATGCACGTAAAAGATTACGGCGTTCCATACTCATTGTATCTGGCATTACTAAGATTGCTCTATATCCTTTAGCAGCAGCAACCATCGCTAAACCAATACCAGTGTTTCCACTTGTCGGTTCAATGATCGTGTCACCAGGCTTTAAATCTCCATTTTTCTCAGCAGCCTCAATCATTGCTAACGAAATTCTGTCCTTCACACTGCTGCCTGGGTTAAAGAACTCAAGCTTTACATATACATCTGCACTATCTTCATCAACTAAGTGATTAAGTTTTACAACTGGTGTTTGACCGATTAATTCATAAATTGAATTCGCTACTCTTGTCATGATTCCACCCTCAATTCCTACTATTTTTATTGGTTTTATCTACAATTTAGCAATTCTCACTATAAAAGTCAACGAATTTACTACTCGCAAATTGTGAATTTTTTCTAAAATTTTATTGGTGATTTTCAAAGAACCATTTGACGCCAAGCTCTTTCCAGAATGGCTCTACTGATATAGCACCATTCATCTGGTCTATTGCAATTTGACGCTTAATTTGACCCTTAACATCATCATAGGAATATGTGACTGCATCAATTACCTCATGTAGGATAATAACCGCATAGCCACCTTCAACCTCGATAGGTTCACTCATTTCGTTTGGCTTTAATTTTTCAGCCATATCTAAATAGCTGTCGGGAGCATATCCGTTTTCCGCATTTACAAATCCGAGTTCGCCACCCCGATTTGCAGTAAACTCATCAGTTGATTTCTCCATAGCAAGTGCTGCGAAGCTTGAGCCATTTTCCAACTCTTGTTGTACTTGTTCAATTGCTTCTTTTGTTTTTACGACAATATGGGAAATGTGATACGACTTTGGAATTTCGTATAGATGCTTGTTTTCCTCGTAGAAATGTTTCATTTCTTCCTCAGAAATAATTGCGTCCTTCGTCAAGAGTTCTTCTAATAAAATGCTTAACTCAATTTGTTCTTGCCAGTGCTCATCATCGATATTCTCATTATCGATGGTATTATACATGGTCTTGATTAATGTCAATTCACGTTCTACAACATCCTCTGACAAAGTAATGTCATATTTTTTTGCCATTTGACGAACAACTTCTTCATCAATCATTCCCTCTAAAATTTGTTTCCCATATCTGTCTTCAAGTTCATTTAACCATTGTTGTCTTGTAATCGATGTTTCTCCAATTGTGGCCACTACTTCTTCTTCCCCACTTGCAACAACAGGTTTAGACGCTTCAACGGTCTTTTCCTTAGACTTTTCCCCTGATTCATCAGTCACAAAGTACACGACCGACAGACAGTTTGTGATAACGAGAGCAACTACAATTGACCATAATATCTTTTGATTCATTTTTCTCATCTCCCATTACCTTACTTTGCTTGGTCTTTTAATTCTATTAACTCTTCTTTTGAAAAATGATATTTCTCGTTACAAAAATGGCATTGTGCCTCTGCTTTTCCATCTTCCTCAATCATGGCTTCGATTTCTTCTGTACCTAGACTAATAATGGCACTTTCAATTCGTTCCCTTGAACATGGGCAAACAAATGATACTGGCATCTTTTCAAGAATTTTTAGGTTTTTTTCACCAACAATTTCTCCTAATATAGCTTCAGGTGTAAGGCCCCTTTCGATCATTTTGGAGATCGGCTCAATTTCTTGAAGTCTTTTTTCAATTTGCGAAATGGTTTCCTCGGTTGTTCCAGGCATCAGCTGAATCAAAAATCCACCAGCAGCTAAAATGGAGTTGTCGGGATTCACTAAAACTCCTACACCCACAGATGAAGGAGTTTGTTCAGAAGAAACAAGATAATACGTAAAATCCTCTCCAAGTTCCCCTGACACAATCGGCACTTGTCCGGAAAATTGCTCCCTCATTCCAATATCCTTTACAATTGTTAAGGTTCCGTCTGTTCCGACTGCCCTTCTCACATCGAGTTTCCCATGCTCATTTAAATCAAAATGAGTTTGGGGATTCGTCACGTACCCTCTTACTTCCCCTTTTGCGTTTGTATCAACCAGAATAATACCGATTGGTCCGCCACCTTCAACTTTTATGGTAAGCTTAACATCGCCTTTAAGAGTTGCTCCTAGCATCACTCCTGCTGTCATCGTTCGACCAAGTGCTGCCGACGCAGTCGGCCATGTATAATGGCGTCTTTGGGCCTCAGCAACTGTTTCTGTTGAATTAATGGCATATGCTCGAACTTGTCCATCAAAAGCTAACGCCTTAATTAAATAATCACTCATTTTTTTACTCCTTTTCGTGTCATCACATATGATGTTATTTTCATTTTGTTTCTTTATTACGTTGGTAAATAAGCTGTAGCCCTTTTAACGTTAAAAACGGGTCCACAATATCAATCGCGGTTGATTCTCCCGAAATCAGTGAAGCAAGTCCTCCTGTTGCAATGACCTTCGGCTTTTCCACAGCTTGGGATTTTATGCGGCCGACAATACCCTCAACTTGACCAACATACCCATATAATATACCTGCCTGCATTGCACTAACCGTGTTTCGCCCGATCACACCTTCTGGACGAGCAATTTCGATTCTTGGCAACTTTGCAGCCCTTGAATATAAAGCCTCCGTTGAGATGGCAATTCCAGGTGCTATTGCCCCACCCATGTATTGCTTTTTCTCGTTTATGTAGCAGTATGTTGTGGCAGTACCAAAATCAACAATGATAAGTGGACTTCCATACAGATGGATTCCAGCGACCGCGTTGACGATTCGATCCGCACCCACTTCTTTTGGATTATCATATTTTATGTTTAATCCCGTTTTTATGCCTGGTCCAACTACTAACGGCTTAATTCCAAAATACTTTAAACACATTCGTTCAAGCGCAAACATAATCGGTGGAACGACAGAAGACATAATAATGCCATTAATATCCTTAAAGGTTAATCCCTCATGGGCTAATAATGATTTTATCACGAGTCCATACTCATCTTCTGTTTTATTTCGGCTGGTTTCAATCCTCCAATGATGTTTTAACTCATCATTTTCATATACCCCTAAAACCATGTTTGTATTCCCTACATCAAAAACAAAAATCATGTGGTACCCCCTACCCCCAAATGCAAAAAGCACAGTTACGAAATTTGCAACTTAATGCAAACATCATACCATACCTCGTTTTTATTATTCCACAATTTAAGAGCTTAAAACGACACAAAAAAGGTGCCTACTTAGACTGTAGACACCTTTTGCTATTACTCTTCTTTATCTTTGTTTTCGCCTTCTGTTACTTCCTCTTCTTTTTTAGAGTTAATCGTAACTTTTACATCGTCTTTAGGCTTAACTGCATCCTCAGATACCTCTGGTCGATCAGGTAATTTTCCCTCTTCGAACAAGCTCTTAATTTGAGCAGCATCTAACGTTTCAACCTCAAGTAATGTTTCAGCGATCAGTTTAAGTTTATCTTGATGTTCTGTAAGAATTTGTCTTGCTTTTTCGTAACTTTCTTTAATAAAGCGTTGAATCTCAAGATCAATTTCATGCGCAATTGCATCACTGTAGTTTTGCTCGTTGTGAATGTCGCGTCCTAAGAACACTTGACCACCCTGTGCTTGACCGAACTGAAGCGGGCCTAATTTTTCACTCATTCCATATTCGGTAACCATTTTACGAGCAATACCTGTAGCACGTTGGAAGTCATTGTGAGCACCAGTACTTACTTCTCCAAACGTGATTTCCTCTGCTACACGACCTCCTAGGAGACCTGTAATTTTATCCAATAATTCAGGTTTTGTCATGAAGTAACGATCTTCCTTAGGAAGCATTACTGCATAACCACCAGCTTGACCTCGTGGGACAATAGTAACCTTATGAACCATATCTGCTTCATCAAGTACCATTCCAATAACGGTATGCCCCGCTTCGTGGAACGCCACGATATTGCGTTCTTTTTTCGAAATGACACGATTCTTTTTCGCTGGACCGGCAATCACGCGGTCTGATGCTTCATCGAGGTCGTTCATATCAATTTTCTTCTTGTTTTGTCGAGCTGCAACGAGCGCTGCTTCATTCAATAGGTTTTCGAGGTCAGCACCAGAAAACCCTGGTGTTCTTGCAGCGATTGCTTTTAAATCAACCGTTTCATCAAAAGGCTTATTACGAGCATGAACTCGTAAAACTGCTTCTCTACCTTTCACATCTGGACGGTCAACTGTAATTTGACGGTCAAAACGTCCTGGACGTAGAAGGGCTGGGTCTAGAATGTCTGGGCGGTTTGTTGCAGCAACGATGATGATTCCTTCGTTTGCACCGAATCCGTCCATCTCAACTAGCAATTGGTTTAAGGTTTGTTCACGCTCATCATGACCGCCACCAAGACCTGCACCACGCTGGCGTCCAACTGCATCAATTTCATCTATAAAAATGATACACGGCGCATTTTTCTTTGCATTTTCAAATAGGTCACGTACACGTGAAGCACCGACCCCAACAAACATTTCAACGAAATCCGAACCACTGATGGAGAAGAATGGAACTCCCGCTTCACCGGCAGCCGCACGGGCAAGCAATGTTTTACCTGTACCAGGAGGTCCAACAAGGAGGATCCCTTTTGGAATTCGTGCACCTAGTTCAGCAAACTTGCGAGGATCCTTTAAGAACTCAACTACTTCAATAAGCTCTTGCTTCTCTTCATCCGCACCTGCAACATCTTTAAATCGAACCTTTTTCTTTTCTTCGCTATATAATTTGGCTTTACTCTTACCAAAATTCATAACCCTACTACCGCCGCCTTGGGCTTGGTTAAGTAGGAAGAAGAATAAAATAAAGATAATAACAAATGGGATAATCGACGTAAAGAAGGTTACCCAACCACTTGTTTCCTTTGCTTTAAGTACATCGACGTCTGCGTTTACCGCAGCCTCCGTAATTCGATCAACCTCATTTTGGCTACCGATGATGTTAGTGACAAAAAACTGATCCTTATCATAGTTGTTTAACTGACCCCTAACCTCATAGACGCCTCTTTCAGGTTGTATCGTAATATTTTTTACATCCCCAGCTTCGAGATGTTGAACAAACTTGCCATATTTCATCACTTCAGGCTGGCCACCTGCTCCTTGGAAGAAGCTAACCACACCGATAATGACTAAAAATATGAGTAAATAGAATATGACGTTTCTAAAAATTCGATTCATCCCTTACCTCCTCCCGCGGTGAACAAACTATAGTAAATAGTATCATAGATAATTATGGCTATTCAAATGATATACGTGTTTTCAACAAAAAGGTTTCAAAAATATCTGCGTTTTTCTGTTAGAAAGTAACTATTCTGAGTAGACCTCGGGTTTTAATACACCAATATACGGTAAATTGCGGTATTTTTCAGCATAGTCTAGACCGTAACCGACAACAAACTCATCAGGAACAATAAACCCAACATAGTCTGCCTGAATATCAGCTTTTCTTCCTGTTGGTTTATCCAAAAGTGTAACAATTTTAATGGACTTTGCTTTACGGTAACGGAATAACTCAACGAGGTAGCTTAGGGTTAGACCACTGTCGATAATATCCTCAATGACAAGAATATCTCTTCCTTCTACAGATGTATCTAAATCCTTGATGATTTTTACTTCACCAGAGGAAACAGTTGAGTTTCCATAGCTTGACACATCCATAAAGTCCATTTCTAAGTATGTATCTACTCTTTTTAACAGATCGCCCATGAAAGGCATAGCTCCTTTTAAAATTCCGATAGCTAAAGGAAATTTGTCTTTATAGTCCTCTGTTAAAGTATTACCTAATTCCTTAATTTTTTGCTGAAGTTCTTCCTCACTAAATAAAACCTTCTCGATATCCTGCTTCATTCGTTTAAAGCCCCCTAAACATTCTGCGTGTATTGTAGTACGATATAGTGCGATTTTGTTTTACATGATGCTTCGTATGGTGATTTTTTCAATCCTGGAAGCCACAAAATCTTTCCTTGTTTATCCTCAACTATCGGCCAATGGTCACGTCTGTAAAGTGGTATTTTTTCATCAATGAAAATATCCTTCACTTTTTTTGAACCATTCATTCCTTTTAGTCTCATTTTATCTCCAATTTTTCTTGTTCGGACATAAATGGGCAATTGGATGATCTCTGGGTCGATGACGAAACAATCATTTCCAACCAAGTCATTAGGATAGTTCTTCCACACTTGACTCTTTATTTCACTACCATCTTCAAGTTTATAAAGCCCAGGTGTATCAATGTGAAATCGATAGGGGCTTACGCTTTCTTTACAATCCGTATAAGTATATGTACAACTCTCATAAGACTTTACAATTCGTAAACCAGCAGGGAAATGTAATTCTCCAGATGGATGATTATTCGCCAAGAAGGTTAACAAATTGTTAATATGTACGGCAGAAAGAGAAGGAGGAAGTTCCTTGTAGAGATAGTTTAATATTAGTTGAATCCCTCTTCTTTGTAAAGATTTTGGCATTGCTAAAAAGGGTGGAATTTCAATCTCTATTTCATTGTCTCCATTCCTTTTCATTACTTTATTCATTTTTTCGATTGTTAATTCATCTAAAACTTCATTATCCTCTGTCATGTACTGGCTAAATTGCAGAAAATGTTCGTGCACTGCCGAATTTTCCTGTTTTAAAAAAGGGAGAACATGATGCCTAAACCGATTCCTTGTATAGTCGTCTTTTTCATTTGACGGGTCACGTCTTGGCAACAACTTCCATTGTTTGCAGTATTCT
The DNA here is from genome assembly GCF_004799755.1 of Bacillus timonensis. Lineage (GTDB taxonomy): Bacteria > Bacillota > Bacilli > Bacillales > Bacillaceae_L > Ferdinandcohnia > Ferdinandcohnia timonensis_A. Next base: position 41,050 of record NZ_SLUB01000028.1, on the reverse strand, counting down.
TCAATCTCTGCTTTTGTCACAACTAAAAACGGGCGAATAATGAACCCACATGAAAAGGGGCGTTTTACCTGCATACCCGCATAGCCTACTCCCTTACTACCTCGGACTAAACGCATTAAAATCGTTTCTATTTGATCATCCCCATGATGCCCAAGCGCTAAGTAATCCGCCTTATATTTTCGCATGACTTCATCAAAAAAATCATACCTCACTTCCCTCGCGGCTACTTGGGAACTTAAGCCATGTTCCTTTTTATAGGATGTCACATCGATTTGAATTGATTCAAAAGGAATCTGAAACGATTCGCAACATTCTTTTACATATAATAAATCCTCTTCAGACTCTTTCCCACGAAACATATGGTCTACATGAGCAGCAATTAGAGTTACTTCTTTATACTGGTTAAATAAATAATGAAGTAACGCGAGGGAATCCGGACCACCGGACACCCCTACTATTACTGTTGAGCCGTTTTTAATTAGATCATGTTTTTTTATAAACCGGTTTACGTTTTCCATCATTGTCGGACCAATCCTTTGTATAAATCTAACTATATCGTAGCACTTTCCTATTTATTTTTACAGAATTTGTCCATATAGATAGAGCAAATACCCAAGTGAAACAAACAGCAGTAATAATACTGTTTCGAGCACCCCGCCTTTTTGTTTTTTTGGTTTTAGCCGTCTATTCGCCCGTGATACATTAGATCGAGCTTGGGATTGACTAGTTATCTTTGTCCGAGCTTGTGACTTTCTTGTTGTACGTGATTTTTGTAAAGGAGTGTGATTCTTATTTGCTTGGCTTAACTTCGCAACTAAATCTTTACGCATTTCAGCTGCACGCTGATATTTTCCATCAATCGCATCATATAGGACCGTATCAAACTTTCTTAGGGAATCCGTATTTGAAATAATAGATTTTAATTGTTTCAACGGTTGATCCGTTTTTGTAAATCGATTTGGATAGGCAGCATTGATAATAATCATCGCAACTGCAAATAGGTCATAGGAGGCTTCGGCTTTTCTTGAGCCCGCTCCCCAATAGCCACGATCAAAGAACTCAGTAAACTCTTTTATCGCCCTTCCTTGTGCAGTTGTTCCTCCGACATCAATACAACGGATTTTTGGCGGATTCCCTGCAACAAGTAGATTATCAGGTTTTAAGTCACCGAAAACCCATCCTTCCTGATGGAGCCTGTCCAAGTCGGAAAGCAATTGTAAGCATAAGATGCCTGTCCATTCTTTACCCCTTTTTTCAATAAAAGATAAAAAGCTTTCACCACGAATATATTCCATGACGTAAAAGGAAATAGGACTTGAAAATCCAGGTCTAATCCAATCATCGACATCTATAAAAGAAGGCCCAAGGGCAGAGCCTTGGACCATAGAGAAGTGTTTTAGCACATTTACTTCCGACGTAATTGTCACACCATTTTCACTAATTTTTAAAGCTACAGGACCATCAATACTCTCAGCCAAGTAGACAATTCCATTAGCGCCTTGTCCTAAAGGTCTCACAACGCGATATGATTTTTTATGCCACTTTCCAGTAATAACTGTACCGGGGGAAACCTTACATACCTGACTCTTCATAGTATTGTTCATCATCACGAGACAACAAACTCCTTAATGATCTTTTTTTCTTGAAGTAGGTAAGTGCCTCACGGATTGCCGGACCTGTTGGTGTAATTCCACCCGTTGTAAGCTTCGGAAAAATACTAGATAAGGATTCTAGTCTCGGCGTCCAATCTAATACCCTTTCTACCTCTACTCTTTTCCCCGGAAATACAAAAACAGAAAATTGATTATCTCCCATTCTCGCATTCAAACTTATTGATAGGTCTAGCAAGGCTTCTTTTACAGTTGGTAATTTATGTTTCATACTCGCGCTTGTATCCACTAGAACGAGGACTTCTAAATCGACAGTTTCTCCAAGTTCATCCACAACCTCCATTACTTCCCCGCGTTTTTCCGGAGGAAGATCTTCCATCGATGTCTTGGCTCCCAAAATTTGCTGGAGTTCCTTGTTGACAACCCCTTGTAAAGTTTGAGTCATTGCTTGTCTTGTTACCATTTGAACTGTTTGAGACAATTGAGTGGAATAGACAATTTGACTGACTCCACCACCAGCCGTAGCGATTCCTTCTATTTCCTGCATACCTTGTTCATCAATCGTATCCTGCTCCACTACACCAATGACATTGATCGTTACACCTTGCTCTCTAGCAAGTGCAGCCATTGCTATTGGATCTTCCCCTTGATTTGAGCAACCGTCTGTAATTAATAGAATTTGCTTCAATGTGCCTTTTTGCACGTTTCATCCCCTCCAACTAGGTAAAATTAGTATAAGGATGGACGAAATTATTACTTTTTAAACCTCCTAATAGAGTCAGATAGCTTTACTTTTCGTTTTATGATAACCATAGGCAGGGATGGCTGCCCATTTTGGTGTATTATGTTTAATCTTTGTCACAACTACTGTCATATCATCCTCGATTTGACCAGATCTCGTGCGAATGACCTCTTCCATAATGAGATCCGCAACTTCTTGAGGCTCTTTTGTTTGAATTTCCTTAATCTTACGTTTCATCCACATATCATAGTTTTCAACGTGTTTTGGCCCTTCAAAAATCCCATCACTCATCATGATTAATAGGTCTCCTGCCTTCAATTGTTCATCTACTACCTCGACTTCAAAGTCCTCAATAATGCCCATTGGCAGATTACTTGCCTGTATTTTACTAATCGTATCCCCTCTCTTAATATAACTTGGCGTAGATCCTATTTTTAAGAACTTCGCACTTGCATCTTGTAAGTCAATCACTGCTAAATCAAGCGTCGAGAATATCTCATCTGTTGTACGTAAGGAGAGAATCGAGTTAACGGATTTAATCGCCACCTTCTCTTCAATGCCTGATTGAAGAATCTTCTTTAACAACTCCAAGGTTTCATTGCTCTCATAATGGGCTCGTTCGCCATTTCCCATCCCATCACTAATGGCAACCGCATGTTTTCCAACACCTAACTCAATTGTCGAATAGCTGTCCCCTGATACTAATCCGCCGCCCTTAGCAGCGTGAGCAACACCAGTCTCAAGAACATATGCCTTTGCCGAACCAAGTGTCACATGGCAAAACCCATTTGGATAAGCTGAGCATTCTTCGCTTTTTACGAGGATCGTTTCCTCCAAAATATCCGATAACATCGGTGCAATTAACTTTTCACACTCCCCACTTCCATTGCAATATGGAATACTCAATTCAATATCTACATTTCCTTGTTCCACACTGTAAATTTCTACATGCCCAATTTGAATACCAAACGCCTGCAACGCATCAAGGATTTGCTCTTCCAATACATGATGATTTTCACCTTCACGTTGAATTTCCTTCGCAAAATCACTCATGACCTGGGAAACTCCTAATAATTGTTCTGCTACTAGTTTTCGACTCTCCTTTACTTGTTTTTTTAGTTTTTGGTTTGCCTGATAATAGGTCAGCTCCTGTTCAATGGCATCGATTACTTTTTTCGAGCGTACACAATGCTTGTCCCAGTCTCTTGTAAGCTTGTGGTTGTACTGAAGCGAATTTGTATCACATCCATGCATAATATCTTTCATATAATCATATGTTTTATTAAAGTTCTTGGACCAGCACGCCTCCTTTTTAAAACATGATTGGCAGGTCTTTTCCGTTACATTACTTAAAAACAAATCGACTTCACGGTCTTTGTCCTCTTCATCAATGGGATATCCATATTCCGAAAAACTATTGGACAAAGCCTCAAATACTGTTGAAAACTGTGACACGCGACTTGCCGTTACATCACGAACTTTACGTAAATATTGCTGTTGCTCTGCATGGTGCTCAGGTGTTCCTGGTATATTTTTAGCCACCTTGCTTATTAAGCTCCTAGGCGTTAGTAAAAATAAAAGAATAGCAACTACGGATTCATATAATGTAGGAATGATTTGACTTGCTCCTTCACCGTATAGACCAATTAAAAGCGTCCCTACTATGAGACCCAGAGCAACTCCGCCCTTTTTGCCTTCTTTTAAAAGACCACCCAATAATCCAGAAAAAGCAAGAAGGCTCATTTGGTACAAGCTTGTAACATTCGCTAAACTTAAAATAAGTCCAGTGACAACTCCTACCGTTGATCCGATTGTTGCCCCTGCCACAAATGCAAACAAGAGGACAACATATCTTGAGAGAACATTGGAAACAGACATCTCATAAACAAGCCAACCCATTGTTCCTGTTAACACAGAGGCAATTAAGATAATCAAACAAATAACTTCTTCCGTTTTAAAGGATTGTCTCCTTCGTCTCTCTGTTAACAATGGTACGCTTTGTAGGAAAATCAAGGTTAAAATAAAAGCGAGCCCAGATCCGACGCCAATCATTACTCCGTCATGGATAGTGATTGTTCCTTGAGTAACGTATAGCACTCCAACCTTCGCAATGGCAGATGCAATTAACACCAGAGTTGGTAATGCTTTGATCAAATCTACTTTAAACCTTTTAAGAACCTTATAAATTACTAGAAAAAAGACGATTGATAGAAATGTGAAAACAGTGACATCTGCTGAAAGGGTAAACGATCCCGCAATAACAGCAGCCATCGCAAGTCCTGCTTTACCTTTTTTCATCATAAATACACTTGCAAAAAATGGTAACGCAAAGGGGGTTAATTCATTCAGGATGAGGGCCCGCCCTAATAAAAACCCAACGACTACTAGTAAAAGCCCTTTTAGTAGAAATAGATTTACAATCTTAGCTTGAATGCGATGAAACCATTTGGTTACAGTGTCCTGTGTTTTTCCAATGTCTACCTCTGCGATTGGACCGCTCAGATTTCTCTCTATTCTTTCCATTTATAAACACTCCCCGTAATTAATAGTTGTCTGTTATTATACAGTTGCAGGAATTCGTATTTTGTCAAAACAACAGGAGCGAAAAGGAAAATCATTCGACTGCTTGTCTAGTTTTCCAACAAAATAAATGTGATATGACGAAATTTAGGATTGTAATTTGATAGGTTTGTAGTAAATTTCATAAATTTATTGTGTCTATAGTGTGAATTTTTGTATTATTTCACTTCAATACAAAATATATTGACGAACGAATAGACAGAAGGTATTATATTACTTGTGCTTACTTACTAGAGTTTGGGACAGAGATTGTCGAACACTTTTTATAAAAAATGGCGGTGTAGCTCAGCTGGCTAGAGCGACGAGCAAAACTTCCATGAATCATCTGCGAGTTGTTCCGACGCATCAATCATCCTCGAATTAGCTAGTAGAGGAAGGAACATACTTACTAGTTTCAAAAATATACTGTTTCAGTACTCATTTATCCATGGCGGTGTAGCTCAGCTGGCTAGAGCGACGAGCAAAACTTCCATGAATCATCTGCGAGTTGTTCCGACGCATCAATCATCCTCGAATAGCTAGTAGAGGAAGGAACATACTTACTAGTTTCAAAGATATACTGTTTCAGTACTCATGTATCCATGGCGGTGTAGCTCAGCTGGCTAGAGCGTACGGTTCATACCCGTGAGGTCGGGGGTTCGATCCCCTCCGCCGCTACCATAATTTAACGGCCCGTTGGTCAAGCGGTTAAGACACCGCCCTTTCACGGCGGTAACACGGGTTCGAATCCCGTACGGGTCATACGAACGAACAGTGCAAGTAAAACAATTGTTTTACTTGCACTTTTTTATAGTTATTTTGTTATAGAGATAACTTCCTTTTTTTCAATATGTACCTTCAACCAAAACGATAGTGGTCAAAATCTAGTTTTCAACCACATAAAAAACAGCACACAAAAAAGCACCCCAATTAGGGTGCTTTATCTATATATATTTAAGTTACAGCAGCAGGTTATCCTCTTCTCGCTCCACGCCCACCACGTTTTGACTCCGTGTTACGCTTTAAGGAAGATAGACGATCTTCACTGTCCTTCAGAAAGCGATTCATTTTTTGTTCAAAGCTTTCAGTTTTGTTTTGATTACGTTGGTCGTTTCTGTTATTGCGTGGACCATTGTGTCGTGGACGTTGTGGTTGTTGTGTTTCTTTTGCTTTTTTAATGGATAAACCAATTTTTCCATCTTTCTCAACATTGATAACCTTGACCTCTACTTGATCGCCGACCTTTAAATGCTCATTAATATCTTTAACATAGTTGTCAGCAACCTCACTAATATGGACAAGACCAGTTGAGCCCTCTGGCAGCTCCACAAACGCTCCAAAATTCGTAATTCCTGTTACCTTCCCTTGAACCTTGCTGCCTACTTCGATTGACATAAAAAAAATGCTCCTCCTTAAATTTGAAAAAAAATCAATTTACTATATTATACATAATTTAAAAATCAAGTGTCAATAAGACTAAGACCCATCCCCAACTTTAAAAATGATTTCTCCTTCCTTAGATAGAAAATAATCCCTGCGAATGATCTTTTCAATATACTCATCACTGTTCAGTTTTACGACTTCCTCTTCAAGAAGAACCTGCTCATCTTTTAGTGTGGTGAGCTGCTCTTGTAATTGTTCCTTTTTAGCAGCCTTTTCATTCATTGTCTTATGTTGGGATACAACCATTGAAATGAGCCCATAGGAAATAATGACAACCAAAACAAAAAAGACCGCTAATCTTCTCATTAAGCCTTTTCGTTTTATTTGAAGGGCTTCTTCTTGTTGTTTATATTTTTCCATATAGGTTGATTGTAATTGCGCTACATTTTTCTTTCGTACTGCACTCATTGTAGAGAATGCCTCCTATTGTTTCCTTATCTTCTTCCACCATTTTATCAATATAGGTTTGATATTCTCTACTTTTTTCAAAAATCCTGCACACTTTTGAAAAATCTTTTCTACATTATTTGTAAAGGTGGAGGGCAACAGCCTCCAGATCATGATTCCAATCCACTTTACTGGGGCAAAACAAATTTTAATAATCATCCAACAGATCTTCAGGAGGAGTCTCCCAAAGACCAAGAGGACATTGAAAATTCCCAAAAGAATCACAATAATAAGCTGATAGAGCATTTTAATAGGCCGAATGATGAGAAACTCACCGGTTTTTAGTAAAAATTCATATAAACGTATGATGGCTTGAATAATATGTTCTAATATCCTCATATACATGGCTTTTAAGAGGCTTTGGTAAGCGGCAAATCCACATAGTATCGCGATAAATACGTAAAATCGAAGTTCACCCTCATTTACCACTAAAAGCGTATAAAAGAACAACAGGCCTTGTACAACCCAAAAAAGAATGTCATTGATAAAAACGAAGAAATACTTTCGTCTTGAACGCTTTAAAAACCGCTGATACGTGTCTAGAGAGGCTCCTAGCCACCCCCCCATGCAAATCATTGCGAGTAATGTATAAAATTGGGTTGTTAAGGTCATCTAAATAACTTGCTAAAGAACCCTTTAGCCTTCTCCGTGGAGTGTTCGTCCAAATAGCTAATATCATAGACTCTTCCTTTGATTGATACAATGCCTTTTTCCACATCAAGGTTTTTCATTTGCAGGTTTTGGCCACGAATGGCTAGGAAGCCCATAACAGTTTCAAGTAAAAACTCCTCATTATCAAAGCTTTCTACCTGTTTTACACCTGTTATGTCAAGAAGTTTGCGACTTCTCATGATCACATCATGCTCTTGTACGGTTCCTCTATTAGATGGAGTTCCATCATGATATTGGTTCATCGTTTATCCCCCACATTCATACTTTGGTCAAAAATAACCAATGGTTTAATAGTAAAATGTATGAGTTTATGGTGGGATTTAGAACAAGCCTTACTGAGATTATCGAATATTATGCTTCTGCTTTTTCTTCTTTCACTATGGAGTAAAGCTTATCGGCATATTCTTTTTTTGTTGTTTCTTGAAGATCCTCAATTTTCACAGTTACAATTTTCTGACCAAAACGGATGGTTAACTCATCCCCAATTTTCACATTGCTGCTTGCTTTTGCAGCTAGTCCATTAATCAAGATCCTCCCCTGGTCTGCGACCTCTTTTGCAAGAGTACGTCTCTTAATTAACCGGGAAACCTTCAAAAATTTATCCAATCTCATAGCTTTCACCTCTTTCTACAATCCTTTTTGTTTCGCTTTCTCCCAGATAGCGTCAAGTTGCTCAAGGGTTTGCTCTTCAAACTTTAGCCCTTGTGTTTTGAGTTCCTCTTCTATAAATCGAAAACGTCTTGCAAACTTTTGATTGGTTATCGCAAGTGCTTCTTCTGGGTCAAATTTATAAAATCTCGCTATATTGGCTAAAGCAAATAGGATATCGCCGAATTCTTGAACAGCCTCTCCTTTTTGTTTTTCGGTTACCGCTTCCTTGTATTCTTGTATTTCTTCAAAAACCTTGTCCCACATAGGTTCGACATCATCCCAATCAAATCCTACCTTGGCGGCCTTTTTTTGATACTGAACAGCCTTCATTAAACCTGGCAAGCCTTTTGTAACTTCATCTAAAATTGACTTTTCTTCAAGATCATTGCCTTTTTCCATTCGTTTAATTTGCTCCCAATTGGTCACGACTTCCTCTGCTGTATCAGCTGATACTTCTCCAAATACATGTGGATGTCTTCGAATCATTTTTTCAGAAATTCCACGAATGACATCATCAATGGTAAACATTCCTTCATCTTCACCAATTTGGGCGTGAAGGAGAACTTGAAGAAGCACATCCCCTAGCTCTTCTGCTAAATGGGCATCATCTTCACTGTCGATTGCGTCAAGAACCTCGTAGGCTTCCTCTAGCAAGTATTTTTTCAACGATTCGTGGGTTTGTTTTTGATCCCACGGGCATCCACCAGGACCCCTTAATGCTGCAATAATTCTTCTAAAGGAACGAAAATCATGGTAAAGCATCTCATCTTCTTTCACAGGCGGAACATAGACGCTTGTCAGATTGTTGACGCGTGCTTCTCGATCCAGCTCATAAAGAGGAACTTTCGTTATTTTTTCTTCCTTACTACCTGCTGCAGTTACAATATACACTTCATATTCATCAGGTAATTGCTCCATTAATGTTAATTTCACATTGGAAGCAATGTACTGGTCATACACCTGGCAGATGATAATATGCTGTGATAGCTGAAGTTCATCTTTTTCAAAAGATAAGGCATCAAGGAATTGAAACCCTTCAATCGGATCAATCTTTAATGATGCGAATAACGGGTCAATGAAGCTTTGACCGCCCTCAATTTGAACCTGAAGATCTTTGTCCTCTAGTAAAAGCTGAGTTGTCTTTTCTGCTACCATTGGGTGCCCCGGTACAGCATAGATAATATCCTTTGTTTTTGCTTCATCTTTTAAAATAGCAACAATTTCACCATAAACGGCCTCGAATTGGTCATGCTTTTCATAAATCTCATCGAAGGATTGGTAGGAAAGTCCTTCTGCTTCTAATTCCTTAATAACAGGATGCTCCTTCGTCCGAAGAAATAAATGTTCAGCTGCTAAAAGCCTACGATAGATGCCGAGTGGAAGCTGTGATAAATCTCCCGCTCCTAATCCTAAAACTGTTATCATCCGTTTTTCCCCCTTTTAAGTAACCTAATCAGAAAGGTTCCTTTTGATCCAATTGGGATTTCTGAGAGCTCCTCTTCCGTAAACACGCTCCCTCTCACAATGAAATATAGATAAACCACCCCTCCAATAAATACAGAGGTCAATGCTTCAATGCTTGCAAATGTTCGACTTTCTCCAAGTATCGGAAAAAGGTGATGCAAGACCCAAGAATAGCAAAAAATGACGAACGCCATAGCACCTGTTGCTAATAGGACGTGATTAAAAAATGTCCAATTGCCCAGCACCCCAGGTAACTTTCTTTTTACAATTATCATTTGTATAACCGCTATTACCCCAAAAGCAAACAATGTTGCAACAGCTGCCCCACTTGTTTCATAAGTAGGAACAAGTAACAGATTAAAAAGCCATTTAAAAAACATTCCACCCATAACGACAATAGCAGGGATAAACGAATGACCCAACCCTTGTAAAATTGCCGTAATGGATTGTGATAATGTCGTAAATAAAATTGAAAAACCGAAGACCATTAAGACATTTGTTCCATGGTCATTTCGAAACAGCATAATATTGGTTGGCTCTAGGACACAAGCAAGTCCAAATGCCGCCCCAAATCCTACAACAACACTTAAACGGAATGTTAAATCAACCTTTTTTCGAATAAAGGCCATATCGTTTCTTGCCTTTGCGCTTGCGATTAGTGGGACAAGCGATAACGCTAAGGATGTAGCAACGATTGTGCCAAGCTGAAGCAAAGGCTGGCCTCTATCATAAACGCCTTTTACCTGTTTCGCTACCTCTTCTTCCATTCCACCGGAAACTAACAGGGAATACACAGTGAAGGAATCGACCAACTGAAATAGAATTAACAATAAAGCACTGATGCAAATCGTCATCCCTTGAGTGAAAAGGATTTTAACAATTTCCATCGTATGAATTGAAGCTTTTTTATAGAGTCTATTTTGACCGACCTTTTTCCTATTCAGTAAATAAAACAACAGAACGGATATTGATGCAATCCCACCTGTAACTGAACCAAATATCGCCCCTGCTCCTGCCTCATAAACTCCATAGCCATAATCCAAGAGAATAAATGACATGAGTAGGATAGTGACAACGCGAACTAATTGTTCTGTTACTTGTGAAACGGCAGTTGGAATCATATTTTTATGACCCTGAAAATACCCGCGAAAGACAGAAATAAACGGCAAGAGTAAAAAGGAAAAGGAAATCACCCTTACTAGGGATGAGAGCTCTTTGTCACCCATCCAGCCGGCAACGACTTCTGCCCCCCAGTATAAAAAACTAAATAGGACAATCCCCATTCCGAGTAATGTTAGTAACGTGATATAGAGTATTTTCACAACAGAAGCTTCATCCTGTTGTTCCAATTTCTCGGCAAGAAGCTTTGAAATAATCACTGGAAATCCATATGTCGAAAACACGAGGACTATTCCGTATATCGGATATGCCTGTTGATATATGTAAAAACCGACATCTCCCGCAATATTTTGATAGGGGATCCGGTAGCCTGCACTTAGTATCTTTGTGATCAAACCGGCAAGGGTAAGGATAAATGCCCCTTCCCAAATTCGTTTTGACCGCTCTGCGGATTGGACGTCCATCGCCCATCTCCTTCCCTCAAATCATATACGCCTTGGCGTATTTGCGCCCAGATTTTTAGGCCCACAGGAAGTGGGTCATAAAGACGTTGCCACAGGATGTGGCGTTTTTAGTCTTTAATCTTATTGCGCGAAAAGCTACCTTTGAAAATCTGTGGCATCCGCCGGAGGCTTTTAACTTTATTCAGCTTGGTTTAACTCGTTACACATGTTTTATTCACTTCTTAAAAATAAGCGACTATTACTGAATAAAGTTAAATAATTTCCAGTGTATTATAACATACTTACTGTTCTACGTAGGACAATTCCTCCCTAACGGAAGAAAAGGCAGCTAAAATAGCTACCTTTTCCATCTATTCTTGCTTTTATATTACTGTTCCATCTGACGCGCTAAGAAACCAGCTGCAGTTTCGACTGCCTTTTGTTCCACTTCTCCAAGTGCTTTTTCTTTTGATAAAATCACTACTGCACCTATTGGATCTCCGTTTGCAATGATTGGACCGATTGTATATGATGAGATTGTTTCATCGGTACCCTCCACGATGGATACTTGGCGTTCCTCTGTTTCCAAAATTGAGGATCTATCCTCCATCGATTTTTCGACTAGCTCACTAATATTTTTATTTAAGTATTCTTTTTTGGAGCCTCCTGCAACCGCAATAAATGCATCACGGTCACAAATAAGTACTTGATGCCCAAGGCTATCAAAAAGAGCCTCTGCATATTCCTTTGCAAAATCGCTTAATTCACTAATCGGAGAATATTTCTTTAAAATAACCTCACCATCTCGATCAACAAAAATCTCTAATGGATCTCCTTCTCTAATACGTAACGTTCTGCGGATTTCTTTTGGGATAACTACTCGACCTAAATCATCAATTCGACGAACAATACCAGTTGCCTTCATTCTTATGATGCCTCACTTTCATCTGATGATTAAAGAATAGTGGTGATTCATGTACAATTTGACTGGATTTGAATAAATCACCATTTGTTGTTGAGTTTAGTATCTTACACCATCAAAGTTCTATTCACGATGATCGTGATTTTTCATCAGAGGGAAAATTAACCATACATCAGAACTATAGGGCAATCAGACTTTGGTTCTATTCATCAATTGTTTAACTAGGCCCAAGAGTTAAACTGCATTTACGTTTTCTTTTTTTACATCTTGTAACCCTTTAACCATATCAAAAATGATGCCTAACCATTGGTTTACATCTAGCCCTTTTGTTTGGATGACAATTTTTAGCTTACTGCCTTCCATACCAAGACCAACCATTCGGCCAAATGTATTTCCTAATTTAAAGATCTTCCCACCGTCAATGCGGCTGCTTGCTTCTTCAGATAAAAGAATGGTAATTTCCTGTTTAACCTGTTTAATGGAGATGACTTGCTCCGCTAATGCATAAACCTTTATTTTGGCAATCTTAAATAGATAGTCCACCTCTACTGGGTATTCACCAAAACGATCAACCATCTCTTCACGAAGTTCTTCCACATCCTCCATTGAAGAGATACCCCTAAATCGCTTATACATATCAATTTTTTGGCGACCATCTGAAATGTATGCATCTGGAATATACGCATCCACTTCAACATCAATTTCCACACTCGTTTGTTTTACTGTTGTCGTATCTCCCTTACGTTCCTCAATTGCCTCTTTCAGCATTTGTGAGTATAGGTCAAATCCAACAGAATCAATAAATCCGTGCTGTTGGGCGCCTAAAATATTTCCTGCTCCACGAATAGAAAGGTCACGCATCGCGATTTTAAACCCTGAGCCTAGTTCTGTAAATTCCTTGATTGCTTGTAGTCGTTTTTCAGCGACTTCATTCAATACCTTATCCTTCCGGTACGTAAAATAGGCATATGCTACACGATTTGAGCGTCCTACACGACCTCTAAGTTGATAAAGCTGTGAAAGACCCATTCGGTCTGCATCTTCTACAATCAAAGTATTCACATTTGGAATATCGACACCTGTTTCAATAATAGTTGTCGTCACAAGGACATCATATTGACCATCTAGGAAATTTAAAATCACTGATTCAAGTTCATTTTCAGTCATTCTTCCGTGAGCATACGCAATTCTCGCATCAGGAACCAGCATGGAGATTTCTTCCGCCTTACGCTCAATATCCTCTACACGATTATATAAAAAGTATACTTGGCCATCCCTTGCCATTTCCCGTTCAATCGCTTCTCTTATCAGTTCACCATTGTATTCAACGACATAGGTCTGCACCGGGAATCGATTTTCAGGTGGCGTTTCGATGACAGACAGGTCACGAACACCTAGCATTGACATATGAAGGGTCCGTGGGATTGGTGTAGCCGTCAAAGTGAGCACATCTATATTCGCTTTTAATTGTTTAATTTTTTCCTTATGGGTAACACCAAAACGTTGTTCCTCATCAATAATTAAAAGACCTAAATCTTTATACGTAATATCCTTAGACAAGAGGCGATGTGTTCCGACGACAATATCAACTGTTCCTGCCTTTAGCCCTTTGATAACCTCTGTTTGCTGTTTCTTGGAACGGAAACGACTTAGTTGCCCAATTGAAATTGGGAAGTCCTGAAACCGTTCACGGATGGTTTCATAATGCTGTTGCGCCAAAATGGTAGTTGGCACTAGGAAGGCAACCTGCTTCCCATCCATGATCGCCTTGAATGCTGCACGAATTGCAACCTCTGTCTTTCCATAACCTACATCTCCACAAAGGAGGCGATCCATTGGACGCTCGCGTTCCATATCCTTTTTAATTTCATGGATTGACCTTAGCTGGTCCTCTGTTTCTTGATATTGGAAAGATGCCTCGAATTCTCTTTGCATTTCTCCATCTGGAGAAAAGGCAAATCCTTTACTTGCTTCACGCTCGGCATATAGCTTAATTAAATCATCCGCAATATCCTGTACCGATGATTCAACTTTCTTCTTAACACGCTTCCAGTCAGTTCCACCTAGTTTGTAAATCTTCGGTTCCTTGCCTTCAGAGCCAACATACTTTTGGACCTGCTCAATTTGATCCACAGGCACGTATAGTTTGTCATTGCCTTGATAGCGAATATGCAAATAATCTTTGTGAATTCCATTAATTTCTAATGTTTCAATTCCTAAATACTTACCAATCCCGTGGTTAATGTGAACAACATGGTCTCCGACATGCAACTCAGAATAGCTTTTAATCCGCTCCGCATTGGAAAGCTTTTGCTTTCTCTTAGACTTTTGCATTTTTTTCTTAAAGAGCTCTTCTTCAGTGATGACTGCGACTCGTTGCAATGGCAATTCAAAACCATCTTGCAAATCTCCAAGCATGATTTGTGCTTTTCCTAGCAAAATATCTCCATCCGTTTTACTAGGAATGGCTTCAATCTCATAGTCGGACAGGACTTGCTCCAATTTTTTCACCCGCTCCTCATTTGAACCGATGAAAATAACAGAGTAATTCCCTTTTTGCCAGCGCTCAAGCTCTGTTTTTAGAACATGCATTTGACCGTGGAAATTTTGCATCTGTTTACAGGACATATTTAAAATGTTCTGTGGACTCGTATGCGGAACATGCCTTAAAAATAGAGATAAATACACATAAGGATTAGTTGATTGTTGAAGAAGCTTTGTAAACGAATGCGACAAAGTCAAATTATGAATGATCTCCCCTTGTGATAAAAGACTAATCACCCATTCAGCTTCTTCTTTATCCAGACTTTCTGCCATCTCCTGGATTCTACTAATTTCATCTAACAACACAATCCCATTATTAGGTAAATAGTCTAGCAAACTAGCAGGCTGGTCGTAGATGAGAGATAGATATTTGAACATTTGCTGCAAAGTTTGCCCATTTCTTAATTGTTCAAGCTCGTAAGAAATATTCTCTACGAATAGTTCCTTTACTTTTTCATCTTTAATCTTCTTTAGGCTTTTCGCTAATCCTTCCTCTAATGCATTTGCACCTTTTTCCAAATGTGTTGGCGTTAAAAGAATTTCCGTTGCAGGCCCGAGCACAACCTTGTTGATTTTTCCTTGTGATCGCTGATCCTCAAGTGAGAATGTGCGGATTGAATCTACTTCTGTATCAAATAACTCAATCCGGACTGGATTTTCCTCGGTTAACGGGTAGATATCTAGAATTCCACCTCTTACACTATATTCACCAGGCGCTGATACCATTGACACCCGTTCATACCCCATAGAAACGAGTTTTTCCAATGTACCTTGCACTTCAATATCATCACCAACCGCAAATGTTAATTGGCTTTCATTCCATAATTTTTTAGGTGGAAGTAACCTTTTTAATCCCGCTATCGGAGCAACAATAACCCCTTTGGATTGGTGGCTCCAATAGTTCAACGCTTCGATTCGTTGCCCTTTTAGTTCAGGGCTTGCGATTCCAATTTCTGATGCAATTAATTCATTCACCGGATAAAGGAAAACCTCGTCCTCATCTAAAAGCGCATTTAAATCTTCATAAATTTTTTGAGCCTGGAACAAATTATGCGTCACAACTAAGATAGGTCGTTTTGTCTGCCTATATAAAGCTGCCGTAAACACGGTGCGAGCAGATCCCGATAAACCAGCAATTAACTGTTCTCGTAACCCCTCATCTATTCCATCTATAACGGATTTTAACTCATCATTATTTCCAACATATTGCTGTAGTCCCTTAAGCAACTCGGTTACCCCCTCTCTAAGTTCGTAATGTTTCCTTTGGTTTAACCGAACTTAGGAATCTCAAGTCTCTATCTTAAAATAAATAGAAAAACGCTTTGGTGTGTGGGCCAAAGCTTTTTCTATTATTTTATTGAATAAATGATTCATATTGATGAAAATCAGGATTGCGCTGTAGTGCTTCCTGACAATCCTCACATATTGTCTTCACATGAATGTCCCCATTTGATTGGTATGATATCATTTCTTGTCGCTCCTGGTCTGTTAATTGGTGGAACCCGAGACTTTCACTATGTAGGGACAAGTTATCAATGCTACCAACCTTCACACCACAATGTCGACAATGGTAATGTAGTGCCATTAGAATCCTCCTCGTGAGATTACGACTCAAAGTTTACATTTTCTAGTATAAACCGAGAAGTGATTCTTTATTCATCACGCCTTACCTTATCATACTATATTACCTTGCATTAAATTCGTTCATTACCTGTAAAAATGGTGTGGATACCCACTTTTCTGCTGCTTCCGCTGACTTTTGGATGGCATCCTTTATATTTTGTGACTCTTCTGGTTGAAAACGTCCAAGGACATAATCCGCTATCTTCATGCCATTTGTTGGACGGTTGATCCCAATTCGAATACGTTTAAATTCTTGAGTGCCTAAATGGTTAATAATGGACTTCATCCCATTATGACCACCTGCGCTTCCTTTTTCACGAAGCCTAATTTTTCCTACAGGAAGGTCTAACTCATCATAGACAACTAGTATATCATCTACTAGAATATCATAATAATCCATAAGTGGCCTGAGACTTTCTCCCGATAAATTCATATATGTAAGAGGCTTTAAAAGTAGAACCTTCTCTCCGTTTACTAAGCCTTGACCAAACACCCCGTTGAATTTGGCTTTATCTAACGAGATATGTAATTTGTCAGATAGCTCGTCAATAACTTTAAAGCCGACATTATGTCGTGTTTCCTCATACTGCCTTCCTGGATTTCCCAATCCAACAATTAGCTTCATGTTATTTCCCCCATTTTCTTGAATAAAAAAGCCAGTGTACCTGTTGCAAAAGGACGTAACCGTTTTGGTTACGTCCAACCTTTTAGTCCTTTATTTATTGCTTTACTCAGACTCGTTTGTTTCTCTGCCTTCTAGATTTTCTGGTTCACCAGGCTCTTGTTCTTCACCTGTACTAATCTCTTCTTCCTGTCTTGGAGCTAGAACTGATGCCACAACCTGGGAAAGGTCCTGATTAATGGTATACTTACCATTTGAATCTATATCCTCTAGTTTAATAACATCCCCAACTCCCAAATGTGTCACATCCACATCAATGGTTTGTGGAATGTCTGTTGGTAGGGCAGAGATCGAAATCTGATGAATAGACTGCTGAAGGACTCCACCATCCTTCACACCCACTGCTTCCCCAACTAAATTAAGATTTACGTCAACTGTTACCTCTGTGGACATATTCACAATTTGAAAATCTGCATGTAGGACTTCACTTTTAATTGGGTCTGTTTGAATATCATGAAGCATGACTGAATGCTGGTTATTATTAATTGAAAGCTTAATAATCCCATTTCGCCCTGTTTCCCGAATCGTTTTTAAAAAATCTATACTACTTACGAAAATTGGCTGACTTTTATTTGGACCATTTAAAATAGCTGGGATGTTCCCCGCTTGTCTGATTTTCGTAAGTGTTGAATGTTTATCTTTTACTCGTTCTGTCGCTTCTAAAACTGCAGACATGTTATACACCATCCTTGGAAGATTTAGTCATATTACTAAATTTCCCCTAAAGATGATGAAGTAAACCTTCTTTTTTAAAAGAATCCGCCTCTTTTGCTATTGCGCACTTGTATTAATCAAATAGGGTGCTGACAGATTGTTGCTCATGAACACGGATGATCGCTTCGCCAATTAATGGAGCCACAGAAAGTTCTTTGATTTTATTAATTTTTTTCTCTTCTGGTAAACGAATCGTATTGGTGACAACTAATTCTTTGATTTTTGAATTTTGAATGCGTTCAATTGCTGGTCCTGAAAGAACCGGATGTGTACAGCAAGCATACACTTCTGAAGCACCATTTTCGACTAATGCATTTGCAGCTAATGTAATTGTTCCTGCTGTATCAATAATATCATCAATTAGAATTGCCGTTTTCCCTTCGATATTACCTACAATATTCATAACTTCCGCCACATTTGGTCTTGGTCGACGCTTATCAATAATCGCTATTGGAGCCTTAAGACGATCCGCCATTTTACGAGCACGTGTAACCCCACCATGGTCAGGAGAAACAACGACAATGTCTTCGAGGTTTTTGCTCTTAAAATAATCTGACAGGATAGGAACTCCCATTAGATGGTCAATTAAGATATCAAAAAAGCCTTGGATTTGTGGAGCATGAAGGTCTAATGTAATCACGCGGTCTGCCCCTGCTGTTTCTAATAGATTGGCGATAAGCTTAGCTGTAATTGGCTCACGTGCACGTGCTTTACGGTCCTGTCTTGCATATCCATAATACGGCATGACAATATTAATCGTTTTTGCAGATGCACGTCTAAGTGCATCAATCATAATCAATACTTCCATGATATGCTCATTTACAGGTGCACTCGTTGATTGGATGACGAAAACATCACATCCACGAATACTTTCTTCAATGTTAATTTGAACTTCTCCATCGCTAAAACGTGTTACAGAGCATTTTCCAAGCTCGACACCAATCGACTTAGCAATTTCCTCAGCCAAAGGTGCATTCGAATTTAAGGAAAACACCTTTAAACTTGAGTCTCGGTATTCTTTAGACATGATCTTACCCGACCTCCATTAGGAATTTTTCTTTTGATTTAGACGTTCTACATAATTCTCTTTATTAACCTGACGTGCTCTTGCAATGGCGAGTGCGTCGTTTGGCACTTCATTTGTAATGGTTGAGCCTGCTGCAACATATGCTCCCTTACCGACCGTTACTGGAGCCACAAGATTTGAATTACAGCCAATAAAGGCATTATCTTCAATTTTCGTTAAGAATTTATTTTTTCCGTCATAGTTTACAGTGATAGAGCCACATCCGATATTCACGTTTGTGCCGACTTCCGCATCCCCAATATAGCTTAAATGTGATGCTTTACTTCCTTCACCGAAAACAGCCTTTTTCAATTCAACAAAGTTTCCTACCTTTACTTTATCACTGATTTGTGATGCAGGACGGATATGTGCAAACGGTCCAATTGCTACATCATTTCCAATACTACTATCATGTGCAACTGAATGGCGGATTACTGTTCTATCGCCAATTTTACAATTTTGAATTTCTGAATTTGGACCAATCTCACAATCAGATCCAATTGCTACATCTCCAATAATCACCGTTCCTGGGTGTATCACCGTGTCAGAACCAATTATTGAATCTGTTGAAATGTACGTATTGTCAGGATCAATGATTGTCACACCATTTATCATATGTTTTTTATTAATTCTTTGTTTCATTAGCTTTTCCGCTTGTGATAATGCATAACGATCATTTACTCCAAGCGTTTCTTCGAAAGAGTCTGTTTGAAAGGCAGTTACAATTTCACCTTTATTTTTCAGAATTTCAATCACATCTGGAAGGTAATACTCGCCTTGTACATTATCGTTCGATACATTTGAAAGTGCCTCAAACAGAGCTTCGTTATCGAAACAATATGTACCTGTGTTAATTTCGGTAATTGTACGTTCTTCTTCTGTTGCATCTTTATGTTCAACAATTCGCTCAACATGTCCTTCTGCATTACGGACAATTCTCCCATATCCAGTCGGATCCGCTGCTACAGCTGTTAAAATAGATGCTTTTGCTCCTACACGCTCATGCTGTGCAAGTAAGGCTTCCATTGTTTCTGCTGTAATCAGTGGAGTATCACCACAAACAACCAAGGTGATTCCCTTTTCGTTTGCCAAGTGATTTGCTGCTTGCATAACCGCATGTGCAGTACCTAATTGCTCTTCTTGAAGGGCATATTCACTTTTATCTCCGATTTGTGCTTTTACTTTTTCCGCTCCATGTCCAACGATGGTCACAAGCTTTTGAAGGGATAAAGTTGAAAGTTGATCCACTACATGCTGTACCATTGGTTTTCCACATACAGGGTGCAGAACCTTATAAAGCTTTGATTTCATGCGTGTTCCTTGCCCTGCGGCCAAAATTACGCCATATCGATTTGTCATGTTTAGGCCTCCATATCAAATTCGCCTCGGCGATTTTCCATCCAGGTTATTTTCTAGCAAACTGAAAATACTTCCTTAAAAAATCGCATCTATCCATCGGCGGCTTCCTTTATATCCAGTCGGGGTTCAACCACGATTAAATAAAATTAACCTTAATATCCATTTCGAATATATCTTAAAAACAGACTATTTTCAAGAAAACTAACGAAAGTACATGATTTTTTTGATTGGAAATTTTTATTTTGGGTTATGTTTTTGCGAAGGTAAGTACACTAAGTTTGTTGGTAGGGGATTGAACATTTGGAAAAATTGTCGTTCTTTTTTATCATAAAAAAAGAGCCTATCGTGTAAGTAGGCTCTTCGATGCTATATAGTTTATTTTAAGATGCTCCTGCTTCCTCAAACTCAACCTCAACCTCACCTAAACGATGATACTCAGCTAGTACTGCATCTTGAATCTTTCCACGCGTACTTGAGTTAATTGGATGAGCGATATCCCGAAACTCTCCATCAGGAGTCCGTTTGCTCGGCATAGCAACAAATAAACCATTGTTGCCATCAATTACACGGATGTCATGAACAACAAATTCATGGTCTAACGTAATTGATGCAATCGCTCTCATTCTACCTTCCGTATTAACGCGGCGTAATCTAACGTCTGTCACTTCCATTCTGTTCACCACCTTTTAACTATATAAAAACTTAGTTATTCATATTCAACGGAAAATCGGAATCTCCTGCTAAATATTAAATATTTTTTTAAAAAGATTCATACTTTTTTGTGAATGAACAGAATATTAGTGAAAAAAGTCTTATTTTACAAGTGCAATAACTTCAATTTCAACCAAAACATCCTTAGGAAGTCTTGCTACTTCTACAGTTGAACGAGCTGGTTTATGCCCTGCAAAGAAATCACCGTAAATTTCGTTGAGTTCTGCGAAGTCATCCATATTTTTGATGAATACAGTTGCTTTAACTACTGTATCTAATGATGCGCCAGCTTCAGCTAAGACCGCTTGAAGGTTTTTAAACACCTGAGTTGTCTGTTCTTTAATCCCACCGCTCACTAATTCACCAGCCGGTGTTAACGGAATTTGGCCTGAACTGAAAAACATGTTGTTTACAACGATTCCTTGTGAATATGGTCCTATTGCTGCCGGAGCCTGATTTGTTTGTACTTGTCTCATTCCTCTTCCCCCATCTCATCTTCAATTTCTACTTGCTTTAGGTATGATTCATAATTACCTACTGTTACTTTTATTTGTTTTTCCTTTACATCAACATCTGTTAGCTTTACTAAAGATATGTATTCATCTACAAGTCTCTCTTCGACTCCCTCGGACTCAACGAGAACACCAATCCCTTTTAGGTTTGCATTGAATTCTTCAAGAATACTAACCATACCATTCACAGTACCGCCAGCTTTCATAAAGTCATCAATGATTAAAACATTAGAACCTTCCTTCAAGCTTCGTTTGGCTAATACCATCGTCTGAATTCTCTTTGTTGATCCAGAAACATAATTAATACTTACAGTTGAGCCTTCCGTCACTCGATTTCCGTGCCTTACTATGACTACAGGTACATCTAGGTAAGATGCGACTGCGTACGCAAGAGGGATTCCCTTTGTTGCAACAGTCATGACAACGTCAACCTCATGATTAGAATAGATAGAGGCAAAGACTTTCCCGATTTTATTCACAATTCTCGGATCTCCAAGTATATCTGTTAAATATAAATAACCGCCTGGAAGAAGCCGATCAGGGTTGGCTATAACCTCACAAAGCTCTTTAACAACCTCACTTGCTTCTTCTTCCCCAACCATTGGAATAAATTTTACTCCACCAGCTGCTCCCGCTACCGTGATTAATGTACCAATTCCTTGCTGTTCAAAGGTCTGTTTGATAATCGCTAAATCTTCACTAATTGAGGACTTTGCAGAATCATACTTTTCAGCAAAATATGAAAGAGATACAAGGTGCTGTGGGTGTAAAAGCAAGTGATTTGTCATATCAACAAGTCTACTACTCCGTCTAAATTTCATGGCTTGCCTCCAAAAACCGAATGTTTTATTGATAATATATCATTAATGTACGTTGTAAATCAAATGTGCCTTGGCGTAGCGCTCGACTTTTTAGCTCATTAGTTTAACTTTCATACCCCATAGCAGTGTACGCTTTCTAAAAAGTTAAACTTTATTTCGTTCACCTAGCAGTCGAACTGCATAAACCTGGTCACAAAAACCACGTAATCCATTATATATTCGATGCATTCTCGATTCCCTTTGAACAAGCCCAAAAACAGTTGGGCCGCTACCACTCATTAAAACGGCATCTGCGCCAAATCGTTTCATTTGATCTTTAATATGAGCTACTTCTGGATGAAGCCTTAAGGTTACATCTTCTAAAACATTTCCGACTCGATTGCAAATTCCAGCAAAGTCCTTCGTTTCGATTGCACGAATCATCCCATCTACATCCGGATGGTTGATTTGTTCAACCGACAGATTCCGATACACTTCTGCTGTTGAAACACCAATTGTTGGCTTGGCTAAAATGACCCAACAATGTGGAGGTGCGGGTAATTCTGTTATAACCTCTCCTCGACCAGTAGCTAGGGCTGTCCCGCCATATACACAAAAGGATACATCTGAGCCAATTTCTGCACCAATTGATGCTAGTTCGTCCAAACTAAGTCCTAGGCCCCAAAATTCGTTCAATCCTCTTAAGGTCGCTGCTGCATCACTACTACCTCCGGCAAGCCCTGCGGCTACAGGGATTGACTTTGTAATCGAAATGACTACGCCTCTTTTTACACCGTATCGTTTTTTAAGTAAATTAGCTGCTTGGTATGCCAAGTTCCGGCTGTCATCAGGTACAAAGCGATTATGAGAGATGACCTTAATCTCATCTCCTTCATAATCGGATAATTCAAGCCTGTCCGATAAATCAATGGTTGTCATAATCATCCGTACCTCATGATAACCATCCTGGCGTTTATGTAAAACATCTAGTGCCAAATTGATCTTCGCTGGGGCCTTAACTAATAATTTCATGTAAACACCTGCTTTAAACGTAAATTCAATATTGCCATTGTACCATAAAGTAAACCTCGTAAAACAGTGATACAAAAGTGTCTGCACTGTTTTTTTATAAATTGTTCGATATGACCTTTTTCCTAGAGAATTTTGGATAAAAAGAAAGCCGAAGCAACTCTGCTCCGGCGTCGTAGTTCACAATTGGTTTCGTTCTTTATTGGCAAGCTGTTGTTGTCCAATTTCAATTGCACGTTTTACCATATTTCCAGCATCACGTGATCGAATTGCACCCCAACCTTCATTTTTAACGGTATCGTAAAAACCAAGTTCTTTTGCTAATTCTTCTTTAAAAGCTTCTGTCATGATACCACGACGTCTTCCCAATAACTACAACCCCTTTCTACATCTACGACATCCATAGTATTTGATTATGAAGGGGTAGTTATATTAACAATTTTTAGGCCCAAGGATGCGACATAAAGACGTAGCCAAAGGACGGTGTTCTTAGTCATTGAATTTATGCTCAAAATTCCCTTTACAAAATGGCATGTATTCACCGAAGGCTTAATTTTATTCATTATTTACATATGATATAAGGAATATACCTTCATTGTCGAAAATAGGGGACTACAAAACGAAAAGGTGGTGCTTTATGAAAAAACACCACCTTTTTTAGACAAAATAAAAAGCAGCAAACATTGAAGTTTACTGCCCACTTATAGCTACGTTCCCGGATGTCTCATCAAAGAAGGTTAATTGAACGGTTTCTGTAAGGATATCAGCATAGCTGTATGAAACTCGCTCAAAGGAATTCTCATCCTGGTCCAGTTCAATTACAAATACAGAGGGGTACGTTTCAGCGAGCACTCCTGAGCGCTCAATTGTCTTTCTACGACCACCATTAGCCTTTAACGTAAGTCGCTTACCTAAATTCGTATCTAGAGACCTTTTAATATCAAGCAAAGTTTTTGCCATTTCACTCCACCTCACTATGTATTAGTATACCAAAAAAATCACCGAACGTCAAACAAAACTAAAATTATAACAATGATACAAAATACTTGTCAATAAATTTTTTCTTACAAATTTCTCAGCACCCAAGCGATAGTATGCTCAAAAACCGAGCCAATATGTATATAGATCAAGATTTCTTTAAATCGACATTTTTTTCACTTTACCTTACATGTAATAAAATACCAAAAGGACCTCTAGCGACATGCCGTTAGAGATCCCCTTTTTCCTCTTCAATAACCAATCTTTGATAAGGCATGCCTGTTCTTAATACACCTTTTGTTTCAATCCCACCAAGACCTTTTTCTCCTGTTAATGTATTGCGAAGAACATCCCACACATTGATTCGTTCATCAAATGGAGTAAAACTAATTTTTGCTACGATATATACAGGATCTAATGCGTGTATATTGACTCTAGACGGGGAACTTGCATAATTCGCCCCAGCCCGTATCAAAGACTCAAAATGAGACTGACAGGCACCAGCAAAGATGACAAGTTGATCTAAGTGCGGAAATTTTTTTCGGGCTTGTCGAACCGTTTGAGCAAAATGGCGGGAATGTCGGTATGCTTTTAACTCCGTAATCTTTCCCTTAGATTTTGAATATGCATCATGACCTGTTATAACAAGAATATCCGGTCTGTATTTTTCAAGTAATCCATCAATCTTTTCTGGCATTTCTTTTTCATGACAATACACCCCATATACAGGAATACCAATTTTCTCATATAGCATCAAACATTTTTTTAAATAGTTTGGGTCACCATCAATGTGCAGAACTCTTCCCGGGATCTGAAAAAACTCTGCATTATTTGTATATCCTCCTGTAGCATGGTATTCATTTTTTTGTCTAATTAACTGATAATCCTGCCGAAAAAGTCGGTATGAATGATCGACCTTTTCCCGATCAGTTCGTTGTCTTTTTTGTCTTTCATTCTCATCCACTAAAACTAAGTCATCATACGGAGCATCTGCAATCAACCTTACATCCTCACCATATAAATAAACAATTTGGTTATGTGTAATTTCAGTTACTTTGAACAATAAGTCAAACTGATGTGATTTACGTGCAACAATATCGCCAACCTTTATTTCCATCCTCACCCACTCCAACTTTCGAGGTTATTTCGCTATTGAGATGCCTACTTGTTAGCCTATGCAGTATCACCCTAAGTGGTGAGGGGGTAAGAAAGACGCAAAAAAAGACCTACTTTTCAGCAGGCCCTTCGTTAAAAGTTCGATATAATTCATCACTTAAACGCCCAAATTCCTCAATTGATAATGTTTCACCACGGCGTCTTGGATCAATATCTGAAGCGGCTAAACATCTTTCAATCGCCTCCTTAAATGCCTTCCCATTTGGCAAATTAGAGGTCAAGTTATTTAAAATGGTCTTTCTCCTTTGCCCAAAAGAAGCACGAACAACTTCAAAAAAGAAAGTCTCATTTTCTACTTTAACAGCAGGTTTCTTTCTTTTTAATAAACGAATCACTGCTGAATCTACATTAGGCTGTGGAACAAATACAGTTTTAGGTACTGTCATAACGGTTTCTGCTGTAGTGTAGTACTGGATAGCAATCGACAACGAGCCATAATCCTTTGTACCAGGTGCAGCTGAAATACGGTCTGCCACTTCCTTCTGAAGCATAACCACGATCCCCCTAAG
Source organism: Bacillus timonensis (assembly GCF_004799755.1). GTDB lineage: Bacteria > Bacillota > Bacilli > Bacillales > Bacillaceae_L > Ferdinandcohnia > Ferdinandcohnia timonensis_A. The sequence continues at coordinate 15,275 of NZ_SLUB01000028.1, read as the reverse complement.
TGGGAGGTTTTCCGTTAGCAACTTCATGATAATCGGCGTTGTTACATAATAAGGGAGATTCGCAACCACCATAATATCATCGATTCCCTGCATTTTTTCATGAATGACAGACTCGACATCTGCCTTTAAAACATCCTCATGGACAATTTCAACATTTGGATATGGAGAGAGGGTGTCTGCTAAAATCGGCAAAAGTCGCCCATCAATTTCAAATGCAACCACCTTTTTCGCACGCTTAGCAAGCTGCTCAGTTAACGCACCGATTCCTGGCCCAATTTCAATCGCAGCCGTTTCTTCTGTAACTTCCGCATGATCGACTATCCGATGCAAAATATTCGTATCAATTAAAAAGTTTTGGCCTAAGCTTTTCTTAAAAGAAAAACCGTGCTTTTCTAAAATGGCTCTCGTTCTTATAGGTGTGGCTATATCTTTCATCACTTTGCCTTTTCCCCCTGTAACACTTTTTCAACTGCCTGGTCAAATGCCTCTTTTGTAATTTGGAACATCTGCAGACGCTTATAAAGCTGTTTTCCGTTAGTATAACCAATTTTCAAAAGAACGCCTAGCTTTTCCCTACGTTCCTTTGCCTTAGTCCCTCCAATTAATCCTGCGTTCACTAGAGCGTCGAAATCAATTTCTGAGTGAAAGTCCCCTTGTTCTTCTTTAACGTCCGCTAAGGCCTTTCGAATCGCCTCTGGAGTGGCATGCTCAACGCCCACCTTTTTACCGGACTTCGCTAATGCTTCATTTTTAGGTAAAAACGCATGCTTACATCCTGGAACAGCTTTTGCGACAATCTTACGGATACGTTCTCCAGGATAGTCAGGATCAGTAAAGACAATTACTCCTCTCACTTCATGAGCATGTTTGATTCGTTCTATTACTTCTTTATTAACAGCCGAACCGTTTGTTTCAATGGTATCGGCATCTACCGCTCGTTTGATGGCGACTGTATCATCTTTTCCTTCAACAACAATTATTTCTTTTATTTTCATTTTTTATGAAACCTTTCTGGATTTAATTCGTCTAACAATATAGATACAAATATTACATAAGTATAACAAAAAAGACAAAAGCATAAAAAGACAGACATAAAAAAACAGAGGAAATCTCCTCTGTTATGTGCTAGTTAATGCAAGTTAATTTAGAATTTGAATCTTGACCTTTCGTTGCCCCCAGCGAAAGGCTTGAGACTTTTCTGAGAAAAAGACATCGATCTTATAACCCTTAATATCAGTACCCTTGTCGGCAGCTATGGCATAGCCATACCCTTCAACATACACTTTCGTACCTAAAGGAATGATACTTGGGTCTACCGCAATAATCTTAACGTTAGGATTCGCACGAAGGTTTATTCCTGTAGCAGTTGTTCCTGAACACCCACTACAATACGCTGTATAAGCTGTAGATGATACATAAAATTCCTTCGATGCATTAGCTGTACCACGGGAAACCTGTTGCACAATTTCACGTGTACCAACTGCAACAACCTTATCCTTACTATCCGCGAGGGTTTCGGTTTTAATCAGATCTCTTGAAACTTCTTTTCCATTCTCAAGAACAACTTCATAGTGCTTTGCAACTTTACCCTCTTGACCAGGAGTTACAACTTTTTCCTTGCCTTTATCAATGTTGTTGTCCTTTTTACGTACAACCCCAAAGGCAACTGATTCTTCCACTACATCGGTGACTTTTTCTACTCGTACAACATTTACGACACTATTTGCTGTAATCTGTTCTTCCATTCCTGGCTCTACTCGATCCAATTCATTTAGTGCAACATTTTGACCTTTTAAAAAGTCAGCGACAGTAGTCGAAGTGGACCAAACTTGCGTTTCAGTACCGCCGTCATTAAGCGTCAGTTGAAAGGCTTTTTCAACTTCCACTTTCATATTTTGTGTTAACTTTGTATCTAAACTTGGATTGACTTTATCGTGCTCTGTAATTTCAATCTTCGCATCTTTGAAAAGATCTTCCACAGTTTTGACTGTTGTCCAGACTTTTTGCGGTTGGTTATCAACAACAATTTCAACCGGAATGGCTTCTTGCCATGTTACTTTCAAATTGTCCTTGATTGCTGTATCCATAGATGGTGAAAGCTCGTCATGTTTTGAGACATCAATCTCTAAATCTTGTAGAACTTCAGCAACCGTGTTTGCGTGCGTCCTTATAACTTGCTCTTTTCCATTTAATGATAGTGTAACTGTATCCTTAGTGGTTTCATATGCAGCATAACCTGAACCGGCACCTATTAAGACTATAAAACTACTTATCGAGACTATTAATCTCTTTTTGTGCTTCGACTCGGAAAACAGTTTTTTCATGTTTGTAAGCAAACGAAAAACGCCTCCTTCTCTCAGTGGATTATATAAAGGATATATTAATCTGTCAACCCCACCCCTTCTTCACGTCACCGTTGTAAAATATTATGCAAGAAGAGTTTTTAAAAAGAAAGAATTAGTTGTCGACAAAGATATATATGAGACGAAGGAGACATGTAGAACTTTTTCTAATCAACTTAACATTGGACAAGCTACCCTACTATTTGACAAAAATTGCTATCATTTTATGCCGAAAAATCGCATCGCATTGTCGGATGTTTTTTGTGCAATTTCCTCAAATGAGACCCCTTTTAGCTCAGCAATTTGCTCTGCTACATATTTCACATAGCTTGGTTCATTTCGTTTTCCTCGAAAAGGATGTGGTGTTAAATAAGGACAATCCGTTTCAATTAAGAGGCGATCAAGTGGAATCTCTGCTGCCACTTCTTTTGGTTTTTTCGCGTTTTTGAAGGTGACGGGTCCACCAAATGAAATGTAAAAATTCATATCGATACATTGTTTAGCAACTTCGACACTACCTGTAAAGCAGTGCATGATTCCACCCACTTCACTTGCATTCTCTTCTTGTAGAATTTCAATAATATCGGACGTAGCTTCTCGATTATGAATAATAATAGGTAGTTTTACTTTCTTTGCTAATGCAATTTGCTTCCTGAAGACTTCCTTTTGAATATCCTTTGGGGACTTGTCCCAATGATAATCAAGTCCCATTTCACCTAACGCCACAACCTTTGGATGGGCGCAAAGCTCTTCAATCCACTTGAGATCTTCGTCCTTCATATCAATCGCATCAACTGGATGCCATCCGACTGTTGCATAGATAAACTCGTATTGTTCCGCTAGTTGAATCGCTCTTGTAATTGTCTCTCGGTCAAAACCAACGACAACGATTCTTTCGATCCCTTCACTCAGTGCCCTTTCAATTACTTCTTCTAAATCTTCTTGATACTGTATCGCATTTAAATGGGCATGTGTATCAATTAACATTGCAAAGACTCCTTTATTGATTTCTTGTATGTAAAAAGGACAGATGACTCTGTCCTTTTCATTATTTCACTTTAGCTCCATTTGGTAAGCTTTGATCAATCGTTGCGACTGATAGTTTTCCATCCACAGATCCTGCCAAAATCATTCCTTGTGAAAGCTCACCACGAAGTTTTACAGGTTTAAGGTTTGTTACACAAATTACCTTTTTACCCACTAGTTCATCTGGAGTGTAATACTGAGCAATCCCCGAAACAACCTGACGTTTTTCAAAGCCTAAATCTAATTGAAGCTTTAGAAGCTTATCGGCCTTTTTCACCGGCTCGACCTGAAGCACCTCAGCAACGCGAAGTTCAACCTTCATGAAATCATCAATTGTGATTTCATTTGCTTGTTCTACTTCCTTTACAGGCTCTTCTTTTTTCGTTCCGCCCTGCATTTTCTCCTTAATATACTCAACTTCCTCAGCAATTTCTAAACGAGGGAATATTGGCTCACCCTTAGAAACCTGAATTCCCTCTTGCTTGATTCCAAATTCAGCTAAACTTTCCCAGGTTTTCAATGCATCATCTTTCATTCCAAGTTGGGCAAAAATTTCTCCTGGTGTTTTAATTAAAAATGGTTCAAGCATAATCGCCGCAAAACGTAAGGATTCCGCTAAGTGACTCATGATAGAGCCAAGTTCATCCTTTTTCGCCTCATCTTTTGCAATAACCCATGGTTGGGTTTCATCAATGTATTTATTTGTACGACTAATAAACTGCCATAGGGCCGTTAGTGCAACAGAAAACTCCATCTTTTCCATTGCTTCTTCATATTTCGCCACAGTTTCTACGGCAAAACTCGCTAGTTGTGTATCATATTCTGATTGATTTCCTTGATACATTGGAATGGTACCATCAAAATATCGCCCAATCATCGCAACCGTACGATTTAATAAATTTCCTAGGTCGTTTGCTAAGTCAAAATTAATTCTTTCAACAAATCCTTCTGGAGTAAACACACCATCAGCACCAAATGGAACCTCACGTAATAAGTAATAACGTAGAGAATCGAGTCCGTAACGGTCAATTAATGTAACCGGGTCGACGACATTTCCCTTTGATTTTGACATTTTGCCATCTTTCATTAGCAACCAGCCATGAGCAAATACCTTTTTCGGTAGTGGTAGGTCTAATGCCATCAGCATAATTGGCCAATAAATCGTATGGAAACGAACAATTTCCTTTCCGACTAAATGAACATCAGCTGGCCAATATTTTTGATATTTAGTGTCATCTTCTGTACCGTAACCTAAAGCTGTAATATAGTTTGATAACGCATCAATCCATACGTATATAACGTGCTTTGGATCGCCAGGTACTTTTATTCCCCAATCAAAGGTTGTTCTTGATACAGCCAAATCCTCAAGTCCTGGTTTAATGAAGTTATTAATCATTTCATTTTTGCGAGACTCAGGTTGGATGAATTCTGGATTTTCTTCATAGTACTTTAGTAGACGGTCGACATATCTACTCATTTTGAAGAAATAAGATTCTTCTTTCACTTTTTCAACTGGACGTCCACAATCTGGGCAATTACCATTAACTAATTGTCTTTCGGTAAAGAAGGACTCACAAGGTGTGCAGTACCAGCCCTCATACTGATCAAGATAGATATCTCCTTGTTTGACAAGTTGATCAAAAATCTTTTCAACAACTTTCTTATGACGATCTTCTGTTGTACGGATAAAATCATCATAGGATATCTCAAGCTTCTTCCATAGATCCTGAATCCCTGACACGATCTCATCAACATATTCTTGTGGTGTAACGCCTTTTTCCGCTGCAGAGCGTTGAATTTTTTGACCATGTTCATCAGTTCCTGTCAAAAACATGACATCGTATCCACGTAGTCTTTTATATCGAGCCATAGCATCTGCTGCTACAGTTGTATAAGCGTGACCTATATGTAGTTTCCCACTTGGATAATAAATGGGAGTGGTTAAATAAAATGTTTTATTCTCTTGAGCCATCTCCGTAAACCTCCTCATAAAAGTAACTCGAATAAACAAGACTTTCCTATTCATCTATTCCTATTATATCTTCAAAATATACCTAAAGCACAAGAGGAATGTCAATTTATACAGATTAATATCTATATGAAAATGAAAATAAAGAGTTACAATTCGACAAAAATGGTGAGACTCTATTTTTTCGACAAAAATCTAGTTGTTTTTTGTCGAATTTTGTCTAATTGATTTTACAATTTTTCCTCTAATATGGTACAGATTTTTTGAAGAAAGAGTAGATTGATAATGTTCAAAATCTCATAAAACCCCTCTGTTATAAGACACAGCGTACCAATTTTATACAAATTTTAAAAGAATTGTAGTTAAAAATGATTGACGTTAAATGGAAATCTTGATATTATTATCTAGAAATCAATTTGTCGAAAATTGACGATAGAGAGATAAATAAATACAAGTATTGAGAGGAGAAAAACAATTGAAATCTACAGGTATTGTTCGTAAAGTTGATGAATTAGGTCGTGTTGTTATTCCTATCGAGCTTCGTCGTACATTAGACATCGCTGAAAAAGATGCTCTTGAAATTTATGTTGACGATGACAAAATTATTTTAAAGAAATACAAGCCAAACATGACTTGCCAAATTACTGGTGAAATTTCTGATGATAATTTCACTCTTGCTAATGGTAAGATCGTTCTTAGCCGTGAAGGTGCTGAACAAATCTTAAAAGAACTTCAAGAAAATCTTACAGCTGTAAAATAATAGATGTTATTAAAAAAGCTTCTCTACCCGAGAAGCTTTTTGTATTATTACAAGCCATGATATTCTTGGTAAATTTCTCTCTTTTGCTGATTCCGATCTTTTGCCACTTGTTTAATGGCTTCTTTCGTTGTCATTGATCCCGTCTCAACATAGTGGTTTACATGTTGTTCGATCGATAGGTGCTCCCACCAAACCTCGGAAGTCACCAACTCGCTTTGCTGGGATCCTTCCACAACAAGACAAAATTCACCTCGAACTGTATCCTCCTCCGTCCATGTAAGGATTTCATCCAAGTCTCCACGAATAAACTCTTCAAACTTCTTCGTTAGTTCTCTAGAAACGGTGATTTGGCGATTTCCTAATACCTCTTTTATCAATTTCAACGTTTCTTTTAAACGATGTGGTGCCTCATAAAAAAGCATCGTTGCTTGAATATGTGCTAATTCTTCCAACTGTTTTCGCTTCTCTTTCTTATTTCGATCTAGGAAACCGTAAAAATAAAAGGGTTGGGTAGATAGACCAGACGCAATGAGAGATGTTAATGCAGCATTCGCACCCGGTAGTGGAACGACATACATTTTTTCTTGAACCGCTTCGACAACTAATTCATAGCCCGGGTCAGAAATTGTCGGCATGCCTGCATCACTTACAAGCGCTACATCTTTTCCTTCGCGTAGTAATGACAGAATTTTATCCCCGCTTACCTTTTTATTATGTTCATGATAACTAATCACAGGTGTTTCAATTTCAAAATAATGACAAAGCTTTTTTGTTTGCCTTGTATCCTCTGCCGCAATATAAGCAGATTCCTTCATAATCTTAATTGCACGGAAAGTCATATCCTCCAAATTCCCAATTGGAGTTGGAACAAGATATAATGTTCCATATTCATAATTTGGTTGAAAGCTTTTTTGCTGCCACATAGCGCTCCTCACTTTCCATTGCCAGCAACCGTTCCTTCTCAGGTCGCTTTAATCGTTTAAATCGATATTCTGCGCGCATCGCTTCTTCTTTCGTTTCAAATTCCTGCGCAAATACTAACGTAATCGGACCTCTGCCTCTTGTATATTTGGCGCCTTTTCCCTCATTGTGTTTTTTCATCCTTTGATCAATATCTGTTGTATAACCTGCATAATAGGTTCCATCCTTGCACTCCACGACATAAAAATAATGCTTATTCATTTCCATAGAGAATCGTCCTTATCTCTTTTGTGTACTCATTGTGTTCATCATATACATAGAGTGGAGGCAAAATTTTCAGATCAGCACTACCTTGTTTGATTCCTTCAACTAAGATGGTATTGGCCTCTTTACCCAACCTTGGATGTACAAATTGCAATCGTTTTGGCTCAACCCGGTATTGTCTCATCAAGGTAAGTATGTCCATTAACCGCCCAGGGCGATGAACAAAAGCAACCTTGCCCCCTTGCTTGACCAATTGACTACTGACACGAACAACATCCTCTAATGTACAATATATTTCATGTCGAGCAATCGCAAGATGTTCATTTTTATTGATTTCATCTGCCTTCGGTGTTGGAAAATACGGTGGATTACACGTCACCACATCAAATTTCCCACGACCTAATTTTTCTGGCATGTCTTTAATATCCCCGTGAATAATTGAAAGTTGTTTTGATAAATCATTATACTCAATGCTGCGTTTTGCCATATCATAAATACGCTCTTGTATCTCAACGCCAGTAATCTCTGCCTTTGATCTACCACTTAACAATAGTGGGATTACCCCATTACCTGTACATAAATCAATGATTTTTCCTTTTTGAATAGGCACATAAACAAATCTAGCTAAAAGCACTGTATCCAATGAAAAGGCAAAGACAGAAGGACTTTGGATAATTCTTAAATTCTCTGCTAATAAATGATCTAATCGCTCACCATCATGTAATTGAACCATTGCATTCTGTTCCTTCCCTACAGTTATCTATGTATCATTATAAGGCTTTTCCTAGAAATTGAAAAAGTCCTTCCCAGTTGGAAAGGACCTATTTCTTATTTAAAAAGGAAAGACAAAATAAGCAGTCACCATCAGTACGGACACTTCCATAATGAACATTACAAATATGAAAGCCCTCTTGATAAAGTCTAGCTAAATTATCATATCCCTCTCCGATATCAACTAGTCTAGCTTCTGGTAAAACCTTATCACTTTTTTCCTCTTTTTTCTTTGAAATGGATTGATCAAGTCGGCGCCGTAAAAGGTCGTTCTCCATTTTCAGATTGTGATTCTCTTCAAGTAATTGCCCAAGATGTTCTTTCAATTCTCCTAGCTGTTTGTACAGATTTCCAATTTGAGTCTCCATACTACTAACAGATTCAAAAATATCTTTTTTGTCCACGCATTCCACCTCGTCATTCTGTGGCTTGAATCGAAATCGCTCCTTCTTTCAGTAGTTCCTCCCACGTATATTCGACAACTCGTTCACGGCCAATTAATTCTAACTGAAGCACTCGTTCTAAAATATTGAGTCCAACGACCTTCCCAGCACCACTTGTCGTTTCGATCACATCGCCAAGGTCTGGAAGCTGTTCTTTTGCACTTTCATACTCATCATTCTCATATTTTAGACAGCACATTAATCGACCACATAAACCTGATATTTTAGTAGGGTTTAATGAAAGGTTTTGATCTTTTGCCATTTTAATGGAAACCGGCTCAAAATCACCTAAGAAGGTTGAGCAACAAAGCATTCTTCCGCATGGACCAATTCCACCAAGCATTTTGGCTTCATCACGTACCCCAATTTGTCTTAACTCAATTCTCGTACGGAAAATTGCCGCTAAATCCTTTACTAATTCGCGGAAATCAACGCGTCCATCTGCTGTAAAATAGAAGATTACTTTATTTCTATCAAACGTATATTCTACATCAACAAGCTTCATATCAAGGCTATGTTCTGCTACTTTTTCCTGGCATACGTCATACGCCTCTTTAGCCGCTGCTTTATTTTCTTCTACAATTAATTTATCTTTTGAATCAGCAATGCGGATGACCTTTTTCAATGGAAGTACGATGTCATGTTCATCGACTTGCTTTTTATTTATAACAACCTTGCCAAATTCAATTCCTCTAACCGTTTCGACAATGACAAATTCACCATCAGGAATTGTAAAACCATTTGGGTCAAAGTAATAAATTTTTCCCGCTTTTTTAAAGCGTACACCAACTACATCATACAAGCTTATATCCCTCCTGTAACTTTATTACCAATTGCTCCATTAATAAATGTGGGTTCATGTTGGTGTATAGACGACGTTTTGCCTCTAATACCGCTGCTATTTGATCACTCACACGTCGTGTTGACGTCGTAAGTGCATGTTGTTTAAAACTCGTAATCTGGTCATGAAAAATTAGCTTTTCTTCATCACCAAGCTGTATATATAATAAATCCTTAAAAATAAGCAATAATATATCTAAACCAAAGCTAAGCTGCTCTTTCTCTTTAAAATGAGGTAACCATTGGTCCTGCAGAAAAAAGAAAGCATGAGTTGGCCTTGTATGGATTACTTCATATAATTGTAACACTATTGAACGGGACTGTCCAAACCATGTGTCTTCACTTAATTCGCGTGCTTCTTCTAAATTATTGGTGATATGAGCAACAAGCGAAGCCATAGTAGAAGATATTCCTTCATCGATCAACCGCTCAGAAATAACTTTTGGAGCGAGTGGCTGAAACGATAAAACCTGACATCGGGATAAAATCGTATTTAAAATCCGATGAATTTGTTCCGTTAACAAAATCGCTACTGTTTGACTTGTCGGCTCCTCTAGGAATTTCAATAGACTATTTGCGGCATTTGTCGTCATTTTATCAGCATGATTAATCAAATACACCTTACGATTGGACTCCACACCGGTCTTTGAGAACTCTTCCTGCAATGCTTGAATCTGCCACTTTTTAATCGACTGACCATCCGGCTCGATATAATGAACATCGGGATGGTTCCCCGATGAAATCCTGCGGCAATTCGTGCAGTCATTACACGGTCTATACCCCTTTGGTTGCTGACAGAAAAGACTTTTTGCTAAAAGATAACCGACTTCCTTTTTGCCTGTCCCTCGACTTCCTTCAAACAAGTAAGCATGGGCCACTCTGTTCTTCCTGAGACTATTTTCAACCATTTTTAGTACAAGTGGTTGATATTCCTGCAGTTGTTCCCATGTTTTTTCCACTATATATCACTCTTTCAAATCACGTATATAAGTTGATTAATAGCCCTTTTATTAATCCAACTTTTCCGAGAATATCAATTGACCCTTTTTCTTGGTTAACCATTTGCTCGGTTAAGTCCAATAGTTCTTTGTCAATTGTCTCAACAAGCTTATGTGTTCTCCCTTGTCCATTAAAATTCCAACTATGGGTATCTTTAATATCCATCCCATACTCTACCGCCTCATGGATAAAGCGTTTTACAAGGGATTTATAAGAAGCCAAATCCTGAAAAGTTTGAGAGCGAGAGAGTCGTTCTCCCGCCATGTCAATTTGAGTAAGCAACTTCGTCAATTGTTCCATTTGAAGCTTATTTCCTTCTTGATGAACAATTTTGCTAAAAGGAAGACTTCCTGACACTTTATTGGAAGTATTTGGCTGATTTTTATCTATATTCACACGAAAATCCTGGTTTATCTTCATAAGACGTTAAAACACCTACTTAAAATTGGTGGAACTCATCAATTGGCAATACAAACACAGTGGCTCCACCCACTTCAACCTTTACTGGAAATGGGACAAAAGAATCTGCATTTCCACCCATTGGTGAAACAGGGGCAATCATTTGCTCCCGATGTTTGCAATTTTCCTTGATAATATCTAATAATTTATTTATGCGGATGTCCTCTGTTCCTACAAGGAATGTAGTATTACCTGATTTTAGAAAACCACCTGTAGTAGCAAGCTTTGTTGCTCTAAAATTATGTTCAACTAATGCCTGTGACAAACGGTTGCTATCCTTATCCTGCACAACTGCAACAACTAGCTTCATCGTTTTGCCTCCCTTTATTTTACCACTTTTACGTGTTCCTTCATATTACGAAATTTGGTAACAAAATGTGCGAATGTCCATGTTTGTCTTTATTCTATAACAAGTATAGCCAGAACGAAAAGAAAAACCTCAAAAATCATCTGACTTTTGAGGTAATTTACACAATTAGCCTTTATTTACATGCTTTTCTATCAATTCAAGTGCTTCCTTTGCCACTACATCAAGTGTGTTTTCCGCATTAATGGTGTAAAATCGGTCCTTAAATCGATTTGCAACCTTTACATATCCTTCATACACCTTTTGATGAAATGAAAGCTTCTCAAGATCAAGGCGGTTTACTTCTCGTTCATCATTCTTCTTAATTCTTGTTAGACCTTTTTCAGGTTGAATATCAAAGAAAAGCGTTAATGAAGGCATTAGTCCATTAATCGCAAATTCATTAATCGATAAAACCTCATCAATTCCTAGTTCACGCGCATAACCCTGATAGGCTAGTGAACTATCAACAAATCGGTCACACAGGACCATTTTTCCTTCTTCTAACGCTGGAATAACTTTCTCGACTAAATGCTGCCGACGGGAAGCCGCATATAAAAGCGCCTCAGTACGTGCGTCCATTTTTGTATTGTTCTTATCTAAAATAACAGAACGTATTTGTTCAGCAATATCGATTCCACCAGGTTCTCTTGTGCAAACAACATCATATCCTTTTTTTGAAAGCTCTTCCTGAAGGATTCCTAAAACGGTTGTTTTTCCCGCACCCTCAGGACCTTCGAATGTTATAAAATAACCTGTCACTTTTCGTTCAAGCCCCTTACTTATCTAATATCTTAATGTATGTTCCCTTCATATCTCCGCCTTGGAAATGTGCACCCGTCTCCATATAAGTAGTAAGGATTTCAATGTGCCGTTCAGTTACACATTCTCCTTCCATTAGGACAGGAATTCCAGGGGGATAAGGTATAATCATTTCTCCGGAAATGTTTCCGATTGCCTCTTTAAAGGAAACAGCCTTTTTATTGTACCCTTTTATTTCATTATAACAAAGAGCAAGTGTGGAAACTGACTTTCCTCCATGATGTAAATCAATAAATCTACGTTTCACCGGTGTATATTCTTTAACGGCCTTCTTTATTTTTATAAAGAGTTCATCAACATCAAAGCCTTGTGATAATGGTAACACAAAAAGAACATTATTTGGGTCTGCCATTTCAGTAAAAAGACCTTCTTTTTCAAAGCAACTTTGCAGCTCGTATCCATTCAACTCACACTGCGATTGGACTGTAAGTTTTAATAAATCTGTTTGTATGTCTTGATTTTTTGAACTTACCACTTTTATTTGTGGTATTGCTTCAAGCCTTTGAGTCAAACCAGCAATCCTCTTAATAATTTGGTTTGTCCCCTTTTCCTTCACTTCAGCCAGGTAATGCCTAGCAAGATCAAGCGAAGCCATAATTGGATAGGATGGACTACTCGATTGCAACATTTGAAGATAATACTCAACCTCTTCATATGTAACGAGCTGGCTATTTATATGTAAAAAGGAACCCATGGTCATTGCCGGAAGAGTTTTATGAGCAGAATGCACCACTATATCTGCACCTAAAGAAATTGCCGACGAAGGAAAACCTTCAAGCAAAAAATGGGCTCCATGGGCTTCATCAATTAAAACTACAGCGCCTTTCTTATGTGCATACATAATAATTTGGGCTAATTCCTTCTGATTCGCCATTCCATAATAGTTGGGATTTGTTAAAATAACCGCCTTAATATGTGGGTATGTATCAAATGCCTCCTTTATAGTTTTAAAAGAAACATAAGAAGCAACCTGGACTTCATCATCATACGTTGGATGAAGAAAAACAGGTCGTACTCCGGCCATTTTTAATCCATTTATAATTGATTTGTGGGAATTTCGTTGCACAAGGACCGTATCATTATTCGAACATGTTGCCAGAATCATTGCTAAATTACCCACGGTCGAGCCATTCACTAAAAAGTAGCTTTTTTCAACTCCATATAAGTCTGCCACTAATCTTTCTGCTTCTAAAATAGAGCCCTGCGGATGATGCAAATCATCGAGCCCGTCCAATTCAGTCGCATCAATTTCTAATATTTTATGAAAATAGGCATATCCCTTACTGGAAAATACTTGTCCATATTTATGCCCTGGTACATGCATTGATTGAGGCCTCGACTTTGAATGGTAATCGAGTGCATCAAACAATGGGGTTTGTTGTTGATCCATAGCTATATACCTTTCTAATGTGTTTTACCTTATTATAAAGCAAAAAAAGGGACCTATTCCACTAGGTCCAACTTTAACTTGGGATTGCACCTAACGCAAAGCAATACCAAGTAGTTTAAAACTATGAATATATCTCTGGGGTTGATACTTTTTTAAGCCGCTCTAAATAAAATTGATACTTAGGATCATTTGTTTCGGTACGGATAATATCTTGCTCACAATCCAAACAAATAAATCTTGTATAAAGGTGTATGCCTCTGTCTTTCTCTTGCTCACATATAATACACGTTTCCCCATAATGATTTCTATTTGCGAGTGAACTCACTGCCTCCACCTCCATACTCATATTTTGCCCGGATTTTCAAAATGTATACACAATTATAAAAATAGTGAACAGTTTTAATTTAATTTATTTATCATTCTATGAAACTCCAGGGCTAGTTTGTGTATGTCTTAGATTAAAAAGTAGTAACTGACGCTGTTTGCAGTATACCAATTATCGGTTTACGATTGAGCAATATACTGCTAATGAGGTTTGCGGTATATCATTTATTGTTCTGCGGGTGAGTGATATACAGGTGATGGTGTTTGCAGGTTTGGATTCCCCTAATTTTTTACAAACACGAACCTCTTTAGCACGTTTGCTAGATCGGCGTTTCCTAATCTTTTACAATTATGAGTCTCTTAAAGAAGTTCGCTTTGTCGTCATTACCTAAATCTTTTGCCGTTATTAAAAATGACAATCTAAAAAAGCTTGTGTATTGGCATGCGTTACCTATTGCTTCATCTATCCCACGAAACAGGAACGAATCGGCCCTTTTCGTTACCATTTTTTAATATACACCCTAACAACGTGAACGATTCCACGCTTTTCGTTACCCTTTCCTTCAATACAATCACAAAAGTGGAACGTTTAAGCCTTTTTCGTTACCACTTCGTTCTTCACAATCCCACAAGTGGCACGATTACGCCCTTTTCGTTACCATTTACTTAAATTCAATCTCAAAACGGGAACAATTCTTTAGCTAACTTTACTCTATCTCGCTCAACATCTGTCAAACAGGCACTACGTTCTTCACCCCTAATATCCAAACAAAAACAAATAAGAAAAACCGGGCATAGCCCGGTCCTTTTCATGGTTAGAGAATATCCGATAATTTGTACTCTATGCCATGTATCCCTTTATAATACTCTGGATACATTTTACCCCCACATTTTTCACATGCAAACATAGGAGGAATTGTCGGATCTCCATCATCCATTAAATCGAAATCCCTTACCACGTTAATAGGAATCTCTTCTTTCTCATGACACGTCAAACAAACATAGCTGACGCTCTGTTGCTTGGACTGGTTTAGGCTTATATTTTTCTTCTTTTTCTTTCCCTTTTTGCGGGTTTTTGATACCGGTGAGATCGTTAATCACCCTTTCTAAATAAGCTCTTGTATTTTTGCATAAGGCTACCTTTATTTCTAATTTACCATTTTCAAGGCAGACTTCTCCCTTGTATTCATAGTAACATTCACACCTCTGACAAACGAGAGGGTCTTTCTTGCCACTGGCTACAATTCTTTCACGCCACGTCTGGCGACGTAAGGTTTTCTTAACTTTTACAACCCAACGTCTTGCTTTTTGTTGCCAAGTACTCAACACTTTTTTACATAAGTTTTTTGATCTTCTTGAATACATACCGTAATGCCGAATAGTTTTAAATTGCTCGTCTGGGATATGGCGAATTAAACGTGAAATAAATTCTTCGACACTTACGGTTTCGGATTTGTCTTTTCCGTCAGTTTTATCCTTATATTTGAACGTAACGAATTGCCCATCATATGCCTCAATCCGATTGATTCCAATCGCTGGTCGACGAATATAACGGCCAATATAACGAAGTTGTTCTTTTATTTTTCCCCTCTGTTTAGG
>NZ_SLUB01000027.1 GCF_004799755.1 Bacillus timonensis | reverse complement strand
AGATGTGTATAAGAGACAGATCTACATTATGGGGAAAAGAATCTATTTTCATGCCTGGGTTGAGAGCGAAAGATCATGATAGTTTTTATGGAATTAGAAGGAAATTACTCAATTTTGTTGAACTATTGAGTATTTATACTAGAGTGTGTTTGATCTTAGATTTTAAAAAAAGGGGTGGTTGAGGTGTATCAATATTTTAATGGTTTCATAATTAGGGAAGGTACAGAAGGTGTTCCTGCAGACAATGTCGAAGCTCTATTTAAAGACGCCGGATGGGTGAAAAATACTCCAAATTGGCAAAAAGAAAAATTTTCGCTGATATTTCAAAACTCAACATGGGCATTTACAGTCTGGAATCAGGAACTAATGATTGGTATGATTCGTGTCATCTCAGACAAGATAATGGCAGCTTCAATTATGGATTTAGTTGTTTTATCGGATTATCGTGGAAGGGGAATTGGTACGAAACTGGTAGACCTTTGTGTTCAAAAGCTTCCACATGGTGATTGGTTTGCTCACACTTCAGCTACTAATTTTAGTTTCTATCAAAAATGTGGATTCGAGGTTAAAGACCCTACTATGAATGGTACTTGTGTATTTTATGGATATAAACAAGCACGAATAGAGGGGCATAGGTGATAATGGTTTTAGTTTTTTTCAAAATACAATCAAAACAAAAGTGATATGGGTAAAATAATTAATAAATACATAAGGGGTGCAAAAAGATGACAAAAACGAATCAAAACATCGTTCCGCATTTATGGTATGACAAGGAGGCGAAAGAAGCAGCAGAGTTTTATACTTCCGTTTTTCCGAACTCGAGCATTACGAATGTAACCACACTCCACGATACCCCATCCGGCGATGCCGACTTAGTCTCATTTGAATTGTGGGGACAAAAGTTTATGGCAATTAGTGCAGGTCCATATTTTAAATTTAATCCATCCCTATCTTTCTTCGTGAATTTTGACCCTTCAAGAGAAAAAAATGCGAGTGACAAACTGAATGAGGTTTGGAACAAATTAGCCGAAGGTGGCACAGTACTTATGCCACTTGATAAATATCCATTTAGTGAGAGATACGGTTGGATTCAAGATAAGTATGGCTTGTCATGGCAGTTAATCCTTACAAATCCAGAAGGTGAAGAGCGGCCAACGATTATACCGTCATTCATGTTCACTGGAGATAAATGCGGTAAAACAGAGGAAGCCCTAAATTTTTATTTATCTGTATTTAAGAATTCAAAGCAGGGCAATTTGGTCCGTTACCCTAAGGGTATGGAACCCAACAAAGAAGGGACAATTATGTTTTCTGATTTTAGACTAGAAAATCATTGGTTTGTAGCAATGGATAGTGCCGAAGATCATGAATTCAATTTTAACGAGACCATTTCATTTATGGTATATTGCGACACACAAGAAGAGACTGATTTGTATTGGGATAAGTTGTCTGCTGTTCCTGAAGCGGAACAATGTGGATGGCTGAAAGATATGTATGGAGTGTCTTGGCAAATTGTGCCACGAGAAATGGATGAGATGATGAAAAATGGCACTCCAGAACAAATTGAACGTGTTAATAAGACCGTTCTAAAAATGAAAAAGTTTGATCTTGCCGAAATACAGAGACTAGGGATAATGCCAATACGGTCGAAGTTCAATTATTAGAAATCAAGGGGAATATCATATAAAATGATCATAATGAAACAACGAGGAGGGAAATCGATGGCAGATAACAAGCAAACTAAATCAACAACAGCTTCAACAGATGGCTATGGAGCGTTGAAAGAACTTAATGGTGGAAAAAAATTAAAAAGCTTGGACATTGACAGTTCCTCAGGATTTGTCTGCGATGTCAACACTGGGATCTGTGGACCGATAAAACCGAAGGAAGAAGATAAAAAATAGTCCTTTTACCGATTGGATGAAATAAATAGATAATGGGCGTAAGTTGCATATGCTTACGTTTTTTTATGGTTATTATAATTTTATTTGAAAGACTAAATTTAAAATTTGATGGTCTTTATAACTTTGAAAATACAATTTTCAACTATTAATAATTGGATTTATGGGAAAAAACTATTAATGAAAATAAGCGAATAAATGTTCGACTTTTTGCTTGGCAAATCGAACAAAACATTGTATAGTAATAGTAGTTTCACGAATAAAGGAGGAAAAATAGTGAGTGATCGTCAAGCGGCCTTAGAAATGGCACTGAAGCAGATAGAGAAACAGTTTGGTAAGGGCTCAATCATGAAGCTCGGAGAACAAACAGATCGTCGAATTTCCACTATATCTAGTGGTTCACTTGCAGTAGACGTAGCATTAGGTGTTGGAGGATATCCAAGAGGAAGAATTATTGAAATTTATGGTGAACTAGTTGCATAAAAAGCAACTATTGCCCGCTTATTGGGAAACTGATAAGAGGAAAGGGGCAAAATCGGAAGACATCTCACCTTAACGAGACAATTCCGAGGTAATTATGAGAAGTAAAGAACTCATAACACCGTAACGCGTAGGGGTTGAACCTTACAAGACATAGATAACATGTCTTGAAAGAATATAATACCTTAGGATGTTCAATTTCATCTTAACATTATCATACCGATAATGCCCAAGAGTGTCCCTTCCCTAACAGATAATGCTGAGGGAGAATATGTACGCTGAGCTGAGTTAGAAATGACTAACTGTAACCATTTGTTACCAGAGACAAATGGTGATGAGGGTGACCTCCAGAAGCAAGGATAAAAAGCCTTGTGTATAACAATCCTGCCCGAATCATCTGGTAAAACAACTGTAGCACTTCATGCAATTGCTGAAGTACAAAAGACTGGTGGACAAGCAGCGTTTATTGACGCGGAACATGCGCTTGATCCAGCATATGCACAAAAATTAGGTGTAAACATTGATGAACTATTATTATCTCAGCCTGACACTGGTGAACAAGCATTAGAAATTGCTGAAGCATTAGTGCGAAGTGGCGCAGTCGATATTTTAGTAGTTGACTCTGTTGCAGCACTTGTTCCAAAAGCAGAAATTGAAGGTGAAATGGGAGATTCCCATATGGGTCTACAAGCCCGCTTAATGTCACAAGCATTACGTAAGCTTTCAGGTGCAATCAATAAATCAAATACAATTGCAATTTTCATTAACCAGGTCCGTGAAAAAATTGGGGTAATGTTTGGTAAAATTGCTGCTTAATTTCCACAAAAACCTATTGTGTAGGTGAAGTTATGGGAATAGCTTGGTCAAAATTAGAGTTAAGTTATACAGTACTATATATTTGGGAACTGGATTTAAATAAAAATTATGATCAAGTTATAAAAAAAATTAAGCAGTTTGCCGTCCAATAGAGTAATTTATTGGAATATTAGAGCGGAATTAAGCGGGGAAACCTAAAAGCATTTTAACAATGTCATGGCAACCCGAACCGAAGGCTATCTGTAAAAGGATAGTCAGGGGCAACGCATAGATCCTGATCCTGTGTTATAACATAGACTATAATGGATCCACGAGGCCGCTCCACCCGAGCACTAATGTGTGGGTGAAAAGATATGCTGAGCTACAAAGGAAACTTGTAGAAGTGAGGATAAAAAGCCTTACGATAACACTCTGAACCCAGAAACAACTCCAGGCGGACGTGCGCTTAAATTCTATTCTTCTGTAAGACTAGAGGTTCGTCGTGCAGAACAATTAAAACAAGGCAATGAACTTGTTGGTAATAGAACAAAAGTGAAGGTTGTTAAGAATAAAGTAGCACCACCATTTAAAACAGCTGAAGTAGACATTATGTACGGAGAAGGAATTTCAATTGAGGGCGAAATCATTGATATCGGTTCGGAACTTGATATCGTCCAAAAGAGCGGTTCTTGGTATTCTTATAACGAAGAGCGCGTTGGTCAAGGGCGTGAAAATGCAAAACAATTCTTAAAAGAAAACCCTGATGTACGTGATGAAATTCTGCAACAAATTAGAAATCATTATGGTCTTGACGGTGTTAAAGCAGCACCTGCAGATGAAGAGCAAGAAGAATTCGATTTACAAGACTAATGAAGATGGAGACACAGCATTTGTGTCTCTTCTTCAATTTCTCCATCATCTCACTCAAATTTCGAACCCAAAAGAACCCCCCGCCTTAGCTTCATATCAGGCGAATATGGACAATTCTGCTACACAAAATTTCCATTTTCCTGCACCACTATTTTTGACAGCTCTTGACAATAAAAATTCACACATTTACAATTAAAATGTATATTTTACATTTTGTTAGAATTAAAACGTTAGAAGCAAAACTCGGTTTGAGCTTTTGCTATTCAGACCCGGAGTAGTTCAAGCTGCTTTCGGATCGTAACCTAAGACTCTGATTAGCTTAAAAAGGCTTTGCGCTGTATGTTATCTAACTTTATTCAGCACCGTATAATTCAAGCTTAATAAAGTTAAATGCTCCGGCGTATATATGCAATTTTTATCAGCAATTTTTTGAGTTAGCTCGAAAAACTGGGTGCAAATACGCAAGGTGCGTTTGATTAATGTACATGCCGACATTTTGATCTAGCAAGAAAAAGTTCATAGCAAGAGGAGGTGAAGAAGATGGATCCCATTTCTATAATCATCTCCGCTTTGTTTGGCCTTATCGTCGGTGCGATTGTTGGCTTTTATGTTCGTAAATCTATTGCCGAAACAAAAATTGCAGGAGCAAAAAGTGTTGCCGAACAAATTATTGAAGATGCCAATAGAGAAGCTGATTCAGTAAAGAAGGAAGCACTGTTAGAGGCAAAGGATGAAATTCACAAACTTCGCACAGAGGCAGAAAAAGAAATCCGTGATCGAAGAAACGAACTACAAAAACAAGAAAATCGTTTATTGCAAAAAGAAGAGAACCTTGATCGCAAGGATGAAACCTTAGATAAACGTGAATCCATGTTAGAAAAGAAAGAGGATTCTCTCGCTCAAAGACAACAGCATATTGAAGAGATGGAAAGCAAAGTGGAAGAGATGGTACACAAGCAACAAGTTGAACTTGAGCGCATTTCTAGCTTAACACGTGAAGAAGCAAAGCAAATCATCCTTGAACGTATTGAAAATGAACTTTCCCATGATATTGCGATGATGGTGAAAGAGGCAGAAAATCGTGCAAAGGAAGAATCTGATAAAAAGGCTAAAGAAATACTTTCGCTAGCTATTCAAAGATGTGCCGCTGATCATGTTGCAGAAACTACAGTGTCTGTAGTTAACTTGCCTAATGATGAGATGAAAGGACGTATTATTGGTAGAGAGGGACGAAACATCCGTACACTAGAAACATTAACGGGTATTGACCTCATTATTGATGATACACCTGAGGCTGTTATTTTATCTGGCTTTGACCCAATTCGCCGTGAAACAGCGAGAATCGCACTTGAAAAACTTGTCCAAGACGGACGTATTCATCCAGCACGAATTGAAGAGATGGTTGATAAATCAAGACGTGAGGTTGATGAATATATTCGTGAAGTGGGTGAACAAACAACCTTTGAGGTTGGTGTTCATGGACTCCATCCTGATTTAATTAAGATTTTAGGTCGCTTGAAGTATCGTACAAGCTATGGCCAAAACGTCTTAAAGCACTCAATGGAAGTATCATTCTTAGCAGGCTTAATGGCTGCTGAGTTAGGTGAAGACGAAACACTTGCTCGTCGTGCGGGGCTATTACATGATATCGGTAAAGCTATTGACCATGAAGTGGAAGGTAGCCACGTTGAAATCGGTGTAGAACTAGCCACGAAGTATAAAGAGCATCCAATTGTAATCAATAGTATTGCTTCCCACCATGGTGATACGGAACCAACATCTATCATTGCTGTCTTAGTTGCAGCAGCTGATGCTTTATCTGCCGCAAGACCTGGTGCAAGAAGTGAGACACTTGAAAACTATATACGTCGCCTTGAAAAGCTAGAGGAGATTTCAGAATCCTATGATGGTGTTGAAAAATCCTTTGCTATACAAGCTGGACGTGAAGTTCGAATTATCGTAAAACCTGATGCCATCGATGACTTAAATGCTCATCGCTTAGCCCGCGATATCCGTAAACGAATCGAAGAAGAGTTGGATTATCCGGGACATATCAAGGTAACCGTTATTCGTGAAACAAGAGCGGTTGAATACGCAAAATAAAGTGGTCTTTTTGACCACTTTATTTTTTTGCTCAAAATTTTTTTAGAAAATGTAAAACTGGCAAATACTCTAAAAAAATAGCCTTTGACATTGAGATTTTTCGCTTTTTGTGCTTCACTTGATATGAAAGGGGCTTTTACATGAAGATTTTATTTATTGGTGATGTTGTTGGCTCACCAGGAAGAGATATGATTCGTGAATATCTCCCGAAACTAAAAGCAAAATTCCATCCAACACTTACCATCGTGAATGGTGAAAATGCAGCATCCGGACGAGGAATTACCAAAAAAATATACAACCAATTTCTGGAAAGTGGTGCCCAAGCTATCACTCTGGGTAATCATACATGGGACAACAAAGACATTTTCGAGTTTATTGATACAGCTAAACATATGATTCGTCCAGCCAATTTCCCTGAAGGCACTCCTGGTCAAGGAATTATGTATAGTAAAGTGAACGGACAAGAAGTTGCTATTATTAATTTGCAAGGGCGGACATTTCTCCCGGCCATTGACGATCCTTTTAACATATGCGATGAATTAATTGAACAAGCCAAAAAGCGAACTTCCATCATTTTTGTTGACTTTCATGCAGAAGCTACTAGTGAGAAAATTGCAATGGGCTGGTATCTTGATGGACGTGTAACTGCTGTGGTTGGAACACATACACATGTGCAAACAGCGGACAATCGTGTTTTACCAAAAGGCACTGCATTTATCACTGATGTTGGTATGACAGGGCCATACGATGGTATTTTAGGTATGGATAAAGAGGCTGTTATTCATAAATTTAAAACGGCTTTACCTACACGCTTTGAAGTCGTTCAAGGAAGAACCCAATTAAATGGAGTTCTCGTAGACGTAGACCAAAAGAGTGGAAAGGCAAAAGGGATTCAACGAATTCTCATTAATGACGATCATCCATTTTTTGACTGAATTATTTAACCAAGATATTCATTTTGAAATCTTGGTTTTTTTGTGTTGAACAAGTTTTTGAATTTTTAGAAAAAACTTAGAAACAAGCAGGAATACTGGTAGTTTCTAGTGAATATAGTAGTTATGGGATCATTATTCATTGTTCAACAGGGCTTGGTAATCCCTGATTGAATAAAGATAGCCTCTGGTAAGTCTTGCGATCATGTTAGACTCAGTGAAAAAAGTAATAGATCGTAAAAATTATCAGTCAGTATTGGTTTGTATGGTTCTACCGATCACTCAGGGAAACATTGTAAAGAACAAGGAGGAAAGTAGAAATGGAAATATTAAAAGTTTCAGCAAAATCTAATCCTAACTCTGTAGCTGGAGCTCTTGCAGGTGTATTGCGTGAAAGAGGAGCTGCAGAAATCCAGGCGATTGGTGCAGGTGCATTAAATCAGGCAGTGAAAGCAGTAGCGATAGCTAGAGGATTTGTAGCACCGAGTGGAGTGGACCTAATTTGTATTCCGGCATTTACAGATATTCTAATTGATGGTGAAGAAAGAACGGCTATAAAATTAATCGTTGAACCAAGATAATCGTATGTCCATTTTTATAAAGTGGTCAAGTGATGGATAGTTGCCTGTTTGTCCTAAAAGACAAACAGGTATTTTTGTGTAAAATAGAAAGAAAAGGGAGTTGATTAATTTGAAAATATTTGATGCGCATTCTGATGTTTTATATAAAATGTGGATGGATCCTACCATTGATTTTGCTGATTCGCCGAAATTACATATTACATATAACCAATTAAAAGCAACAGGCAGCAAGGTGCAATGCTTTGCCATCTACATTCCTGAAGAAGTAAGGCCGGAAAGTCGGTTTGAAACAGCGTTAGAAATGGTAGAAATTTTTTATAAGAGAGTTATTGCCCCTTCCCCGTTATTAAAAGCGGTACGAACAAAAGAGGACATATTGGCCTTGAAAGAGAATGAGATAGGCGCTTTCTTAACGTTAGAAGGATGTGACGCCATTGATCAAAGTATTGTAAAACTTCAAACGCTAATAAGGCTTGGCGTGTCATCTGTTGGGTTAACGTGGAATTACGCTAACTTTGTTGCGGATGGCATTGGAGAACCTCGTGGAGGGGGGCTATCGAGCTTTGGGAAAGAGGTTGTGCAGGAGCACAATAAGGCATTAATTTGGACAGATGTATCTCATTTATCAATCAAAGGATTTTGGGATGTCATGGAAGTAGCGGATTATCCAATTGCCTCTCATTCAAATGCAATCGCAGTTTGTAATCACCGACGCAATCTTCAGGATGATCAAATACGCGCACTTATACAAAAGAACGGCATGATTGGAATCACGTTTGTCCCGCAATTTTTAAGCAATCAGGGCCATGCATCTATAGATGATGTAGTAAAGCATCTTGACTATATTTGTTCATTAGGCGGAGAAAACCATGTAGGATTTGGATCTGATTTTGATGGTATAACAGAAACAACCTTTGGACTTGAATCTTTCATAGGGTACGATGTTCTTGTAAATAACTTGTTAAAACATTACACAGAGACCCAGGTGGAAAAATTCTTATATCATAATTTTATAGAGCATTTACCGTGTGAAATTAACCCATGTTCAAACTGAATAAAATGAAATTAATTGAAAAATAACAAAATATACATTTTTCTTCATAATTTGCTTACTAAGGGTTGCTTTTTTTCGTTGATAGGTCTAGAATGAAAGCGTTTAGTACATATCCAACAGTATAATATTAGACAGTTTTTTTCAATTCATTTTTGGTGATTTACTCCCAATTTTGTAGTTGGAAAAGACCCTGTTTCGATAAACTAGAATTCACATAAAAAATCAACTACATCAGAGTTGGAAAGTGCTATACACTTAAACCTAAAAAAAGTCTTATATAGAACGTATTCCAAAGGGGTGTAAGTCATGATCAATCAACTTTCGTGGAAAGTTGGCGGACAACAAGGGGAAGGAATCGAGAGTACAGGGGAAATCTTTTCCATTGCTTTAAATCGTTTAGGCTACTATTTATACGGTTATCGCCACTTTTCATCACGTATTAAAGGTGGTCATACGAATAACAAAATTCGCGTAAGTACAACTCAAGTTCGTTCAATTTCAGACGATCTTGATATTTTAGTAGCCTTTGACCAGGAAACAATTGATTTTAATTTTCACGAATTACGAGACGGGGGAGTTGTGTTGGCAGATGCAAAATTCGGACCAACCATTCCTGAAAACACCAATGTTCATTTGTATTCTGTTCCATTTACTCAAATCGCAACTGAACTTGGAACGTCCCTTATGAAAAACATGGTTGCCATTGGTGCAACTAGTTCATTATTGGACCTCGATTTAAATGTATATTTAAATGTGGTAGAAGAAATCTTTGGTCGAAAAGGTCAGCAGGTTGTGGAAAAGAATATGGAAGCAATCAAAGCAGGTGCTGAATTCCTAGAGAATCAGCTCAGCGAAGACGTAAAGATGAAGTTAGAAAAAGCTGACGGAAAGCAACGCATGTTCATGATTGGTAATGACGCAATTGCTTTGGGTGCTCTAGCGGGTGGGGCAAGATTTATGCCTGCATACCCAATTACCCCAGCTTCTGAAATCATGGAATACTTAATTAGTAAACTGCCTGAATTTGGCGGAACAGTGATCCAAACTGAGGACGAAATTGCTGCTTGTACAATGGCAATTGGCTCTAACTATGCCGGAGTTCGTGCATTTACTGCTTCTGCTGGACCAGGTTTATCATTAATGATGGAATCAATCGGATTATCAGGTATTACTGAAACACCACTTGTTATTATTGATACACAACGTGGTGGTCCTAGTACGGGTTTGCCAACAAAACAAGAACAATCTGATTTAATGGCAATGATTTACGGTACGCACGGAGAAATTCCTAAGATCGTAATGGCTCCTAGTACTGTACAGGAAGCGTTTTATGACATCATCGAAGCATTTAACCTAGCTGAGGAATATCAATGTCCGGTTATCTTTCTAACAGACTTACAACTTTCGCTTGGTAAGCAAACTGTTGAACCACTTGATTATTCACAGATTGAAATCAGACGTGGAAATCTACTTCTTGATGATGAATTACCAGAATTAGAGAATAAGGAATATTTTAAGCGATATGAAGTGACAGAAAGTGGAGTATCACCACGTGTAGTACCAGGTGTAAAAAATGGAATCCACCATGTAACGGGTGTTGAACATAATGAACAAGGTAAACCATCCGAGGTTGCAAGCAACCGTAAGGATCAAATGGAAAAGCGCCTTAGAAAAATTAAAAACATTCAATTTAAGACTCCTGTTTATAAAAATGTGAAACATGAAGAGGCGGATCTTTTAGTTGTAGGTTTTAACTCAACTCGCGGTGCGATTGAAGAAGCAATGACACGCCTTGAGAATGATGGTATTAAAGTAAACCATGCACAGGTTCGATTAATTCATCCATTCCCAACTGACGACATTTTACCTTTAGTTCAATCAGCTAAAAAAGTATTAGTGGTTGAGAATAACGCTACAGGTCAGCTCGCAAACATTATGAAGATGAATGTAGGACATGCGGACAAGATTACTAATTTCTTAAAGTATGATGGTAATCCGTTCCTACCTCATGAAGTTCACACAAAATGTAAGGAGTTGTTCGAATATGGCAACATTTAAAGACTTTCGTAATAATGTAAAACCTAACTGGTGTCCAGGATGTGGCGACTTCTCCGTACAAGCAGCAATTCAGCGTGCGGCTGCAAATGTTGGACTTGAGCCTGAACAGTTAGCAGTTATCTCGGGGATTGGGTGTTCAGGACGTATTTCAGGATATATCAATGCCTATGGATTGCACGGTATTCATGGACGTTCTCTACCAATTGCTCAAGGGGTAAAAATGGCTAACCGTGATTTAACCGTTATTGCTTCAGGTGGAGATGGAGATGGTTATGCAATTGGAATGAGTCACACAATTCATGCGATTCGTCGTAATATCGATATCACATACATTGTTATGGATAATCAAATTTATGGTTTAACTAAAGGCCAAACGTCACCAAGAAGTGAAATGGGCTTTAAAACAAAAAGTACGCCACAAGGCTCAATTGAGTCTGCACTTTCTGTTATGGAAATGGCTTTAACTGCAGGGGCAACTTTTGTTGCGCAAAGCTTCTCGACGGACCTTAAAGATTTGACAGCACTAATTGAGGCTGGCATTAAGCATAAAGGGTTCTCATTAATTAACGTATTTAGCCCATGTGTTACTTATAACAAAGTGAACACATATGATTGGTTTAAAGAAAACCTAACAAAACTAGCGGATGTAGAAGGATATGATCCATCTGATCGTTCTATGGCTATGCAGACTTTAATGAAGCATAATAGTCTCGTAACAGGGCTTATCTATCAGAATACAGAAAAGCCTTCCTATCAAGAACTTGTACATGGATATAATGAAACTCCACTTGTGCATGCAGATTTGAATCTGAATGAAGAAAAATTCAATAAGCTTGTTGCAGAATTTATGTAATATAACGATAACCCTACTAAGGATTCTTGTCTTAGTAGGGTTTTTGTTTTAACCTTTACTCCCTGTTTTTTGAATGATAAAATAGGCATGTATGTCTTGGCTGTTAAAAATGTACAAATTTCTACATTTTCTATGGTTTTATTGTATTAAAACTTGTTAAACCTTATACTAGTTAAATGTGTAGGTTTGTAGTGTTAAAGAATTTAAAAACTTTACATCAGATCGTTTTTGTAAAAAGGAAGGAGATACCACATGAACGAAAACCAACGTCTTGAAAGTACTCAAGTAAAACCTGCGGACAAAAAATCCGAAAAGGATTACAGTAAGTATTTTCAATCTGTTTATCAACCACCTTCATTAAAAGATGCGAAAAAACGTGGTAAAGAACAAGTTAATTACTTAAAAGAGTTTTCAATCCCTGAGGATATGAAAAATGCAGGAAAAGGAAAACGCTTTTTAATTCGTACGTATGGCTGCCAAATGAATGAGCATGATACGGAAGTAATGGCCGGTATTTTTATGGAAATGGGCTATGAGCCAACTGAAAATACCGAAGACGCAGACATTATTTTACTTAATACTTGTGCGATTCGCGAAAACGCAGAAAATAAAGTATTTGGTGAAATCGGACACCTTAAACCATTAAAACTTGAAAATCCAAATCTTTTAATCGGTGTTTGTGGATGTATGTCCCAAGAAGAATCAGTGGTTAATAAAATTCTTGAAAAACATCAATTTATTGATATGATTTTTGGTACTCATAATATTCACCGCCTTCCTCATATTGTTAAAGAAGCTATGTTTAGTAAAGAGATGGTCGTTGAAGTATGGTCTAAGGAAGGTGACATTATTGAAAACCTTCCAAAAGTGCGTAAAGGAAATATCAAGGGTTGGGTCAACATTATGTATGGTTGTGACAAATTCTGTACTTACTGTATCGTGCCTTATACACGCGGTAAGGAACGGAGCCGTCGCCCAGAGGATATTATTGAAGAGGTTAGACATTTAGCAAGACAAGGATATAAAGAAATTACCTTACTTGGTCAAAACGTAAATGCTTATGGTAAGGATTTCACAGATATCAAATATGGTTTAGGTGACTTAATGGACGAGCTGCGCAAGATTGATATCCCGCGGATTCGTTTCACAACAAGTCATCCACGTGATTTTGATGATCATTTAATTGAAGTACTTGCTAAAGGTGGAAACCTGATGGAGCACATCCACCTACCAGTACAATCCGGAAGCTCTCAAGTATTAAAACTAATGTCTCGTAAATATACGAGAGAATCATATTTAGAGTTAGTTCGTAAAATGAAGGAACAAATTCCGAATGCTTCCTTTACGACGGATATCATAGTTGGTTTCCCTAATGAAACGGATGAACAATTTGAAGAAACTCTTTCTTTATACAGAGAAGTAGAATTTGATTCTGCTTATACCTTCATTTATTCACCACGTGAGGGAACACCAGCAGCAAAAATGGAAGATAACATTTCAATGGAAGTGAAGAAGGAAAGACTTCAGCGTCTTAATGCACTTGTAAATGAAATTTCAGCAAAGAAAAATCTTGCATATCAAGATCAAATTGTTGAAGTTCTTGTGGAAGGTGAGAGTAAAAACAATCCAGATGTTTTAGCTGGATACACAAGTAAGAATAAGCTGGTCAACTTCAAAGGTCCAAAATCAGCAATTGGTAAAATTGTAAAAGTGAAAATTACACAAGCAAAAACTTGGTCATTAGATGGGGAAATGATCGAAGAAGCGGTAGAGGTGAACTAAGATGGCACAATACACAAAAGAGCAAATCGTTGAGCGTGCAACTGAGCTTGCAAAAATGATTGCAGAAACAGAAGAAGTTGATTTTTTTAAACGTGCAGAAGCGCAAATCAATGAGAACAAAAAGGTTCAAGAGATTATAGATACAATTAAAAGCTTACAAAAACAAGCAGTGAATTTCCAGCACTATGGTAAGTCTGAAGCATTAAAGCAAGTTGAAGCAAAAATTGATAATCTGCAAGCAGAACTTGACAGCATTCCAGTTGTAGAAGAATTCAAAAACTCACAACTTGAAGTGAATGATCTTCTACAGCTTGTAGCTCATACGATTTCTAACAATGTAACAAATGAAATCATTACGTCTACTGGTGGAGACTTATTAGCAGGTGAAACTGGTTCAAAACTGAATAACAAAAGTGGCTGTGGCTGCCACTAAAGGTTAGAGGCAAAAGCGTTAAGCTTTTGCCTTATTTTTTTGCATGGTCATCGGCAAGATTATATTTTTGCTTGTACTGCTTTTAAAAAAAGGTACATAAATGGGCGAACGCGCATACAATGAACTATACAGTAATCGTAAGGTTGATGTATAAAGAGAAGGACATTGCGTTTTTTTAGTACTTATTTTGAATGGTTAATTAACTTTTTTTCAGGTACTTACAAGTAAGATTTCGAGGTACTGCAAAAAGTTTTGAAAAAGAAATCAGTCTTTATCACACTAGTCAAATGTCCCGCATAGGATGAATTGAAGATTGATTGAGGAGGGTATGTTCGAATGTCTGAATACAGAGAGATTATCACAAAAGCTGTTGTAGGAAAGGGACGTAAGTTTTCGCAGTCTACTTATACAATTTCACCACCACACCACCCATCCAACATTTTAGGATGCTGGATCATTAACCATCAGTATGTAGCGGAGAAAAAAGGGAATACGGTAGAAGTAAGCGGCAGATTCGATGTCAATACATGGTATTCTTTTGGTAACAATACAAAAACAGAGGTTGTTACGGAAACACTTTCATACAAAGATTACATCAAACTCAAGTATAGAGATGAGAATTTCTTAGGTGATGACTTTGACGTGATTGTTGATGTGTTGCAACAGCCAAATTGCTTAGAATGCACAATTTCACCTAATGGGAACAAAATTCTTGTTGAGGTAGAAAGAGAGCTTCTTGCAGAAGTAATTGGTGAAACAAAGGTATGCGTCCACGTAAATCCAGATGGTTGTTATGACGACATAAAAGATTGGGATGTAGACGACGAAGAATTCGAGGATTTAAATCCTGACTTCTTAGTAGGGGATTTAGAAGAATAATTGAAACTAGGAGGCACGACTTCCTAGTTTTTTTTCATTAAATTGAAGACAAGTCTCCCCCATCCCATTTTTAAACTATGTTATAATATGAACAGAACTATTGTAGTTGGGGGATTAATAAATGGCAGAATATACGCCGATGATAAAGCAATACTTAGCGATAAAGGCAGATTATCAAGATGCCTTTTTATTTTTTCGACTTGGAGATTTTTATGAAATGTTTTTTGAGGATGCAATAAACGCATCCCAGATTTTAGAAATAACCTTAACGGCTAGAGATGGTGGAGCAGATGAAAAAATCCCGATGTGTGGGGTTCCCTATCACTCAGCTGCTGGATATATTGAACAATTAGTGAATCAAGGATATAAAGTGGCAATTTGTGAGCAAACAGAAGATCCGAAACAAGCAAAAGGTGTCGTCAGACGTGAGGTTATTCAATTAGTAACACCTGGTACCGTGATGGAAGGAAAGAACCTTTTAGATAAAGAGAATAACTTTTTAGCTTCTATTACCCGTTTTTTAGATGGTCATTTTGGATTTGCATTAACCGACTTATCAACTGGTGAAAATAGGGTATCCTTATTGTCTTCAAATTTTGAAGATGTTATTGGAGAAATTTATGCAAATGGTGTTAAAGAGGTAGTGGTTCCATCTGATTTAGAGGAAATGTTTAAAAAAGCGATGATCGATCGCTGTCAGGTTACAATTTCACATGAAGATAATTGCGAAATAGCAGATCATGTAAAACAGCTAACAAATCACCTTGATGATGAAAAGTTAGTCCTCGCGTTTGGAAGATTATTAAATTATTTAATAAAAACACAAAAACGATCTCTTGATCATTTGCAGCAGGTTCAGGTCTATTATACAAATCAATTTATGAAAATCGACCTTTATTCTAAGCGTAACCTGGAATTGACTGAGACGATTCGAAGTAAAGGAAAGAAAGGTTCTTTATTATGGCTTTTAGATCAAACAGTTACAGCGATGGGTGGACGTCTGTTAAAGCAGTGGATTGACCGACCATTATTAAATAAAAACGAAATTGAAGCACGTCTAAATATGGTTCAAACCTTTATTAATCAATATTTTGAGAGGTTAGAACTAAGGGATTTATTAAAGGAAGTCTATGACTTAGAACGTCTTGCTGGACGAGTAGCTTATGGGAATGTCAACGCAAGGGACCTGTTACAGTTGAAAAAATCGCTCGAGCAAGTACCTGGAATTTATAATCTTGTGACCAAGCTAGAGCATCCATATGCAAACAATTTAGGAAATCAAATGGATCTGTGTGAATCACTCACTGATCTGTTACAGAGGTCTATTAAAGAATCACCTCCAATGACGATTAAGGAAGGAGATATTATCAAGGATGGTTTCAATGACACTCTTGACCAATATCGTGATGCAAGTCGTAATGGAAAAACATGGATTGCAGCCTTAGAAAAACAGGAACGAGAAAAGACTGGAATTAAGTCCTTAAAAATTGGATATAACCGTGTATTTGGCTATTATATTGAAGTAACTAAGGCAAACTTACAGTTTTTGCCGGAAGGAATGTACGAAAGAAAACAAACATTAACAAATGCGGAACGTTTTATTACCCCTGAGCTTAAAGAAAAAGAAACATTAATTCTTGAAGCAGAGGAAAAGATTGTTCAGTTGGAATATGATATTTTCCTTACTATTCGTGAACAAGTAAAAGAATATATTCCAAGACTTCAGTCGTTAGCTAAGGTGATTAGTGAACTGGATGTCCTTCAATGCTTTGCAACAATTAGTGAGGAACGCCACTATTGTATGCCACATTTTTCAGAGGATAAGCTCATTATTAAAGATGGCCGTCATCCTGTTGTCGAAAAAGTGATGCAAGCACAGGAATATGTTCCAAATGACTGTGTAATGGAGCAAGGGCATTCATTACTACTTATCACAGGGCCAAATATGTCTGGTAAGAGTACGTACATGAGACAAATTGCCCTTACTTCAATATTGGCTCAAATCGGCTGTTTTGTTCCGGCAAGTGAAGCTGTACTTCCGATCTACGATCAAGTGTTCACAAGAATTGGAGCTGCGGATGATTTGATTTCAGGGCAAAGTACATTTATGGTGGAAATGCTCGAGGCCAAAAATGCGATTGTGAATGCAACATCCAGGAGCTTATTATTATTTGATGAAATTGGACGCGGGACATCCACTTATGATGGAATGGCATTAGCTCAAGCAATTATTGAGTATATTCATGAAAATATTGGAGCTCATACGTTATTTTCCACACATTATCATGAGTTGACAGATTTGGAAGCAGCACTTAAAAATTTAGTCAATGTTCATGTAAGTGCCGTTGAGGAAAATGATAATGTTGTTTTCCTTCATAAGATTAAAGAAGGGGCTGCAGATAAAAGCTATGGGATTCATGTCGCTAAGCTTGCTGAGCTTCCAGACAACTTGATTGAACGTGCAAAAGAAATTTTGAACCAGCTTGAACAAGGTGAAAAGCAAATCGCAGTAACAAGGGAAGATTCAATGGATCTTTCTAATAATCTGCAACTTTCATTTTTTGAGGAATCAAAGGCTAGCTATCAAAAAGAAGAAAAGCCAATAACTTCAAAAGAAAAGGATCTATTAAAATCCATTAAAGAGATGGACATCATAGGTCTTACACCACTAGAAGCTATCAATCGTTTATATGAAATTCAAAAGCAACTTAAAGCATAAAAATAAGCTAAGACAATGAGGTGATGGCATGGGGAAAATCATCCAATTAGATGACCTTCTTTCAAATAAAATAGCAGCAGGGGAAGTAGTCGAGCGCCCAGCCTCTGTTGTGAAGGAATTAGTCGAGAATGCCATTGACGCAAATAGCACAATAATCGAAATTGAAATAGAAGAAGCAGGTCTTTCCAAAATTCGAATTATTGATAATGGAGACGGGATGGATAGCGAGGATTGCGTAAATGCCTTTCATCGACATGCGACAAGTAAAATTAAGGATGAAAATGATTTATTTCGAATCCGTACGCTAGGCTTTAGAGGCGAGGCGCTCCCTAGTATTGCCTCCGTTTCCGAACTGGAAATGAAGACAAGCACTGGCGACAATTCGGGTACTCATATTTTAATTAAGGGCGGGCAGTTTGTCTGGAAAAAGGCAACGAATAGTCGAAAAGGAACGGATATTACGGTTTCAAATCTCTTTTTTAATACTCCAGCTCGCTTAAAATATGTAAAAACGATTCATACCGAGTTGGGGAATATTACCGATGCCGTAAATCGAATCGCGCTATCTCATCCAGAGATTTCGTTTCGTTTACTTCACAATGGGAAACGACTTTTATATACAAGTGGAAATGGCGATGTTAGGCAAGTACTCGCAGCCATTTATGGTTTAGGAATTGCAAAACAAATGGTGCCTATTCAATTAGAATCCTTAGACTTTACAGTCGAAGGCTTCGTATCTATGCCAGAGGTAACAAGAGCTTCAAGAAACTATATTTCAACTATTATAAACGGTAGATATATTAGAAACTATGCACTTGTTAAAGCTATTCAACAAGGCTATCATACTCTTTTACCCATTGGAAGATTTCCAATTATATTGCTTGATATTAAGATGGACCCATTATTAGTAGATGTCAATGTTCATCCAGCAAAACTAGAAGTTCGAATTAGTAAAGAATCTGAACTAAATCAATTAATTGATGAAGGAATCAAAGAAGTTTTTAAACATAAACAACTAATCCCAGATGCAGCATATCCGAAGAAAAAAGAAGGACAGAAATCAGAGCAACAAGAATTTGTGTTTCAACATTCTATAAAAACGGAACCTCAGGAGCAAAAACGATATCTCCCTACATATACGGAGACGTTCGATGCGGTTCCCTTGAAAGAAGAAATGATATCAGAAACTCAAACACATATAAGCCAACCTTCATATGTGAAGAAATCTGATGAAATGGAAAATGTAGTGATTGCTGAGAATGAAGATGGAATTGTTGTTGGATCGAAAAAAATGGAAGAAACAGAAATCAAAAATTCTGTAGTGAACATGAATATTGATGAACGTGTTCCGGTCATGTACCCAATTGGACAAATGCATGGAACCTATATCCTGGCTCAAAATGAAAAGGGATTATACATCATTGACCAGCATGCTGCCCAAGAGCGAATCAAATATGAATATTTCAGAGAAAAAGTAGGCGAAAATATTTCGGATCTCCAGGAATTACTTATTCCTATTACTCTGGAGTACTCGACAGATGAATGTATAAATATAAATGCACACATGCAGGACTTGGAAAAAGTCGGGATATTCCTCGAACCCTTTGGACATAACAGCTACATCGTTCGGTCACACCCACAATGGTTTCCGAAAGGGGAAGAAAAAGAGGTTATCGAAGAAATAATTGAGCAAGTGCTGAATGATAAGAAAATAGAGATTAAGAAATTGAGAGAAGCAGCAGCGATTATGATGAGTTGTAAAGCATCGATTAAGGCAAATCATCATTTACGGAACGACGAAATATTTGCTTTACTTGAAACTCTTCGTAAAACAAGTGATCCATTTACATGCCCACACGGTCGACCAATCATTATACACCATTCGACCTATGAAATGGAGAAAATGTTCAAACGTGTGATGTAACGATACAATGATAAGGGTTGAAAACTCGCTGAATTGGCGAGTTTTTACCATATAAGTCAAAAGTTGTATAAAGTTATGGTAAGATTAGAAAAAAATGTTATTTTCTTTGTACATTTGGTTATAATAATTTAGTATTCGTCTAATTATCTATGTTACGATAATAGTATGAATTGAAGTAAAGGTAGTGATTGATTGGAAGAATCGAAAAAAGATAAACTTGTCGTTCTAATTGGTCCAACCGCTGTTGGTAAGACAAAATTAAGTATAGAACTTGCGAAGAAGCTAAATGCCGAAATCATTAGTGGAGATTCCATGCAAATTTATAAAGGAATGGATATCGGCACGGCGAAAATTTCAATTGATGAAATGGAGGGGATTCCACATCATCTTATTGATATAAAGGAACCCCATGAAAATTTTTCGGTTGCAGAGTTTCAAGTCGCTGTTAGAAAATTAATTACAGACATACATAGTCGTGGTAAATTACCGATGATAGTTGGTGGGACTGGGCTTTATATTCAATCTGTTATTTATGATTATCAGTTTACAGATGATGCATCAAATCCCGAGTACCGAAAAACGCTCGAACAGCAAGCTAATGATCATGGTGTAGATTCACTTTATCAGGAACTAAAAGAGATTGATCTAGAAAGTGCTGGGCGAATTCATCCTAATAATGTCAGAAGAGTTATTCGTGCTTTGGAAATTTATAAATTAACAGGAAAAACAATGACGGAATATATGAAAGAACAGAAGCAAGAGCTAATATATGACGTTGCCCTAGTTGGATTAACAATGGACCGAGACAAATTATATGACCGAATAAACGATAGAGTTGATCTGATGATAGAATCAGGGCTGCTTGAAGAGGTCTCAACTTTTCATTCTCAAGGTTTACGCGATTGCCAATCGATTCAGGCAATTGGCTATAAAGAACTTTATCGATATTTAGATGGCTCATTATCCCTAGAAGAGGCGATCAATGAGTTAAAGCAAAATACCCGGAGATATGCGAAACGTCAATTAACTTGGTTTCGAAATAAAATGGATGTAAAATGGTTTGATATGACAGGGAAAAATGGGTTTGAAGAAAAATTTAATGAAATTTATAAATATATAGCAGGAAAGCTGGGAATTTAGGAGAATAGATTATAATATGATTATTCGTTTTGTCCAAAAAAGGGCAATGACAGCTCCAGCATATTGCGGGAAGATTTAGAGGAGGACAGTTCATGAAACAAGCTATTAATATTCAAGATCAGATTTTAAACCAACTGCGTAAGGATGGAACATTTGTAACTGTATTCTTATTAAATGGATACCAATTACGAGGATTAGTAAAAGGGTTTGATAATTTTACAGTGTTATTAGAGACAGAAGGAAAGCAACAGCTTATTTATAAGCATGCGATTTCTACTTTTGCCCCACAAAAAAATATTAAGCTTGAGCTTGAATAGCTAACAAAAAACAACCTTACTTTTTAAAGTAAGGTTGTTTTTTTTATCTTGTCTATTTTTTCTTCAAGATTTTAAAAGTGCCTCATATACATATAGTGTTATGGAATATTTTCTGGGAAAGCGCAATCTTTGACAAAAAACAAGAGTCTTTTGTCATAAAAGTGAAAAAATTGTTGAAATAAAAAGGGAAATTTAGTTTGCGATCTAGGTCTAGCTCCAGGCGCCATCGGCTTGAGATCATAAGCCAATCGCTTCGGAAGGTAAAAAACACCTTCAGTCAGTGTTCGTCTTATGCTTGTCACCGATAGGTGGGCGCGCTTAGCGCTTTTTATATTTCCTTGGGCTTTTGTCACGAAGTGAACCCAGCAGCGTATAATGTACTACAAAATGAGAGGTGAGAGCTCTTGGATCAACCTATTACATTGAAAAACAATGGACAAATAAATGTGGTTTTAAATGGCGAAAAAAAGAAATTAAAAGTACTTCATTCAACTTCAAAAGAAGCAACTATAATGAAAATCCAAACAAAGCATGCGGCTCTTGTGGAAATAGAAGAAGAAATGAGCACTCTTGTTGGTATGGATGAAATGAAGAAAGTAGTAAAAGAAATATATGCGTGGATATACATTAATAAAAAACGTGAAGAACAGGGATTAAAGGTAGGAAAGCAAGCATTACACATGATGTTTAAAGGAAACCCTGGAACAGGTAAGACCACGGTCGCTCGCTTGCTAGGGAAATTATTTTTGCAAATGAATGTTCTTTCAAAGGGTCATTTAATTGAAGCAGAAAGAGCTGATCTAGTCGGAGAATACATTGGTCATACTGCCCAAAAAACAAGAGATTTAATTAAAAAAGCAATTGGCGGCATTTTATTTATTGACGAGGCTTATTCTTTAGCAAGAGGTGGAGAAAAAGATTTCGGAAAAGAAGCTATTGATACATTAGTAAAGCATATGGAAGATAAACAACATGAATTTGTTTTAATATTAGCAGGGTATTCAAAAGAGATGGACCACTTCCTCTCATTAAATCCAGGATTGTATTCACGTTTTCCATTAGTTATTGATTTTCCAGATTATTCGGTTGATCAGTTAATGGAAATCGCAGCGAAAATGATGGTGGAGCGGGAATATACCTTTAGTCCTGAAGCAGAGAGGAAATTACGTGATCATTTAATAGCTGTAAAAATGGAAGCTTACCCTGGTAAATTTAGCAATGGACGCTATGTCAGGAATGTAATTGAAAAATCGATACGTTCACAGGCAATGAGATTACTAATCGATGATTCTTACAGTAAACAGGAACTTCAAACAATCAGAACACAGGATTTAGTTTTCAAGGAATAAACTTGCCGCCTACCTAACTAGGCGGATTTTTTCATTTCGAATTGGTGTCGTTTCAATATATTTGATATGATAGCTTAAGGAAAAGGCAGATGCCACGATTTATTAAAGGATCGAGTAAGATCAAAGACTAAGAACGCCACGTCCTGTGGCAACGTCTTTGTACCCACCTCGTGTGGGCCTAAAAAAATCGGGGCAAATACGCCAAGGCGCATTTGATTGTAGAAAGTAGGTAAATTGAATGGCAAACGAACAAAAGAAGGAATTGGAAAAAGCCATACTTGTAGGATGTCAGATTCAGACCGAAGACGAAAATAGGTTTCAATATTCGCTTGAAGAATTACAATCATTAACGAAGACTGCTAAGGGTCAAGTTTTAATGACTGTCACGCAGAAGCGGGAACGAGTCCATTCAGCAACTTATATTGGTAAGGGGAAAGTGGAGGAACTTATTCATCTTGAAGCAGAATTAGAACCGGACGTCATTATTTTTAATGACGAATTATCACCTAGTCAGGTTAGGAATTTATCTTCCAAGCTCGAAGCTAGAGTAATTGACCGAACCCAGCTTATCCTTGATATCTTTGCCTCTAGAGCGAATTCCAAAGAAGGTAAGTTACAAGTAGAATTAGCACAACTTCAATACCTGCTTCCTCGACTAACTGGTAAAGGGATAGAATTATCAAGACTGGGTGGAGGAATAGGGACAAGAGGACCTGGTGAAACGAAATTAGAAACAGACAGACGTCATATCCATAAACGGATAGATGATATTAAAAATCAATTATCGGTCATTGTGCAGCACCGTGAACGATATCGTGAACGGAGAAAGAAAAACAATACATATCAAATCGCATTGGTAGGTTATACAAATGCGGGAAAATCAACATTATTTAATCGATTAACGGAGGCAGATTCATTTGAGGAAAATTTATTGTTTGCTACATTAGACCCAATGACTCGAAAAATGATACTGCCATGTGGGTTGACAACTCTTCTAACGGATACCGTTGGATTTATTCAGGATTTGCCAACATCACTGATCGCAGCATTTCGTTCAACTTTGGAGGAAGTGAAGGAAGCCGATTTAATTGTCCATGTAGTTGATTCGTCTAATCCAGATTATTTTAATCATGAAAAAACAGTTTTAAAACTTTTGGATGAATTAGGTGTAGAATCAATTCCGGTCTTAACCCTATATAATAAAAAGGATAAAGTCCATCCCGATTTTGTTCCGTCATCAACAGCTAAGTCTATTTTGGTTAGTGCGTTTGATAAAAGTGACTTAGTGGCGATTAAGACAAAAGTGGAGGATTCCATGATTGAGAATATGGATGAATACAAGGTTTCATTACCTAGCTCGGAAGGTAGGATATTAGCACATTTAAAACAAGAAACGATTTTAAAAGAACTGCGTTACAATGAGGATTCGGAAAAATACGATTGCACAGGATTTATTTTTCCTAGCCATTCTTTAATGGGACAACTCAGAGATTTCTATTCATAAAGAGGGGAACAAAACATGTTTACAGAATTAGATTATGGTAAACTAATTTCAAAGTTAGTTGAGGAAACAGAACATCAAATTAAAGAAGTTCATCAAAAAATAGAAAAAAATATCGATGATAACCAGTATCGTGTACTTAAAAGTTTTCAAAACAATCGAGTGAGTGATTCTCATTTTATCCCATCAACAGGGTATGGCTATGATGATATCGGACGAGATACACTAGAAGCGGTGTACGCTGAACTTTTCGGCGGGGAGGCAGCGCTTGTTCGCCCACAAATTATTTCAGGGACACATGCGATCTCAATCGCACTTTTTGGGGTCTTACGTCCAAATGATGAATTGCTTTATATTACGGGGAATCCATATGATACATTGGAAGAAATTGTTGGTATTCGTGGTTCTGGAAATGGGTCATTAAAGGAATTTAATATTGGATATAATACTGTTGACTTAACAACAGAAGGAAGACCTGATTTTACAGCGATTAAACATGCAATACATGAAAATACTAAAATGATTGGGATCCAGCGTTCAAAAGGATATGCAACAAGACCATCCTTTACGATTGCAGAAATAAAAGAAATGATTGAATTTGTGAAGGAAATCAAGCCAGATGTGGTTGTGTTTGTAGATAATTGCTATGGTGAATTTGTTGAACACGAAGAGCCTTGCCACGTTGGGGCCGATTTAATTGCCGGCTCACTTATTAAAAATCCAGGTGGCGGACTTGCAAAAACCGGTGGCTATTTAGTAGGGAAAAAAGAATACGTTGAAGCCTGTTCATACCGTATGACATCTCCTGGAATTGGAGCGGAAGCTGGAGCATCTCTTTATACTCTCCAGGAAATGTATCAAGGATTGTTCCTAGCTCCACATATTGTAGGACAAGCATTAAAAGGAGCCGTCTTTACGTCTGCTATTTTAGAAAAAATTGGACTAAAGACTGAGCCAAGCTGGGATAGTGAACGAACCGATTTAATTCAATCTGTTCAATTTAATGATAAAGAGATGATGGTGGCCTTTTGTCAAGCTATTCAGTTCGCTTCACCAATCAATTCGCATGTCACTCCATATCCAAGCTATATGCCGGGGTATGAGGACGATGTGATCATGGCGGCGGGTACATTTATTCAAGGTGCAAGCATTGAGCTTACAGCTGACGGACCAACTCGTCCACCATATGTTGCATATGTTCAGGGTGGCCTTACTTATTCGCATGTGAAAATTGCCATCTGTTTGGCTTTAAATCAACTATTAGTAAAACAGCTTATATCCCTAAAAACAGAGGAATAAGCCTAACGGGTTCTGCTTTGGGAGAAAAAATTCGTAGATAATTAACACATATAAAAAAAGCTAGTAAAAACGCTCAGAGGAATCTGAGCGTTTTATGAATATAATTTTCTATAATCCTAATCTTTATTTAAAGTGATTCGATAACTGATTCTCGTAATTGTAAGAGCCAATCCAAATATGAAAATAACAGCAAATAAGAGCATCGCAGCTGGATAAAGACCGAATGCATCAATCGTGGTCGAGCTATTATTTTGTAATGTTGGGACAATAAAAAACAACCATCCGATAAATAATGTTGGAACCAACTGGGGAATTAGACGAAGCATAAATCTCCAAGTAGGATGCTGTTTCCGTTTTTCCGCCCATTTCTTGCTTCGCAGAATTCCTCTAATACCTAGAAGAAAGTAAATCAAAGTGACAACGCCTAGGGATAAATCAATGACTTTGGGTACTGGAGCCTTTAATTCGGGTTCTTGGCCCTCGGTCAATTGGATAATACCTGAACTAATCTCATAAGCGTGTTCTAAAGTAGGGGTAAAGCTATTTAGTAAGACTGCAACTGCATAACCACTACTTGGTATGATGTCTTGTTGAGCTTGATACGTTGATACTACCCCGCTATGTGAAATGCGTGCTGGTTTCACACTCGGTGAGCTTAACTCCCAACCAAGTCCGTATTTTTTGCTTCCAAGTTGTGGTGAATACGATTCTTCCAATAATTTTTTAGATAATAATTGCTTTCCTGTTTTAGTCCTTCCTTCGTTTGTTTGCATGGAAAGCCATTTCCCCATATCTGCTGCAGTGGAGATGATACTCCCAGCTCCCATATTCATCGCCTCAAGCTCTGTCCAGGGAATTGCAGTTCCATATGCTGTTACATATCCTTTGGGTAGTCCTTTTACAACATCTCCAGAGTTAACAGTAGTGATTGAGTCATTCATTCCGAGTGGAGAAAACACTTTTTGTTTAAGATATTGAGAAAATTCCATTCCGCTTACTTTCTCCACCAAAAGCGCTAGAAGCCAATAATTCCCATTGCTATAATAGTATTTCTCTCCGGGGTTTGATTGCAGTTTCCAATCATTCATACGTTCCACACCAGCTTTTACGTTATTTGCTGGTGGAACAATAACCGGGTTTGGAATACCTGATGTGTGACTCAAAGCCTGCCGCACTGTCACTTCTTTCCATCTTGAATCGTCAAGTTTCACCTCTGGCAAATAGTTAATTAAAGGGTCATCCAGTTGGATTTTCCCTTCATCAACAAGTTGCAAAACAGCAAAAGCAGTAAATGATTTGGATGCTGAACCGATTCTCATTAAAGAGTTTTCTGTTAGAGGTTGCCCTTCAGAATCGTGTCCATATCCTTTCTCATATACTGATTTGCCGTCTTTTACAACTACAATGGATGCACCAGGTAGCCCATTACGCTCTAAATAATTAGTGACAAATTTATCAACATCTTCTGTTTTAAATGACCCGGCTGCATGGACATTTACATAAAAGGGAAGATGGAAAAGGAAAATTAACATAATAATAAAGCTAAATTTTCTCGTAATTACAATTCTTTTCAAAAGATTACCTCCATGATGTAGTTTTGGGTTTTGAAATATAAACATAATCATACGAGATCGTCTATATTAGGTTAACCTTCTATAGTCTAATTATTTTCTAAGCCTTCGGTCGTATTTTAATAGGTTACTTCGGAAATGTTACTAGAAAATTTAAGTAACATCTGAAATTTCACATCCATTAACCGGACTACACAACTCGTTAGAATCATATCTCTTTCTAAAATAAAAAAATCATGTCAGGTTTTCTAACATGAACTTGACAGATAATCTAACATCAATTAAAATCAAAATATTCATTGCAAAGGAGGATCCCATATGAGTGACGAAATTCGACGTTCCATGCCACTCTTTCCAATTGGAATTGTCATGCAATTAACTGAATTATCTGCCCGGCAAATCCGGTATTATGAGGAAAATGGTCTGATTTCTCCTGCAAGAACTGAAACAAATCGAAGACTATATTCATTTAATGACGTTGATCGATTACTTGAAATCAAAAGCTTGATCGAACAAAAAGTTAACCTAGCTGGAATTAAACAAATATTCGCAGTTCAAAACCAAGGATCAGAAGCCGAAGAAAAACCGGTCGAGCCTGTGAAACATGAAATATCTAATTCAGAGCTTAGAAAATTACTGAGGAATGAATTGCTTCAAGCGGGTCGATTTAAAAAGCAATCCGGTCCTCATCATAGTGATATGTCGCGATTTTTTCATTAATTATGAACATGAAAAAAACTATACTTACAACAAGGTTTGGGGAGGAAGACTTAATGTCCAAATATACGAAAGAAGATATTTTTCGTTTAGCAAATGAAGAGAATGTAAAATTTGTACGTTTACAATTCACAGACATTCTTGGAACAATTAAAAATGTTGAAATTCCTGTAAGTCAGTTGGAAAAAGCTTTGAGTAATAAAATGATGTTTGATGGTTCTTCAATCGAAGGCTTTGTGCGTATCGAAGAATCGGATATGTATCTTTACCCTGATCTAAATACATGGGTAGTATTCCCGTGGACTGCTGAAAAGGGGAAGGTAGCTCGATTAATTTGTGACATCCATAATGCAGATGGTACTCCATTTGAAGGTGACCCTCGTAATAACTTAAAGAGAGTCTTAAGAGAAATGGAAGAGTTAGGATTTACAAATTTCAACCTTGGACCTGAGCCTGAATTTTTCCTATTTAAATTAGATCAAAAAGGTGAACCTACTCTTGAGTTAAATGATAATGGTGGGTACTTTGACTTAGCGCCAACAGATCTTGGTGAAAACTGTCGCCGAGATATCGTGTTAGAGCTTGAGGAAATGGGCTTTGAAATTGAAGCGTCTCATCATGAGGTAGCACCTGGTCAGCATGAAATTGATTTTAAATATGAAGATGCTCTTACTGCTTGTGATGAAATTCAAACGTTTAAACTCGTTGTAAAAACAATTGCCCGTAAACACGGTTTACACGCAACATTTATGCCAAAACCATTGTTTGGTGTAGCCGGTTCCGGAATGCACTGTAACCTTTCATTATTTAAAGGTGGAGAAAATGCATTTTTCGATCCAAACGCAGACCTACAATTAAGTGATAATGCTAGACATTTTATTGCAGGAGTTTTAAAACATGCACCTAACTTTACAGCTGTTACAAATCCAACTGTAAACTCTTATAAACGTTTAGTGCCTGGATATGAAGCACCTTGTTATGTAGCTTGGTCTGCTCAAAATAGAAGTCCACTTGTTCGTATCCCTGCTTCACGTGGTTTAAGCACACGTGTTGAGGTGCGTTCAGTCGACCCAGCAGCAAACCCATATATGGCAATGGCTGTATTACTGGCTGCGGGCTTAGATGGTATTAAGAACAAGCTTACCCCACCCGCACCTGTTGATAGAAATATTTATGTGATGAACAAAGAAGAGCGTAATGAAGCGGGAATCGTGGATTTACCATCTACTTTGGCACTTGCTTTAGAAATGTTAAAACAGGATGAAGTGTTAATTAAAGCCTTAGGCGGACATTTGTTCGAACACTTTATCGAAGCGAAAGAGATCGAATGGGATATGTTCCGCACCCAAGTACACCCTTGGGAACGTGAGCAATATATGACGATGTATTAAAAAAGAGACCCTTAACACTGTGTTAAGGGTCTTTCATTATGAAAAAAGACCACTTCAATGAAGAAATGGTCCTTTACATATTTAATGAATAGTACGGTATACACCGATAACTTTTCCAAGAATGGTTACATTTTTTAAAATAATTGGTTCAAGCATTGAATTTTCTGGCTGGAGTCGAATATGGTCTTTTTCTTTGAAGAATCTTTTTACAGTTGCTTCATCTTCTTCTGTCATAGCAACAACAATATCCCCATTGTTTGCTGAATGCTGTTGCTTAACGATTACGTAGTCTCCATCAAGAATACCCGCTTCAATCATACTGTCGCCCATAATTTCAAGCATGAAAATTTGATCATCGTGCGCTGCAAATCGATCAGGTAGTGGAAAATACTCTTCAATATTTTCAATGGCTGTGATGGGTTGACCCGCTGTAACCTTACCAATGACAGGGACATTCACAACATTTGCAGTAGGAATAGTTTCATTTGTATCGGCTTGTAATATTTCAATAGCACGAGGCTTTGTTGGGTCTCTTCTAATTAAACCTTTACTTTCCAGTCTGGACAAATGGCCATGAACTGTTGAACTCGATGCTAACCCAACAGCCTCTCCAATTTCCCTTACTGAAGGTGGGTAACCCTTATCTTT
The DNA here is from genome assembly GCF_004799755.1 of Bacillus timonensis. Classification (GTDB taxonomy): domain Bacteria; phylum Bacillota; class Bacilli; order Bacillales; family Bacillaceae_L; genus Ferdinandcohnia; species Ferdinandcohnia timonensis_A. The sequence continues at coordinate 28,920 of NZ_SLUB01000027.1, read as the reverse complement.
TACTTCCTGTTTAATGTAATTCAATATGTCCTGCTGTCTTTTTGAAAGCTTTGTCGTCATCTACACTCATCCCCTTATCTTTATTTTTCTATGTATTAAATCCTCGTTCATCATTCATGATCGGTTTTTAAGCATGTGTCTGTCCGACAAAAACCTAAATTCTTAAGTAGAGTATAGCATGTTTTATTCGAACATACAAACATAAGTTCGAATTTTTGTTGACACAAAACATTTGTTCGGTATATAATAAAAGCATAAAATACGAACAAACATTCTATAGGGGTGGAAATGTACATGTTGAAAAAATTACAAAGTGGATTTATCTATTATGTCTTATTTATTTTATTAAGCATGGGAATGGTTTTTATCACTGCTAGTTAAGTTAAGGAGAGTGGAATACTTGTAAAAAATCTTTTCATTTAGTACTATGAACTATGATTTAGAAAAGATGACACAAGGAGAAATACGATGCTTTCAAAAGATAAACTGAATCGGATCAACGCTCTTGCCAAAAAAGCAAAGTCAGTTGGTCTTACAGATAAAGAAAAAGAAGAACAACAAGAGCTTAGACAAGAGTATTTACGTGTTTTTAGAAATTCAATGACAAATACCTTACATTCGGTAAAGGTTGTAGACCCAGAGGGAAATGATGTAACTCCCGAAAAATTAAAAGAGAGCAAACGGAAAAGATTGCATTAACAAAGAATACATAGATTTCTATGTATTCTTTTCTTTTTGTGCATACTACATAAGAACCGACTAATTATTTGAAAGGATGTTTGTGTTATGACGAATTCAATTACTGACTTGTCGATTGCGTCGATTCGTACACTTTCGATCGACGCTGTTGAAAAAGCAAATTCAGGTCACCCAGGGATGCCGATGGGAGCAGCCCCAATGACATATACTCTATGGACCAGACATATGAGGCACAATCCAAAAAATCCAAAATGGTTTAATCGTGACCGCTTTGTGCTATCAGCGGGACATGGATCGGCACTATTGTACAGTATGCTTCACTTATCAGGCTATGATTTAACAATTGATGACTTAAAGCAATTTCGTCAGTGGGGCAGCAAAACTCCGGGTCATCCTGAATATGGGCATACAGCGGGTGTTGATGCAACAACAGGTCCGCTCGGGCAAGGTATCGCCATGGCGGTTGGGATGGCGATGGCCGAACGTCATTTAGCTGGTGTTTACAATAAAGATTCATTTGAAATAGTAAACCATTTTACATATGCCATCTGCGGAGATGGTGACTTGATGGAGGGCGTTTCAGGGGAAGCTTCATCATTAGCAGCTCACTTAAAATTAGGGCGTTTAATTGTTTTATATGATTCAAATGATATTTCTCTAGATGGTGACCTCGATCAGGCTTTTTCAGAATCAATTGAACAACGCTATAAAGCCTATGGTTGGCAATATCTACGTGTGGAAGATGGAAATGATGTTGATGCGATTGATCAGGCAATTGAGGAAGCAAAAGGAGATTTAACTTGTCCTACCCTCATCGAGGTTCGAACAACAATTGGCTATGGTTCTCCGAATCGTGCTGGTAAATCAAAAGCACATGGCGAACCATTAGGTGCTGATGAATTAAAATTAACAAAAGAAGCATATAATTGGACATTTGAAAATGACTTTCATGTGCCAAGCGAGGTCTATGAGCATTTTGAAGAAACTGTAAAAAGGGTTGGCGAACAAAGTGAGCAAGAATGGAATCAATTGTTTAACGATTATAAAGAAAGCAATACAGAGCTTGGAAAACAGCTAGAGATGGCGATAGATTGCAGGCTGCCTGAGGGTTGGGAAAAGACGTTACCGGTCTATGAAGTAGGTAAGAAACTCGCAACTCGTGCATCTTCTGGTGAAGCATTAAATGCAATCGCAAATAGTGTTCCACAATTCTTTGGTGGTTCTGCTGATTTAGCTGGTTCAAATAAAACAATGATAAAAGATGCTGCTGATTTTATGCCTAATGATTATAGTGGGCGCAATATTTGGTTTGGAGTTCGTGAATTTGCAATGGGTGCGGCCTTAAACGGCATGGCTCTCCATGGTGGATTAAAAGTATTTGGTGGAACATTCTTTGTTTTCTCAGATTATTTACGACCAGCGATTAGACTTGCTGCATTAATGAAAGTACCGGTCACCTATGTGTTTACACATGACAGTATTGCAGTTGGAGAAGATGGGCCCACACATGAGCCAGTTGAACAACTACCGGCATTAAGAGCGATGCCGAATTTATCAGTGATACGACCTGCTGATGGAAATGAAACTGCCGCAGCATGGAGACTAGCTATTGAATCAAAAGATGTACCAACTGCACTTATTTTAACAAGACAGAACCTACCAACTCTAGAAGGAACAGCTGAAAAAGGGTATGAAGGTGTATCAAAAGGCGCATATGTGGTATCACCTGCAAAATCTGGACAACCCGCAGCTCTACTTTTAGCAACAGGCTCTGAAGTAAGTCTTGCTGTAGAAGCACAAAAACAACTCGCAAACGAAAATATTGAGGTATCCGTAGTCAGTATGCCATCATGGGATCGTTTTGAGGCACAATCAAATGAGTATAAGGAATCCGTTATTCCTAAAAACGTAAAAAAACGATTAGCCATTGAAATGGCAACACCACTTGGGTGGGAGAGATACACTGGAGATGAGGGAGATATCCTCGGTATCCACGAATTCGGTGCTTCTGCACCAGGTGAAATTGTGATGAAAGAATATGGGTTCTCAGTTGAAAATGTCGTAAATCGAGTAAAGCAATTACTTCAATAACGTAAGAAAGGGGTCGAATCCGACCCCTTTTCTTATAAAACACCAATTTCGACAAAACTAGACGATTCTTACTCCAGTTTCAGACAAAAAACACAGACTCTTTCGAATATACTATTCAATATCGATAGTATTGGGAGGAAAGAGTATGAGAGAGTATTACATCTATTTAATAGAAGAAGAATTTGCCACTCATTACTTTGGGCGTGAATCACTAATCTATCATTTGTTTTTAGAATATAACCAATCCAAGCAAGAGCGGAAACAAATTTTATATAAACAAATAGAGTTCATCACGAGGTCAATTCCGACGATCCGCATTCAACAAAAAATTGAATCAAGCCTTGCTCATTATTCCTATTATCATCGTCAAAGTCATATGCACACTATAGAATGGAATGAATTTAATAGCTACGCAAAACTAACCATACATAATAATTACCTCCATCTACAGTCGACTGGAAGCTTTGAGGCAGAAACGGCGTTTTTTGAAATCCTCCGTAAATATGACCGGTGTTTTTTAGCGATGGATTTTTCAGCAAATAAATATGGATGGTTAAATCCAATTAAGGAAAGAAAGTTTGTCTAGGGACTAGGAAAACATAAAACAAATATTGTATAATTGCTATTGGTTTAGTACACTGTAATGAGACAACATGAAGGAGGAAGTTTTTGTATGATGCAAATATGGTTAGCTATCTTACTAATCGTGGTAGCTTTACTTGGTGGCGTTGCATTAGGATTTTTTATTGCACGTAAATACATGATGACTTACTTAAAGAAAAACCCACCAATCAATGAGCAAATGCTAAAAGTAATGATGATGCAAATGGGTATGAAACCAAGTCAAAAGAAGATCAATCAAATGCTAAAAGCAATGAACGGTCAAATGGACAAGCAATAAAAGTTGGACATGCTTAGTTTCAACTTCCATAAAAAGCCACTTTATTAGTGAATTTTCGCTAATAAAGTGGCTTTTTTGTATTCTTGCCTATAAATCTCGTTGATCCACATTTAATTCGATTAAATTTCCATCCGGATCCGCACAAAAGATTTGCGCAAAACCACTGATACTATCCGGCTTTTCAAGCACGGTGACATTGTGCATCGAGAGCCAATTTAGCGTGTCATAATAGTTTTCCACTCTTAATGCAAAATGCCCCTCGCGGCTGCTAATGCTTTTATCCTTTCGAATCGTTTGAGACTCAGGTAGGACAATTAAATGGAGTTGTTGATTCCCGACCGAATACCAAGCACCAGGGAAATCGAAATTTGGACGTTCAATTTCTTGTAAACAGAGAATATTGCTGTAAAAATCCTTCGCTTTTTCAAGATTCGTTACCGTTAAACTCACATGGTGAAGCTCCTTGTAGCTAATCATCATCAATCACCTCAATCTATGATCTACATTCAATTATAATAGAAATTTTGAATAAATATAATTCTTTTCACTTATGCATCATGAAAAGCTTGGTTACCATCTTCCTACAATTATAAAAATTTGGTAAACTATTATGGCACTTATTTCATCTTTCGGAGGATTAGCAGATGAAGATCTTTACGGATTTAATGTGGTTTTTTAAACAGGAGAAAAAATCCTATTTAACGGGTATTTTCTTATTACTGATTGTTGCTTTGCTGGAGCTTGTTCCTCCCAAAGTAATTGGTCGAATCGTTGATTATATTGCACAAGGAACTCTAACGAAACAAACCTTATTTAATTGGCTGACTGTCTTATTGGTAACGGCATGTACCGTTTATGTCGTTCGGTTCTTTTGGCGAATCATGATATTTGGTTCATCTGTAAAACTAGCAAGATTATTAAGGAATCGTCTATATGAGCATTTTACGAAAATGTCACAAAGCTTCTTTCAAAAGAGAAGAATAGGCGACTTAATGGCTCATTCGACAAATGATTTACAGGCGATACAGCAAACGGCCGGTTCAGGTGTTTTAACATTAGTCGACTCACTCGCTACAGGCGGATTTGTTCTATTAACCATGGCCACTACAATAAATTGGAAGCTAACGTTAATATGTCTGATTCCATTGCCATTTATGGCTCTATCTACGAATTATTATGGGACACTATTACATAAACATTTTCACAAAGCACAGGAAGCGTTTTCTAGCCTCAATGATAAGGTACAAGAAAGTGTGAGTGGAATTAAGGTCATAAAAACGTTTGGGCAAGAAGAAGAAGATATTGAATCATTTCGGAAACAGTCAGATGATGTGGTCCAAAAAAACCTTTCTGTAGCAAAGGTTGATGCTCTGTATGACCCAACCATTTCTTTAATAGTGGGAATTTCTTTCTTTCTCGCAATTGTGTTTGGTTCAAGGTATGTCCTTTCGGGGGAAATGACGCTAGGGGAATTGGTTACTTTTACGACCTATCTAGGATTGCTCATATGGCCATTGCTCGCTTTTGGTTGGCTTTTTAATATAGTGGAGCGGGGAAGAGCGTCCTATGACCGCGTGTCGAGTCTACTTGCTGAACCAAAGGAAATAATAGATTACGAGAATGCTAGTGAAAGGACACCAACAGGTGATATTACGTATTCCATTTCTCACTTTTCCTTTCCAGGAGAGTCAAAGCAAACGCTTCAAGAGATCCATTTTAGCCTAAAGCGTGGCCATACATTAGGAATAGTTGGAAAGACGGGTGCTGGTAAAACAACTTTGTTAAAACTGTTCATTCGTGAAATAGAAGGCTATAAAGGCGAAATTATGATTGGCGAAAAAGAAATTAAAACCTATACATTAGATGCACTACGTAAGGGAATTGGTTATGTTCCACAGGATCACTTTCTCTTTTCTGCAACCGTTGCCGATAATATTGCATTTGCTAAGCCCGATGCATCAATGACAGAAATTATCGAAGCTGTGAAACTTGCCAATATTCATGAGGATATTTTACAGTTTGCAGATGGTTATGAGACGGTTGTTGGTGAACGAGGAGTATCATTATCAGGGGGACAAAAGCAACGAATTTCAATTGCAAGGGCACTCTTAATGAACCCTGAAATTTTGATTCTTGATGATTCGTTATCCGCAGTAGATGCTAAGACGGAAGAGGGAATTTTACGTGCCTTACGCGAGAATAGAGAAGGAAAAACAACATTCATTACATCACATCGATTAAGCGCGATTCAGCATGCAAACCAAATTCTTGTCATAGAAAATGGTGAAATTGCTCAGCGAGGTACACATGATGAGTTAATGGAAGAAGAAGGCTGGTATCGTGATATGTATCACCGGCAACAGCTTGAATCACTTGTTGAGCATGGAGGGTAAAGCATGAACAAAATCTCAAAAAAAGAACAAAGGCGTACATTAATACGGCTCCTATCATATACAAAATCACATACGAAGGAATTTGTTTTTGCATTTGCTTTGCTATTATTTGCTACCCTTATGGACATCATTGGTCCAATCTTAATTAAAATCTTTATTGATGACTATTTAACACCAGGTCATCTTCCCGTTAAACCATTAGTATATTTAGGGTCAATTTATCTTTTTATTCATTTTTCAAAGGTTATCCTTCAATATTTTCAGCTCGTTAAATTTCAGGAAATTGCCTTAAAAATTATTCGTGAAATGAGAGTAGAGGTGTTTTCAAAAGTTCACAAGCTTGGGTTGAAATATTTTGATAAGACACCAGGAGGAAGTATAGTATCTAGGGTTACAAATGACACAGAGGCAATAAAGGATATGTTTGTCGAGGTTTTGGCCACGTTTGTACAAAATGGTGTGTTTTTAATCGGAGTTTTTATTGCGATGTTTTATCTAAATGTGCAACTTGCACTGTTTTGTTTGGTCATACTACCGATTTTATTTATATTGATGCAAACATATCGTAAATTCAGTTCAAAATATTACCATGATATGAGGGAACGACTTAGCCAACTGAATGCGAAGCTCAATGAATCCCTTCAAGGTATGGCAATCATCCAGGTATTTCGTCAAGAAAAACGATTACGACGTGAATTTGATGAAATCAATGATGCTCATTATCAAGCGGGAATTAAAAACATTAAACTTGATGGGCTTTTATTAAGACCAGCAGTTGATTTTATTTATATCGTGACGATTATTTTGGTATTAAGCTTTTTTGGGATTTCTGCACTTGAGAGTCCAATTGAAATAGGTGTCCTTTATGCGTTTGTGAATTATCTTGAACGATTTTTCGAGCCGGTTAACCATATGATGATGCGTTTATCACTTCTGCAGCAGGCAGTAGTTGCGTCACAACGGGTATTCGAACTTCTTGATTATGATGAGTTAGCACCTCAAACGGTTGGAAATAAGAACCCATCGATTGTAAAGGGTGAAATTGAATTTAAAAATGTTAGCTTTTCATATGATGGAAAGCGAGATGTTTTAAAAAATATCTCTTTTACAGCAAAAAAAGGAGAAACGGTAGCTCTTGTTGGCCATACGGGTAGTGGAAAAAGTTCAGTTATCAATTTATTAATGAGATTTTATGAGGTTGAACGTGGAGATATAGTAATAGACGGGATTTCCATTAAATCCTATGAAAATAATGAATTACGTCAAAAGATAGGTCTTGTCCTTCAGGATCCATTTTTATTTGTGGGAACCATTAGGGAAAACCTTCGTTTAAATAATTCGGATATTACGGACCAAGATATCGAAGATGCGGCTAAATTCGTTCAAGTGGATCAGTTTATTAGAAAACTAGAAGATGGATATGATTATCAGGTTGTTGAACGTGGTTCAACCTTCTCAAGTGGTCAAAGGCAATTATTGGCATTTGCCAGGACAATCGTAAATAATCCGAAAATTTTGGTCCTTGATGAAGCCACTGCGAATATCGATACAGAAACAGAGCACGAAATTCAAAAGGCCCTCGAAAAAATGAGGCAGGGTCGAACGACGATTGCAATTGCCCACCGTTTGTCTACAATTCAAGATGCCAATTTAATTTTAGTCTTGCACCAAGGGGAAATCGTTGAAAGAGGAACACACCAGGAGTTATTGGCACGAAAAGGATTATATTACAAAATGTTCTTACTACAGAATGGTAGTGTTGATCACGTTGAAAATGCAGTCATGTAAAAAGCCTCTCATCCTTTTGAGAGGCTTTTCTGTGTTCTTCCTGTATTATATTGATTTAAAAGATGATCTAAATCTTGGCTTACTTTAATGGTGGTCGTAGCGGTAAAACCGTGTTTCAAGACAATTTCAACCAGTTCGGTTCTCTTTTGTTCAATTTTAAGTAGAAGTTGTTCTTTAGACACAAGGTAAAACCCCTTCTTTTGTTTTTAAGGTTCTTCATGGACAAGTTATATTATAGTATAACATATAATGGTAATTAGTTAATAAAAACTTTTTTGGAAATATATTCAACATACGAAAGTCGAATGACACAAAACGTTCATATTAAAAATTATGAATACGAATGTATTTTTGCTAGAATGGTAATGAACATGAAAATAGGAGTTGTTAAAATGGCAGATGTTAATGTGTTCCTTGCTTTTGGTGCCGGATTTTTATCTTTTATCTCACCATGTTGTTTACCGTTATATCCAGCATTTTTATCGTATATAACAGGAGCATCTGTTAGCGAATTAAAATCAGAAAATGCAATGCTGCAAAAACGAAGTATTTTACATACAATTTTCTTTTTAGTTGGTTTTTCGATTATTTTTGTGATGCTTGGCTTTGGAACATCTTACGTCGGTCAAATTTTTAGCGATTACAAAGATTTAATTCGTCAAATTGGAGCCATTTTCATTATTTTCTTTGGTCTATTTGTCCTTGGCGTTATTAAACCAAAGTTTTTAATGAAGGATCGCAAAATTGAATTCAAACATCGTCCAGCAGGATATGTTGGGTCTGTTTTTATCGGAATGGCATTCGCTGCAGGCTGGACACCGTGTATGGGACCTATCTTAATGTCTGTTATCGCACTTGCAGGAACAAATCCAGATTCTGCAATGCTGTATATGGTCATGTATTCATTAGGCTTTTCAATTCCATTTCTTATCCTTTCATTTTTTATTGGACGATTGCAATGGATTCGGAGAAACAGTTTAAAGATAGTAAAAATTGGTGGATATGCAATGATTATTATGGGAGTTATACTGTATTTTGACTGGATGACAAAAATAATTGCATATGCAACTGCACTCTTTGGAGGATTTACAGGTTTTTAGTCGAATATGTTACAAGATAAGTGTTTTCAAGGAGGACCAGTACTGTGGCTAGAATCTTAGTAGTTGATGATGCGAAATTTATGAGACTTACACTCACAGACATTTTAGTTAAGGCGGATCATGAAGTGGTTTCAGAGGCTGAGAACGGTCTTGAAGCCGTTGAAAAATACAAAGAGACAAAACCAGATCTTGTAACGATGGACATTACAATGCCTGAAATGAATGGCATTGAAGCTGTTAAATTGATTAAAGAATTTGACCCAAAGGCTCGAATTATCATGTGTTCTGCTATGGGTCAGCAAAAAATGGTTGTGGATGCAATCTCAGCTGGAGCAAAGGATTATATTGTAAAACCTTTCGACGATAGCAGGGTTGTTGAAGCAATTAATAGAGTGTTAAATTAAGTGTAAACCCATTTAAGAAAAAACTCTTAAATGGGTTTCATTTGGCTATATCAATAAATTTTATGACGATTAAAGGACTGATTTATTTGGTAATTGCATCTTCAATTGTCGCAATTATGATGGCAATCTTTGTAACCTTTTTAAGAACAAAATCTTCGCAAAAACCTGCATCTGTAAAAAAAATCATTTTGCCGCCAGTTTTTATGAGCACCGGAGCATTCATGTTTATCGTGCCAATGTTTCGTGTCACTCCGCTTGAAATTTTAGAGGCTGTCGTCGTTGGGATGCTCTTTTCTATCCTTCTAATTAAAACATCATCATTTGAAATTAGGGACAATGACATCTATATGAAACGGTCTAAGGCGTTTATTTATATTCTAGTAGGTTTATTAGTAGTTCGGATTGTTTTAAAATCTGTATTAAGTACAACGATTGATTTTGGAGCGTTAAGTGGGATGTTCTGGATTCTAGCATTTTCAATGATTGTCCCATGGCGGATTGCCATGTATGTAAAGTATAAAAGGCTTGGTTCAGAGCTCTAAAAAAACTCGGCATCTATGCCGAGTTTTTTAAAATAGGTCATTATATGGCGTAACATCTATTTGCTTTTCTTTTAATGTTTTTAGTAAGAATTTATGGTCACGTTTCGGCGTGGCTATGATATATCCTCGAACAACTAAATCCTGCGAAATTTCCTTTGCTTTTTCGGCTATTGCAAGTTCCCCTATTTTTCCAGCGATTTTTTGTTTTGCGACATCACGGAAGAGCTCTGGAACTGGCTTTACTAAATCTTCTAATAATGCCTTCTGTTCACTTGGCCACATATGAAGTGTTTGTTCTATGTAATAATCCTGCCAATCTATATCTGACATCCCATCTTCCTTTGGAAGTTTCTTTAAAAACTTTCGAAACATAAAAAAGCCGCCAATTCCAAGAATTGTAATAAAAAAGATAACCCATATTAAAATAAACCATAAAAACCATCCAGATAGCTGCTGCATGAAATTGTTCACCTCATTGGTTCATTATACCTTATTCTGCAATTGTTTGGTAACAGGAAAAGGGTAAAATATTTCAAAAATAGACGATAATATATTTTTAGTGATTGGGCAATATACGGATATGAAAAAGATTCTATTTTTTACGTTTATACTTATTTTTATTTTTGATTTAACACATGGAGATGCAGAAGAACTAGTGCGTGTTCGACTTGAAAATTTTGTGGGGGATTCTCAAGAAATTCAGATGAAATTTACAGGAGATTATTTCACTTTAGATCCTACCTTATCATTGCAAGAAGGAGTGAACTATCGGTTATATATAAAAAATGGAAGTCTCTATCTAAAAGGAGGAGAAGTAAACCAACAAGTGGAAAGTAGCTTTTTATTAATCCCTCGCAGCTATAATGAGGAGCACCGTGTTTATATCGATGAACGCCCATACCTAGGTGCAATGGAGTTTCAAGTAGAAAATCATCTTTTTGTACGTCCTGTTAACCAACTTCCATTAGAGGATTATTTAAAAGGAGTAGTCCCACTTGAGGTATTTCCCTCATGGAATATCGAGGCACTTAAGGCACAAGCACTTGCGGCAAGAACGTATGCTGTATCCCATCTTAAAGAAGATATGGATGATACAACCTTTTATCAAGTGTACGGAGGATATGCTTGGAACGTACGGACAACAAAGGCTGTGGATGCTACAAAGGGACAGGTCATTACATATAAAAATAAGTTAATTGATGCTTTTTATTCGGCAAGTAATGGTGGAATGACAGAGAATAATAAAAATGTGTGGGGAGGAGACACCAGGTCGTTTTACCCAATCAAAGAAGATCCGTTTGATCCAATCCATCCATGGGAATTTACACTATCTAAAACACAAATAAATTTAGAAGAAATCGATTGGGAGTTAGATGATGCATGGGACTCACTCCAAGAAAAGGACCAGGAAATCACAGCTTTTATGAAAAGGTCCATAAATCGCCAAGGGTACCCAGGGGATATTGCCATTCTTTCAATACCTAAATTTGAAGTAAATCCAAAGAGATACAAATCGAGTCGCTCCATTACAGGTTCGATTAAAGTTGAATTTTTACAACGATTAATTGACGGGACGGTTCTATTAGGAAATATTACGCTTGAAGATGTAAATTTAAATCGAATTCGACCAATGATAGGTGGTACCATTTTTAAAAGCTACTATATCGACTCACTCGAGTCTGATGATACTAATTATGTGATGAAGGGAAGAGGATATGGGCATGGAGTTGGGATGAGTCAATGGGGAGCAAGTATAATGGGGGATAAAGGGAAAAAGTATGAAGAGATTATCCAATTTTATTTTCCAGGAACAACGATTAAAAATTTTGAAAAAGTAACAAATTAGAAAGAGTCCTGTAAATTTACAGGACTTTTATTTTGATTTTACTTTTTTTCTTTTTACGTTTGCTATTTTTTTTGATGTATATTTCTAGAATTTCATTTCGAAATAGCGCCTCTATTTTTTTCTTTTCTAATTCGAAAGGAAGGGTAACAATTCTTTCGGTTAAAATTGTATCATTTGGAGGTTTTTCGCAGTCTGCTACTTTGATAAGGATGGAGTCGTTTTTGACATTCAGCTGAATTTGCTCTGGCGTATATCCTGATAACTCAGCCTCAATAATGTATTCATTTTGAGTTTCAAACAAATCAATGCGAAATTGATAATCGTCTATCAGATACGGGTCTTCAAGGAATTGTTTCATCCAGTCCTCTAAACCATTTATGGAGAGAGGATTTGAATCATCGAAATTATTCATGTTATGAACCTCCATGTCATTCTATATTTAGGGTATTCAACAGGAAGGCGGTTCGTGATAAAGAAAACGTAGAATAGGTACAAACTGTTGGAATGTCTAGAGAGATTATGTAAGAATAGAAATACATATGTAAGCTTATGTGGAGGAATCGGCATGAATAATATATTTAAACTACTTCCCGCCATACATGATCTGCAAGCCCATCCATCCTTCGAACAATTTCTGATTCTTCATCAAGTGGAAAAGGATTATTTGACGGACGTGCTACGGGATGTAGTCACAGAGATTCGAAAGGATATCCTTCATGGAAAGTGGGATAAACAGATTTCATCAAAAGAAGAAATGATGGCAATTATCTTCCAAGAAGGGGAAGAAGAGCTAGTATACAGAACAAATTACTACTTAACCAAAACAATCAATGCTACTGGAACCGTTTTACATACTAATTTAGGACGAGCCAGGCTAAGTGACCAAGCCATCCAACATGTTGTAGATATCTCAAAAGGCTATTCCAATTTAGAGTATGACATTAGCGAGGGGAAGCGAGGTTCACGCCATTCAATTGTTGAATCCCTTCTTAAGGAATTAACAGGTGCCGAGAGTGCGATGGTGGTAAACAATAACGCTGCAGCTGTCTTTATTGTTTTGCGAGCTTTAGCTAAAAACCAAGAGGTAATTGTTTCCCGAGGACAATTAGTAGAAATAGGTGGATCATTTCGCATATCCGCAATTATGGAGGAAAGTGGTGCAAGGCTAGTTGAGGTCGGCACAACCAATAAAACACATTTAGATGATTATGACGATGCGATAACTGAAGATACAGCCATGATTCTTAAAGTACACACGAGTAATTTTAAGACAATCGGGTTTACAAAAACAGTTGAGGTTTCAGAATTGCTCACACTAAAAGAAGAAAAAGAAGATCTGGTTATTTACGAAGATCTTGGGAGTGGTGTCCTTTACGATTTTAAGCAACTTGGAATTGGTGATGAGCCTGTCATAAGTGAAATTCTACAACAAGGTGTAGATCTTGTATCATTCAGTGGAGATAAGCTTCTTGGTGGTCCACAGGCAGGCATTATCGTAGGGAAAAAAGAGTTAATTAATCGATTAAAAAAACATCAACTTGCTCGGGTTTTACGTGTTGATAAGATGACATATGCAGCTCTTGAAGCTACTTTATTTTCCTACCTGAAAGGGAGATATTCGGATGTACCTACAATAAGAGACATCCTAGCTCCGAAAGAGGAAATCATGGACCGCTGTCAGTATTTTAGTCATTTATTATTAGAAAAAACGGATCAATTTTCCATCCAATTAAGAGAAGATGGATCGCCAATCGGTGGCGGGACTATGCCTGGAGTTGAGGTGCCTACTCATGTAGTTTGTTTAACACACTCTGAAAAGTCAGCAGAGGATGTCGCAAAACAGCTACGTCTGCACTCTACTCCAATTATTGTAAGGATTAAAAATAACGAAGTCGTCCTAGATTTTCGGACAATTAGAAAAGAAGAAATCAATGAAATTGTAGAAGCTTTTACCCTAATAGGATAAAAAGCCGCTGGCTATCATGCGGCTTTTTATCTAAACATTTCTTTTACATATCGTGTCCTGGGTTATGATTTTGTCTTGTATGGTTACGATTTTTTACTTTTTTCGAACCACTTAATGGTTGCGGTTGACTTCCTGTACTTTGCCCACCGTTTGCTCTAATATCCTTGAATGTATTTTTTTCACCCATGTATTATCCCCCCCTTATGTAATAGGATTGTATTTTTCCACTTTTTTATGCGATTGTGGTCCGAATGATTTTTTGGAAAAAAGGTAAGCTATAATTGCACGAATTACCTTAAGGGAGTTGAAAAAATGCCGTATCATAAGGATAAGCAACAAGCGTTCCAAGCAGCACAGCAAGGGACAGAGCAAGCAAAAGATGTTTATGCAAATATCGTCCATAATGATCCTGACTATGGTACTCATCTAAAACGATTGAAAAATGAGGTAACTGAAGCCTATCAACAAATAGAAAATGCGTTGGAAGTGGCATCAGAGCACCAAAAATCTCAGCTTCAGCAGTTTCAACAGGATTTACAATCTATCATGAATGAAGTTACTGAATAAAAACAAGCCCGCAAAAGCGGGCTTTCATTTTTAAACAATTTATTGATTTTTCTTTCGCTTTTTATTGTTTTGACGTTGTTCCGCTGTTAATGGCTCATTTGCAAATTCTTCATTATATCCCGCTCCAACACCTTGTGCACTTGCATCATTCATTCCAGGTCGAACATGATTTGCTTTACGTTTCGACATTTCTTTCACCTCCGACCTTATTTTTTACTCTTTTTTGCAAATTATCCTTCAGGATGATAAGTAAAACTTATGAAGGATAATAACAATCTTGTTATTTACTTATGTATATAGTTATATTAATATATGTATTGCAAGGGATTTCATGTGAGAGTTTTAAATTCTCTTAAATTTCGACAATTGTGTAAAATTGCGTTATTATTATAACAAAGGGGGTATACATATGGCAAAGCATGATGTATTTAATGCACGTTCTTCATTTGAAGCAAACGGCAAAAAATATAACTATTATAGCTTACAAGCATTAGAAGATGCGAAAATTGGTAACGTTTCAAAATTGCCATATTCCATTAAGGTTCTGTTAGAATCTGTATTACGTCAGGTTGATGGAAGAGTAATTACAAAAGAACATGTTGAAAACTTAGCAAAATGGGGAACTGATGAATTACAAGAGGTTGATGTTCCATTCAAACCTTCACGCGTTATTCTTCAAGACTTCACTGGGGTACCTGCTGTAGTTGATTTAGCTTCACTTCGTAAGGCAATGGCTGACATGGGTGGAGATCCACAAAAAATCAACCCGGAAATCCCAGTAGATCTAGTTATCGACCACTCTGTACAAGTTGACAGAGCGGGTACACTTGATGCTTTAAAATTCAATATGGAACTAGAATTCGAACGTAACGCTGAGCGTTATAAGTTCTTAAGTTGGGCTCAAAAATCATTCGATAACTACCGTGCTGTACCACCAGCAACTGGTATCGTTCACCAAGTGAACCTTGAATATTTAGCAAATGTTGTTCATGCTGTTGAAGGTGAGAACGGTGAATTTGAAACATTCCCTGATACACTAGTTGGTACTGACTCTCATACTACAATGATTAACGGTATCGGTGTACTTGGATGGGGTGTTGGAGGAATTGAAGCAGAAGCAGGAATGCTTGGTCAACCTTCATATTTCCCAGTACCTGAAGTTATCGGTGTGAAATTAGTAGGTACATTACCTAATGGTACAACAGCTACTGACTTAGCACTTAAAGTAACTCAAGTATTACGTCAAAAGGGCGTTGTAGGTAAATTTGTTGAATTCTTCGGTCCTGGAGTTTCTCAACTTCCACTTGCAGACCGTGCAACTATATCTAATATGGCTCCAGAATACGGTGCTACATGCGGATTCTTCCCAGTAGATAACGAAGCGTTAGAATATCTTCGTTTAACAGGCCGTGACGAAGAGCAAGTTAAAGTTGTAGAAGAATATAGTAAAGCTAACGGCTTATTCTATACACCTGATGCTGAAGATCCAACTTTTACAGATGTTGTTGAAATCAATCTTTCTGAAATTGAAGCGAATCTTTCTGGTCCTAAGCGTCCACAAGATTTAATTCCACTTTCAAAAATGAAAGAAGCTTACCAAACTGCATTAACAGCAACTGGTAACCAAGGATATGGTTTAACTCCTGAAGAAATCAATAAGGAAATTACCGTAAAATTCAACGATGGCGAAAAAGTACAAATGAAGACTGGTGATATCGCAATTGCTGCAATCACAAGTTGTACAAATACTTCAAACCCATATGTAATGTTAGGTGCTGGACTCGTTGCTAAGAAAGCAGTTGAAAAAGGCCTAGAAGTACCTAAATATGTTAAAACATCCTTAGCACCGGGTTCTAAGGTAGTTACAGGTTATCTAGAAGGTTCAGGTCTACTACCATACCTTGAAAAACTTGGCTTTAGCACAGTTGGTTATGGTTGTACAACTTGTATCGGTAACTCAGGTCCATTAGCTCCTGAAATTGAAAAAGCAGTAGCTGAAAATGACTTAGTAATTACATCTGTTCTTTCTGGTAACCGTAACTTCGAAGGACGTATCCATCCACTAGTAAAGGGTAACTACCTTGCATCACCACCACTTGTAGTGGCATATGCATTAGCTGGTACTGTTGATATCGATCTTCAAAAAGAACCTATCGGTAAAGATAAAGATGGTAACGATGTATTCTTTAATGACATCTGGCCTACTGCAGAAGAAGTTAAGGCAGAAGTTAAAAAGACTGTTACACCTGAGCTATTCAGAAAAGAATACGAGCGTGTATTTGATGATAATGAGCGTTGGAACGCTATTGAAAGTACGGACGAAGCACTTTATGTGTGGGATGAAGATTCAACATACATTCAAAATCCACCATTCTTCGAAGGCTTATCTAAAGAACCTGGTGAAGTTAAACCATTAAGTGGATTACGTGTAGTTGGTAAATTCGGTGATTCCGTAACAACTGACCACATTTCACCAGCAGGTTCAATTGGTAAAGATACACCAGCAGGTAAATACCTACAAGAAAAAGGTGTTACTCCTCGTGACTTCAACTCATACGGTTCACGTCGTGGTAATGACCGCGTTATGACAAGAGGAACTTTTGCGAATATCCGTATTCGTAACCAAATCGCTTCTGGAACAGAAGGTGGATGGACTACTTACTGGCCAACTGGAGAAGTTATGTCTATCTATGATGCATGTATGAAATACAAGCAAGATGAAACTGGCTTAGTTGTTATCGCTGGTAACGATTACGGTATGGGTTCATCACGTGACTGGGCTGCGAAAGGTACAAACCTACTTGGCATTAAAACAGTTATTGCTGAAAGCTTCGAGCGTATTCACCGCAGTAACCTTGTATTAATGGGTGTATTACCATTACAATTCAAACAAGGTGAAAATGCAGAAACTCTTGGCTTAACTGGTAAAGAAACAATTGAAGTTCAAATCGATGAAAATGTAAAACCTCGTGACTATGTGAAAGTTACGGCTACTGACGAAGAAGGAAATAAGAAAGAATTTGAAGTATTAGTTCGTTTCGACAGTGAAGTTGAAATTGATTACTACCGTCACGGTGGTATCCTTCAAATGGTTCTTCGTGAAAAAATGAAGGGTTAATATCTATTATTTTAGGGCAGTTTTGTGAAGTTCACAAAACTGCCTTTTAATTTTATTCTTTAGTATGGTTTAATAGATATAATGAAAATAGAGATAATACATGATATTTGCGGAAATTTTACGGAGGATTCAAATCGTGAAAAAAATTGTGATTGCACTTGTTCTAATAGGGCTAGTCGGATATGCTGTTTTTGAATTTGTTCAAGATCAAAAAAGAGGAGTAACGGGAATTGAAATCGGAAATATGGCACCTGATTTTGAGCTCCAATTATTAAATGATAAAAATGAGACAATTCGTTTATCCGACTTAAAAGGAAAAAAAGTTGTAGTAAACTTTTGGGCTTCATGGTGTAAGCCATGTCGTGAAGAAATGCCTGAAATTCAAACGTTTTATGAAAAGAAAAGCGATGATATCGAAGTGTTAGCAGTCAACATGACAGCTTCCGAAGTAAAGGCAGAAAATGCACATGATTTTGTGGAAGGAAAAGGGTACACATTTCCACTTTTAGTCGATCCGAAAAACCAAGCAAGTAGTGATTATAAGGTTTTAGGTTTACCTGAAACGTTTTTCATTAACTCTGATGGGACAATTAATGATTATATAAAAGGTCAAATGGACCTAGAAATGCTTGAAAGCAAAGTCAATAAATTAAAGTAATCAAAAAGAACCAATAATGATTTGGTTCTTTTTTTGCCTTTTTACAACAAATTCCGACCTTTTTGAAGTTTTTAAATAAATTTTCGAAAATTTGTAATAATTTCAGTCGTTTTTGGAGATTATAACTATTACAATATTTGTTAGAGGAAGGTGAGAAAATTGAGAAAAGTTAGAAAGGTATCGTTTGCAGACTTGGTCAAAGAAAACAAACAACAATTGCTAAAAGACCAAGAAGCAATGGATCGAATTGAGGCAAGACTAGAGCAAAAAAGATTAGAAAAAGCAGAGTAAATTTCCATCAAAATCCTTTACTGAATATAATCTCCACCCTTCTTTTTTACATGAGAACCCCCTTTCTAGGTGATAATGAAAAGGAGGAGGGGGAAATAAAATGCCTAAAAATTATCATAACCAATTTAAAAATAACCAAATTGGAACACAACCACGTGGATTTGGTGGAAATAAAGGGAAAAAAATGCAGGATAAATCTGGTCAGCACGCTCAGGTTATGCAAACAAAAGGTGAATAATTAGTATTCACTGGATAAAAGGACGTTATAACAACGTCCTTTTGTTTTTTGTGAGATTATTCCTTTTTTACATGTGAATTCTTCTCCTTTTTAGAAATAAATTTATTATAAATGAAGCAAAATAGAGGTGTACGACATTACATAGGAGGATTAAAGATGACACACAACAGACCGAAACCAGACGATCGTAGTGATAATGTAGAAAAACTTCAAGACATGGTTCAAAACACAATTGAGAACATCGAGGAAGCTCAAGAGTCTATGGAGTTCTCAAATGAACAAGAACGCCAACGAATTCAGGCTAAGAACGAACGTCGTGAAGAATCAATTGCGGCTATGAGAGAAGAGATTAAAGATGAAGCGTCAGATCGTGAAAATGGCTATCAATAACATTCTGGAGTATGCCTGAATAAACGGCATACTCTATTTTTTTATTCATTTCTTTTTTGAGAGCTTTTCCATTTATGATACTATATTTGTATAAACAACACTTATAAAACAAGAGTAGGGAGAGGAACGAATTGCTCATTTCAAAGAAGGAAGTCGAAGTACGTTACGCAGAAACAGACCAAATGGGTGTCGTTTACCATGCCAATTATTTAGTTTGGATGGAATTAGGAAGAACCCAGTTAATTAACGATCTAGGTTTTAGCTATGCAGCTATGGAAAGCGATGGAATCATTTCTCCTGTAATAGATCTGCAAGTCTCTTACAAAAAACCGTTAAGATATGGAGAAACAGCATTAGTGAAGACATGGATTGAACATTATGATGGTCTTCGCGTTGTTTATGGATATCAAATTGTAAGACCAGATGGTGAGGTGTCAGTGAACGCAACCTCATCACATGTTTGTGTGAAAAAAGACTCATTCCGGCCAATATCGATTCGTAAACACTATCCTGACTGGCATGAGGCGTACGAAAATGCCAAAAAGAAAGAAGAATAAAGGTAACAAGGCATATCGGTGGGATATGCCTTGTGTTTTATCTATTGCTTTGAATCCAGCCATTGATTCATATGCTGGGTTATTTCATCATATTTACTAGACGCATTGCTTAGCCCAAAATTGTTTGCATCTTGGAGTGGTACGACATTAAAGCTTTTATAGTGACTATTTGACACAAATGTTGGTGCGAATTGTGGATTTTGAACACGGATGATGGTTTCATCCTTTGATTTTACCTCTTTGACGATTTCAACCTGTAAAACCCCGCCAATATCTTTATAATCCCACATCTGTCCAGATAAGAAATTTCCTAGTGAGTAGACAACAAATGTTTGATTACCATTTTTACCTGTTAACCAGTCCATTGGCTGTAAGACGTGAGGATGGTGACCAATAATGATGTCAACCCCCTGATCTGCAAGCTGTTGAGCCAGTTGCTTTTGATAATCATTCGGATATAGTTGATATTCATTGCCCCAGTGCATACTAACTGAAACAACATCGGCTACTTCTTTTGCAGCTTTTATATCCTTTTTGATCAATTCCATATCAATTAAGTTAACGAGATAGTCTTTTCCGTTTGGTACGGGAATGCCATTTGTTCCATATGTGTAGGAAAGGAATGCAATGCTGATTCCATTTCGATTTAACACACGGATTTTACTTTTATCTTCAGGACTCTGATAGCCTCCTGTATATTCCATTCCAATTTTATTTAAATAATTTGTGGCGCTTATAATCGCCTTTTCACCCCGGTCAAGCGTATGGTTATTCGCTATAGAAACAATATCAACACCAGCATCCTTAAATGCATCAGCAACCTCAAAAGGGCTATTAAAACTAGGGTAGGTTGATAAACCTATTTCGGTTCCACCAACAATTGTTTCCTGATTGGCAATCGTAAGGTCAGCATTTTCTAGCAATCCCTTTACATTAGCAATCATTGGTTTGAAATCATAACCACTGCCTGTTTTCGCATCATCATAAACAATTGAATGGATTAATATATCTCCTATTGCTGCGAGTGTCATTGAAGTTGTAAATGACTTAAATTCCTGCTCCATCTTTTTATAATCGTGATTATGGGCAATGTAACTTTTAGTCACTGAATTAGCCTTCACACTATTTAGTGAAAAATAAACCCCTAATGGAATAAGCAATAAAATAAGTAGACTCATCAGATATTTAATGATGCTTGTTTTTTTTCGTTTCCTTCTGCTTCTTCTCATATGACACTGCACCCCGTAATGTATGATAACTCTACTATAATACAAAACTATGAAAAAATGTTAGGAATTTATCGAATATTGTCTATAACTTTCTGTATATTTCACAAGTCGAAATAAGTAGGAAGGGAAATTTGGAAGTCTGTCGAATTATTTAAGATGAAAATCAAATAAAGGTGAAGTAGGTGTTCAGAATGAAATTTCAAAAGCCAGATGTAGAACAGTTTTTTAAAACTTTTGGTATTCAAAATTTTACGCTTAGTCCTGATGAAAAACAGTTAGTATTTAGTACGAATTTAAGTGGTAGATATAATCTTTGGGCTATGGATTTACCGAACCAATTTCCTTATCCACTAACCTTCATTGATCAAAGTTGTCAAGAGCTTACCTATGATAAAAATGGTCAATTTTTAATTGCAGGCTTTGATAAAGATGGTGATGAAAACACTCAATTATATGCAATACAGCCACAAGGTGGGGAGTTAAGGCCAGTAAGAATTCAAGAAGGGCATCGTCATATGATTGCCATTCTGTCAAAGGACGGAAAGAAACTGTATTACACGTCAACGAAGGATAATGCTATGTGTTTGAATTCATATTGTTTTGACTTAGAAACAGAAGAAGAGTCGATTATAAACGAAGGTATTGATGCTGCGACTTATCTAACTGCTCTAAGTCCAGGTGAAAGTAGTCAAATCTATTTAAAGAGTTTTGCAAATACATATTCGCTAGCCTTTTTACATAAAGACGGGAAGGAATATCGCTTAACTCCAGAAACGGATAAACAGCATACAGTTTCGGATGCATTGTTTACATCTGAAACGACGATTTACTTATTAACAGATTTTGATGCTGATTTTTCGTATCTGGCCAAATATGATGTTCATTCAAACCAATTTTCAAAGGTTGTTTCCCTTGAAATGGAAGATTTTAAGTCAATAAAATATAATGAACAATCTCAAATAATCTATATTGTGAGTGAGAAAGGCGTGGAGGATTTTCTATATGCCTTTGACATCCAGTCAGGTGATTTGACAAAGCTTGAGACTCCAACATCTGTTATTGAAAAACTAGTAGTGACAGAAAGCAATAACCTATACATATTGGGGCGTTCTGCGACTAGTCCATTTAATATCTATAAACGCTTAGCTAATGACAATACATGGTCAGCATGCACAAATTATGGGGTTCCCGGGGTAAATGAAGAGGAGCTAGTCAATCCTGATGTAATCACCTATCCCTCATTTGACGGGCTAGAAATTCAAGCACTGTTCTTCAAGGCAAATGAAGATGTATCGAATGGGCATGTCATTCTATGGCCGCATGGAGGTCCACAGTCAGCAGAACGAAAATCCTTTCGAGCGATGTTTCAGTTTTTAGTCAATCGTGGTTATAGTATTTTCGCACCGAATTTTCGTGGCTCAACTGGGTACGGTTTAGAATTCACGAAAATGGTCGAGGGTGACTGGGGGCATGGACCACGCTTAGATAATATCGAAGGATTAGAATGGTTAATAAAAAATGGCTATGCAGACCGTGACAAAATCCTCCTATTAGGTGGCAGTTATGGTGGCTATATGGCACTTTTACTCCATGGTAAGCATTCTGAATACTTTAAAGCTGTGATTGATATCTTTGGACCAAGCGATCTATTCTCCTTTATTAATTCAGTTCCAGAGCATTGGAAGCCGGCTATGAATCAGTGGGTTGGTGATCCTGTGAAGGATCGGGAGAAGTTAGTTGAATATTCACCGATTACTCATTTAGAAGGCATGGTAAAGCCAATGCTAGTCATCCAAGGGGCAAATGATCCTCGTGTTGTAAAGGCAGAATCTGATAAAATCGTACAGGCTTTACAAAATAAAGATAGGGAAGTCGAATATCTGGTTCTTGAGGATGAAGGACATGGATTTTCAAAGAAAGAAAATGAAATCAAGGTAAATCATAAAATCCTTGAGTTTTTTGATCGATTCATCTATAAAAATGAAGACGTGTGACCCGAAAGGTTCACACGTCTAATTTATAACCATTTAATCTTCGGTTCTGTCTTGTTTTTAATTCGAGAGATGTTTGCACGGTGACGATAAAATACAAATGCCGCCAGTAATGAAACAACGATGATTAAAGGATAATCTGTTTTAATAAAAATACTATACACTATACTGAATGTGATACAATAAAGGGCAACTAGCATAGAAGATAAGGAAACCATTTTCGTCAATTTTAAGAAAATAAAAAAGCATAATAAGGTCGTTATAAACAGGATCGGATTATAGCCCAACAAAACCCCACCAGAGGTTGCGACTGCTTTTCCTCCTTTAAAGCCAGCAAAAATTGGATACATATGGCCAACAACTGCCACCATACCAACTAATAAAGGGAAATAATCTGGAAAAGAATGCCCCATTAATAGAGAAGGAAGCAAAGTTGCCAAAGTTCCTTTTAAAATATCAGCGCTAGTTACAATCAAACCGGCTTTTTTACCAAGGGTCCTGAAAGTATTTGTCCCACCTAAATTTCCGCTGCCATGCTCCCTAATATCAATACCATAGCCAACCTTCCCAACGATTAACCCAGAAGGGATCGATCCAAGAAGATAAGCCAGGAGAATAATAACAAGTTCTAGTACCATACAAATAACTCCTTTAAGAAAAATAAAATTAGTGCTTGTGTGCACCTTTGTACAATTTGAACCTAGATGTCATTGTCTAGTTTTGGCGGAATGTTCTTTTCTTATAATACCATGCTTGTACAAGTATTCTCATTATACTAGAAATTTTTCCTTACAATGATTTTTTTTATAAATTTCAACAAAAAATAGGCAAATATCTTATAGAAACAATCATTAGCGACCAAAAATCAAATTATATGAAGGAATATCTATGCTTGGGACCGAAATACTATGGAGAGATATCAAATAGTCTACTATTTAAAAAAGGGGATTCAAATATGACAATGGAAATTCCAACTCGTGCTGAACTTGGTAAAATTTTAAAGAAAAGTAAAAGGATTGCTGTTGTAGGTTTATCTGATAACCCTGAAAGAACTTCCAATATGGTGAGTAAGGCTATGCAGGACGCTGGATATGAAATCATTCCTGTAAACCCAACAATTGATGAGACTCTTGGTGTAAAAGCTGTTAAGTCACTTAAAGAAATTGAAGGACATATAGATATTGTCAATGTTTTTCGCCGCTCTGAGTATTTAATGGATGTTGCGAAAGATTTTATTGAAATGGATGCAGATGTATTTTGGTCACAGCTTGGTTGTGTCAGTGAGGAAGCATACAATTTCTTAAAGGATCGTGGATATACTGTTGTCATGGATCGCTGTATTAAGGTTGAGCATGCGCTGACAAAATAACAAATCACGAGACAAAAATCCTTGTTCTTACACAAGGATTTTCGCCTTTTTTCGAGAAACGGTTTGCCAAATCCGGATAAAGATATAAAATAAAAGATAGGGCATCAAAAAACAAAACATTTGTTCTGTAAAGTAAGAAATACTTCTAATAGTACTACTTATATAGAGAGAGGCTAATTTTTAGCTATATGCTTGGGGGATCTCCCAAGTGTTTTGTATATGAAAGGGGTATGTTTTTTGGTAAAGCAACAATTTGATTACAATGATGATGCAATACAGGTACTAGAGGGACTAGAAGCTGTAAGAAAAAGACCTGGTATGTATATAGGAAGCACAGATAGCAAAGGTCTTCACCACCTTGTTTATGAAATTGTAGACAACTCTGTGGATGAGGCATTATCTGGTTATGGAAATCACATCATCGTTAAGATCCATAAAGATAATAGTATTAGCGTTCAGGATAAAGGACGTGGTATGCCAACGGGAATGCATAAAATGGGTAAACCAACACCTGAAGTTATTTTCACTGTCCTACACGCAGGTGGAAAATTTGGACAAGGCGGCTACAAAGCAAGTGGAGGTCTCCATGGGGTTGGAGCTTCTGTTGTTAATGCATTATCAGAATGGCTAACTGTTACGATCAAGCGTAATGGATTTGTCTATGAGCAGCGCTTTGAAAACGGCGGAAAACCTGCCACTACACTTGAAAACATTGGAAAAACGAATCAATCAGGGACAACGATTCATTTCAAACCAGACACAACGATTTTTAGTACAACCACTTTTAATTTTGAAATACTTAGTGAACGCTTGAGAGAATCAGCCTTTTTATTAAAAGGGCTAAAAATAGAAATCATCGATGAGCGAAATGATGTTCAGGAAGTTTATCATTATGAAAATGGTCTAGAAGCGTTTGTTGACTACTTGAACGAGGAAAAGGATACGTTACATCCTGTTGTATCTTTTGAAGGTGTTCAGAACCGAATTGAAGTAGATTTTGCATTTCAATTTAATGATGGGTATTCAGAAAATATCTTATCCTTTGTAAACAATGTTAGAACAAAGGATGGAGGGACTCATGAAGTTGGCTCAAAAACGGCATTAACACGTGCATTTAATGAATATGCTCGGAAAATCGGCCAATTAAAAGAGAAGGATAAAAATCTCGATGGCTCTGATATTCGTGAAGGGTTAACGGCAATTGTGTCTGTTCGTATACCTGAAGAACTCTTACAATTTGAAGGACAAACAAAAGGTAAGCTTGGTACAAGTGAAGCACGTTCAGCTGTAGATTCAGTTGTATCTGAAAACCTTGCTTATTTCCTTGAGGAAAATCCAGATGTCAGTACCCTGCTTGTAAAAAAAGCAATTAAAGCATCCCAAGCAAGAGAGGCTGCGAGAAAAGCAAGAGAAGAAGCTAGAAGTGGAAAAAAGAGAAAGAAATCCGAAACACTATTAAGTGGTAAGCTAACTCCTGCTCAATCTCGTAACCCTGATAAAAATGAGCTTTACTTAGTTGAGGGTGATTCTGCTGGAGGTTCAGCTAAACAAGGACGGGATCGTCGTTTCCAAGCGGTTCTTCCATTAAGAGGTAAGGTTATCAATACGGAAAAGGCAAAACTTGCTGATATTTTTAAAAATGAAGAAATCAATACGATTATCCATACAATCGGTGGCGGAGTAGGTGCGGACTTTACTGTTGAGGATATCAATTATGACAAAGTCGTCATTATGACGGATGCTGACACCGATGGGGCGCATATTCAAGTCTTGCTCTTAACGTTCTTTTATCGTTATATGAAACCTTTAATTGAAGCGGGTAAGGTTTATATTGCCCTTCCACCACTTTATAAGGTAAGCAAAGGAACTGGCAAGAAGGAAGTCATTGAATATGCATGGAGTGATGACGAGTTAAAGGATGCAATTAGCAAAATAGGAAAAGGTTATATCATTCAGCGCTATAAAGGTTTAGGAGAAATGAATGCTGACCAGCTATGGGATACAACTATGAACCCTGAAACGAGAACGCTAATTCGAGTCCGAATCGATGATGGAGCAAGAGCCGAGCGTAGAGTAACAACACTTATGGGCGATAAAGTAGAGCCGCGTCGTAAGTGGATTGAATCCAATGTTGCCTTTGGTCTTGAGGATGATTCGAATATTTTGGACAATGAAAATTTATCGGTCGTAGAAGGGGAGTAACAGATAGATGGTACAAGCAGAAAAATTTCGTGATCTGCCTCTTGAGGAGGTAATTGGTGATCGCTTCGGTAGATACAGTAAATATATTATTCAAGATCGTGCATTGCCAGATGCAAGGGATGGTCTAAAGCCAGTTCAACGACGTATTTTATATGCCATGCATGTTGAAGGAAATACGTCTGAGAAAGGTTTCCGTAAATCGGCCAAAACAGTAGGTAATGTAATTGGTAACTATCATCCACATGGTGATACTTCTGTATATGATGCGATGGTTCGTTTGAGTCAGGACTGGAAGGTTCGAAATGTCTTAGTTGAAATGCATGGAAATAACGGTAGTAATGACGGTGACCCACCAGCAGCCATGCGTTATACGGAAGCTCGTCTTTCCAGTCTTGCTTCCGAGCTCTTACGTGATATTGAGAAAAATACAGTCGAATTCATACCAAACTTTGATGATACAAGTAAGGAACCTGTTGTATTACCAGCTAGTTTTCCTAATTTGCTCGTAAATGGTTCGACTGGAATCTCAGCAGGATATGCAACAGATATTCCTCCTCATAATCTTGCTGAGGTCATTGATGGTGTCATCAAGAGAATTGAAAACCCAAATTCAACTGTCGATGAACTTATGCAAGTGATTAAAGGCCCTGATTTTCCGACTGGTGGAATTATTCAAGGAATTGAAGGCATTAAAAAAGCTTATGAAACCGGAAAAGGAAAAATCATCGTGCGTGGAAAAGCGGACATTGAGGATCTTCGTGGTGGAAAACAGCAAATTGTCGTAACGGAAATTCCATATGAAGTAAATAAAGCGAATATGGTTAAAAAGATTGACGAGATTCGTTTAGACCGAAAAGTGGAAGGGATAAGCGAAGTCCGTGATGAAACTGACCGGACAGGCTTGAGAGTGGTCATTGAACTAAAAAAGGACGCAGATGCACAGGGAGTGCTACACTTCCTCTATAAAAATACGGATCTTCAAATAACCTATAACTTTAATATGGTTGCGATTTTAGATAGAAGACCAGTATTAATGAGCTTGCCAAAAATTTTAGATGCGTATATTGACCATCAAAAAGAAGTTATTACCAACCGTTCTCAATTTGAATTGGAAAAAGCCCGTGATCGACAGCATGTCGTAGAAGGACTTATTAAGGCTTTATCCATTTTGGATGAGGTCATTGCAACCATTCGTGCTTCAAAAGATAAAAAGGATGCGAAAAATAACTTAATCGCTAAATTTGATTTTACGGAGCCTCAGTCAGAAGCAATTGTTTCCTTGCAATTATATCGTTTAACAAATACAGACATTACAGCACTTCAGCAGGAATTTGATGAGTTAAACAAAAAGATTGCGGAATTGGTAGAAATTCTTCAAAACGAACGCAAGCTGTTACAAGTCATTAAAACAGACCTAAAACGCGTGAAAAAGACATATGCCGATAATCGCCGATCAAAAATCGAAGACGAGATTGAAGAGATTAAAATTAATCTTGAGGTTATGATTCCATCAGAGGATGTCATTGTAACAGTTACCCAGGATGGCTATGTAAAACGAACCAGTCCGCGATCGTACGCCGCATCAAATGGTCTTGATTTCGGCATGAAAGATACGGATCGATTGTTACGGCAATTCGAAATTAATACAACGGACACATTACTACTCTTTACAAATAAAGGGAACTACCTATATGTTCCGGTCCATGAACTTCCTGATATTAGATGGAAAGATCTTGGCCAGCATGTGGCTAATATTATCAGTATCGACCGCGATGAGTCTATAATTGAAGCATTCCCGGTTACAAATTTTGAGCTGCCGGAATATCTTCTTTTCATCACAAAAAATGGAATGGTTAAAAAATCTGAGCTTTCGTTATATAAAGCGCAGCGATATTCAAAACCACTTGTTGCGGTTAATTTGAAAAATGATGATGAAGTCGTCAATGTTCACATCACAAATGGAAATATGGACGTCTTCTTAGTTACACATCTAGGCTATGGATTATGGTTTGGGGAAGACGAAGTAAACGTTGTAGGACAAAGAGCGGCAGGGGTTAAAGGGATTAACTTAAAAGACGACGATTATGTCGTCGCTGGATACGTTGTCCCGCCATCCACACCAGCTGAATTAAGTATTGTGACTCAACGTGGTGCAGTGAAGAAAATGAAAATTACGGAATTTGATAAAGCAACCCGAGCAAAACGTGGTTTAGTCATGCTTCGTGAGTTAAAGAATCATCCACACCGTATTGCAGGGGCCCATTTTATTACAGATGCAGATCAAATTTTCCTTAAAACCCAAAAGGGTAAAATTGAATCAGTCGCTCCAACTTCATTACGTCCAAATGATCGCTATAGCAATGGTTCGTTTGTAGTTGATTCAGATGAAGCGGGAGAAGTAATCGATACATGGATTATCAGCCAAGAAGAAACAAATGACGAAACAAAATAATAAATCGAAAACAGCTACTTACTGGTAGCTGTTTTTTGATAATGAGAAATTGTCAAACCAAATGTCTTAATTTCGAAAAATATTTATATTTTAAATATCCCTGCTTTACCTGTCTCTTATACACATCT
>NZ_SLUB01000026.1 GCF_004799755.1 Bacillus timonensis | reverse complement strand
AGATGTGTATAAGAGACAGGTATAAAATGTAATTATTGATAATTTTGTCAAATTTAAGGAGGTAATTTATGAAAAAAAAACGAATTAAAATCTTCACCTTCGCTTTAATTATATTATTTTTTCTAACCTTACCATTATCAAAACCTTCTCCAGAGACTTTTAATAAGTGGTTAGCGAATAAATATGATACAGAGTGTATTGGAGATGAATGTGAATTTAAAAGTTCGCAGGAAAAAGTTGTACATAGAACAATAGACGATTATATTTTAATAAATAAGATGGGTATTATCCTTGAAGATGAAGAAGGTCGTAGAACACTAATTGAAGGAATAGGGATTTTTGGAACCTTCATTCCATTTACATTTAATCCCGGATATAGTCCGTTAATCGATATTTACAAATATTAAAATTTATGAAAGTGATTCTCTATTATTATTTTAGAACACTTTTTTCTATAAAAGATTTTTTAAAGTAACAAAATGCGATAGTCCACGAAGGATTATCGATTATTTTTTGATGAATTTATTCTACTAACAGGGCAGTAAAGGAAATCAATTACAGGGGGTACTAATTGATAATTACAAAGAATAATGGTTTTGAATTTCTTGATTTTCTTGATGTAAAAGAGGCTGAAATATATAATGATCACCGATTGGCTGGCTCTTATGCGGTAATAAAATGTGATGACAAATATCTTTTATGTTATAACACTTTGAGAAAGCAATGGGAATTGCCAGCAGGACAAAGGGAAAAAAACGAAACACCAAAAGAATGTTCAATAAGAGAACTTTTCGAAGAAACTGGGCAAAGCGTTTCGAAGATAGATTTTAAGGGTTTGTTGAAAGTAAGAAACGTAATCAGTAATGAAATCAAGTATAATCCTGTATATTTTACTACACTTGAAGAACTCCAACCATTTCAGAATAACAACGAGACATCTGAAATTCGATTATGGGACTTAAAGCAGCAAATTGGTTACATAGATGATGTCGATGTGAAATTATTTGATTTTATTAAATAAAGTGCTGTTTCTTCTTGTGTTAACTATGCGGGTTAGTTTAACAGTTGGAGGTTTACTATGTTCGTGCTTAATATGCTGTTAGCAATTACGGGAATGGCACTATTGATTTTTATTCTGATTTTCTTTATATACAAAATAGTACGAAACAAAAAGAACTTTTACTCATGGTTCACCTTGACAATAATCGTATTCTTTTTAGGAGTTGCCCTTTGGCAAGGCTTAAGTCGCTTCAAATAAGACTTTGATTCTTATTGTAGAAACGGAGGAGCAGAGTCGAGGAAGAGCATTACAAAACTACTAGTATTGTGATGATTTTTTTGAACTTAGAACGGGGGGCTTCTGATTTTAATTTTATTCGGTGTCTTACTTTCTATTATTACTTTTATATTATTTTTGATTTTATGTGTATGGATGATTATTTCTTTCATTAAAAAGAAACCTTTTCCTAAAACGATGCTGATTGCAACGTTGTCTGGGATTGTTTTGGTTTCTTCAATCTATATATATGAAACGTATTTTTTTACTTTCAGTGAAATTGATAAAGAATTCACCCAAAAGGGACCTGGACCTGTAACCTCACCAACTGAAAAATTAACAGCAAATGCTTATTATGAACTATATGGTGGTGCAGCAGGCGGCGTTAATGTATGGGTAGAAATCACATACAAAAATGATAACAATAAAGTTAGGACAGTTTATTATGCCGATGCAAAAGATCATTTTTCGATGGAATGGTTAGATGAGGACACCTTAAATATTCTCAATGATAATCCTGATTTTCCAAATTCAGATAGAAGTATTACATTAGTAATCGGTAAAGAGATTTATCACGAAAATGGTCAGGCTTGCAAAAGCTTGTTAATGAAAGATAAATATGAGACTTGCTTTCAAAACGAATAACACTAATTGCATAAAGGGGGATATTATTAGAATTCTATCCAAAAAGGAAGTGTGAAAAAAAAATTTTTTAGGGGGGCTGATTTTTTGGTTAGCTTACTGGTAAATATATTTCAATTATCAGCAATAATCCTACTCCTATGTTCATTCTATTATTATAGGCATTTTAAAAAAATGAAGAAAGAAAGAAAACTAACACCATTTGAACGTACAATTTATGTTATTACTCAAGTTGCAATTTATCTTTGTGCAGGTAGTTATCTACTTCTGTTTTTGGATAGAAATTTCGGGTAGAATTTAATGAACAATGGAGAATATAACTCCAACTTTAAGCATACGGGTGCGTTGATCTACAAGGATTAACCACCTTTTTTATTGAATAACTTTTTACAAACGGAGCAGGATTGTTCAAAAAATAATTGGTTATTTATGGTATTATATTTAATAATAAGGGTGTAATTAATTTTATACATAAGTAAATTTGATAAAACAATTTAAATAGCAAAAGGGGTGTAAAGGTGACTTACTGGAGTTGGAGTTATAAAAGGAAATTTATTTGGAATTTAGCACTAATACCAATAGCAATAGTGGTGATTGTTTGGGGATTTTATTCTGTTCCCAAAAACGTAGCAATCATCCAAACATTAATAGTTTCATTGATTGCATTAACAACTCAAATATACACCTATACAAAATGGAAAAAGGAAGAAATTAAAGGGGAAATATAATTTGTGAAACATTACACGTAAAGTAACGGGTGCTTTCCTTAAAGAAGGAGAAGCACCCTTTTTTGAAGAAGTTATTGTCACTTACGGGGCAGGTTAGTAAAACTGATTATCCACCTGATCGTATTGATACAAAGGCAGCAAATTCAATTCTGAGTTTGCCGAACCACAAGCTAAAAAGCTAGGACTGGCTATTATAAAACATTCATTGAGAAATCAACTGAATTCATGTACAAAGTTATAGAGCATTTCTTTAAATGAGGAATGCTTTTTAATTTTGCTTAAAACAAAGAATGCAATAAAATTGTTATTTAAATTAATAAAAATTTATTGAAAAACGATAAAATATAGATTAAAATCAGAATGAATAAGTGAGTTTCTTTTTGGGAAGAAATGATAAAAATAGCTTGCTCTGTGGGCGGTAAAAAGGAAATTGAGCGTAGCAGTACTACCGGAGAAGGTTGGAATAACAATGTCGAGCCTTTCTATATTGAAGATGGAGAGAGGCAAAAGTGATTTAATTATCGACTATAGTGGCAAAATGTAAGGCTTTAGAATGTCAGTCAGGAGATATTTTAGATTACAAAAAAAGACAGATTAACATTGTGGAGGAAACTAAATATAACAATGATTTGGGGAGGTAAAACTTTGGACATTAACAATTTGATTATTAAAAATATTGATAACCCTCATGAGCTGGAGAGAATGTATCGAAAAGACCCGAAAGCTTTTAAAAGGTCATTCTCATACGCATGGGAACAAATTCCTGATTCTCAGGTTCTTGGTGTATGGTATGAAAGATTGCATTTCAAGGAGTCGGCAAACACAGAAAAATCATCCTTGTTTCAAAAAGGTTTCTTATTCATGGGCATTTTAGCCATTCTGGCTGGGATAAGCACCAGGATCATTTTCCATTTTGTTGAACAGGGAGCAATTGCTCCAATTAACCTGGCTTTTGGTATAATTCCTTTTATTGCGGCCTATTTTGTTTACAATAATACTCCGAAAAAAAGTATTATTTATTCCCTTGCAGCGTTGTTCCTCATTTCTGGGATTTATCTTAATATGTTACCATTAAATGATAAAGACAGTATTATCCTTGCTTATTTACACCTTCCCATATTCTTATGGGTATTGGTAGGACTTGCATTTACAGGAAATGAATACTCAAAAGGTAGTACAAGATTAGCCTATATTAAATTTAATCTGGAATATTGTATTCTCTACGCCAGCATGGCAGTTAGCGGAATGGTATTAGCCGCATTAACTATGCAGTTATTTAGTTTTGTTGGCTTGAATATAGAAGACTTCTATTTTAGTAATATCGTCTTATTTGGTGCTGCCGCTCTCGCTATTGTGGCAACATACCTAGTATCACTGAATCTAAAACTTGCTAAGAATATTACACCATATATAGCTAAAATTTTTAGTCCTCTTGTCCTGCTCACTTTGTTGGTCTATCTTATAACGGTTATTTGGGTCGGAAAAAATCCATTCTTGGACCGCAATTTCCTGATAGTCTTCAATGGAATACTCCTTGGTGTATTGGTCGTTACCATATTTTCCATTACCGAGAGCGACTCAGATGAGAAAAAGAACATTTCAGATTATCTTAATTTTGCTTTAATTGTTCTTGCGCTTATCGTTGACAGTGTGGCCTTGTCAGCCATCGTGTTCAGACTATCTTCTTATGGGATAACGCCTAATAGACTTGCTGTTTTAGGAGTAAACATACTTATCTGGGCAAATCTAATTTGGATTATGCTTCCCTACATGCGTTTTCTACGAAACAATTCAGGACCTTCAAGTATTCAAGATGCCGTCACTAAGTATTTGCCAGTCTACGGACTTTGGGCAGCCTTTGTTACATTTGCTTTTCCTATAATTTTTAAATAGAAAGAATTGATAGTTAAACGAAAAGATAATCTGCTATAACGTATAAAATCCTTGGAGTCGATATTATGCAGCTTTTTATATAGAGTTGCATAGTTTTGGCTTATTTCATAACTAAAGTTAAAAAGAGGAGAAAGTTAATAGATTATTTCTGTCTATGTAACGCCAATCAATACAATTTTGTTCTTTGTGAATTGCGTTTTTTTAGCAAAAAAGATTAAAAATGGTGATGAATTATTGTTTTTACAAAGGAGATAGCAAATGCCTATTATTAAGCATAAGCAATTTATTCAAGCGCCTGTGGAGGTATGCTTTGACCTTGCTAGAAACGTAGATATACATATTGAAACTACTGCTAAAACTAAAGAAAAAGCTGTTGGTGGTATTACGCAAGGGCTATTAGAAATTGGTAATCACGTTACTTGGGAAGCAACTCATTTTGGTATTAAACAAAGGCTAACAGCAAAAGTAATTCATATGGAAAAGCCTACTGTGTTTGTTGATATTATGGTAAAAGGAGCTTTTAGTTCCTTTACACATATCCATCAATTTAAAGAAGAAAAAGGTGGGACTCTAATGATTGATACATTTGAGTATAAGTCACCTTTTGGTCCACTTGGAATTATTGCAGATAAGTTATTTTTGGAAAAATATATGACAAACTTTATTGTTTCTCGTGCAAAAGAACTAAAAAGAATTGCAGAGAATGTCAAGTAGCTTATTCACCTACCTGGCGATGATCCAACTAAGATTAAACGGAGGTTGAGATGCGAAAAGTTTATCTAGATAGAACAGAATTAACTGGAGCCATAAATGTATATTTAAAAGATACAGAGGTTATACCAGCAGGTACAACAATTTATCCTATGAGTGTTTATCATAAAAATGAGGAGTATCAAAAATATGCTAACGACTATGATATTCAATTTATCTTTGACGATGATATTCCACATTTAGAATTTTATACGGTTCCATATGTAGATATTATGGCAAAAGATAGTAAAGGTGGATTTATTGGAACTGTTGGTCAACAATGTGATTTGAAAAGTGACGCACCAATTTGTTATATCAATAGGCATTTAGAGTGCTTGATAATTTCTGAAAACGGAGAAGATTTTCTGAATAATATAGGATCGTGGCAGAACAACTTGAAACCCTATGGGAAAATTACCGTTTATCGTTCGAAAGAAGAAGCAGAACTGGAACTAGAATTTATCGATTTGTCTGTCTGATAGTCCTCCAACATTATAATTTCATATTGAACTACCATGAAAATAAACTTCTCTAATTACAAAAAGAAACAACATTTTTAGTAATGAGATGTCTAATCCATTAAGAGGGGGAAGCTACTTGGGGAAAAGAATTCCATTTTTAGTTATTTTCTTAATTAGCATGCTATATCTTTCAGCATGTGGTAAAAATGCGGTAGGCAATGGAGAATACTCTTACGGACACTATAAAGATGATCAAATGATAGGAACTGTAAGGGAAGTTAAGAAAAGCGAAGACAGCATTGTTGTTGATATTTCTGAATGGGAAAAACGAGATAGCAAAGGTCCTGGTATTACAACTGAAGGTTATTCTTATACATCTAAGATAAATGAAAAAACTGTTATTAACGATGAGGATGGAACAGAAGTATCTATTGATGATATAAAAAAGGGGCAAAAAGTGTTAGTTAATCCACCAAGAGGGAATGAATTCGAAGGTTACCCAAAAGAAATAATATTATTAAAGATGACAGACGAAGAAAAGTATTCAAGGCTCCTATCACATGTGGATGGATTTAATATTGTTGTCATGTACCAAATGGGTGAGAAACTGCCTGACGAGATGAAAGAACAAATGTACGGAGAGATTTTGAACATCTTGGAAACCAAAGAGCAAGAAGCTGCAGCTGCATGGATGGAATACGATGAGGATTACGTGGTCGATTATAAAGAAGAATTGGGAATTGAAACATTCCCTGCAATACTTGTATTTAAAAAAGAAGAACTTGTTTATAAAACGTATAATGTTGAAGAAATATATGATTTCTTTAAAAACTTGAAAGAATAAAAACAAAAGGTTTTTTGTTGTGAAAAAATGGACTTAAATTAACATAAAGAACGTAATTAACTTTTATTTCTGTGGTGAAGCTTTGTTTCATGGATGGCTAAATGGTGCTTTGATCCAAGAAGGATTAAGGCACTTTTTATTGAACTTTTGAACAAGCGGGGCAGTTTAGTGCAATAAGAATATAAGGAGAGGTGGAGTATGGATACTTGTATCTTTTGTGAGATAGTCTCTAAAAAAGAAGATGCTTTTATAATTTACGAAAATGCTTATGTTTGTTGTTTTTTGGACAAATACCCTATCAACAAGGGACATATATTAGTAGTTCCTAAAAAACATTATCAAGAGTTTAGCGAGGTTGACAAAGATAGTTTGACACAAGTAATACTTACATCTCAACAAATAGCTACTGCACTTGAAAATTTATTAAACACAGATGGCATTACTATACTGCAAAACAATGGGATTTTTAAGGATGTTGAGCATTATCATATGCACATTATTCCACGCTTTTTAAATGATGGGTTCTCTTGGGTAGAACCAGAAAATGCAGTTTCCAAAGAAGAATTTATATCGTTAAGTGCTAACTTATCGGAAATCTTGAATAAAAGTTATTAAAGTAACGGGTGCGTTGATCTAAGAAGGGATTAACGCTATTTTTAAAGAATTTGTTGAACTAACGGAGCAGTATAGAATGGAAGTATATTAGGTGGTGGACTGTTTATGAATAAACTTTTGTATCTACTTGTGTTCGTCATATTAATTTCTGGATGTAACACAAACGGAGGTTCTTACCAAGCAATTCTTATTTATAATAACGATAGATTTATTCTTAAAGGTTATGATGATAAAAATGAATATACGATTGATAAAGAAATTGGTATTGTTGCAAACAAAGTAAATCCCAATGTAATGCCAAACATTCACCTATGGTCAAATTATTTGGATAAAGGTACAGAGTTATTCAGTTCAAAAGAAGATAGTTCGGTCATATTAGTCAAACGTAATGATCAAATTGAAGTCTTCCTAAAAGAATCCTCCGATTAAACGATCAAGTGCGTTAATCTAAAAAGGAATTAATCCTTTACTTGTTAAGTTATTAAACTAATGCAGCAGGATAGTTAAAGAAACCATGATTAATAGTATGTCTAAAAATACGAATAAAATGTCGTTTATAAATAACACGATTTCTTTCGAATTCAACAGTATACTCAAGAAATGCAAATTTACTAACCAGTACTTTAGTGTTGAAGTATGGGTTTCTTTTTTATACTTAAATATAGACCTTAAGCTATTTCTAAGTAATTTATATATAAGTCGAACCTAAACATAATTAGTTTCGTCTAATACTTAAAACCTAAAAGGAAGCGAATACATGATTGAAATGGAAAGGGAACCTGATACATCAATTGATTATCTGGACAAAGAAGAGAAGCTTAAGTGGTTAATGGATCAGTACGGTCAAGAAGTGATCATGCTGGCTTATACATATGTGAAAGATAAGCAATTGGCGGAGGATATCACTCAAGAAGTTTTTATCAAATGTTATGAGAAATTGGATTCGTTCAGAAATGAATCTTCTTACAAGACATGGATATATCGAATAACGATTAATAAATGTAAAGACGTGTTCAGGAGTTGGCATTATAGACATCTTGTTATTACAGATTTTGTAAAGGTGAAAAAAGAGAAAGCAAGTCATTCGGCTGAATTTGAGAATATAAAGCGGGAAGAAAAATTAAGGGTTGCAGATGCAGTAATGAGCTTACCTATTAAGTTAAGAGAGGTTATTATTCTATATTACTATGAGGATCTGAAAATTGACGAGATTGCTTCGATGTTGGAGACAAAGGCCAATACTGTAAAGACGAGATTGCATCGAGCGCGGCTTGCATTAGACAAAAAGTTAAAAGGGGGCGAGCTAAATGGAAGATAAACTGAAGGATTTAAAAAATATTTTAACGGATTCAATAACAAACGAAAAAAATATTTATTTTACCCAAGAGCATAAGAATAGAGTCTTAAAAACGATTAAATCAAATTCTTTACGAAACAATGTTTCTAGGTCATTTCATGGAAGAATTCATCTGCTATTTAGCGTTGCACTTACCTGTATTTTGTTAGCCGGCACATATTACATTGCAGGGATTGATGATATTTTTTCAAAAAACGATGCCAATCAAATTTATCAGGCACATGAACCAAATAAAATCCCTCCAGACTCCAGCAAGGATATTCCGGAGAACACCGTTATTACTCCTACTGCTAAGGAAGAAAACTTCGCAGACATGACAAAAGAGGAAATTTACAAGAAGCTATTATCATCTGATAAATTTGATACAGCCGTAGGTGAATATGAAATTCAAACTGTAATACATGATGGTACTAAAATGAGTTCAAATGTTAAATATGCACTTAGCTTAAGTCCAATAATGGGTGGCTACAGTTCCGAAACGTATAACCATGGGGATGATGTGGAGAGCGTTATTACGTATTATAAAGAAGATAAACTTTGGACAGTAGATAGTGCATCTAAAACCTATTCGGAGAGAAGATATAGAAACAGCGTGCAACATCCAATAGCCCGAAGTTCACTGTTCCCGCGTGAAATTACATTAAATTACTTAAAAAGTTTAGATAAATGGGAGATTGAAATACAGAACGAAAAAATCCTTACTCACAACACAATTGTTATAAAAGGCAATTTAAACGAGTATGCAGGGGAGAAACACCGTGCAAAAACATTTCGTTTCTGGATTGATAAGGATACTGGAGTCCTCTTAAAATATGAAACATACAATCAAAACGGTGAGGTTGTTGACTATTTATATCCAAAGGAACTCCAAATAAATGTGCCAATAGATACAAAAATGTTTACTCCAAATTTAGATGGATACAAGAAGAGTGAGAGAGAATCAGCTAATGAAGGCCAAAAACAAAACGACGAACAACAGCCACCAGAACTGAACTTACAAAAACCCTCATTTTCAAATGAAAAAGGTTACCTCTATGTCCATGGAATAACGTTGGGCGATTCAATGGATAAGGTAATAGAACGCCTGGGAGGAAAATATTCAATAGATGAAGAAGATGGCAGTGGGGCAGATGTAATCTTAGACTATAATGGGTTTGCAAGATTTTATTTCAAAGATAAAAAGGTAAACTGGATATTATTAATGAAAGTAGATAAAAATTACTTCAACAATTTATTTGATGGTTATGAAGGCTCTAAATTTACGTCTTTAATTAATGGAGCTGATAGTGACCGCTATATTTACTCTAAGGAGAGTAAACAAATATTAAAGGCCACTACGAACGTTCCTAATCAGGATTTATATTTGTACTTATTGTATCCTGGTCCGGAGAGTCTAGAAAATCCAGATTATCAAAAAATGAAACAAAGCTTAGAATAATTCTAATCCATACTGATATAAAGTTAGTAAGAATAAGATAAGCCCCAATAGTGTGGTTGAGCGTCTTAGCAAGAATTCAAGATTGAAGATAATAGAGCAGAAGTCCAGTTATTGTTAGCTAAAATTAAGGGAAACTTTAAACGTGGTAACGAGAAAATTGGTAAAAATAAAAGAAAATAACCTAAGCCTACTTCGTATATCGAAAAAATAGAATAATAGAAATGAAGATGCTTGTATAACTAAAGGGTGCATTGATCCAAGATGGATTAATGCACTTTTTAATGAATTCCTTATTGAACAAACGGTGCAGGTTAGTTGAAGAAGGTAAATTATAATGAAGTGAAGAAATTAATATGTACAGGAAATAGGATTGGAGGGAGAAAGTGAGGAGTTTTCTATTTATTGTAATATTATTTTTTGTAGGTATAAGTATTAGTGGTTGTTCAAAGAGTGGGGGTTACGGGTTAGAGGAAGCAATTGAACGAGGTGATGTTGTTTATCGAAATGAAGTTTTTAATTTAGAAAGGTTTGAGCAATTTTTAATTAATCTATCAAACAAAAACGAAGACACTATACGAGTTACTGCCTATACTCACGAAGGAGATCCTATATTTCAAGACTTACAATTTGATGGGGAAGTCATTCATTATAGCTATGATAATTCAAATGATAAATTTGCTGGGAAAGATAAAGGTAAAGAGACCGATGTTTGCAAAGAAGTAATTGAGAAAAAAAATAATCAAGGTGAAATTGAATATTTAATAAGTGGTTGTTCCAAGAATACTGAACACATTTTAATTAGTGTAGAGAAAAAACACTAAATTAAATGAAGGCTATATAAAGGACTTTGTGAACCTTTGTACTTAAAGTAATGGGTGCGT
This sequence comes from Bacillus timonensis, assembly GCF_004799755.1. Classification (GTDB taxonomy): domain Bacteria; phylum Bacillota; class Bacilli; order Bacillales; family Bacillaceae_L; genus Ferdinandcohnia; species Ferdinandcohnia timonensis_A. The sequence continues at coordinate 47,613 of NZ_SLUB01000026.1, read as the reverse complement.
TAATCCAAGTAGGATTAACGCATTTTTCGTGAAGGAAATTAAATTAACGGAGCAGTTTAGCTAAAAACCAACTACATTTTAAAAAAAGAAAAACCCATTAAAATTTGACGTTAAAACGACTTGTAGACTTAAAATAATGATTTTTCTGAAACCTTCTCGCATCTTAATCGTAAGTTACGATAACAGTTTAATTTTGGAGGTGGAAGAGTATGAAAAAAACAACTTATGAAGACAGGGTTATTTATCTGGTAATTGGAATATGTATGGCTATATTTGCACCAATATCTATTCTATTTGTTCCGCAGACAGTTGCTGAAATTGTACACTATAAACCAGATATATGGCAGATCTTTGTACCAAAAAATATCTTTTATATCTACGGAGTCGGTTATCTTCTATTGATTTTATCTATGATGTTCCTCTTTTTATTGAACAATAGGAAAGTCTCAATTTCATTAGGCATTATTTGTGTTATTCTAAGCCTTGTCCCATTTTTTGTAGCTTCACAAGCCAATACTTCACTATCCTATAATTCAATTTCGCACACTCCCCCTCTCAAACTCCAAAGCCATACTTATAAATGGGATGAAATTGAAAAAATCAATTACTATAAAAATGAAGATGAAGTAGAAATCAATGAATATGAGATGTTTTTCCGAGATGGAAAAAGTATAAAACTACCCGATAATGGTTATTTTGATGATATTAAACTCGTCTTTTATTCTAAGTTGGACGAGATGAATTTAGAGATAACAGAAATTGAATAAAGTTATCCACATTTATGAATTTCGTGACAAATATATCAAGACAAATCAATTGAGTTTTAGCAGTACAAATATAAAGTTTGTGAATAATCGTACTTAAAGTAACGAGTGCAATAGTTGAAGATCAGAGTTGTCATAACGGCAGCTTTTTTTTGTTGTTCTAACGAAGCAGTTTAGTTCAATTAAGTTGTGTTAGAATATAAGCAAACATTGTTAAACGTTATGAAAGGATGTCTAATTTGTTTTTCTTTTTAACTATTTTATTTTTTATTTGTGGTTATAGTTTTGTTGTGAATTTCATAAGAGCTATAAAAGAGGAAGTATCCCTTCATCTACCAGCTTTTCTATTTCTTGTATGGTCTACCTCAGCAGTATTGGTTACTGCTTATTTAGTAGACTTATAAATAAATTTAACCTTTTTATTGTACTACCATGAAAGAACGTAATTAACTTTTATTTTCTGTGGTGAAGCTCTACTTCATAGATGGTTAAAGGGTGCTTTGATCCAAGAAGGATTAAGGCACTTTTTTATTGGATTTTTAAACAAGCGGGGAGGCTAGGTGAAGAAAAGATTTTTAGCTTGTTCCACAATCGACCCATTTTAGAGATGAATAAAGACAAATCGAATTGACAAAAAAAGTCTAATTACGCTATACTCTTACTCTTATTTAAACTAAATAGACCTTGTAAAATAGAAAGAAGGTTTTTTTATGAAATCGATATTATTAATCGGACAATCAAATATGGCCGGCAGAGGATTTATTGAAGATGTAACTCCTATTTATAATGAGCATATAAAAATGTTGCGAAACGGTAGATGGCAAATGATGACAGAACCACTTAATTTTGATCGTCACATATCTGGTGTTGGCCCGGCAGCCTCTTTTGCTCAGGCTTGGACAGAGGATCATCAGGGTGAGTCCATCGGGGTCATACCATGTGCCGAGGGAGGAAGCTCTATTGATGATTGGGCAATTGATGGACTATTAACAAGACATGCGATTTCTGAAGCGAAATTTGCTATGGAAACAAGTGAAATAGTGGGAATCCTGTGGCATCAAGGAGAAAGCGACAGTTACGGAGAACGTTATAAGACGTATGAAGATAAATTACTTTCCTTATTAAAACACTTGAGAAAAGAATTGAATGCACCAGATATCCCGATTATAATCGGTGAGTTGGGACATTACCTTGGAGAGGTTGGATTTGGAAAAAGCGCTGTAGAATATAAACAAATAAACCAGATATTATCTAAAGTTGCTCAAACCGAAAATGATTGCTATTTTGTAACATCAAAAGGCTTAACTGCAAATCCAGATGGTATACATATTGATGCTATGTCCCAAAGAAAATTTGGATTAAGATACTATGAAGCTTTTTCAAAACAAAAGCATGTTGTAGATATTTTAGACATAGAGCATGAATGGATTGAAAAGATAGCAAAACGTGAACTAACTAAAAATGAACGTATATTTGTTCAAAGTACGAAGTTTGCTTTAGGACAATTGAGTTTTGAGGAGTTTTCTAATAATATCTCGAATATTAATGAAAGTAAGTAAAGTCAAATCGATACACAATCAGGCGCTTTTTTTGAATAAGAAAGCGTCTTTTTGTATTGGATTCTGGAACAACACTTAATAGGATTGGAGTTATATTAAGGTGAAGTATTACACTAAACTACCATGAAAATTAGCTACGATAGACGGAATACTAAAGATAACGCAGCCTAAACTTATAATCTATTGAAATAATACTGAATAGATTAAGAAGCTTCAGATTCTGGGCGAGCTAACTGGGCATTTAGTCCAATTTGACCCAAACCTATGTAGTAATGGGTATGAGATTTCCAACGTCATTTATGAATAACAACCGGAGTACCAATTGCAACTCTAGATGATAAATCTAGAACATCATGATTAAACATTCGAATACAACCATGTGAGACATTCTTTCCAATGGAAGATGGGTTATTTGTTCCGTGTATCCCGTAATGAGGTCTTGACAATCCCATCCACAACACTCCAAACGGTCCTCCGGGATTAGGTTGTTTATTAATAATCGTGTATGTCCCAGAAGGCGTTGGTGACAATATCTTTCCAATTGCAACCGGGTAAGCCTTTATCCTCTTGTTTCCATCAAATAGTGTTAATTGATGCTTCGATGTTGATACATTAATCCATTTCGCCATGAAGATCCACTTCCTTTTTTGACTATTGTATGAAGTAACTCAGGCATTTGTTAGATAAAAGAAGTACAATCTGGCCAGATATTTAAACACAGTTATAGCTGAACTACAGTTTAGTTAAAAAACAATTGTAACTATGTAACGTCTAATTATGTTACAATAACCCAAAATAGAAAATTATTACAAAAGGGGAGATTTATGTGAATTTCTCTATTCGTAAGATGCACCACGAAGATACAAAACAAGTACAAGACGTGGCGAAAACAACTTGGCATGCTACATATGAAGGAATTATTCCTTTAGAGGTACAAAATAATTTCTTGAAATCAGCTTACAATGATGAAAGGATGAAGCAACGCATAGAGCGATCTTTTCTTTTCGTAGCTGAAGTTGATGGTAGCGTTGTTGGTTTTGCCAACTTTTCTCCAGTAAGAGAAGATGGAAAAGTTGAATTGGGTTCTATTTATCTTTATCCAGAATACCAAGGTAAGGGTATTGGTTCAGCTTTGTTACAACAAGGAATTAAAGATTTAGATGGTGTAAAAGAGATTTATATAAATGTAGAAAAGGATAATAAAATAGGAAAGACGTTTTATGAAGCAAAAGGGTTCGAAATGGTTAAAGAGTTTGATGACGAATTCGATGGACATATTTTAAAAACTGTAAGAATGGCTTTGAAAATTTAATTACTAAGCTAAAGGGGTGCTTTCCTTAAAGAAGGAGAAGCACCCTTTTTGAAGAAGTAATTGTACAAACGGGGAAGCTTAGTGGAAGAGGTATGGTCTATAGTGAAACCTAAGCCTTTATTAAAACGTATAAAAAACTAACAGATCAAAGTACCTAATAACGGTGGTGTAAAAGTGAATGAAATGTTACCAATGCGACATAAAAATGATTCTAGACTGTAATGTGAAGGTTGAAGGTGTTATGTATGGCATTAAAATAAGCAAAAAAGGGAAAGGACTATTTAACAATATCTCAGCAAAGCCAAAAGCAGCAGTTTGTCCTAATTGTGGGTATGTTTCATTCTATATAGATGATTATAAAAAGTTCGTATAATTACTTTTCCAAATTGACTCCTATTCAGCATTTGCTTCGACAAGAAGGCAAGGCATTTTTACGGGACAGGATAATAGAATAAAGAAGATTGAAAGAAAAGTAATTCACAAAAAAGGGAGGTTATAAAAGGTGGACTTATTACTCTGGATAACTATTGGTTTCATAATAATCGGATTTGTAGTTCTCACTTCTATGAAAAAAGGGTTGGAAAGTAAACTCGCTTTTATAAAAGCAAATATGGAAGACACGGAAAATTCAATAAAAGCTAAATCCATAATATGGTGGATAGTGAGTACCACAGCTTGGGGATTAGTGAGTATGTTTCTTGTTGTTTGGTGGTTTCATAATCACTTTGGATAACTGTTGGTTTCAAATGTGCGTAAACAAACCTTGCGTTGTTCCAATATTAGTCAGTTATGGTTCTGGAATGAGGTGTGTAAGTTATGTATAAACCCTTTTGTTCTATCATCGTTATTTATTTCATTATCTTAACGGGATGCTCTGATTCTACTAAGTATAATGATGAAGATGTTGCTGCAATTGTAAGAGGAGAAGAGATAACAATTGGTGAGTTACGTTTTTTATATCCGGATGAAGAAATACTTAATATGATTGACGGGACTATAAAAGCTAAATTAGTAATACAAGAAGCAAAAAGTATGAACATCGATGTATCCAAAGAAGTAAAAGAAACGATTGAGGCGTTGGGTGATTATCCACCTGATCATATTAATAGTGAAGCAGCAAATTCAATTCGTGAGTTCGCAGAACCACAAGCTAAAAAGCTAGGACTGGCTCCAGAGGAGTATTATAAAAAATACATTGAGAAAACAACTGAAATAAGTGCGTATATCAATTCTTATATACAGGAAGTTTTAGGTGAACCAATGGACGATATTGAAGAATATAATCAAAAAGCAAATAAGCAACTCAATGTATTAGTTGAAGAAAATGAAGATCAGATTAAGATACTCATTGGTGTTGAAAATATGAACTTTTAGTTAGAATATGATCAAATTGAAATCGACCTTATTTAAGGTCTTTTTTTATGAAATCCTTAGTATTTCAACGGTAACATACTTAGATTTTTGACAAGCTGAAATGAGCATTTGTTCAACTCGATTTTCAAATGCAAAGTTTTTGCTAAGTTCAATACCATACTCGAACGCCTCCTAAAACCCCGTTATATAAAAAATCTATACGAAATTAGCTTATTATTAAATTTCTAATTTCATTATTGGAAAATTATGTTAGCATTGTGGTAGATGTTATTAAACTATTGAGGAGGTTAATTGAAGGAAGAACACCAAGAATTGTTAAAAGAAAATAATCGTTTGATGGAAAGGATGTGAATTATGGAACAGTGGTTTGATATTCAAACACTTATCTGGTTATTTCCAATTATGTTTATCCTTCATGACTTTGAAGAAATTATTATGGTTGAGAGGTGGATGAAGAGAAATTCAACAAAGATATACAACATATTGCCGGAAAGATTTGCGGATAGAGTGATTAAGCAATTTTCTATGTCAACAGCCCAGTTTGCAGTTGCCGTATTAATTATATTCCTATTCGTAAGTAGTTCAACCGTTATGGCAAATCAATATGTCAATCAAGGATTATTTGGTAATATTTATATTTTTACCATTACTACATTGGTCTTTTTTCTACACGCTTTTACTCATATTGGTCAATCCTTCATTCTTCGTTCCGTTACGCCTGGTGCATTTACTTCTCTGATCGTTATAATTCCATACAGTTTAGTCTTATTTCGTTCCTTATTAGTGAATGAAGTAATTACATGGAAAATAATTTTTTTATGCTTACCTTTTTGTCTCTTAATTATCCCTATCGCATTGCTTGCTCATGGGATTGGAAAAAAAGTAGTATAGACATTTTTATATTTGAAAGGTAGGTTCATATAAATGAATGAATTAGAATTTTATGATAAGGTTGGAAAAATAAATGGCTGGGATTTTAGTAAATTACAAGTCACAACCGAAGGTGTTAAGTGGGATTTTTACGAAGAAGTGACGAAGAAGTGCAAAAGTACAGATATTCTCTTGGACGTTGGTACTGGCGGAGGAGAAAATGTATTAAGAATCGCTTCTTCATTGCTTTTCCTGGTTGGAATTGATTTATCAAGCGGAATGATGGAAACGGCTCAATCCAATCTTAAAAATTCAGAGGTGTTAAACGTTCGGTTTTCCCAAATGTCTTCTGATAATTTACAATTCCCTGCTGGTTTTTTTGATGTCATCTCAAGTCGCCACGCACCGTATGTTTCAACCGAAATAGCAAAGGTATTAAAAAGCGGTGGGATTTTTTTAACGCAGCAAGTGAGCGAAGCTGACAAATTAAATTTGAAGACAGCTTTTGGACGGGGACAAAATTATGGGGAAGTCGATGGGGCGTTAAAAGAAAGACATTTAAAAGAACTGAAAGAAGCGGGTTTTACCGAAGTTCAATCTTTTGAATATGATGCTATTGATTACTATCAAAGACCTGAGGATCTGATATTCTTACTCAGACATACACCAATCATTCCTGATTTTGGTCACGGAGAGAACGACTTGGGTATTCTGAGTGATTTCATCGAAAACAATCGAACCGAAAAGGGAATTCGTACAAATTCTAAAAGGTTCCTGATAATAGCTAACAAATGAATTACAGCATACAAGTTGCTTTTGGAAAAACTGAATAAAAAAGGTTCGTCTTTTGACGATCTTTTTGTGGAAGTTAATCAACGAACGGAGCACATCGTATTATTTATATGAAAGGGTCAGGATTTTTGAAGAATGTACCTCATCTTATAAGGGTGTTTTCTTAAAGATTGTTGTTTTTAGTAAAGGTTCTAAAAAGTGGTGAATCAATAATGTAAAAGATAGGGGATGAAGGTTTGGAATATGCTTTTTGGTTAGTAATAATCTTTGCATTATTATATGAACCAATTGTCGGTTATTTTGATTTTCAAAAATTCAAATCAGATGTTAAAACCAACGAAAATGCAAGAATCAAGTTCTATATCAATTCAATTATAGGTCTATGTGGTCCCACCATTTTTATACTACTCATAATTGTTTTTACAGACCTAACTTTTACTGATATTGGATTGACAATACCAACTATTAACACCGAGGTATTTGGCCCATTTATTACTTATTCTGCGTTTGTTATTGCGTTACTATATTTACTTAGCATCATATATTATCTTATAGGTTTTCGATATAGTGAAAAGATTAGAAGTAAATTATCACAGGCAAAAGAAAAAGAATTGGATAAAGTAGAATTCTCAGACATACTTCCTACAACTAAAAAGGAGAAAAAATTGTGGAATTACGTTTCAATTACAGCAGGTGTAACTGAAGAAATCATATATAGAGGATTTCTCATTTTTGCTTTAGCGTTCTTATTCCCCAATTTTTCGATTTGGTTAATTATCTTCTTATCATCAGTATTGTTCGGTCTCGCTCACACTTATCAGGGATTGATAAAAGGAGTATTAAGAACAACGGTTTTCGGAATCATATTTTCTATCCTCTATCTTGGTTTAGGGTCAATATTACCACTCATTATTTTTCATTTTTTAATAGACTATTTTGCAAAATTAGGAGAAGGCATAGAAACGGAAAAACAAAATTGACTGATCTATGTTTAATCGAGTTAAAACTGTGATACCTATACGTTAAACTAACGAATGAGTTGATCCAAAATGGATTAACTACCTTTCTTGTTGAAGTTATTTTGCTAAATAGCAGTATAGTTGAAGAAAGGAGTTATTGGAGAATTTTTGAAAAAGAAAGGGGCTAAAAGTATAGCATGGGTATATTGAAAAAATTTGGTGATCAATTTAAGAAGCCAGAAGGTTTTTTTGGCAGTATCGCAGGAAAGTTAATGGCAACGGTTAGTGCCGAAAAGAACAAGTGGACTATTTCATTATTAAATGTCAAAAAAGATGATAACGTATTAGAAATTGGGTTCGGACCTGGGATTGGAATCGAGGTGGCTTCCAAAGTTATTCAAGATGGTAAAATTATAGGGATTGATTATTCAGAAAAAATGTTGCAACAGGCTCAGAAAAGAAATAAAGATTCAATTCAAAAAGGGCAAGTTGAATTAATACTTGCAGATGCTCAAAATCTTCCTTCATTTAATCTTCTTTTTGATAAGGTTTTTTCAATCAACACTATTATTTTTTGGGGAAATCCTGTTGAAACCCTAAAGGGAATTCGTAAATTCATGAAAGAAAATGGTGTGATTACTATCACTGTTCAACCCTTTATGAAAGGAGCAACAGAAGAATCATCCAAACGATTAGGGATTGAAATTTCTAATCAACTGAAGGATGCAGGGTATTCCAATATTAAAATGGAACTAAAGAAAATGAAGCCGATAGCGACAGTATGTGTTCTTGGAGTTAATAGTTAAAATAAACACAATTCTTATTAGAAAACGGGAATTTGTAATTCTTAATTGAACAGTTGGAAATTCATAACTACAATATTTCAAGCTCTCTTCGTTATTGAGCTAAAGGGTGCTTTAGCTCAACAAGGAGACGCCAAATAAACCTTCTCCAGAATGGTTGAATGTATTACTACCATTTTTATAATCATTTACTAATCTTTCTACAAAATGAAAACCCTTCTCTTTACTTTGTTTTACTAAACTATCTAATAAGCATATTATCCCACGTTTTGTGAATGATGGGTTTTTCTTAGGTAGAAACAGAAAGTGAAGATGAATTTATTTCATTAAGTGCAAATTTAGAAAAGGTTCTATTATAGGAGTAGTTGAAGTAACGGGTGCGTTGATCCAAGATGAATTAACCACCTTATTGTTTGAACTCCCTATTGAACAAACGGGGCAGGATAGTTGAAGAAGAAAAACAGAGCTTTATAATTAAGTAGACAGAAAATGCAAAACAAAAAAGCAAAGTCAGAATATCTCTTCCTTTGCAAGAATCTAAATAAACTTTTATTTTGAAATCCTATCTCCATATTTACTATTTGATAAAATCTCCTCCGCAGATAATATCGTCCAGTCATGAACCGAGACGGAAGGGTTATTTTCCAAAAAGGAATTCATGATTTGGTATCCAATTTTGTAGTTGGTCCAAGTGGGGATTCCTTTGCTAGGATTTCCATTATGATAATCGTGATATAATGATCGGTCAAGGTCAATTGACCATAAATCTTCTTCCAAATCCTCCCATATCTCTTTTTCTTTTTGGGCTGAAAGAGGTTCTATCCACGGTATAGTAATATCGGGGTACAGACTTTTGGCAAAAGTGTCCGCTTTTCCTTCGAGAATAATTGAATCTAATAAAGTGTTATTCCAGTTTACATTTCCGCTCTCCATATAATTAGTATGATGATATTCATGTGCAACAGCATACTCCAACAAATCCTCTTTAAATGAAGATGGATCAATCCGTATTATGAATACATCCTTACTAACTGCTAGCCCAGAAACGCCACCCATTAAATTTATACCATACATGTCATCCGGATTAGGAGGAAATAAATACACAGTCTTATTCCCGCCTGGAAGGGTATTAGATGATTTAATCAAGGCTTGTTCTATTGTTTTATTTATTTCATCTTGATTATTAATTAGAGAATATACAAATTCCTCCAAAGTTTTAATGTCTTTAGGAGTTGCAAAAGCCCAATGGTCCTTTAGCCAAAACCCCTCTCCTTTACCTATAGTATCTAATTGAAATGGTTCGACAACTTTTTGATAGTAATGTTCTTCCATCTTCTCGTGTTGTTCAATTTCTGAAACGCTTTCCAAGTAATCTAATATTTGACTATAAAAGGGTATAATTCTAAATTCCTGATTGCCATTCTTAACAATGAAGGGATTCTTAATATTTTCTTTAGGTGATTCAACTTCAATTGTTTGATTAAAACAACCGATAAGTAATACAGCAATAACGGAAAATATGAAAAAAGGAATTAGTCTATTAATTATAAACACCACCAAATTTAATGACTATTTATAGTATAATCTAAATTTTCCTTTTCTTCCATTTATTTTACAAGTAGATTATTGTCATTTTATCGCCTACTTATATGCCTAATACTGTTAATTCTTTAGACCACCCTTTCTAAAAAAATATAGACTGGTGGATAAAATTAGCCCATCACTGTATAAATTTCTTTAGCTTTAACCTTTCCTGTACTATGTCTCAACCCAATGGAAAAGCAATTTATGAAAAAAACGTGTTTAAAGTTTGTGAAATAATGTACTTAAACTAATGGCGGCTTATCCAAAACAGTCTATTCTACCAATTGCAGAGTTTCAAATATTACTTGACTTTATTATTTATTAAAAATGTAAGGCAGCTTACATTTTTTAAAAGGGATTCCAAGTATAATCGTAAGTGTAAGTTATTAGAAACACTTTAGAGGAGGAACTAATCATGGTATTAGTAAATTGCAATATAGAATCTACCTCTCATAAAGTAACAACTGAAGTGAAGGTATTATTCGCAATGTAGTTTTGACAGCCTGCAAGAGAGCCAAGTAGTGTATGTAATGAATTACTATAAAAAAAAGATATTATTTATAGATTCGACATCTTGAGGAAAGATTTAAGAGTGCCCTTTTATGTTCTGAGGAATCTTTCAGAATTGAAGGAAAAGATAGGGTTTAGGTAAAACTAAGTATTAGTAGGAGGCATGATTATGTCAACAAATTATGAATTAGCTACATTTGCTGGTGGATGTTTTTGGTGTATGGTTCAGCCATTTGATGAATTACCAGGCATTATTGATGTAGTTTCAGGATATACAGGTGGGCATAAAGACAACCCAACCTATGAAGAAGTATGCTCAAACACAACGGGTCATTATGAGGCAGTTCAAATTACGTATGATCCGAATGTTTTCCCGTATACAAAGCTCTTAGATCTATTCTGGCAACAAATAGATCCAACCGATGCACATGGTCAGTTTGGTGATCGCGGAGAGTCCTATAAAACGGCGATTTTTTATCATACTGAGGAACAAAAGAGGCTAGCCGAAGAGTCCAAACAGGCATTAGAGAATAGCAAAAAGTTTTCAAAGCCAATCGTGACAGAAATCAGTGAGGCATCTGTGTTTTATCCAGCAGAAGAATACCATCAAGGCTATTATAAAAAGAATTCCTTTCATTATAATATGTACAAGGAAGGATCTGGACGAGCGGGATTTATCCGGGAAAATTGGAAGAAACACCACTCAGAAAACATAAAGAATCTTACTCCTATACAGCACCATGTGACCCAAGAAAATGGTACTGAACCACCATTCCAAAATGAATTTTGGGATAACAAGGAAGAAGGAATTTATGTAGATATCGTTTCTGGTAAACCATTATTTAGTTCATTGGACAAATTCGACTCTGGGTGTGGATGGCCTAGCTTCACAAAGCCTATTAAGCATCAAGAAGTCCTTGAAAAACTAGATACGTCCCATGGGATGAGACGCATTGAAGTCAGAAGCTCCTCAGCAGACTCTCATTTAGGACACGTATTTGATGATGGACCACGTGATAAAGGCGGTCTTCGATATTGCATTAACTCTGCAGCACTTAAATTTATCCCAACTGAAAAGCTAAATGAAGAAGGCTATGGGGAATACCTTCGGTTATTTAAATAATTTAGATAACGTTCCTAGAGACTTCTCTAGGACGTTTTTTTATATTTAAAGCATTTCTAGAATGGATATGGATTTACATATATTATCAGGTGATTGTAAATGCCAAGAAGATGTCGATCTATTTACTGGTTTGATTATGAAAAGATTATAGAACAGTATAACAAGGAGTGAAGACATGGAAAAACTCATGCTACTTTCACATATAAATTTACTAGATGAGCTACCGGAAGAAGAATTAAAGAAAATAGACGAAGTGACGGTAACCGCTCCTATAAAAAAAGGGACAATTATCTTAAGTCCGACTCAACATATGAGGTCATTATTTTTCTTAAAAAAAGGACAGGTTCGTTTATATAGGATATCTTCAACAGGAAAGGAATTCACAGTTGATCTTTTAAGTGAAGGTAATATCTTTGGAGAAACTTCTAGTTTTTCCTTAACAGAATACAACATTTATGCAGAAACGATGATTGACTCCCTTGTTTGCACGTTAACAAAGGATCGTTTTGAAGAGTTACTTCGTCAAAATCCTGATATTTCGTTAAAGCTTATAACCATTTTGACTTCAAAGTTAAAAGAGGTGTACCAAATAACAGAAAGCATTGCCTATAAAGATGTCAAACATCGAATTCTTTTACTCTTTATGCAGTTAAGTAACCGCTTTGGTGTAAGAAGTGGAGATTGGCAAACAGTTGAAGTCAAAATTACTCAGCATGATATCGCAAGTATGATCGGCTCATCAAGAGAAACTGTTAGTTTATTATTAGGAGAATTAGAAAGGGAACAAGTTATTAAAAGAAAGCCATTAAAAATTAATATAGTTCTGGCCAAGAAAGTGTATGGGGTAGAGGGGGGGGTAATCAATCCCTACTATCATTGTCATGTTTATAAAGGAAAAGGCTTGGAGCATACTATACGAAGTACGGTGGTTTAACGTTTAAATTGAAAAAGGGATGGTGTAAGATGAAAAGGCAACTTCCACCTGGACAATTTGAAACAGAAAAATGGCCAATTCTGCACACTGGGGATGTTCCCGAGTTTAATGAAATCACATGGAATTTCAGACTTTTCGGTGAAGTGAAGCAAGAAAGGTCCTTATCCTATAAGGAAATCATGGAACTTCCAAAGACCATATCAACCGTTAACATGCATTGTGTTACCACTTGGTCTAAATTTGATACAACTTTTGAAGGAATTGCGCTTAGAGAGTTAATGAAATTAGTTGAAATGAATGAAGGCGTAAAATACATTAAAATTTTTGGGTATTACAATAGGGAGAGATTTGGTTATTCTGCAAATCTACCGCTAGAGCCTTTATTAGGGGACGATTCTTTATTTGTATACCGTTGGAAAGATAAAAATCATGATTGGCATGATATTGATCTAAAACATGGTTATCCACTAAGGTTTATTCCACCAGAAGAATTTTATCTATGGAAAGGCACAAAGTGGGTTTCAGGGATAAAATTTATGAAAGCAGACGAGGCTGGATTCTGGGAAGAGCGTGGCTACTCCATGACAGCCAATCCATATAAAGAAGAGCGGTACCGTTAATACTGGCCACGAAACTAAGAGAGAGTGAAAAGTACTTAAAATTTTTGATACCTTGCTTCCAATAAAAGAGTATGCCCATTTTTTGTAACGGTACAGATTAATGGAAAGAAGAATAGATTCCAGCTATTCCTAATGGAAGAAAGACAAAAACAAAAACAGATAGAAAAACCATAGTATTTTTCTCATTGAGGATTTCTTTACATTGTTAGGAAAGGCTAATAGTTAATTCAAAGTCAACAGTGACAGAAGTTGAAAGATAACCCACATTTTGTTGACAAACGGAGGCAATAATGTAAAAAAAGCGATACTTAAAATCGTGTATTTAAATTAATACAAAAAGAGGCAGTCTAAACTGGCACCCATGTCAAGGACACATTAAAAAAAGAGTTATGCAGCTGAAAGATGATCTCTATATTGTATAGGGGTCATCTTTTTTAAATTCCATTGGTAACGATAATTGTTGTAATAAACCATATAATGATTTATTTTAGCTTTTAATTCCTTTAAAGATTTACAGGATTCATAGTCGACTTCATCCTTTAAATGGCCAAAAAAGGACTCTTGTGGGGCGTTGTCCCAACAGTTTCCTCGTCTAGACATAGATTGGCCTAAGCCATGTTTCTTTAATAGTTTTTGATAAGTTGGGCTTGTGTAATGACTCCCTTGATCTGAATGAATAAACGCATCTGGACTCAATTTTATTTTCTTATTACTTATCAGTTTTTGAATCGTTTTAGTAGCGATGTCTAAAGTGATTCGGTCTGACACATGGTATGCTAAAATCTCATTCGTAGAAGCATCTTTTACGGTTGACAAATAAGCCATAGCTTTATTTCCATATGGTAAATAAGTAATATCCGTTAATAATACTTTACCTGGCACTCCCTGCTTAAATTCTCGATTTAACATATTGGGTACGACTTGATGTTCTTTGGTTGCTTTTGCAATTTTTTTGTACGGATTTGGCTTTCTATGAGGGCAAACGATATTGTACTTTCTCATAATTCTTTGGATCTTTTTTCGGCTATATTTAATGTTAAAATCGTTTTCCAATATCATTTTAATGGAACGAGACCCTTTCTTGTATCCACGTCGATTAAATGCCTTTAAAATAATATCTCTTGCTTCTATATCAACTCGTTCTTTTTCTAATCGTACTTCGTAAGCATCTAGAAAACTATAGTATCCAGAACGTGATACACCCGTTAGATCACAATAATATTTAGTCATTCGTGTGAAACCATTTTGATCAATTGTTTCCTTAATCAATTGAAATATTTTATTTGTTTCGAGTTTTTGACCTTTGTTTAACAGCCTCCTTTCTGTCATTTCTAGCTTTTTTAATAGTTCTACCTGTCCTTCTAACAGTTTAATTCTTGCTTCTTGTCTTTCGATGATTTCTGCTTGAGAAAGTTCACGCTTCAAAGGCTTACCAGCAGTTGTTTTTCGTGAATCTGAGAGTCCTATAAGTCCATTTTTTTCATATGCCTTTTTCCACCTAAATGCAGATTGTTCAATCCTTTTTATACCAACAATGGCCTCATCAAACCCATTCTCTTTAAAGATTTGCCTAGGTAGTTTACCTGCTATATATTCGTCCATAAATCTACTTTTAAAGTCATCTGTATATGTAATAGCTAAATTGCTGACACGCTGTACATTTGGGTTATTTTGTAATTTTTTTACTTGTTTGTCTGAAAATTTTAGTTTACTCATAGTCGTCCCCTAATCCCCACGTATTAGATTTAAGTATATAAAAAAATACCTATAGATTAAACACTCTTTTCCAAGTGTCCTATTTATAGGTACCATATTAGTCTACCAGCCCCTTTTTACTCATGAAGTTTAGTTTTAAAAAACCAGTTATGAAAAGCTTGTGTTAAGTAATCTGTTATCCAAATTGTAATAAAGCTCCAATACCAAGCCCATTTCTTATATTTAATTAATTTTGTATATTTCACTGCAATAATTTCAAAGATGACTATTACTGAAGGACCAATAAAGGAATGTAGGGTTTTTAAAAGGATAGATTTATTTTTTGGGTAGTACAAACTAAATAAAGCACAAAGTCCAGGATATATAAAATATTCGAATGAAAAACTAGCTTTATTTGTCTTTTTGAAAAATAAGCGATATGGATAGGAAATTAAGTTTTTTTGTACCACTAGTAATCCAAAAATCCATGTTAATACTTGTTTAAATAAAAATATAACTAATGATTCACGAATTTTAGTTTTTGGTGTCAATTTTATTAACAATAGTGAAACAATTATCCAGGATGAAATTTCGATTGTTTTCTCTGCTTTGTATTTCATTAATTATCCTCCTTTATTAAATAGTCTTTACTCTTTGAATTGATTAATGCAATTTTAGTTTGAGGATAAAATTATTATTCGACCGAGGCACGAAAAACACAACAAAGCTAAATTAGTTATACAAGAAGCAAAAAAAATGAACATCGATGGTATCCAAAGAATTAAAAGAAACGATTGACACGTTGGGTGATTATCCACCTGATTGATAATTGAGGGATTAAACAAGGCATTGGCACAGCTTAACATAAAAAACACTGATGCTATTTTTTAGGAGATAGTGACGCTGACATTCAGGCTGGTAAAGAAGCTAACGTACATACAATTGGGGTACAGTGGTTGCCCCATTATCAGACATTAGAGTTTAGTGTTCAACCAGACGAAAAGTTAAGTAACGTGAACGAATTCATACAATCACTTAAAAATTACAGATATGAACAACAGTTACGTATGTAACTTTTTTAGCCTTATTCAACAAACGAGTGCGTTGATCCAAGAAGGATTGACGCACTTTTTTGTGGAAGTTATTAAACTAAAGGGGCAGGTTGGTCGAAAAAAATTTTAGTTAAATGATTCTGAGGAGGAAATATAAAGTGGATTGGTATTGGGTTCTGGTAGCATTCGCCCTTGCATCGGGAGCGTTTTGTAACGCATATGAAGTGGAAAAAAGGTCGAAAAAATTAGAAAAAAGAGTCAAAGATTTAGAAGATAAAATCAATTGATTATTGTGCTAACGAGGGTTTAATAAGCGAAACTTTATATTTTTTAATTCGTAGTAATAAATGTAAACGTTTAAAAAATGTTGAATGTTAGGGGGAAGTTTATGAAAAACAAGAAAGTGTTTCTAAGTATTTTTGTTGTTTTTTTCTTTATCTTGACCGCCTGTTCGAATAATGTTGTTAGTCAACATATATCCTTAGTTCGAGATGCAAGTAATAGAGCTACTCAGCTTGAAAATGGGAATTTTTCTTATGTATATGTTGTAGAAAACGAAAATGAAAAACAAACGCAAGGGACAGAAGGAACTTTTGTCGTTCAAGATGGCTATGTTGACTGGCATACAGAAATGGCGTTAGGAGAAGCCAATAATAAAACGCTCACGGAGGTTATTCAAAAAGATAAAACACAATACCAGCGTTTTGGTAGAATAAACGAGGATAATCAGTTTATCGGTAATGATAATGAAGTTTTAACAGAAGAACCCCAATGGCAATTCGTTAATGAAAATGCAACAGGATATCCTGATTACTTGCAATCATTTATGAATATAGAACTTAATAGGGATGATATTGAAAAGGTAGAGAAAAAAGAGGAAAATCATTTAACGATTTACGAAATTGCTTATAATGACTCCTACCTATCATCTGTAAAGCAGAAAAATATTTCTGAGATAAATGAACAGTTGGACAAAGCGAAACAAGAAGGTGCTGATCCGAATGTGATAAGTTCTTTAGAAAATTCTTTATCTTATAATGAAAATATAATCTACAAAAGCATAAAGCAAAATTTAACAGTGGATGACACTGGAGTGCTGATAGGAAAAGAATTACAAAGTAACTTTGAACAGACCATTAATGGTTCATCGCAAAATATTCAAATGACGGAGAGTTTAGAACTAATAGAATATAACAGTACAGATATGGAAATTGAACTATAATCCTTTTACCTTTCGTTATTCCCACTATTCAATTAACATGTGCGTTGCTTCAATAACGAGGTCGCTTTTTTTTATTGTACTACTGGGGCAGGTTTGTTTAAAAAGAAATCACAAAAGGAGGGGCATTTACTATAAAATAAGATTTAACGTATAAATGTCAAAATGGGGGTATAGTTATGTGGGTAATATTTGGGGTTATTGCAATAGTAGTAACTGTTATAAATCTTTCTTTGTATGCAGCAGGAAAGGATTATAAGCTTGCTATGGCGATGGCATTATCATTTACAGCATTAACAATTTGTGCAGATTACAGTTATCTAACTCGGTGGGTAAAAGCGGAAGATTGGGCGGCTTTATCGGATGTAATACCTGGTATGGCAAGGGCATTTTGGTTTTTGACAATTGTTTCTATCTTGCTAAATATAGCACCAATATTTTTAGAACGAAAACGTAAGAAATTATGACTTATGCAATTATTGTGTAAGTCATATGTATAACAAACGGGTGCATTGATCCAAGAAGGATATCGCCTATTTTTATTGAAGCTTTTTTTACTAAAGAAGTAAGTCTGGTTGAATATTGATATGGCATAATTTAGTACCTTATTTTAAAATGTAGTTATTGGTAAATATGTTGAATGAGGGTTTAACAATGAAAAAGAAACGTATTATGATCTTCAGCCTGCTTGTATTGTTTGTCGTACTTCTAACAATAACAAAACCGCCATCTTCTTCATTTGATAAGTGGTTATCAAATAAATACAGCATAGAGTGCCAAGGAAAAGAATGTGTACTAGATTCCAATAATTATAAAGTTATTGATAGTAATATAGATAATTATTTTTTATTTAATAAGGTTGGGGTCAAATTAGAAGGGAAATATGAAAGTTATCTACTTGTAGAAGGGATAGGAGTCCTTGGTGGATTTGTTCCGTTCACATATGATGCTCGATCTGAGTAATAAATGAAATTTGTAACAGTTGTTATACTACCGAGTGCGTTTATCCAAGAAGGATTAAGGCACTTTTTTTGAAGGTATTGAACTACCGAAGCTTATTGTAAATAAAGATGACAAGTAATAGAGTGAAAAAAATTGTTATAAACGAGAACATTAAGGTGTAGCACAATGGTAAAGGAGCGAATTAATGAGTGCTGAAAAACTGATTGAAACATATAAAAGCGATTTGCAAAACTATTCACTTGAGCAACTTAGATATATATCGGTTGAAGGGGTTTGGTCCATTGGTCAAATGTACGACCATGTAATTCTAGTCGCCATTGAGTACCTTGACAATGTAGAATCTTGTGCGAAGTCAAAGGAAGAGCAAAAACTTGGAAAAACGGACTTTGGTGAGCACATATATAAAATCGGAGGGTTCCCACCAATTAAAATCAAGTTGCCGGACGAACTAAATACACCACCAAGCAATTCGGATAGTAAAGAAGATTTAATGAGTAGGTTAGATCAGGTAATGCAGAGGTTGGGAAAATGGGAATCTAGAGTAGATGCTATAAATCCCAATTACAAAGTTAATCATGGAGGTTTTGGCTGGCTGAACGCAAGGGAGTGGTACGATCTTGTAGGTATGCATTTTCGCCATCACTTACGCCAAAAGCGTGAACTAGAACAAAAAGTTAATAATTTATAAGTTTTACTACTTACTAAACTAGAATAATTAATAGAAGGCTTTGGTAATCACAAAATTAACTTCATTGATTGGACTTACATGCGTACTGGCGAAATCCTTATTTTAACGGGGGTGGGTTAGTATAATAATTGACTGTTTTTTGCTAAAGGGGGTTAGAAGTATGAAATCAAAAGTTAATTTTGTTATACTATTGATTTCAGTTATATGTATAGTAGTTGGGTGTTCTAAGCATGAAGAAAAAATAGAATTTGAAATTTATAGTGGAAGATCACTACATATTGGGATTATTGGGGAAAAACCCAAGATTAAAGAAGATAATGTTAGATTTACAAATATAGATTTTACTGATTTGCAAAACGTAGATCACTATGATGCTATATTTATTACGAAGAAAAACTTAAAAGAAGCAGATAAGCCGCAATATGCAACTGTTTATAATAACAGTCCACTCCCATTCTTATTTATCGAAACACCAAAATCTTATGTACCTTTTATTTATGAAGATGCGAGTTTTGAAAATTTTCCAGATGTTGATTCAGGTGTTTATGCTTATCTTTACGATAGCAAAAGTGAACAGTATTGGGGATACGGTTTATATAATGACGAAGTAAATGAACAAAATATTCAAGATGTCTATTCAAGAGTTTTTAAAACAATTGAAGAACTATCAATGGAAAATTAACGGGTGCTTTGCCTTTTCAAGAATGCAAGGCATTTATCTATTTAAATAGTGAGCCGTATTGTTGAGAACGGTGTAGGGTGAAACCTTATTCATAATTGTTACGTAGATAAGAAAAGGGGGGTGGACCAGATTGAAAAAATATGTGGTATTTATTTTAAGTTTTGGTTTGTTGTATTTAATCGTGCAAATTTTATCAGGTTGGCTTCTGACAACTCATTACACTCCTGATTTATCTTCAATGAACAATAATACTAGTCAAGAAGTCGTTTTTGGGCAGACTTCTATCATTCCATTTGTGGCAACATTATTAGTCGCAACCTTAGCCTACTTTATATCTCAAAAATTATTTATAACCCCTAATAAATAGTTTAACCGAAGAGGATGAAGCCAGCGGGATTGAACGCTGGTTTTTTAATATTTAATCCTAAATTTTTCTAGTAACATTACCCCGATACATGCATTCGTCTTCTATAAAAACATCTCGGTCCTTATCAAAATTTTTGTGAAAAAATGTGTTTGAAAATTTGAACAAGTGTGATAAAATGACTTTAGTTTAGAATACATAAACCGAGTTTTATAATGTAAAACAATTCTCCGGATTCTCCTTGTTAAACCCATACTCAAAGATTAAGCTCGAGGTAGTTCCCGCATGCATGACAAAAGCAAAAACAAAGTGAAAAAAACTCATAAAAGGAGTGTTCTTTCATGCAAACAGAAATGAAGGAAAAAACGTACAGAAACTTTATTAACAATCAGTGGATTGGGTCCGCATCAGAGGAAACTATCAAAAGTTTAAACCCAGCAAATAAAGAAGAAATTGTCGGATATGTTCAAAGTTCTACGGTTGAAGACCTTGATCATGCTGTGCAGGCTGCACACAAGGCGAAAAAGCTATGGCGGAAGCTAGGGCAGGCAGCAAGGGGTCAAATTCTTTACAAAGTGGCAAATATTCTTGAAGAAAACCTAGAAGAGATTGCTGAAACGATGACAAGAGAAATGGGTAAAACTCTTCCCGAAGCAAAAGGTGAAACGGCCCGTGGTGTTGCGATTCTTCGCTATTATGCTGGAGAAGGCATGCGGAAGGACGGCGATGTTATTCCATCGTCTGATAAGGATGCGCTCATGTTTACTAAGCGTTCACCACTTGGAGTCGTTGGCGTAATCACACCTTGGAATTTTCCAGTAGCCATACCCATTTGGAAGATAGCACCTGCACTTGTATATGGAAATACCGTCGTATTTAAACCAGCAACAGAAGCAGCAGTAACAGCAGCAAAAGTAGTTGACTGCTTTGCTAAAGCAGGACTTCCAGAAGGGGTCATCAATTTTATAACAGGTTCCGGCTCAGTCATTGGTCAGAAACTGATTGAACATCCGCTCTTAAATGCAATTACCTTTACTGGTTCTGAAACTGTAGGTGAAGGCGTCGCTAAATCTGCAGCAAGCCGAGGGATCAAGTTTCAGTTGGAGATGGGAGGCAAGAATCCGGTCATTGTTATGAAGGATGCCAATTTAGATAGTGCCGTTGAGGCTGTTATTAGCGGTGCTTTTCGCTCTACTGGACAAAAATGTACGGCTTCAAGCCGTGTCATTGTTGAATCGGAGGTTTACGAAGCTTTTAAAGAAAAGTTGATTCAAGAAACAGAGAAAATAACGGTTGGCCCTGGATTAGAAGAGGGAATCTGGATGGGACCGTGTGCAAGTGAAAGTCAGTTCCGTACTGTAATCAAATATATTGAACAGGGTAAAGAAGAGGGAGCTACTCTTATTTACGGTGGAGAGCCACTAACAAGCGGTGAGCATGCGAAAGGATATTATGTCACACCAACGATTTTTGAAAACGTTACACCAGAAATGAGCATTGCGCAGGAGGAAATTTTCGGTCCGGTCATTGCACTGTTTAAGGCAACTGATTTAGAAGAGGCGATTAACCTTGCTAATGAGACGAAATACGGATTAAGTGCTTCAATCTTTACTACGAATATTGGTTCACTGCTTGAGTTTATTGATGAAATCGAAGCTGGCCTTGTCCGGATTAATGCTGAAAGTGCCGGTGTTGAACTTCAGGCACCTTTTGGAGGTATGAAGGCTTCTAGCACAGGTTCACGAGAACAAGGAGAAGCAGCAAAAGAATTTTATACTTCTATTAAAACTGTATTTATTAAGGGGTAATCTACGAATTCAAGGGGGATTCATAGAACCCCCTTCTTTTAAATAGAACGATTCATGCCCTATAAATTAAAATAGGAAAGAGGGAATGTCAGATGAATGAATCCAGAGAGTTATTAGAAAAACTAGGTTATCCATCCACTGATTTAACAGAACTCCCTACATCAAATAAGAGATTTCCGGACGGGGCTCAATACCGAATTGAACTGCCAAGTGTGGAAGGTCCAGTGGCGCTAAGAGAAACGTTAAAGGAAATCGATCATTATGGGCTCACGATTCATCGCGTTTCACAAGGTAGTGGAATCATGCTGCAGACGAACGAGGAAATTAAGGAAATGTGCCAGTTGGCTGCTGAAAAAGGTATGGAACTTAGCTTGTTTGTCGGTCCTAGGGGTACATGGGATATTAGTGCCCAGCCATTCACGAGCGGTGGGAAATCGATAGGTTTGCGACATGAAGGAGCCGATCAGCTTGTCTATGCGATGGAAGATTTAAAAAGAGGAGCTAAACTTGGACTAAGGAGTGCCTTAATTGCAGATGAAGGTCTTTTGCTGCTGACAAAGGAAATGAAAAAATCGGGTCAACTCCCAGAGGATTTTGTTGTAAAGGTTTCAGTGCAAATGGGCGCTGCCAACCCAGTTTCTGTTAAATTAATGCAGGACCTTGGGGCAGGAACGTATAATGTGCCAACTGCGCTTACGCTACATAAGTTAGCATCCATTCGTCAGACCATTGATATTCCTATTGATATCTATGTTGAGGTGCCAGATAATTTCGGAGGTTTCCTTCGCTATTATGAAATTCCAGAAATCATTCGGGTATTAGCTCCGGTTTATATTAAATTTGGACTACGTAATCATCCTGATGTCTATCCTTCTGGAAAGCAATGGGAAGGCACTAACATTTCACTAGTGAAAGAACGTGTACGCCGTGCCGCGTTAGGAATTCAAATGATCGAGCGCTATTATCCAGATGCTGTAACATCTAAGCTTGGTGCTGAAGGACTAGGTATTCCAAAAATTATTGCAGAGTCTGCATCAATATAAAAGACGAAGCTGCATATCAGGAGGCATTTAACATGAAGTTCGTGTCATATCGGTCGCAAACTACTATTCATCTCGGTATTTTAGTAGAAAATCAGATTTTAAGTTTGAATCGTTTATATGATTTATACAAAGAACAGCTTCCACAAGATTGGTCTCTTCCAACTGACATGAAGGAGCTTATTGAGCAAAGTGAGGCCACTCTGCCATATCTTGAATCACTCCTGAATTGTTACGAGGATAGTGATCAACCTTCCATTTCTTTATCGGAGGTGGAGGTGTTGGCTCCAATAAGCAATCCGGAAAAAATCATATGTGTGGGATTGAATTATCTTGATCATTGTAGAGAAACGAATATGGACCCTCCTTCATCGCCTGTTATTTTTTCAAAATATGCCAATACTCTTATTGGCAATCAAGCATCTATTGAATTACCAATTAATTCGAATCAAGTCGATTTTGAGGCCGAGCTTGCGGTTGTCATTGGCAAGGAAGCAAAATGTATTTCCGAAGAGGAAGCAGAGGACTATATTTTCGGCTACACGATTATGAATGACGTGAGTGCAAGGGATCTTCAATTTGCTGACGGTCAATGGTCCCGTGGAAAATCGGCTGATACATTTGCGCCCATTGGTCCAGCTATTGTAACAAAAGAAGAAGTAGGAAACCCACATCAACTGGAGATTACCTTACGATTAAATGATGAATTGATGCAGCATTCCAATACGGAAAATTTAATTTTTAAGATACCATACATTGTCTCCTTCCTTTCACAGTCTATGACGTTAAAGCCCGGGGATATCATTGCCACAGGTACTCCTCCAGGTGTCGGTATGGGAAGAGATCCTCAAGTATGGTTAAAAGAAGGGGACCAATTATCTATTACAATTGAAAGAATCGGAACCCTTCTAAATGATGTAAGAACATCCAATTCTACCAAAACAATGCACAAATAACTCACTTTTATCCTCACAGTAAACACACTATTAACTAAAAAACACTCTTCTATGGATAACAAAACTTTCGGTGATCCTTTTTTTGGACAAATTAATAAGTTTTATTCTTCAACTAAATAAAATCATTTGGAGAGTGAAATATGAAAATAAAACAGAACATTGATAAAGTTCCTGGTGGCTTAATGGTTGTCCCTTTATTTGCAGGTGCCCTATTAAATACAATCGACCAACTTCACATTCCTTTTATCATGAAATTCTTAAAAATGTTGGGTGTTGCCGCGAATCAAGATGGCTATTATGAATTCTTGAAAATCGGAGGATTTTCTCAGGCTTTGTTTAAGGATGGGGCTTTGACTTTATGCGCGTTATTCTTATTTTGTGCAGGAAGTCAAATGAATCTTCGTGTTGGAGGAAAGGCGCTAAAAAAAGGTGTGTTATTAACAACATCAAAATATTTAGCAGGATTTATTGTCGGGATGCTATGGGGACTTTTGTCTGATCCAGTGAATGGATTCCTTGGTTTATCAACCATGGCAATTATTGCTGCGATGACCAATGGAAACGGGGGGATGTATGCGGCGTTAACGGGACAATACGGTAATCGTTCAGATGTAGGCGCAACGGCTGTTCTATCCCTAAACGATGGTCCATTCTTTACCTTAATGGCTCTCGGAATGATGGGGGCTAACTTTCCATTAATCGCCTTTATTGCAGTCTTATTACCTATTTTAATTGGGATGATTTTAGGAAATCTTGACAATGAAATCCGCTTATTTTTAGCTGCAGGAGAATCCTTGGTTATTCCTTTCTTCGCTTTTGCATTAGGTGCAGGGATGAATTTGGCGAGCTTCTTTAATCCGCAGGTTGTTGGCGCGGGGCTTGTTCTTGCTTTAATGACCGTAATTTTTTCTGGATTTGCTATGGTGTTAACCTTTAAAATTTTCCGAGAGAAAAGTTACATCGCACCTATGGCAGAAGCTTCTACAGCTGGTAATGCAGTTGCGACACCAGCAGCCATTGCAGCAGCAGCTACTGTTGCAAGTGGGGCAGGATTAATGACCGCGGCCGAAGCTGAGGTATATCAAGGACTTGTTGCTGTAGCGTCTGCACAAATTTCAATTTCAACCATCACCACGGCATTGCTTGTGCCCGTTGCGGTAATACTCGTTGATAATTACCAAAGGAAGCGGGGGATTGAAGGAAAAGAAGAGTTTCATGGAAATCCGAAAAACACGACAGGGACTACCGCTATAGAAAAAACGATTGAGTAATTTATTCCACTATTTTAATAGAAATGGAAGGGGAGTATTTAGTTGGACTATTCTTTTGAAGGCTATAAAAGAAGTGATGGCTCGGTAGGAATACGAAATCATATTGGAGTTATTTGTACCGTTGTATGTTCTAGTGTTGTCGCTAGGGAAATTTCTGAAAAGGTACCTGGTGCGATTCCTTTTGTTCATGGAAATGGATGTGCACAGCTCGGGGACGACTTTAAATTAACAAAAAATATGTTGATGGGAATTTCGGCAAATCCTAATCTTTATTCTGCCCTGCTAGTAGGACTAGGCTGTGAAACGAACCAGGTCAGTGGATTGCTGAAAAGTATTCCGAAAACAAAACCAGTCAAAGGAATTGGCATTCAGCAGCTTGCTGGAGGAGAAAATACGATAAAAGCAGGTATCGAAATAGCTGAACAGTGGTCAAGGGAAATAGTTGATCAAAAAAGGAAACGCTTTCCTATCTCCTCGTTGACAGTGGGCATTTTACCAGTAGATTTAGACGAAGCTCCATTAAATCAATTGGCTCCAGTGATAGGTGGGGTAGTTGATAAATTAGTAGAAAAGAACGCCAAAGTCCTGTTTGGCTTTTCAAAAACATTGGAACCAGCGGGAGAACCATTATCAGAACGTGCTGGAAATGAAAATGTAAGAAATAGACTACAGACGATCGGAGAGGGCTTACAGCGGAAACGATGGAAAGAAGTAACGAATGGATCGATGGCGTATGCTGAATTTACAGAACAGGAGAAGGCACTCAGTCTTCTAGAAGCAAGGATGACTGGTACACATTCTATTAGAAGTGTGCTTGGATACAGTGAAACACCAGAAGAGGCGGGCCTTCATTTGATTACCGTTCCAAACAATATCGTTGAGGCCTTATCAAATATGGCTTCTAGCGGATGCAGTTTAGTGATTATTGTCAGCAGCAGAGGCGTACTGACGGGATCCATTGCCCTTCCTTGCATGACGATAGCCCCAAAAAACCCAAATGAAGCGTTTGACGAACTGATTGACTATACCGTCACAACTGAAGAGGTTTCAACTCAAGTAGAAGCGATTATAGCTGAACTTCTCGAAATCTGTTCGGGCAAACAAACGAGCCTTGAAAAGTTGGAACTTGGTGAATTTTCAATACCACACGTTGGAACTACTTTTTAATATCGGAGGGACTGTTATGAGCAAAAAGTTCAATGCGCTAATACTGAATCAGAACGATAATGTGGCTGTGGCTCTTAGAAGCATTAAAGAAGGTGAATCACTCTTCATCCAAGGGGTTGTGGAGAACGTAGAGGTCATGCAAAAGATTCCTTACGGACATAAAATCGCAACCCGTTTTATCCCGAAAGGTGGAAAAATCATGAAATATGGAGAATGCATGGGCATTGCAACGGAGGACATTCAACCTGGTTACCATGTTCATGTATTCAATGTCCGAGGATTGAAAGAAGAAGAACGAATAAGTACAAACCGAGAGGTGCAATTGCCATGAAAACATTTGAAGGGTACCGTAGACCAAATGGGAAAATAGGTGTTAGAAACCATGTGATTATATTGAATACGGTTGGTGAATTGGCCAGTCTTACGAAAAAGGTAGCCCAGCTTGCCCCGGGGGTAATACCGGTTGCTCATCAAGGGGGAAAAGCACAATACCCGGAAGATTTAGAACAAACGATTCGCACGCTCAAAGGGACGGCGGGTCATCCAAACGTAAGTGCTGCGCTTTTTCTAGGGATGGGCGATGACGATCCAGCTGAGAAAATAGTCACGGAACTAAGAGAAGAGGGATGTTATGTGAATGCCCTCATAGTTCAGAAGGATAAATCGCTTACCGACGTTCTGAAAGAAGCAAGGAGCTGGCTAAAACATGCAGTAGAGCGTAGCAAGGAGCAAAGGAAGGAGACGGCTGATGTTACGGAATTGATCATCGGATTAGAGTGTGGCGGTTCAGATGCTTGGTCAGGAATCACGGCGAATCCTGCAATTGGAGCCTGTTCTGATGCAATTGTTAGAGATGGAGGAACCAGTATCTTAGCGGAGACAACGGAAGCAATTGGTGCAGAACATATTTTAGCTAATCGTGCGGTGAACCCTGAAGTCGGTGAAGCCTTCTTAAAAATAGTAAAGGAATATGAGGCAAGAATTCGAGACACAGGTGAGGATATCCGATCAGCCAATCCTACTCCTGGGAATATGGCAGGTGGGCTGACAACACTTGAGGAAAAATCGCTAGGCTGTATTAAAAAAGGTGGGAATTCAACATTAATGGAAGTGATAGCCTATTCAGAAAAACCAACGGAGAAAGGGTTTATCTTTATGGATACACCTGGATATGATGTGGAATCGGTAGCAGGTCTTGCAGCTGGAGGTGCACAAATTGTTCTGTTTTCCACTGGCAAAGGATCGCCTACGGGTTCACCAATTGTTCCTGTCATTAAAATCGGAACGAATCCAAGGCTTTATGAAATTATGGAGGAGCATATTGATGTAAATGCTGGAAAAATCATTGAAGGTATAAACACCATTGATGAAATTGGCGAAGAAATCTATGAACTGATTATGAAAACCGCAAACGGAGCTTTGACGGCTGCAGAAAGACACAAAAATCAAGAATTTGCCATTTGGAGATTAGCCCAAACCATATAAATACGATGGAAGGAGGAATCCTGTTATCTTAAGGGACCTTCCTTTTCCTTACCATCCACGTTGAAGGTTTGAATAACAAAATCTATTAAAACGTCAATATGAAACGGAGGAATTCCATGAGTCATAGCAACCTGAGTAACCTATTAGATTCAGGTGTTATTGCTGTTGTTCGGAAAGTCAGTCGAGAAAAAGTGACTCAAGTTGTGTCTTCCCTTATTGCAGGAGGAGTTACCGGCATTGAAATCACAATTGATTCTGAGGACGCATTGGGGGCGATTCGCGAGGTAAAAGACATATTTGGAGAAAAGGCCGTAATTGGAGCAGGTACCGTGCTGAACTCTCAGTCAGCTGAAATGGCAATTGAGGCAGGGGCAGAATTTATTTTTGCACCGACCTTACATAAAGGAACGATTGAGGTAACCAAAGGATACAAGAAAATCGTAATTCCTGGCGTTTTTACACCAACTGAAATTTTGCAGGCGTATGAGTGGGGAGCAGATGTTGTGAAAGTTTTCCCAGCTAGTTCATTGGGCCCAGATTTCATCAAACAAATTCGCGGACCTTTAGGTCACATACCAATGATGCCAACTGGGGGAATCGACCTTGAAAATACGGAGGATTTCATCGCTGCGGGATCTGTTGCCGTGGGAGTTGGCGGTGCCCTACTTAGGAAGGATCTTATAGATAATAATCAGTGGGAACCATTAACCTCACTTGCGCAGCAGTTTGTCCAACTAGTAAGAAAAGCTAGAAGAAACGAAGTAATATTAGAAAAAAACGAAAAAAAACCCTAATAAAATTATTGACAAGTCAGAAAATTTGAATTATATTACCATTATGTTAGTTTTATATAGTGGAATGTAGTTTTATATTATAAAACTATTGAAATGTCCACTCAATTTTTCTTCTATATTTCATAACCCATCATTATAATGTAATCATTTGTGAAGGAGGTGCTTATTGAAGTTTTTGGTTATTGAACATTTTGGTATCGCTTACATTTTATCCTGAATAAAAAAGGAGTTGGTAAGATGAATAAAAAATTTTCAACTTTAGGTATTTTTATCCTCATTACATCATTGTTCCTCACCGCTTGTAGCGGTACAGAAAAATCTGATTCTGAACAAGCAACCGGCAACGAATCTCAAAAAACGATTAAAGTCGCCCATTATTTTGCAGAAGATCATCCACAGAATATAGCCCTCAAAGAAAAATTCAAGAAAATTGTTGAAGAAGAATCAAAAGGAAGTCTAAAAGTTCAGCTATTTCCGAATAGTACGCTTGGTGCCGAAAAGGAGTTCTATGACGGAGTACGAAACGGCACGATTGAAATGGGGATTCCTGGTTTAATCATGCAGGCAGATATTCCTAAAATGGCTGTCCCAGAATGGCCTTTCCTCTTTAAAGACTTTGAACACGTAAAATCCGTATTAAATGGTCCGATTGGAGAAGAATTAACGGCCGACCTTGAAAAAGAGCATGGTGTAAAACCGTTGGCTTGGAGTGCAAATGGCTTCAGAATGTTTTCATCAAATACACCGATTAAGAGTCTGGAGGAATTTGATGGTCTTCGCTTAAGGATGCCAAATATACCAAACTACATTACTCTTGGAAAATTGCTTGGAGCAAATATTACGCCTCTACCAATCTCTGAAATATTTACTGCATTAGAACAAAAGGTTGTGGATGGCCAAGACAATCCAATTGCAACCCTGAGAGCATCCGGGTGGTATGAAGTACAGAGTGACGTTTTGGAATCTAAGCATATGTTTAGCCCGAACATCTATATCATTAATAGTCAATTCTGGAACAGTTTGTCCAAAGAACAGCAGCAAATTATCGAAAAAGCCTCAAAGACTGCTGCAGAGTATGAATTTGAATTACTGGAAAAAAGCTATGAAGAAGACAAGAAATTCCTCGAAGAGCATGGTATCCAGTTTACTACTCCATCTGAAGAATTCATAGATGATATGGAAAAAGCTGCCCAACCTTTATACGATGAAATTTATCAAGAATTCGATTGGGCCGAAGAGTTGGTTGAAAAGATCAAAGCTGAAGCCAACTAAAGGAGGGATCTATTCATGCTACAAAAAATTAGTAAGATTTGTATAAAAATTCTCAATGTGAGTATTTCTTTGTCACTGGCCACGATGTCAATTCTAGTCTTTGGGAATGTTATCCTCCGTTACATTTTTAATTCAGGAATTACATGGTCGGAAGAAATGTCTAGATTTCTGTTTGTGTGGCTGGTGTTTCTAGGTGCAATTGCCTGCCTGAAGGATAATATGCATCTTGGTGTCGATGTTGTTGTCAATGCGCTACCGCTTAAATTAAAGAAAATCGCTTTTGTGATTAGTAATTTATTAGTGTTATATATTTTATGGCTATTGCTTGTAGGAAGCTGGAAAATGACGGTGTTAAATATGAACAGTACCGCCCCGGCAACAGGGCTTCCACTTTCATTTCTTTATGGAATAGGCGTTATTACAAGTGTATCAATGGCAATAATTATTATCGCCAGAATGATACAGGCATTTACATCAAAGTCCAATTCACAATTTAGCATCATTTCATCCACCGAAGAAGTTATAAAACAATAAAGCTACTAAAATAGTTGAGTATTAATTTCGAAAGGAGGCAAATATATGGTTGGTGTTTTTCTCGGCTCATTGTTTGGGTCACTTGCACTTGGGGTGCCTATCGCTTTTGCATTAATCATTTGTGGAGTTGCCATTATGTTTACCTTAGATATGATGGATGCGCAAATTGTAGCGCAAAACCTAATTAATGGAGCAAATAATTTTTCACTTATGGCGATCCCATTTTTCGTGCTAGCAGGTGAACTGATGAACGCAGGAGGTATTTCTAAGCGAATTGTTGAATTTGCGATGTCCTTGGTCGGTCATATTAGAGGAGGACTGGGGTATGTAGCCATCATTGCTAGCATTTTGTTTGCTGGTTTGTCCGGTTCAGCAGTGGCCGACACGGCGGCGCTTGGGGCCATCTTAATACCAATGATGATTGCCAGGGGTTACGACGTTAATCGCTCGACAGGATTAATTTGTGCTTCAGGTATTATTGCTCCCGTGATTCCGCCTAGTATTCCAATGATTATCTATGGGGTAACCGCAGGGGTTTCAATCACTCAATTATTTATGGGTGGTATTATTCCAGGGATTATGATGGGACTCGGATTAATCGTTGTCTGGACATTTATTGCTCGGAAAGATAAAAGTGAGCTTCCCAAAAGACAATCATCAAAGGAAATATTTCAAGCTACTATAAAAGCGATTTGGGCACTGTTTCTTCCTGTTATCATCATTGGAGGTTTAAGGGGAGGAATCTTTACACCAACAGAAGCAGCTGTAGTAGCAGCATTCTACGCCTTATTTGTCGGGGCTGTCATTTATCGTGAGTTGCAATTAAAGGATTTACATAATGTCCTTGTTGCTGCAGCAAAGACAACCGCAGTGGTTATGTTCGTAGCAGCGGCTGCTATGGTATCTGCTTGGATGATCACCGTGGCAGATGTTCCTGGACAAATGGCGGCACTTCTTGGCGGTCTGATTGATAATCCTTTAATGTTGCTTTTATTAATTAATTTAATTTTATTGGCGATTGGTCTTGTCATGGATCTTACACCAGCGATCTTAATCTTTACACCGGTATTTCTGCCGCTTGTAAAGCTGGCTGGGATTGATCCTGTGTATTTCGGAATTATTATGGTGATTAACTTGTGTATTGGCTTAATAACTCCTCCAGTTGGAACGGTCTTATATGTCGGCTGTGGAGTCAGTAAGATCAATATCATTGAATTAACAAAAGGGATATGGCCGTTTGTTCTAGTTCATATTATTGTCCTTATTCTTTTGATACTATTTCCTTCTATTATTATGGTTCCGCTTGATTTCTTAACGTAATTTTATTGGAGGTGGAGTTTTGGCTAAGTTCAAAGTAGTGGTAACAGACTGGGAGTTTGAAGATCTTCGATTTGAGGAGGCGGTGTTATACCAATCGCCGGAAATCGAAGTAATCGCAGCCCAATGCCGTACGGAAGCTGAAGTCATTCATGCTTGCCATGATGCAGACGGTATTATCAATCAGTATGCACCACTAAGCAGACAAGTGATTGAATCGTTAACAAACTGTCAGGTGATCACACGTTATGGAGTTGGAGTAAATACGATTGACTTGGAAGCGGCTACAGAAAGAGGAATCTGTGTAGCGAATGTGCCTGATTACTGTATGGATGAAGTTTCCGATCATGCCTTAGCCTTGATTTTATCATGGGTACGGAAAGTGGTGGTTGCCAATCAACAGGTAAAAAACGGGAATTGGGATTTTAAGGTGACACGACCGATTCATCGGTTGCGTAATCAAACACTGGGTCTTGTTGGTTTTGGCAGGATTCCTCAATCACTTGCCGAGAAAGCAAAGCCACTTGGCTTTACCATCATCGCTTCGGATCCTTATTTTCCAGTAGCAGAGGCAAAGAGAAAGGGTGTTACCCTCGTCTCTCTTGAAACGCTTGTGGAAGAGTCGGATATCATTTCTGTCCATGCTCCGCTGACTCCAGCTACAAAAGGGATGCTTGGAAAAGAACAATTTGCGAGGATGAAAAAGAAACCATTGATTATTAATACATCAAGAGGTCCTGTTATCGATGAAAGTGCTCTAGTTGAGGCTCTTGAGCGAGGACAGGTAGCGGGAGCAGCTTTAGACGTAGTTGAAGAAGAGCCGATTGCTGCACAGCACCCGTTTCTTTCGATGAATCAAGTGATCTTAACACCACATGTTGCCTGGTATTCGGAAGAAGCAGAGGCGGAAATGAGGACAAAGGCAGCGGTGGGGATCATGGATGTACTGATTGAAAAGAAGTACCCGAAATACCTGGTTAATTTAGAAGTAAAGAATGATAAGGATTTGAGGGAACAAGTAGGTCAAGTGACCATTCCAAATAGTAAAGGAACGAGATAAGGGGGAAGTGTAAATGAAAAGTTGGCTAAAAAAATTGGGTGTTGGAATTATTATTCCAGGAATGTTACTGCTTAGTGCATGTGGTTCTGCGTCAACCGGAAATAATGATGGAGGAAAAAAGGCTGACGGGATTCAAGAGAGAACAATAAAAGCGGGAATTGGGCTTAACGAAGACCATCCAGAAGGTCTAGGATTAAAAAAATTTAGTGAAATTGTGGCTGAAAAGAGCGGTGGGAAATTAACAGTAAAGCCATTTTACAGCGCGACACTTGGTGACGACCAAAAAATGACTGAGGCCTTACAGGGAGGACTTCAGGAGATTACCATTCCTTCCACATCACCGTTAGTAGGAATGATTAAGGAATTTGGAATATTTGATTTCCCATTCCTGTTTAATACGCCTGAAGAGGCTGATGCGGTCCTTGACGGTCCAGTTGGTCAAAAATTACTGGAAAAACTCCCAGAACACGGGCTCATTGGACTGGGCTACTGGGAAAATGGGTTCCGCCAATTGACAAACAGTAAACATCCTGTTGAAAAGGCGGAAGATTTCCAAGGGCTTAAGATCAGAACCATGCAAAATGAAGTCCATCTTGATGCATTTAAAGAGCTTGGGGCAAATCCAACACCAATGGCTTTTTCAGAAGTGTTCACAGCACTTGAGAGTAAAACAGTAGATGGTCAGGAAAATCCGCTTGCAACCATTAAGTCGAATAAATTTAATGAGGTTCAGGATTATTTAAGTTTGACTGGGCATGTATATACGCCATTTGTATTTCTGGTTAGTAAGAAATTCTGGGATGGTCTCTCCGAGGAAGAGCAAACCATTTTACAAGATGCAGCAGTTGAAGCAGGCAAGTATCAGCGTCAGATAAGCCGTGAAGAAGATGCCAAAGCGATTGAAGAAATAAAGGAATCAGGAACAAAGGTTAACGAAGTATCTGCCGAAGAAAAGCAAAAAATGAAAGAGGTCATTCAGCCTATTATTGATGACTACTCCGAAAAGTTTGGTCAGGACTTAGTGGACGAGATGATGAAGGAAATTGAAAAAGTACGCAAATAGGAAAGAGATTCCCGGGAGATGAGAGAACATGGAAATCATAAAAGAACTCCTGCGTGACATAAAGATTCCACAAATGATAAAGATAAGGCAAACATTTCATGCTCCAGAAGTTGAGAATGTAAAAAAGGCCGTTCATGAAGCGATTCAAACGGCCGGGGTACTTAATAGAGTCGAATCTGGAGACAGAGTGGCCATCGCTGTTGGTTCAAGGGGCGTCGCTAAATTGCCGGAACTGGTTAGGGAGACTGTGAATGCTGTGAAAAGTGTTGGAGGACATCCTTTCATCGTACCAGCGATGGGGAGCCATGGAGGAGCAACTGCTGCTGGGCAAGTGGATGTTCTCGAGCAGTTAGGGGTAACAGAAGATGCAATTGGCGCCCCCATTTTAGCTACAATGGAGGTTGTAGAAATTGGAAGGCTACCAAACGGTCTTCCAATTTATATGGATCATCATGCTTACAAGGCAGATAAAATCATCGTGATCAACAGAATTAAACCACATACCGCTTTTCGTGGACCAGTAGAAAGTGGACTAATGAAAATGATTACCATTGGTCTTGGAAAGCAAAAAGGGGCAGAAGCTGCCCATGCCTTCAGCTTCAAATACATGGCTGAGCATGTGGTGGAGATGGCGAAAATAGCTATTGAGCGTACACCAATCATTTTTGGTCTCGGGTCGATAGAAAATGCTTATGATCTACCTGCTAAGATTGTTGCAATTCCGGCAGAAGAGATCATCCATCGTGAACCGGAACTCTTGAAGGAAGCAAAATCATTAATGCCAAGAATCATGTTTGATCCAATCGATGTACTTGTTGTGGATGAACTGGGGAAGGACATTTCGGGAGACGGAATGGATCCGAATATAACTGGACGATATGCTACGCCATATGCTAGTGGCGGTCCTCAGGTAACTAGAATTGCAGTATTGGGATTAACAGAGAAAACTCATGGGAATGCAAATGGAATCGGGATGGCCGATGTTTCTACCCAGAAGGTGATGGATCAAACCATTTTGGAAAAAGGATATGCCAATGCATTAACAAGTACAGTCACACAGGTCGTCAAGCTACCGATGATTTTAGAAAATGAGGAATTGGCAGTAAAAGCAGCGATTAAAACCTGCAATGCGTTTGATTTAAGCAAAGTAAGGATCGTCCGGATCAAAAACACATTGGAAATCCAGGAGATATGGATATCCGAATCGATGTTGGAGGAAGCGAGAAGCATAGATGCTATTGAAATAGTATCTGATCCAGCCCCGATGGATTTGTCGAGTTCGAACGTTCGTATTTAAGCAGTTTAATAGAAAAACAATTTCTTTAAAGGCCAAGGATGTTTACCTAAGTAGTTTAGTAGGGAGGGATTTTTATAAAAATCACAGCATTGACACTTTATAAAGTGCCTCCCCGTTGGCTATTCCTGAAGATTGACACGGACGAAGGGATTTCAGGATGGGGAGAACCAATTGTGGAAGGGCGAGCAGATACAGTAAGAGCTTGTGTGCAAGAAATCAGCGACTATCTTGTCGGAAAAGACCCCTTAATGATTGAGGACCACTGGCAGGTGCTTTATAGAGGGGGATTTTACAGAGGCGGTCCGATTTTAATGAGCGCCATTTCCGGAATTGAACAGGCGCTCTGGGATATTAAAGGGAAGTACTATCAAATTCCGGTATACGAAATGCTTGGTGGAAAGGCACGGGAAAAAATAAGGGTCTATTCCTGGATTGGTGGAGACCGGCCGACGGATGTGGCAAAAGCAGCCATGGAAAAGGCGGATGCTGGTTTTACAGCAGTCAAAATGAATGCAACAGAGGAAATGGATTATATAGATACTCATTCAAAGGTGGAGGCGGCCGTTCAACGTATCGCTGCCGTAAGAGAAGCGGTGGGTAAAGAGTTTGGAATCGCACTTGACTTTCATGGCAGGGTTCATAAGAGCATGGCAAAAATTCTCGTAAAGGAATTAGAACCTTTCCGCCCGATGTTTATCGAGGAACCGGTTTTACCGGAAAACAATGAGGCTTTAAGAGAAATAGCCCGACATACTGTCTGCCCAATTGCTACAGGTGAACGTCAATATAGCCGTTGGGGCTTTAAACAGCTACTAATAGATGGGTATGTGGATATTATTCAGCCGGACCTTTCCCATGCCGGTGGAATCCTAGAATGTAAAAAGATTGCGGCTATGGCGGAGGCTTTTGACGTTTCAGTTGCTCCGCACTGTCCACTTGGTCCAATTGCACTAGCCTCCTCTTTCCAACTGGATGCTTGTACACCAAATGTGGTGATTCAAGAACAAAGTCTAGGTATTCATTACAATCAAGGCAGTGATTTGCTTGACTATTTAACAGATCCATCCGTGTTCAAATATACAAATGGATTTGTCGAGATTCCTGAAGGACCAGGATTGGGTATTGAAGTGGATGAAAACACCGTTCTTGCTGCAGCTGAAAAGGGTCATGATTGGAAAAATCCAATTTGGCGAAACGAAGATGGCAGTGTAGCCGAATGGTAAAAAGGAGGTAGAATTGATGACAGTGAAATTCCCTCATATTGAGAATATAGTTAACCCATATCGGGATAATGTTCAAGGTAAAGCAAATGAACCAATTTGCGTCGCGGGATTGTTGGACCGGTCTAAACAAATCCTCCAAACAGAATTGAAAGGGTACCGGCCCGATTGGTCGTTAGAAGAGATTTATGACCGGCTTCATCATAATGCGCCAAGGATCGCGATAATTGGTGGTTCACAGGATCATCCAGCCCATATCATGGACTTCCAAACGATTGCAAGGGCAGCCATCCGGATTTGGCAAAACGGAGGAGTCCCTTTTCAATTCGCAACTCCTGTCATGTGTGATGGCACCGCCCAGAATAACCAGGGCATGAGCTATTCCTTGCAAAGCCGGAATGCAGTTGCACAAAT
This sequence comes from Bacillus timonensis, assembly GCF_004799755.1. Taxonomy (GTDB): domain Bacteria; phylum Bacillota; class Bacilli; order Bacillales; family Bacillaceae_L; genus Ferdinandcohnia; species Ferdinandcohnia timonensis_A. Next base: position 11,048 of record NZ_SLUB01000026.1, on the reverse strand, counting down.
GGTTGTGAACCAGCTAGAAGCGCACAGCTATCACGGGGCATTTGTGATTCAGGGCTGTGACAAACAGCCTCTTGGTGTCGTAAGTGCCTTGGCACATTTAGACCGAGTTCGCAAATTTCGAAATGAAGCACCGTTTTTTGCTACTTTTGCCCCTGCCCATGTTCTAAAGGGAGGAACGATTCCAAGTGCGCTGTTTTCCGAGCTTGAAGAAGTAGCACTCCTCGCAGATGCGAAAGGGGCCGAGGATATTGCCTTTGACCTGCGTGACGCTCTTTCGTACATTTTACAATGCTCCTCAAATACAGCATTTCAAGGCGTACTTGAGCGCGCGCGGGAGCGGGGCATCATCACGAAAAGTCAGCACGAGCTTTACGAAAAGAAATTGGCTGTTGCGACTTGTGACGGACAGGGTGGTGTCTGTGCCTTTAACGGGACAGGAAATAGCTCTCGCCACCTGGTAGCGGGTATGGGGCTCGTACATCCTGCAGTTGAGCAACTGACAGCTCCGCCAACACAGGTAGAGGTCAATAAAGCAGTCGATTCACTAGCAGGTATGATAAATAATCCAGCTTTTGGAACTTCTAGCATTATGGCTGCCAATATTAGAAATGCGATTAGGATCCACAGTGCATCAGGGGGCTCCACCAATTTGATGATGCACATCGTTGCTGCGATGATGTACGGCGGTTATAAATTTAATCTGTGGGATTATGACCAAATCCATCATGAGGTCCCGATTCCAGATTTGTTTAACTATAGCCTGACTGAGGGCAGGGACATTTTTGCACTTGCAATGCAATGCTGCAGTGGTCAGATTAAAGGGATGGAGACACTCATCTATGAGTTGATTGAAAATGGTGTACCAATGGATATAGATGCACCGACAGTGACCGGAACAACCTGGAGAGAGCGGCTCTCGAAAAAACAAGGTTTACCGGCAACTGGAGTAAAGGATAATCCTATTATTCTTTCAAAACCGAGAAGGTCATTCAGCGGAGTGGACGTGTTAACAGGGAACTTTTTTGAAAGTGCCGTGGTAAAGATTAGCGGAATGACAACAGCACAACTCGATAATTTTGATCAAAAGGCATCATTTGTCCTTTTTTATGATAATGAACATAGTGCCAATGAAGGATTGTTGGAAGAAAATTTATTAGAAAAAGTAAAGCAGAATAGAAGTTTTAATTATTTAACGATGAAAGCAATGCTCAAACACAATGCACCGGAATTGTTTAAGGACGGCACGAATTTGGAGTATGATGAGCTATTTGACTTTATGGTTGCCGAAGGTGCATTGAAAATTTCTGTAATTGTGTCTGGGCAGGGACCGGAAGCATTCGGTATGCCAGAAATGTTTACTCCAATGCAGCATATAAATGCGAATCGAAAGCTGAAAAGAGTAGCAACGTTAATCAGTGATGGGCGTTATTCTGGAGTAACCTATGGTGCTGCAATCGGGCACATGACACCAGAAGCGAAGAATGGTGGAGGAATTCTTTATCTAAAGACTGGGGATGTGCTTTATCTTCAGCTTCGTAACAAAAGAATCGATTATTTAGATGAAGACGAATTCCAAAATGGAAACCTGGTGTTTCAGTTTGATCCTGCTAAAGAGGCTAGGAAAGAGCTGGGTGAAACAAGACTAAAAACAATTCGTCAGCGCCAGCGTCTTGTCGCTGCAAGCAATCGGATGGCGGGACATACGGATGCAGCCAATGGTGTTGTTCCGTTCGAGGTGGCAGAAGATGCTATATATGACTATAAGAAGGATTTGGCTGCTTACTCAACCAATCTTTCAGAAAACACACATTGAATTCAATTGGGAGAATAGGGGGGCTAACGAATGGATGTCATTACATTTGGTGAAACAATGGTTTTGTTTACACCAATAACACCTGGCCCCTTACGGTTTACCAGCAGTTTTCAAAAGACAATTGGGGGAGCAGAATCGAATGTCGCAATCGCTCTTTCAAGACTCGGTCATCGAGTTGGATGGACCGGAAGACTTGGAAAGGATGAGTTTGGCATTTACATTCGCAACTTTATTAGAGGCGAAGGCGTTGATACCTCGGGTGTCATTTTTGATGAAAATAACCCTACTGCTGTATTTTTTAAGGAAATGCGGCCGATGCAAGAACCGAATATTTTATATTACCGGAATGGCTCTGCTGCCAGCAGGATGGTTCCAGAAGATTTAAATGAAGAGCAGATAAAAACGGCGTCGTTCCTTCATTTAACAGGCATTACTCCTGCATTAAGCCCTTCTTGCCGGGAAACCGTCATGCATGCCATTTCATTGGCGAAAAAGAATGGAGTGAAGGTAGTTTTTGACCCAAATATCCGTCTGAAGCTCTGGAACAAAGAACAAGCAAGCGGAGTATTGAACGTCATCGCAGCCCAATCTGATATCGTTCTTCCTGGTCTGGAAGAAGGTACGATATTAACGGGAAAGAAACAACCAGCGGACATTGCCGCCTGTTTTTTGGAAAAAGGTGTGGAAGCAGTTGTGGTAAAGTTAGGTGATAAAGGTGCTTATTATGCAACGAAAGCAGCCCAAGGATTTGTTCCTGGTTATACCGTAACTCGAATCATAGATCCGATCGGTGCAGGAGATGGGTTTGCTGCTGGCTTTCTGTCTGGACTATTAAGAGGATGGTCACTAGAAGAAGCGGTGCGCCTTGGAAATAGGGTAGGAGCCTTTGCCCTGACTACTGCAGGAGATGTGGAAGGGTACCCGTATTGGTCTCAAATTTGTCAGGATAGAAGAGATACGGAAGTGCTTCGATAACACAGAATTCATATTCCTAATCTACTTTAATATGGTAAAATGTATTCATATATAGGACTTTAGAAGGGTGAGAATAATGCTTATCATTCAATCAGTAGATCGTGCACTCCGTATCCTCGATTTATTCGATGAATACGAACAGGAAATGAAAATCACTGAAATTAGTGAAAAAATGCAACTCCATAAAAGTACAGTACACTCTTTATTACAGACATTAAGGCAAAGAGGATATATTGAGCAAAATCCTGAAAATGGTAAATACCGACTTGGAATGAAACTATTCGAGCGTGGTAATGTTGTCATTCGAAGACTCGACCTTCGCACGATTGCCAAGAAGTATTTAATTGAGTTGTCGGTAAAGTCGGGAAATACAGTCCATCTTGTTATTCGTGATGGCAAAGAAGGAATTTATATTGATAAGGTGGAAGGTCCCTCCGCAACAGTACTGTACTCAAGAATTGGTAGAAGAATACCGTTGCACAGCAGTGCAGTCGGAAAATCGCTTATTGCAAATAAATCTAGTAATGAACTTCAAGAAATCCTTAAAGACTATGAATACGTTCAGCAGACTCCTAATACAATCACCGATGAAACACTTTTTTTGGCTGAACTTGAAAACGTAAGGGAAAACGGCTATTCAATGGATAAAGAAGAAAATGAACCAGGCATCACCTGCGTTGCAGTTCCGATCTGGGATCATTCTGGAACAGTTGTAGCCGCAATGAGTATGTCCCAGCATTCTGCAAGTATCGACCAAGAAAAACTTCAGAGGACAGTTGAGATGCTAAAAGAAGCTGCGATGAAAATATCTAGAGAATTAGGATACGAAATGCATTTACCGATCAAATAGCGTCGAGGATTTTTATGACCTACAACATAAAAATCCTTGGCCCTTATTTAATATGTTGCATGGTGAAGTGGAGTCATTTTTGTTTAAATAACAAAACTGAGTTTTATATTATAAAACAGGAGGGGTTTACATGAGAATCATTCGTTTTGTAAATAATCATTCAGCTGTTGTGCTTGGTGCGTTAACAGATCAAGGAGACATTTATTCTTTGCCTCATTCGGATTTCATGGAATTGGTGAATCAAGCGGAATCTACTGGGGTTACAGCCCTTAAACTGGTTGAAAACTCTATAGCCGGGACGGATCCGATTAGAGAGAGACTAGACGAATTAGAATTACTAGTTCCGATTGTTGCCCCAGAGGTATGGGCTTCTGGAGTGACCTATGAGAAAAGTAGGGATGCAAGAAACTATGAAACTACAAATGGAAAAAACGACGAACATACCTGTTATGATAAAGTCTATGATGCTGAGCGGCCTGAGTTATTTTTAAAATCAACTGCAGCTAGAACCATTGGGCCGAATACTCCCGTTTACTTACGAAATGACTCCAACTGGCAAATTCCCGAGCCTGAGGTTGGGATTGTTATTACAAAAGAGGGGCGGATTGTTGGCTATACAATCGGCAATGATATGAGTTGCCGGGACATCGAGGGAGAGAACCCCCTTTATTTACCACAAGCTAAGATATGGAAACATTCATGTGCGATTGGACCAGCTATTCGCCTTGCAGAAACGGTAGAAGACCCGTATGATTTTCAGCTTACCTGCCGAATTTTCAGAGATGACCAACTAGTCGTAGAGGGGACTGCCAATACAGCTCAGTTAAAACGACGATTTGAAGAATTAGTCTCATTCTTAATTCGAGACAATGAAATTTTTGAGGGTACAGTTCTGTTAACAGGCACCTCGATTGTTCCGCCGAACGAATTTACACTTAAGGAGAACGACTATATTGAAATTGAGATTTCCTCCATTGGAGTATTGGCAAATCCCGTAAAAGTTCAAGTGCCTAGTGAGAAAGTTATGTAACCGGATTCTCGCTCACCTCCAACGTGTGTGGAGGAGAGTTTTACAATGATAATTTCGGAAAAGGATGATGAATAAGTGGAACAAGAATCAGGCAAGTTTCATGGAATAATCTCTCCGGTTGTCACGTTATTTAATGAGGATGGAGATTTTGAATGGGAAGCAAACAAACAGGTAACAGATTTTCTCATTAATAAAGGGGTACACGGGATCTTATATATGGGTAGTACTGGAGAATTTTCTTCTATATCCATTGAGATGCGTAAGAAATTCATTGCTGAAATGATTCCGTATGTGAATAATCGGGTACCCGTTCTGATTGGTACAGGAACATCTTCTTTAGCGGATACAATCGAATTGTCACGTCATGCCCAAGAATGCGGTGCCGACGGGGTGCTTGTCGTAAGTCCGTACTATTGGAAATTTACAGAAGATCAACTTTATGATTATTTTACTGCGGTGTCCGAAAGTGTTGATATTTCTGTGTTAATTTATAATATTCCGATGTTAACAGGTCAGAGTCTGTCACCACAACTCATTGCAAGACTTGCTGAAAGCTGTGAGAATATTGTGGGTATTAAAGACACGATTGATAGCCTTGGGCATATTAGAAACCTTATTCTTGAGACAAAAAAGAAAAGAGAAGATTTTGCTGTTTTCGCAGCTTTTGATGATTTAATCCTGCCAGCGTTACAAATTGGAGCAGCAGGATCGATTAATGGAACCTCCGTGTTTGCTCCCGAACAATCTGTTAACCTATATAATTGTTTTAAATCTGGGAAATTACAAGAGGCGCTTACTTATCATCAAAAGATAAATTCCCTTATGTCCATTTATGAACTTAGCGAACCGCTTTTCCTAGCAATCAAAGAAACGGTAAACCAAACAATTCTTGGTTACAAAACAGCCAATCTTCCACCTGCGTTGGCAGAGGAAACGACATTAAACCAAAAGGTAGCAACATTTATAAATACATATCTAAAGTGATGCACAAGAACCGCAGGAATTTATTTGCTAGCAAAATTAAATAAGTAGCGTTCCGCTAGGTGGGGAGCAGTCTTTATAATATGTAGAGACTGCTCCCTTTTTTATATTGCGCATAAATTATTAAAGAATAATGTGCTTGCGCGAAGGTTTAAACGAAAATAGTTTGCAAAATGTTATGTGGAAGGTAGGAATCACTTTTACTGGAAATAATCAATAGTTTACTAATATAGTATTTTAATGATAAAATTCTATTAGTTCATATGTGCTTAATCTTATTTTTAAGAGCGGGGGACCCAATGATTTACACGGAGGATATTTCCGTTATAGGTGAATTCTGATAAAGAAGGGGCTCAGTGTTTCCGATAGTCCTAACCTGAAAGCTAACCTCGTAAGCAATTTAGTGGAAACGAGAACGATAGATCGTAAGTCGGCATTTGCCGTTTTTTTTGTGAGAATTATCGTATTCATTTGTTTCCCTTGCCTAAGCAATACAGCTTTCTAAAAAACATCAAGAGGGTGAGGTAATTTATGAAAAAGTTTAAATTAAGTTTAGCTACTCAAATTTTTATCGGACTTGTCTTAGGGATTATCGTCGGTGGGATTTTCTATGGAAGTGCAACAGCACAGAGTGTCTTACAGCCGTTCGGTGATCTTTTTATCCGTTTAATTAAAATGATTGTCGTGCCAATTGTCCTTTCTAGTATCATTGTTGCGATTGCTGGTGTCGGTGATTTAAAATCGGTTGGGAAGTTAGGCGCTAAGTCTCTTACTTATTTTATAGGGATGACATTAGTCGCGATCGCGGTCGGTCTAATTGCTGCCAATGTTTTTCAGCCTGGTGCTGGTCTAAATATGGACAAGCTAGAGCAAAGTGATATTTCTGGTTATGTTCACACCTCAGAGGAACAAGAAGGCAAATCGATTACCGATACGCTGCTTCATATTGTCCCTACAAATCCAATTCAAGCGATGGTTGAAGGCGACATGCTTGCGATTATTTTCTTTGCCGTCGTATTCGGCCTAGGAATTGCTGCGATTGGTGAAAAAGGAAAACCGGTTTTACGTTTCTTTGAAGGTATGGCAAATGCCATGTTTTATGTAACGAACTTATTTATGAAGTATGCCCCAATCGGTGTATTTGCATTAATCGGGGTAACGATTTCAAAATACGGTTTTTCATCCCTGATTCCATTAGGTAAGCTAGCCCTTACCGTTTATGGAACGATGATTTTCTTTGTGATTGTTGTTTTAGGCTTACTTGCCAAGTTCGTTGGGTTCAGTATTTTTAAATTACTGAAGTTGATCAAGGAAGAGTTAATTTTAGCCTTTTCAACAGCAAGCTCCGAAACCGTCCTTCCGAAAATTATGGACAAAATGGAGAAAGCAGGAAGTCCAAAGCATATTGCGACTTTCGTTATTCCAACAGGTTATTCCTTTAATCTGGATGGATCTGTTTTATACCAAGCGATAGCGTCTTTATTTATTGCTCAAATGTACGGAATTGACTTAAGCATTGGTCACCAAATTACGCTTATGTTAGTGTTAATGGTAACATCTAAAGGAATGGCTGGAGTACCTGGAGTTTCCTTTGTTGTTCTATTAGCGACATTTAGTACAATTGGTTTACCTGCTGAAGGCTTAGCATTTATTGCGGGTATTGACCGTATTCTAGATATGGGACGTACTGCAGTTAACGTCGTAGGAAACTCATTAGCAGCTCTCGTAGTGGCGAAATGGGAAGGGAAATTTAATCCTCCTGTTGAAGTTGAAACCTTAAGAGAAGCAGAAGCTTCAGCTTTATAAAAATACGGGTAAGCACATTTCTAGTTTATGGAAATGTGCTTATTTTTTTTCGTCAAAAGCAACAACTTCAAATTAGGGATAACAGCCTGCATGCCTATTGCATAAGATATAAGAACATGAAGGGGGAGGTAATCAATATGCCAACTCATATCAATATTTATAGCATGAAAGTCAATAGCATTTCAAATAACGGTTCAGTGAATATTGGTGAATCCTTTCATAATGCCCACACAGCGAATTCGAAGTCCCAAGGGGAAAATTCATCCTATGGAGATCTTTCACCAACTACAGCAGGAATGGAGAATGTGTTTATTGATCCGGATCTAAATGATCAAGGCGATATCGGAACCCCAGCGGTTGTAAATGCCACTCAGGATTAATTACAGTTATAGACCAAGTCGATTTTAGTACAGAAAAAAGTCAGAGAGAAAGGAATAAATAAAATGCCCTATATGATTAATGTCTTTAATATAAAGACGAATAATATGAGCCAAAACGCGAATTTTGATATTGGTGGTACGGTTCATAACAGCCACACGGCCAATTCGAAAAATGTAGGATTAAGCTTTTCGTTGGGTGATTTATCACCAAATTCATCTGTGATTGCAGAAGGTTATTTAGATACAGATATAACGGATCAAGATCAAATCTTCAACCCATCGTTGCCTGTTTCAAATCAATTTTAGCTTGAGTATAAGGAGGTTATCATATGTTCCCCTTTCAATCCCTCTTCCCATTCAAGGATATTATGCAGCAGTTGATGAAGCAGTCAGGAGAATCTTCGAGCATTGAAAAATTTGTTCAAGAATCCATTTCGAAATCAATGTCAACTTCTATGGACTACTTTCAAAAAAATGCTTCTGTTTTAAACCGTGCGTTTCATGAGAACCAAGTGAGTGAAGATGGAGAGATTACATTACCCGTACAAGCGAATTCAAGTGAACTAACTCCTTCGATATTTGATTCTCTTGATCACGTGTATGTGAAGTTTAGAATAAAGGATCCGTCAAAATTATCGAACTTAAAAATTTTTCATACATCTAACCAAATCATCATTGAGGGGTACCCGTATGAAGAAAGTTATCATGTGTTCGCCCTGCCTGAGATTGTCAAGAAAAAAGGAGCTATTACCACCTATAAAGATGAATATCTTCAAATTAAACTACCTAAGGCAACCGATATGCAATATACGCAAATAGACGTCCCTCCCGTTGAATGAACAGATGGGCGTCTGGTTCCTTAGATAATTAAGGAGCTGTAACGAATTCGCAGGAATGAAACGCCAATCGAACAATATGATTAGTAGTAGAAGGCGATACCTAATTAGCATGTCAAACAGTTGACGAGGGGGGGAAGCATGGTGGATTTTGAAAAGCTCAAGCAGTGGATGGAGGTTGCCCAGAAATACCAAGCGGGTGATTTTTGGAACCAAGTATTCGATAAGGAATCGGCAAGGAAATTTATGCAGGACATGAAGGCAGAACAAAGTGAAGATCAAGTAGGTCGTCCTGCAGAATCAATGGAATATCCTCCAGTAGATATCTTCATGCTAGACTCTCAAATTGTCATCTTAATCGAAATCCCCGGGATTGATAAAAGAGACATTCAGTTAAAAGTCATTGGATCCAAACTAACCATAAAAGGAATTTCAAGATTGCCATTTAAACCAGAAACAGCCTTGAAAAACGAGCGAGTATATGGTGAATTTGAGCGCACGATTGAGCTTCCAGAACCAACAGATGGCAATCCGATACGAGCAAGGTTTAATCATGGACTTCTCGTAATTACCTATCATAAAAAAATAGAGCCAGAGGAGTTTGTCATAATCGAATAGATGCTCATCTTAAAATAAATTGACGGAAAAAAGTGTGGTGATGATAAAAATGCCCTTTAAAAGAAATGGTCATAAAGAAAATGATCGGGACGCTTTAGTAAAGAGGATCACGAAGCTTGAAGTGGAGTTTAAAAGAATCAATACGCTTGAAGTGACAATGAAGCGATTTTTGAAAATGGAAAGCCACTTACTTGCCATTTCCACTATGAATGCATTAGAAGAATCAGCAGTCAAGGGGAAGAAGGAAAAGCAATATCCTAGCATTCCTGATGATTTTGAAGCGAAAATCAACGCCACTGTAGAAAAAAGAATGAGGGCTCAGTGGTTTCACGAAATGGACAAACTAAAGGAACAGTTACATGTCCTTACCCAAAACATGACTAGCCTAAAAGAGCGGATCCAGCAATGTGAATCTGAAAATAAACAGATTTTTGAGGAGTTTCAGGAAATCAAGAAAGCATTGGGTAGTCAAACGCAATCAACCCATCTCCCCATTGTTTACCAGGATATAAAGGTTGAACGAATGCTGATTGATAAATATGAACTGAATAATAATATCGCACACCTTGGAGTAAGGGATTTAAGTGGGAGCTTAAATGTTGGAGCTACATATGGAACGGGAATCATCCCATCAGACTTAGCGGAGGACTTTTTATCGACCATGAATGATTTTAAAAAAGGAAAAAAAGGTGAACAGAAGGGTGATGAGCAGACGGAACAGGCTGACACACATGAAGATAAAAGCGGTGGAATGAAAGTTGACATGAACGAGAAAGGGACTGAAATTTTTATAGAAGAAGATTAGATTTACTTTAACAGGAGACCTGGGGAGTTCCTAACGGGTTCCGCTTCAGGGTGCAAAACAGTAAATCACAATACATTTTTTAGCGTGAATTCACATACGAATTCACGCTTTAATTTTCTTATTATAGTTAACGATTAATGCAAGTTTTTATAAAAAAATAATTAAAACCACATCCGTTTTTTGGAGGTGTGACAATACTTGTTGTACATGGAATGTGCTTGTGAAAATAGGTGTGATATGTCGGTGAATTGCTGTTCGGTGCGAAGTTGAAGATGCAACAGCGTGTTTAAAATCTAATAGTAAAGGAGTTACGCGACTTCGGACACAACTGAGCTGTTTTGGCTTTCCCTTGTCAGAAGATGTCTCAACTTCGGACACAACCAAGCTGTTTTGGCTTTCCCTTGTCAGAAGATGTCTCGACTTCAGACACAACTGAGCTGTTTTGGCTTTCCTTTGTCAGAAGATGTGATTAAGTCCGTATAATTGTGTAAAAAGAAAATGAGTCATTTTATTCCTTTTTGTCAACAATGTTTAACGACCAAGAAAAACATAGAAAAGAGGAATAAAAATGACTCAAATACAGTTTAACCTAGATATTGATGTTTTAAAAGAATCAGTAATGAATTCTGATATTGACTCTGTTATTAAAGCTTCGATTGTTCTTGTTTTAAATTCTGTGATGGAGAAAGAACGTGACGAATATCTACAAGTTGGAGCTTATGAACGTTCTACTGACCGAATTGATTCTCGTAATGGATACTATGAGCGTGAGCTCATTATGAGTATTGGTAGGGTGAATCTGAGGGTTCCTCGTACTCGCAATGGGGGATTTTCACCTTCCTTGTTTGAAAAATATGCACGTTGTGATCAAGCATTTGTACTTTCAATGCTAGAAATGGTTGTAAACGGTGTGTCTACTCGAAAAGTCAAAAATATTGTTCAACAATTATGTGG
>NZ_SLUB01000003.1 GCF_004799755.1 Bacillus timonensis | reverse complement strand
TGTTCGCCCATTAAAGCGGTACGCGAGCTGGGTTCAGAACGTCGTGAGACAGTTCGGTCCCTATCCGTCGTGGGCGTAGGAAATTTGAGAGGAGCTGTCCTTAGTACGAGAGGACCGGGATGGACACACCGCTGGTGTACCAGTTGTCCTGCCAAGGGCATAGCTGGGTAGCTATGTGTGGAAGGGATAAGTGCTGAAAGCATCTAAGCATGAAGCCCCCCTCAAGATGAGATTTCCCATAGTGTTAAACTAGTAAGATCCCTCGAAGATGACGAGGTTGATAGGTCAGAGGTGGAAGCATGGTGACATGTGCAGCTGACTGATACTAATCGATCGAGGACTTAACCAAAATGATGAATGTTGGAGCGTTATCTAGTTTTGAGGGAATGAAAATTTTCTCTTGAAATTTATTGTGAAGATAGTATAATATATCTTGTCTTTACCTTATCTAGTGACGATGGCGAGAAGGTCACACCCGTTCCCATACCGAACACGGAAGTTAAGCTTCTCTGCGCCGATGGTAGTTGGGACTTTGTCCCTGTGAGAGTAGGACGTCGCTAGGTTGGAGAAGATGGAGGATTAGCTCAGCTGGGAGAGCACCTGCCTTACAAGCAGGGGGTCGGCGGTTCGATCCCGTCATCCTCCACCATTAATTTTAACTTTTGCCGGTGTAGCTCAGTTGGTAGAGCACGACCGAATAAGCTTCTTGAAATTACTTCAGCGTACTAATCGAACTGCTTCTTGAATAAGCTTTCTGAGATTAGGACGACATATCTCAATCAAATCCTCAGTGGTTTGAGATCTTAATAATGCCGGTGTAGCTCAGTTGGTAGAGCAACTGACTTGTAATCAGTAGGTCGTGGGTTCGACTCCTATCGCCGGCACCACTTGTGAGCCATTAGCTCAGTCGGTAGAGCACAATCGAATAAGCTTCGAAGTAATACTTCAGCGTACCAATCGAGCTGCTACTTGAATTGACTTTCCGAGATTGGGACGTCGAAGATGTACTTTAATACGAGTACCGGATTTCATTATTACCCAATCTTTTGTACGAGCCATTAGCTCAGTCGGTAGAGCATCTGACTTTTAATCAGAGGGTCGAAGGTTCGAGTCCTTCATGGCTCACCATTTAAATAGTTTTGCGGGTGTGGCGGAATTGGCAGACGCGCTAGACTTAGGATCTAGTGTCTTTGACGTGGGGGTTCGAGTCCCTTCACCCGCATTATGCGGAAGTAGTTCAGTGGTAGAACACCACCTTGCCAAGGTGGGGGTCGCGGGTTCGAATCCCGTCTTCCGCTCCAAAGAAACTTACAATGCCGGGGTGGCGGAACTGGCAGACGCACAGGACTTAAAATCCTGCGGTAGGTGACTACCGTACCGGTTCGATTCCGGTCCTCGGCACCATTTGAATAATAATGCGCCCGTAGCTCAATTGGATAGAGCGTCTGACTACGGATCAGAAGGTTATGGGTTCGACTCCTTTCGGGCGCGCCATATTACGGGAAGTAGCTCAGCTTGGTAGAGCACTTGGTTTGGGACCAAGGGGTCGCAGGTTCGAATCCTGTCTTCCCGACCATTTAACAAATTGGGGCCTTAGCTCAGCTGGGAGAGCGCCTGCTTTGCACGCAGGAGGTCAGCGGTTCGATCCCGCTAGGCTCCACCAACGATTTTAAAAATGTAATGATATTATCCATGGCGGTGTAGCTCAGCTGGCTAGAGCGTACGGTTCATACCCGTGAGGTCGGGGGTTCGATCCCCTCCGCCGCTACCATTAAATTTAACAGCACTACGGACCTTTAGCTCAGCTGGTTAGAGCAGACGGCTCATAACCGTCCGGTCGTAGGTTCGAGTCCTACAAGGTCCACCATCTACAACTTCTTATATGTGGAGGAATACCCAAGTCCGGCTGAAGGGATCGGTCTTGAAAACCGACAGGGGTGTTAAAGCCCGCGGGGGTTCGAATCCCTCTTCCTCCGCCATATTTATTATTTAAGAATAGTTAAATTTTATATATTTTCTATTATCGCGGGGTGGAGCAGTCTGGTAGCTCGTCGGGCTCATAACCCGAAGGTCGTAGGTTCAAATCCTGCCCCCGCAACCAAAAAAAATGTTGACAAAGCAAAAATATTATCGTAAGATAATAATCGTGTCAGTTTTAAAAATGATAGATTAATTATTTTAAAATGGTCCCGTGGTGTAGCGGTTAACATGCCTGCCTGTCACGCAGGAGATCGCCGGTTCGATCCCGGTCGGGACCGCCATATGTAGTGGCTCAGTAGCTCAGTCGGTAGAGCAAAGGACTGAAAATCCTTGTGTCGGCGGTTCGATTCCGTCCTGAGCCACCTTATTATTTTTTAAAAAATTAATGGCGGCTGTGGCGAAGTGGTTAACGCATCGGATTGTGGTTCCGACATTCGTGGGTTCGATTCCCATCAGCCGCCCCATATAATGCGGGTGTAGTTTAATGGTAAAACCTCAGCCTTCCAAGCTGATGTCGTGAGTTCGATTCTCATCACCCGCTCCAATTTTATCATAATGGGCCTATAGCTCAGCTGGTTAGAGCGCACGCCTGATAAGCGTGAGGTCGATGGTTCGAGTCCATTTAGGCCCACCATATTTTTATTCCGCAGTAGCTCAGTGGTAGAGCTATCGGCTGTTAACCGATCGGTCGTAGGTTCGAATCCTACCTGCGGAGCCATTTTTGGGGAAGTACTCAAGTGGCTGAAGAGGCGCCCCTGCTAAGGGTGTAGGTCGCGTAAGCGGCGCGAGGGTTCAAATCCCTCCTTCTCCGCCATGACGATTTTAATATATTTTCTGGCCCGTTGGTCAAGCGGTTAAGACACCGCCCTTTCACGGCGGTAACACGGGTTCGAATCCCGTACGGGTCATCAAGCGTTATGAGAATATCTCATGGCGTTTTTTATTTTTTATAGAAATCTTCTATAAAAAAGGCTCTATAATATTTGTTGGGGTTTAGAAAAAATTTGTGTGCATAAAAAAACACGCAAACTCTTCATTCTTTTATACTTGAATTGACTAGAAACAAGTCTAAAGAATGGAGTTGCGTGCTATATGGATTTTACCATGATTATTCCTGGATTAAAAGGGGCTATCTTAACCAAAGTTGAAGAAGTGGGCGAAGTAGTACGACTGTACGTTGAAATGGAACGAAAAGTACACCGGTGTCCCAAATGTAATCAAAGAACGAGTAAGGTTCATGACTATCGTGTGCAAAAAATTCAACACTTAAAGTGGTTTGAAAGAAAAACTCAAATCTTTTATAAGCGTAGACGTTATGTCTGTGAATGCGGAAAACGTTTTTCGGAGAAAAACCCTTTTGTCATGCGTTATCAGCGTACTTCAATAGAGTGGAATCAAGCAATATCGATAAAAGCGATTAAAGGAAAAACGTTCAAGGAAACGGCCGAGATCTATGGATGTTCTCCTTCAACCATTATACGTAGATTCGATCAAATATCCCGAAGTGAAATTCGTCCTGTGGAAGAGTTACCAACAGTTATAGCCATTGATGAATACAAAGGTGACACCCGGGAAGGAAAATATCAGTTAATCATTGCGGATGGGATTACAAAAGAACCGATTGATATTCTACCAAATCGCTATAAACGTACGATTAAGGACTACTTGAGAAAGCATGGATCTAGGGTTCAAATCGTCATCATGGATATGAATCATTCCTTTAAAGCAGCCGTTCAAGAGGCATTGGCTAAACCCGTTATTGTAGCTGATAGGTTTCATTTTTGTCGTTACATTTATTGGGGGCTTGATGGAGTAAGACGCCGAATACAAAATGAGTTTCATGGATACGACCGAAAAAAGTGTAAACGTATGAAACATGTATTTCATAAAGATAGCCAGCGCTTAACTAAGGATGAACGTTGGCATTTAGAGCGATACTTGGAAATGTCCAGTGAACTCAGAAGAGCATATGAAATCAAAGAGGCTTATCGTTCTTGGTTTTCACGGGCCAAGGAAAATGGAAAAAGCCAGATTAGTTTAGTTAAAAAAGAATTAGAAGAATTATATAAGTTTATTGAGGATTCAAAGATACCAGAGATGAGTAAAGCCATAAAGACCATACAAAATTGGCAAGTTGAAGTATTAAATAGTTTTGCCTATGAATATTCAAATGGATTTTTAGAGGGAATTAATAATTCCACCAAAGTTCTAAAGCGAAATGCTTATGGATTTAGAGTGTTTGAACGCTTTAGGGCTAAAATCTTATTAACACACAAGTATAAAAGAATAGGGGTACATATTGGTTAACCAGGTTGTGGGGCATTTTCCTCAATAAAAAATGATGAATGGTACCATCCATCATTTTTTATTGAGGCCACCAAGTGAAGCGCGGTAGCCTAAAACCCCAACATTTGACTTAGAACCTAAAAAAAAAACACCTGTTGCCAGGTGTACTAATCTTTGGGCATAAAATCCTCTTCGATTTTTTGTGCAGGGTTATCTAAGTCCACATCAGAAAAGATACCAGGAGATACTCCACGAAACATATCAAAAGCAAGAATTTTATCGTCTGGCCCATCAAATAATGGAGCTTCACCGTTGAAATCTTCAACTTCTTTTTTTCGTCTCATCTCTACACCTCCATCTATTATCCTCCCAGTTCTTCATTTAATTATTCTTTTATTAATTATCCCCATTTAGAAAATTACCAAGTCCTCCTAGAATACTCCCTTCACCTGTGCTTCCACCATTTCTAGGTGCACTCGCAAAAATTCGGTCTGCTAGGCGGCTAAATGGTAGTGATTGTATCCATACCGTACCAGGGCCTCTAACAGTAGCATAGAATAGACCTTCACCACCAAAAAAAGCGGTTTTAATTTTTCCTACATACTCAATGCTATAATCGACATCTCTTGTTAATCCGACTAGGCAACCTGTATCGATTCTAAGGATTTCCCCAGGTTGAAGTTCTTTTTTATGTATGGTACCACCTGCATGTAAAAATGCTAGACCATCTCCTTCTAATTTTTGCATGATAAATCCTTCTCCACCAAAGAAGCCAGTTCCTAATTTTCTTTGAAAATCAATGCCAACTGAAACCCCTTTTGCTGCACATAAAAACGCATCCTTTTGACAAACTACTTTGCCACCTAGCATGCTTAAATCAACAGGAATGATTTTCCCTGGATAGGGTGCAGCAAAGGAAACATGTTTTTTCCCCATATTGCTATTTGTAAAGACAGTCATAAATAGACTTTCTCCTGTGAGTACCCTTTTACCAGCCCCTAATAGTTTTCCAAAAAGACCTCCACCTGCAGATCCTGAGCCGTCACCGAATATTGTTTCCATCGAAATGCCATCTTCCATCATCATCATGGCACCAGCTTCGGCAATGACACTTTCACTTGGATCTAATTCGATTTCAACAAACTGCATATCGTCTCCATAAAGTTTATATTCGATCTCATGTGCGTTCATCCGGTTCTTCCTTTCTTTCTCCAAAATATATACAAAGAAGTAATTCGTCATTTACTAGTATTATCCTTTAAGATTGTAAATGAAGTATGAAAAAAATGTTAATTCTAGTTGAGGATATCCATGACAAATTGAAATAGGAGTACTATAATATATTTAGAATTTTCTTGAAATAATTAAAGCGAAGGGGGATTGTATGAGTTCGGAAATCATTATAAAAAGACGGTTATGGCCAAGAAAGAAGCGTTGGAGGGCAGTTTTATTAACAGGAATCGTTATCATACTCCTTCTAATAGCAAGCATTATAATAGGCTATTTATTTTTAAGAAAAAGTTTACCTATGATTGAGGGAAACGTTTCGGTTGCAGGAATAACAGATAAAGTAGAAGTAATCCGCGATCAAAATGGGGTTCCACATATTGTTGCAAAAAATAATCATGATTTGTATTTCGCTCAAGGGTACGTTACGGCACAGGATCGTTTATTTCAAATGGATTTAAGTAGAAAACAGGCTTCAGGAGAGCTAAGTGAAGTAATTGGTTCTTCTCTTGTTGATCAAGATAAGTATTTTAGAACTCTTGGTCTAAGAAGGGCTGCAAAAATATCATATGAAGGATATTCAGACGAAGCTAAGTCTGTTCTCCAATCTTATGCAGATGGCGTAAATGCTTTTATATTGGAAGCAAAGGAAAAGAATACATTGCCTGTCGAATTTACTCTGGCAGGATATGAACCGACTGAATGGAGTCCCATTGATTCTCTTACCATTGGAAAATACATGGCCTACGATTTAGGGGGACATTATAAAGGGCAGGCATTTCGCTATTATATGGCACAGCATGTATCAGACGAAAAATTACTAGAATTGTTCCCGACCTATCCTGAAGAAGGTGCAACTGTTATTCAAGCAATGAGAGATCATCCCGTTGATATTTCAAAAAGTATAGCAACTGCTCCGTTTCCAAATGAGTTTAATGGGAGTAATAACTGGGTGGTTAGTGGTGTGAAATCAGAATCGGGTATGCCAATCCTAGCCGATGATCCACATCTCGCATTAGCTACACCATCAATTTGGTATGAAACGCATTTGCAAAGTGATGAAGTGAACGTTAGTGGTGTGATATTTGCCGGTGTCCCAGGAATCATATTAGGACGTAATGAACATATAGCGTGGGGAGTTACAAACGTGGGTCCTGATGTCCAGGATTTATATATTGAAAGAAGGAATCCGGACAATCCTAATCAGTTTGAGTATATGGGGAACTGGGAAGAAGCCACCATTATTGAGGAGCCAATAAAAGTAAAGGATGGGGATACAATCCCATATCAAGTCCAGGTTACAAGACATGGTCCAATCATTTCTGAATTTACTCATGATCACAAGGAGGAAACAGCTTTAGCATTAAGATGGACTGCACTTGATGCTTCGACTGAACTAGAAGCGGTGTTGATGTTTAATCAGGCGAAAAACTGGACTGAATTTAAAGAAGCTCTTACATATTTTCATACACCTGCTCAAAACTTTGTTTTTGCAGCTAAAGACGGAACGATTGCCTATCGAGCAAATGGGTTAATCCCAATTCGAAAGAAAGGAGATAGTTCTGTACCTGTACCAGGATGGACAGATGAATACGAGTGGGAGGGATATATTCCTTGGGATGAACTTCCTACGATTGTGAACCCGGAGGAAGGTTTTATCTCTACCGCAAACAATAAAATTGCGAAGGATGAATATCCTTATCATATTACAAATACGTGGGCTCAGCCTTATCGACAGCAACGGATTCAAGATGTATTGTCAAGTAAGAAAGTGTTAACGGCAAAGGATATGCTTAAACTTCAATTTGATCAGCATAATCTGCAGGCTGAAGAGTTTGTTCCGTTTTTAATAGATGTAGTATCAAACAGCGAAGATGGGCTTAGAGACATTGATAAAACGGTTATAAAGGAGTTTGAGGCTTGGGATTTTGTGGACCGAATAGAAGATGGCGAGCCTTTAGTCTTTCATAAATGGATGGAGGAATTTGCAAATGTCCTATTTGAAGAATCCATTCCTAAGGAAATCGATAACTTGTTTGAAGGAAAATCTCAAATTGTAGACCAAATGATTCGAGATGCAAAAAATGGACATGAAGGGATATGGTTATCTGAGGCAGGTGGTATAGAACAGGTAACAGTTGAGTCTTTTAAAAGGGCAGTTGAATTTGCCATCGAAAAGCAAGGGGACAAACCAAGTAAATGGTCTTGGGGTGAATTCCACCAGGTTCCGTTTAATCACCCATTGTCTGCCATTACACCGTTAAACTATTTATTTAATAGCAATGAAGCTGTATCAATGGGGGGAAGTGGGGTCACAGTTGCAGCTGCAAGCTTTAACCGTGATACAGGTGCAATTACCCATGGAGCGGCTTGGAGATCTGTCATTGACTTAGCAAACATGGAAGAAAGCTATAATGTGGTTGGTCCAGGCCAATCTGGCCATGTTTTAAGTACATTTTATCATGATCAAATTACGGATTGGACAACAGGGAATTACCATATCACCTATACCAATAAAGAGAAGTATAAAGAGAATAGTTATAAGCTTGTTTTACATCCAGCTAAGTAAGATAAAAAGCAGTGGGAATTTTTCCACTGCTTTTCATTTTTAATCTTCGGCTTCGTCCTTTGTATAAGGTTCTTTTTCATATGGAGGAAGGTCTCCAAACATCGTCATAATTCCTTCTTCCTCTAGCACTTCTTCATATCGTTCATGCTGGCTATTTGGATAGATGATAATCTCTTTTCCTTCAATATCTGTTCCAACAAAGTTCTCATAATCCTCAACATAGCCTACATTCTCATCAGATTCAATGAACACCTCATTATAACTGTCAACGGGATCTACAAGGTCTGAAGGAGATTCAGATGTTCCGTACCTCGCGACGTCCTGCCATGAATCCTCTGCATCATACGCTACATTATCTTCCTCATCCACGAACTTCCCAAATGGTGGCATTAATACGCCTTCTTCAATAGGTCGATTATGGGAAACGACTTGATTAGGACTATGTTCTACACAATAAGTAGTTGTTGGAATCGCGTCTAGACGATCAAGTGCTATGTCTTTACCGCATTTTTCACAAATGCCATATCGTCCTTCGTCGATCGCTTGCAATGCGGACTCAATGTCTTTTAATTGTTTTTCAATATGTTCATTTAAGGCAATATCTTTTTCGCGTTCATACAAATCTGTTCCTTGGTCTGCAGGATGATTATCATAAAGGGAGAGTTCACCCATGGATTCATGATAGTGACCTTGCTCCAAATCAAAATGATCCCCATCATCTAACTGTTCTTCAACCTCTTTTTTTGCCTTTATCAACTGTGAACGGAAGGTTGATAATTGCTCATTTGATAACATTGTAAGCACTCCTTCCAAAATGAGTTCGTATTGAATCTTGTTATGTATTATTTACATAAACACGAAAATCATAAATGTAAAAAAGTGAAAGGGATAAAAAGAAAAAACACGATATCAAAATCGTGTTTTAAAAGAAGTACCCGATAAAGATTCCAATAGATAAAAGGAATCCAAAAATTGTATTTGTTTGAGCAGTTGCCTTCATTGCTGGCATCATTTGAATTGGTTCAGATTTACCAATAAATCCTGTTACTGCTTTAATGGCTTTTGGAACACTTATGAATACAAGAAGAGTCCAAAATGAAGCAATCCCGATAAATGCCAAAACGATGATCCACATATAGGAAATGAAAAGCAAACCAGCAAAGAACTTGATTGCCTTGGTTCTTCCTAATAAAATCGGCAAAGTGCGACGTCCATTCTTTTTATCGCCATCCAAATCACGAATATTGTTTGACATATTGATAGCACCAACAAGAATCATAATTGGAATTGAAATTAAAATACTTGTGGTCGTAACTGTACTGGTTTGGATGAAAAACGATATTAAAATAATAATCATGCCCATAAAGAAACCAGCTGCTAGTTCTCCAAATGGTGTAGATGAAATAGGGAGTGGACCTCCAGTATATAAATAACCTACCGACATACAAATAGTCCCCACTAATGCCAACCACCAACTACTATTCATACAAATATAAACACCTAATAGTGCAGCAATTCCAAAGAAAGAAAATGCAAGGTTTAAAATAACCTTAGGCTTAATTCCATCTCGAACAATTGTACCGCCAATTCCGACCGAGTCTGCAGTATCAAGACCGCGTTTGTAATCAAAATACTCATTTATCATATTAGTTGCCGCTTGAATTAGAAGACATGCGAGTAACATTGTTAAGAATAGACCTATATGAATAGATGTTTCCAATAGTGCAAGAACTGTCCCTAAAATGACTGGAACAAATGATGCAGTTAGTGTATGTGGCCGCATGAGTCTCCACCATACCTGAAAACCACTAGAAGGCTTTTTGGAAAGCTTCTGATTTGACTGAAGTCCTGATTGCATAAGTTTTCTCCTCTCACGACAAAGCTCATGTATATCCAAAGTACAGTTTAGTGAATTGGACAAGTACTGTCAATGGTTTAAAGTTACAAAAAAGACATATCAACCTTATGATCCTTTTACCCAGCAGACTAACTTCACGTAAATTACATAATAATAAGGAAGTAAGTGGTCAGTGTATTGCAGGTATGGTAGAATCAAGTTTGTTGACAACAATTCATTATGAGGTATATCGTAAAGGCAGTTTTTAATAATAAGTTATACCTAGATAATATAGAGTGCTTATCAAGAGCTTGATTCATTTTAAATGATATACTATAAACAATATCTGTTATTTCTATATAAAATTGATGGAATCTATTTCGGGGGGATAAAAGTTGGTCATGATACAACAAAAAGGTTTGAGTGATTACATAAAGAAAGGTATAAACCGTTCCAAAGAGCTTTCTAGGCCTGTTCTGATAAGTCAGGTTAAAGAAATGAAGAACATAGACCCCCTATTGTTCTTTGCTGCTGGAAAAAGGACACCTTTTGAAACGCGTTCTTTCTGGTCAAATCCTACAAATGATACAATCATCGTTGGACTGGGGGAAGCCTATACAATTAGTGATAACGAGTCTACGGAACGTTTTGAGGCTATTGAAAAACAGTGGAAAAGACTCGTTCAGCATTCAATCATTGTTGATGATTTTGCACCTTATTCTACTGGTCCTATTTTAATGGGAGGGTTTTCATTTGATCCATTAAAAAAGAGAACAGAGCTTTGGGATTATTTTGATGACGCGAAATTTGTCTTGCCTGTTATCATGCTCTCCTATTATAAAGGTAGTACTTATTTAACGACGAATATTATTTGTGAACCGAACGGGACTACTTTTGGTGGATCCGACTTGGAGCAATTGGAAGTACTGCTTAAGGAAAATTATAAATATCAAAAGAACCATTCATTTACAAAAGAGGAAGTTCAGCCACAGGAATGGATGGATTCAGTTCGAAACGCAACCAAAAAGGTACAGAACGGTGAGGTTGAAAAGGTTGTATTAGCAAGAGAAATTAAGCTGCATTTTGACGAACCGATTGAAGCTGACGCAGTGTTGGCGCGTCTAAAAGAAGAGCAGCCGATGAGTTATTTATTCGCAATTGAATATAAAAATTCATGCTTTATCGGAGCATCTCCTGAACGTCTAATTAAGAAAAAAGGAGAGGAATTCTTAACTACTTGTCTCGCTGGCTCTATCCGCCGTGGAAAAACGCCGTCAGAGGACAAGCAATTAGAAAATGAACTATTACACGACCCTAAAAATCTGCATGAACATGATGTCGTTGTTCAAATGATTAAAAATGCGATGAAAGAGTCCTGTTCAAGTATTACGTCACCAACACATCCAGGTATTTTAAAAATGCGCGATATCCAGCATCTATACACACCTGTAAAAGGTGTAGCTAAAGATGATGTATCATTGCTAACGGTTGTGAATCGATTACACCCAACACCAGCTTTAGGTGGTCAACCTAAACAAAAGGCATTTGAAATTATTCGTGAACTTGAAATTCTTGATCGTGGTTGGTATGGGAGCCCTGTAGGTTGGTTTGATACAAATGATAATGGGGAATTTGCAGTTGCCATACGTTCGGGTTTATTAAATGGTAACAATGCATCCTTGTTTGCTGGTTGTGGGATCGTAGGAGATTCCCAACCAGAAAGTGAATATACAGAAACGATGATTAAGTTTAGACCGATGCTATCTGCATTAGGAGGCTTATATAATGAATAATCAAGCATTAACTCGGTATGTGGCATCATTTGTTGATGAATTAGTACGAGTGGGGGTTACCGAGGCTGTTGTAAGCCCTGGCTCACGCTCTACTCCGATGGCGATTTTAATGGCAGAACATCCTGACATGAAAGTTACCATTAATATTGATGAACGCTCTTCAGCGTTTTATGCGCTCGGTGTGGCTAAAGCAACGAAGAAACCTGTTGCGATTTTATGTACGTCCGGTACGGCTGCAGCGAATTTTTTCCCAGCAATTGTAGAGGCCTATTATTCCAGGGTTCCACTTATTGTTTTGACAGCAGACCGACCACATGAATTACGAGATGTAGGAGCACCACAAGCTATCAATCAAAATCAATTATACGGAAATCATGCGAAATGGTTTGTCGAAATGGCCCTACCGGAAGAGTCAGAACAAATGCTATCATATGCACGTACAATGGCTGGTAGAGCTGCAGGAACAGCACTATCTGCACCGGCAGGACCTGTCCATTTGAATTTTCCTTTCCGTGAACCGCTTGTACCGAACTTAGGTTTAGAAAACCTATGGAGAACAAATGAGTCCCAACGTAAAAACGTGAATGTTGTCGTTGGAAAACCGAAAATGGATGAAGAACAGGCTCAGTATTTTAGTGAACTAGTTAGCAGCAAAAAGAAAGGGATTATTGTTTGTGGTTCACATTATGATGAAGAGTTTGGCTATGCTGTTGCAAGTTTAGCAGAAATACTTCAGTTTCCAGTTCTCGCTGACCCATTATCACAACTAAGAAGTGGTGAACATCCGACATCATATATAGTAGACGGGTACGATGCTTTTTTACGTGATGAAGAATTCCGAGAAACATTCTCACCAGAAATCATTATTCGATTCGGTGCAATGCCAGTCTCAAAAGCACTTCTTCAATATATCCAAAAATATAAGAATACAACTCAAATCATTGTAGATGGGGATGGAGGATGGAGAGATCCTACCTTATCAGCAACAGATATGGTTTATTGTGATGAAATTGAATTTTGTGAGATGATCATTAGCCGAACAGAGAAACAAAGAGATTCTAGTTGGGTGAAAGATTGGCTCAAAGTCAACAATCTTGTAAAAGAAAATGTAAAAAAGGTACATAAAGAAGAGACTTTATTTGAAGGGAAAGTATTTACTGAACTTCAAGAAATTCTCCCAACGGGTTCTACCTTATTTGTTGGAAATAGTATGCCTATACGTGATCTTGATACATTCTTTTTAAACAATGAAAAGTCAATCCATGTGTTAGGTAACCGAGGTGCCAACGGTATCGACGGTCTAGTTTCAACTGCGATGGGCATCAGCTCACAAAATGAACATACCGTTTTAGTCATAGGTGATCTCTCACTCTATCATGATCTAAATGGATTATTGGCCGCAAAACATCACCACTTAAATATTACGATTGTTTTAATTAACAATGACGGTGGCGGTATTTTTTCTTTCTTACCACAATCCCAAGAAGAAAAGCATTTTGAGACCCTTTTTGGGACACCAATTGGTCTAGAGTATGAACATGCCGTTAAATTGTATGGTGGAAAATTTACAAGTATTAAGGATTGGACAGAGTTCCGTACAGCGATCACTACTTCTTTTGAAGAAAAAGGATTACATGTTGTAGAGGTAAAAACAGATCGCCACGAGAATGTCATGATTCATCGAAAAATGTGGAATAATGTTTCCCAGGAAATAAACGAAGCACTCAAAAGGAACCAATAAAATGTATATTTCTTCTAATGGATCTACCTATCATGTGAAAGTAATCGGTGAAGGTGTGCCGATTGTTTTACTTCATGGTTTTACAGGCAGTATGACGACTTGGAATCAAACAGTTGATATCCTGAAACAACAATTTCAATGTGTGCTAATCGATATTATGGGACATGGTAAAACAGATTCTCCAGATGACTTTACAAGATATCAAATTGAAAAAGTTGCTCGTGATATCATTCATATATTAGATATATTGGAGATTCCAAGCGCACATATTGTTGGATATTCGATGGGAGGAAGATTGGCTTTGGCGACAGCCATTATTTATCCAACCAGAGTTGCCAGCCTTATCTTAGAGAGTAGCTCACCAGGGTTAAAGACAAATGAAGAAAGAGCTGCCCGAAGAAAGTCGGATGAACAGTTAGCGACTCGTATAGAACAAGAGGGAATGGTTGATTTTGTTGATTATTGGGAGAACATTTCATTGTTTTCTACACAAAAAGCACTATCGAAGGATAAACAGTTAGAAATTCGTCATCAACGTCTAGAAAACAATCCTGTCGGGCTAGCAAACAGCTTGAGAGGAATGGGGACCGGTGCCCAACCTTCTTACTGGGATCGTTTGACTAAAGTTAAATGCCCAACATTATTACTGTGTGGAGAACTTGATCAAAAGTTTTGTACGATTGCGGAAGAGATGGGCTTAAGCATGCAAAATGCAAGAGTGGAAAAAATAGTGGAAGCGGGACATGCAATTCATGTGGAACAACCGTATTTTTTTGGTAAAATAATAATTGAGTTTGTTTCTGATCATTTTTCATAATGATCAAATATACATACATAAAAGGAGGACAAGCTAATGGCTTCAGTTGAATGGGTTGCAGAACGTAACTATGATGAAATCTTATATGAAACATACAATGGCATTGCGAAAATTACAATTAACCGTCCGCATGTTAGGAACGCATTTACTCCAAAAACAGTAGCAGAAATGATTGATGCTTTTGCCTATGCAAGAGATGATTCAAACATTGGTGTAATCGTACTTGCCGGTGCAGGAGATGAAGCGTTCTGTTCTGGTGGAGATCAAAAGGTAAGAGGACATGGTGGGTATGTTGGAGATGACCAAATTCCACGATTAAATGTTCTTGATTTACAACGACTAATCCGGGTTATTCCAAAGCCAGTTATTGCAATGGTTTCAGGCTATGCAATTGGTGGTGGACATGTGTTACATGTTGTATGTGACTTAACAATTGCCGCAGATAATGCTATTTTTGGACAAACAGGACCAAAGGTTGGAAGCTTTGATGCTGGTTATGGTTCAGGTTATCTTGCCCGCATCATTGGTCATAAAAAGGCACGTGAAATTTGGTTCCTTTGTCGTCAATATAATGCTCAAGAAGCATTGGATATGGGTCTTGTTAATACAGTTGTTCCTTTAGAGCAGCTTGAAGAAGAAACAATAAAGTGGTGTGAAGAAATTCTTGAAAAGAGCCCAACAGCACTTCGTTTCTTGAAAGCAGCAATGAATGCTGATACAGACGGTTTAGCTGGGCTTCAACAAATGGCTGGCGATGCGACACTTCTGTATTACACAACAGATGAAGCAAAGGAAGGCCGTGACGCGTTTAAAGAAAAGCGTATGCCAGACTTTAAACAATTCCCTCGTTTCCCTTAATCGTTCATTTTTCAGCTTGATGAAAACTTCATCAAGCTGTTTTTGCATTTTAAACTTTATTCAGCTAATTTTATAAGATGTGGGGATGAAATAATAAGAGTAACTATTATTAAGTAGGCGTTCAAAACTTGGCTGAATAAAGTTCGGCCTCCGGCGGATGCCACGATTTATTAAAGGTAATTTTCGAGAAGTAAGATTAAAGACTAAAAACGCCACATCCTGTGGCAACGTCTTTATGACCCACTTCCTGTGGGCCTAAAAATCGGGCGCAAATACGCCTTGGCGCATTTGATTAAGAGGAGACTTAACAAAGATGAAATCTACAGAGATACCAAATTGGCTTAAGCAACGTGCATTTTTAACACCCAATCGAATAGCCATTAAAACTGAATATGAAGAAATCTCATTTATCACTTTACATAAAAATGTGGTAAGGAAAGCAAACCAATTAACATTTGCCGGTATTCATAAGGGGGATGTTGTTTCCGTCCTCATGAAGAATAGTGTGGAGATGGTTGAGGTCATCCACGCATTAAAATATATTGGTGCGGTAACGGTGCTCTTAAATAGTAAGCTTACAAGCAATGAGTTAGGATTTCAATTAACCGACTCTGGTACGAAAATGATGCTAACTGAAGATGCCTTAATCGAAAAAGTAAATGAGATCGATATCGAAAAGGTTCTGGTGAAGGAAATGGAACAATTCCCCGAAAAGGAATGCCATATCCAGGAATACTTCTCGTTGGATCAAGCTGATACCATTATGTATACATCAGGGACGACTGGTCGACCAAAAGGAGTAATCCATACATACGGAAATCATTGGTGGAGTGCAGTAGGTTCTAGTTTGAATCTAGGGTTGCACCAGGATGACTGCTGGTTACTTGCTGTTCCTATGTTTCATATTAGTGGATTATCGATTTTGTATAGAAGTGTGATTTATGGAATACCTGCAGTCATTCATGAAGGCTTTGACCCCAAAAAGGCGAATGCTGCGATTATGAACCAAGGTGTTACCATCATGTCTATTGTAAGTGTCATGCTTTCACGAATGCTAGCTGAATTGGGAGATGAAAAGTATCCGGACAGTTTTAGATGTATGCTTCTTGGAGGAGGGCCAGCGCCGAAACCTTTATTAGAAAAGTGTATGGCACATAATATTCCTGTTTTCCAAACCTATGGGATGACTGAAACAGCTTCACAAGTTGTTACACTAGCTCCAGAGTACAGTATTTCAAAACTTGGCTCTGCTGGAAAACCACTTTTTCCGGTACAAATCAAAATTGAAAAAGAGGGAAAACCCGCAAAACCTAATGAAATAGGCGAAATTGTTGTAAAAGGACCAAGTGTAACGAAAGGCTATTTAAATCGAATCGATGCAACAAAGACGTCCATTGTTGATGGATGGCTTTATACGGGTGATATTGGATATTTGGATGACGAAGGCTTTCTCTTTGTGATGGATCGCCGCTCCGATTTAATCATTTCAGGGGGAGAAAATATTTATCCTGCTGAACTTGAAGCTGTTTTATTGGCACACCCCAAGATTTTGGAAGCAGGGGTGACAGGGATTGAAGATGCAAAGTGGGGTCAGGTGCCAGCTGCTTTTGTTAGAAAAGAGGAAGGAAGCCATATAACTGAAGCTGAGATTATTGCCTTTTGTTATGAAAATTTAGCACGTTTCAAGGTTCCAAAATCAATCTATTTCGTCGATCGCCTTCCAAGAAATGCTTCAAATAAACTCTTGCGCCGAAAATTAATTGAGTTATTAAAGGATGAAAACAATGATTAAGGTAAAAAAAACCACGCTTCATCTCATTGAACAAAACCTCCTTTCGCCATTTGTAACAAGCATGGGAAAGGTTGACAAAAGAGAGAGTATTCTCGTTGAAATAGAGGATGTTGATGGTGCTGTGGGTTGGGGAGAGGTGGTTGCTTTTTCATCCCCATGGTATACCGAAGAGACGATAAAAACATGCTGGCATATGCTTGAGGATTATCTAGTGCCAAAAATGGGAAAAGAAGAGTACCAACACCCAGAACAGCTACATGATAGCTTTCACTTTGTGAAACGTAACAACATGGCTAAGGCTAGTCTTGATATGGCGATATGGGATTTATTTTCAAAAAAGCAAGGAATCTCACTTTCTAAGGCATTGGGTGGTACGAAAGACTTTATTGATTCAGGAGTAGTCGTGAGCATTGATTCTATCGACCAGGTTTTGCGTAAAATGGAGGAGTATGTGAAATCGGGCTATAAGCGTATCAAAATAAAAATCAAGCCGGGACAGGATTATGACTTACTCAAACAAATTAGACATGAGTTTCCAACCTTACCATTAATGGTGGATGCTAATTCTGCTTATACATTAAAAGATATTAATCAGCTTCAAGCATTAGATGAGTTTCGTTTAATGATGATTGAACAGCCACTAGCGGAAGATGATATTTTTGACCATGCAAAATTGCAGAGAGAACTATCAACACCGATTTGTTTAGATGAAAGTATTACGTCAGCTGAGGATGCAAGAAAGGCAATTGAAATGGGGAGTTGTCAGGTCCTCAATATTAAAATCGGGCGCGTCGGTGGTATCACTGTGGCTAAAAGAATTCATGATGTTTGTAAAACACATAATATCCCTGTGTGGTGTGGAGGAATGCTTGAGACTGGCATTTCCAGAGCCCATAATATTGCTTTAGCAAGTCTTCCTAATTTTTCGATTCCTGGAGATATATCAGCAACCTCAAGATATTGGAAAAAGGATGTCATTCTTCCGGAAGTAATAGTTGAAAATGGTTGCATTGCCGTGCCACATAGTCCTGGAATTGGATATCAAGTTGACCGCGAATGGATTCAACAAATAACCAAACAGAAATTAGTAATGGGATTATAGAGTGGATCGGCAATGCACATTTTTTAATTATTGGATAAACAATAGTAAACTTAAGGCCATTACAGCCATGCCTGCTATTAAACCGTATATCGATAAGTGTCCACTGTCATAACGTTTTGATGCTGGAAGTAATTCATCCAGTGAAATAAACACCATAATTCCTGCCACAGCGGCAAAAATCATTCCAAACATCACGTCATTTAAAAATGGCATTAAAATTAAGAACGCTACAATGGCCCCAATAGGTTCTGCTAAACCAGAAAGGAAAGAGAGCTTAAAGGCTCTTTTTTTATCCCCTGTAGCAAAATAGACAGGTACGGCAACAGCGATGCCCTCTGGTATATTATGAATCGCTACAGCAACTGCAATGGCGATTCCAAGGCCTGGGTCTTGGAGTGCAGATGTAAAGGTGGCAATGCCTTCGGGAAAATTATGAATCCCGATTGCGAGTGCGGTGAAGGTTCCCATTTTTAATAATGCTGCTTCTTCAATTTCTGAAGAGGTGAGATTCATATCCTCCACTTTTTTGACCTCATGGGGATTGCTGCTTGCTGGTACAAATTTATCAATTACCGCAATTAAGAGCATTCCCCCAAAGAAGCCGATCACTGTCATCCAATTTCCCAATTGATCACCTAATTCTGAGGTTAAGGCAACTTTTGCTTTGAAGAAGATTTCAATCATGGATACATAAATCATGACCCCTGCTGAGAAACCGAGTGTCAGGGATAGAAATTTTGTATTGGTTCTTGACGTGAACAGGGATATTAAACTACCGATACCGGTTGCAAGACCAGCAAATAAGGTTAAGCCAAAAGCGAGTAATAAATTCTCATACATCGCTTATTCTCCTCTCAAGCTGTTATTTTTAATGTTTTTTGTCCGAATGAATAAATGTTTCCTTTGTGCAACTTTTAAAAGTATCATATGTTCAAATCTCTATTTTGTCAATTATTTTATTTCAAAAAATTCGACATGTTCATTAGGATATGCAAACTTGACGTTCAAGGATTAAAAAAAGACAGCTGAGTAATCAGCTGCCTTAGACTAGTCTTTATAGTTAACCTTCAGGAACGAAGGTTTTACAGTCGGTTTCTGTTTGTTCTGATGCGGTTTTACCGGTGTGACTCACAACATAGATCGCATCGGCACTACATTTATTCCCGTTTGCCCAATAATGACAATTCTTAACTTCGCATAATACGTCTTGTGCCATTTTACTACACCTCTTTCATGGAATATGGTCTAGCATCCTTTATTTTCTCCATCTCCAGAGAGTGGATAACAAGCAACATATCCCAAGGGAGGTAGTTAATTTAGTGCTTTTGTTAAGGTATTAAGATTTTGCCTCATTAAGCTAAAATAATCTTCGTTGCTTTCGATTTCTTGTTCCGTTATGGCTTCTAAATTGTGAAGGGTTAGGCTTTCTGTACCCGTTTCTTTTTGAACCGTTTCGGCAATCTTTGACGATATATTTTGTTCGAATAGAATATATTTAAGATTGTGCTCTTTTACTTCATCAATAATATTTTTGAGTTCTTTTTGTGATGGTTCATTTGTTGGGGAGTACCCAGTGATACTAATTTGCTTGATCCCATAGCGTTCTTCCCAATAGCCATAGGCAGAATGTGCAACTAAAATTTCTTTTTGTTTAGCAGAACTTGTAACTTCCTTGAAATCTGTATTTAAGGCTTCTAATTGTACCTTTAATTCTTTAAAGTTTTGTTCGTATACATCCTTATCTGAGGGATCAATATCGGATAGAGCATTTTTAATATTCTCGGCCATTTGAATAGAATAAATAGGATCTAACCAAATATGTGGGTCGATATTACCATGATTGTGCTCATCACTATGATGTTCATCACCCTCCGAGTGTAAAAACTCAATCCCAGCACCTGCTTCAATTAATGCAACATTTTCGTTATTAAGTGTTTTTTGGGCAGTTTCAACAAAGGCTTCTACTCCAACACCTGTATATATAAATGCATCTGCACTCGCGATTTTCGTCATATCTCTTGGAGTTGGCTCAAATGAATGAGCATCTGCTCCTGGTGGGTATACACTTTTTACTAAAACATCTTCACCACCAATTTTTTGTGTGAAATCTGTTAGAGGAAATACAGTCGTATAAACTGTTAGTTTACCTTCTTTATTTGTTTCATCTGCTCCGCAAGCCGAAAGGATGCTGATTAATAAAAGGAGCACAAAATATCCGCTTATTTTTTTCATGAATTGTCTCCTCTCAATTCTCTAAAAGGTCTTTGTTTTAAATCCTTTCATATTATATCGTAATTATTACGATTTGAGAACTAGAAACTTTTTCTGATACTCAATATCTCTTTTTAGTATCTCGGACTACGTAGAAATTAATTGACCAACTGCATAAAAAGTTATTAATAAAGACTGGTTTTTGATAAAATAAAATGAAATAAAAGAAAAAGGTGATCAAATGTCTCAATTGGATAGTATTTTAGAGTTCAACAAAACATTTGTTGAATCAAAGGAATATGAAAAATACCAAACCACAAAGCTTCCAAATAAAAGAATGGTTATCGTTACATGTATGGATACTCGACTTATTGAGCTTTTACCAAAAGCAATGAATATGAAAAATGGGGATGTGAAAATACTAAAGGTTGCTGGAGCAGTTGTTTCACATCCGTTCGGAAGTGTAATGAGAAGTATCTTGGTTGCGGTTTATGATTTAAATGCAGACGAAATTTGCATTGTTGGCCACCATGATTGCGGTATGAGTGCACTAGATGCCGATTCGATTTTACATAAAATTAAAGATCGTGGAGTTACTCATGCAAGAATTGATACTTTAAAATATTCCGGAATTGATCTTGAAGAATGGTTTCAAGGTTTCAGCAGTGTAGAGGAGAGCGTCCGACATAGTGTTGAAATGGTTGAAAACCATCCCCTTCTTCCAAAAGACGTGCCTGTTCACGGTCTCGTTATTAATCCAGAGACAGGTAAACTGGATGTCGTTCTTAATGGATACAAGTAAGAATGGGGTCATGGATTTGACCTCTTTTTAAATTTATAGGTTAAACAATTGCTAATATTGGTTAACATGGGTAATAGCAAGATTAATGTCATAAAACAGACACAGGAATAAATAGGCTTTTGTTGTACCATGTAGATGAGGTGAAGGTTATGAGAAAAAAGTTCTTATTTCTTTTTATAACTGCAATTATAACGCTTGCAGGGTGTAATAATGAAACGGAAACGAATAATACGAATACGGATGAGTTAACTCCTATTGCAGTTGATGTTAAAATGGATCCTGAAAAAATCAATCCGGGAGATGATGTAACCCTCCATGCATTTGTAACACAGGGAGAAGATAAGGTGGAGGATGCAGATGAAGTTCGATTCGAAATTGTTCAAAAAGGTAGTGAAGATAGCGAATTTGTAGATGGGGAACACACTTCTGGCGGAGAATATACGGCTGTTAAAACGTTTGATACGGAAGGTGTTTATTTTGTCACTGCCCACGTAACGGCTAGGAGCATGCATACAATGCCAAAGGTTGAAGTCGTTATCGGCAATCCTGATGTTAGCGAAGAGCCAGCAGATAAAGCAACAGAAAACCGTGATCATCATGAAGGTGAGAATCATCACGGTAGTGGCGATGTTACAATCGATTTTCCGTTAGAAGCTGAGTATTCCAAAGGGGAAGCTTCTACATTGGAAGTATCCTTTGAACAAACAGGAACCCCATTGACTGAAGCAAGGGTTCGGTTTGAGGTTTGGAAGACAGGCGCAGAAAAACATGATTTTATAGATGCAAACGAAATAAAAGCTGGCGTTTATCAGTCTGATTATACATTTGCAGAAACTGGTAATTACAATATTCAAGTACATGTTGAAAAGGGAGAAATCCACGAACATCTTGAAAAAGCAACAAATGTTAAATAATGAAAGGAAGGCTAGCATCAATGATGATGCTTACCTTCCTTTTTTTCTGGAACAAAATCAATTCCACCTGGATGAAGGGGATGACATTTTAATAATCGTTTTATGGTTAACCAGCCACCTTTAATTGCACCAAAGCGCTTGATTGCTTCAAGTCCATATTGTGAACATGTCGGATAAAAACGACAGGTTGGTGGTTTTAGCGGAGATATAAATTTTTGATAGGTCCGAATGATTCCTATAAATAACGCTTGAAGCAATTTTTTCTACTTCCCTTATCGTTTTTTTGTATTTATACTATACTATATGTAATAGATAAAAGCATCTTATACGTCTAATTCTATTTAAACAGATGAAAAAAATCGGAATTAGCGTTATGATAGATATAGATTAAAATGAGGGAGTGGAAGAGAATGCCATCAGTAGAAAGCTTTGAATTAGACCATAATGCTGTAAAAGCACCATATGTAAGACACTGTGGTGTCCATAAAGTGGGGACAGATGGAGTCGTAAATAAATTTGATATTCGTTTTTGTCAGCCAAATAAACAAGCAATGAAGCCAGACGTTATTCATACACTTGAACATTTATTAGCTTTTAATCTTCGTGAGCATTGTGAGAAATATGATCATTTTGATATTATTGATATTTCTCCAATGGGTTGCCAAACAGGCTATTACTTAGTGGTAAGCGGGGAGCCTACTGTTTCCGAAATCATTGATCTACTTGAAGCAACGATGCAAAGTGCATTAGAAATCACAGAAATTCCAGCAGCTAATGAAACTCAATGTGGTCAAGCAAAACTTCATGACTTAGAAGGTGCAAAACGCCTTATGCGTTTCTGGTTATCACAATCAAAAGAAGACCTTCATAAAGTTTTCGGATAATAAAAAAAGACCTCAGCCAAAGTGGCTGAGGTTTTAAAGTTTAGGTGGAATACGATATTTCGTCCCTTGCTCAAATGAATAGGCCAATTTAATCAATGTGCTTTCGGAATATGCAGTTCCGGTGAACGTAATTCCGACTGGTTCGCCTTCAAGTGTATACCCCGCAGGAACGGTAACCGATGGATAACCAGCTTTTGCTGGGATTCCAGCCCCAACATTATTTGGAAATACAATTGCATCCAATTGATGCTCGTTTAGTACGTAATCAATTCCATTATCCGTTGAATGGTATTGATCGTTTTCTAGTGCCTCAAGATACTCTTTTTCTGTCAAAGTTCCACTCGTATTTTCTGCCTCTTCTAAAATCACTTGACCGTATTTTAGCATTTTTTCTTCATTTTCTATGTTATATTTGATAAGGTCAGCTAAATTCCGAACTTTTACGGAAGGGTCTAATCGACGTAAATAATTGTTGAGGTCAACCTTAAATTCGTAGGTTAACACATCGTAGCTCCACTTATTCTTGCTAGATGGAATTTTTATATCATCTATGACAATTGCCCCAAGTTCTTCAAGCTTCTTAACAGCTTCTTTCATAACTGTCCGTTTTTCTTCGCTAAGGTAGTCAAAATATACGTCTCTTGCAATACCAATCCGTGCACCTTTTAAACCATTAGCATCTAAATATTCTGTGAAATCAGTAGAAGGCAGCACTCTACTTGTATAAGTAATTGGGTCACGTTCGTCTACTTCAGCAATGGCAGATAAAAGGTAAGCAGCATCTTTTACTGTGCGAGCCATTGGACCTGCTGTATCCTGTGTATGGGCAATTGGAATAATCCCAGAACGACTTACTAATCCTACTGTAGGCTTAATGCCAACAAGTGAGTTTTGACTAGACGGACTTAATATGGAGCCTGATGTTTCAGTACCAATGGCTACAACTGCAAAGTTTGCGGCAATGGCTGAACCTGAACCCGCGCTAGAACCGCCAACGTCAAATGTACCTGGCCCATAAGGGTTTAATGTTTGACCGCCGCGTGAACTATAGCCACTAGGCATTCCTTCCGTCATAAAGTTCGCCCATTCCGTCATATTCGTTTTTCCAAGTATGATTGCTCCAGCTTCTCTTAATAGATAAGTAACATGTGAATCCTCTGGTGCATATGACTCTGCTAAGGCAAGCGATCCGGCAGATGTGTGCATCTTATCATTTGTATCAAGATTATCTTTAAGTAAAACAGGAATTCCATGAAGCGGGCCACGGGGACCTTTTTCCTTTCGTTCAGCATCCAACATCATTGCAAGATGAAGGGCATCTGGGTTAATCTCAATAATTGACTTTAACTTTGAGTCATAGCTTGAAATTCTATGTAAATACATGAGCACCAATTGTTTGGCAGTAAGCTCTTCTTTTTCATACTTTTCTTGAATGGAATCAATTGTAGCCTCAATTAACCAATCATTAGCTAAGTCTTGAAGGATTTTATTTTCCATCTGAATTCTCCTCATTTTCATAATGATTTAAATGTGGATTCTCTTCTAAGTCATCGACTGTATGCTTGTACTGATATGCTTTTGAAGTTGTGCTAACAGCTAAAAATAAGACTACTAGCACAATAATGATTGAAACAATTAAAATTGCAAGCATGCTACATAGCAACCCCCTCTATTTTTCTCCTTTCATTTTAACATGGTACAGAGGTGGAAGGTATTGATATTCATTCAAAAAAAGTAAAAGGTTGTCATCTGCAAAAAAACAATCGAAAAATTTATGTTTCACCATGATATAAAGGGGGTATGTTAACAAATAAGGAGGAGATTTTATGAAAACACAATTAATCGAAATCGTAAATAAGCAAGTGGCAAACTGGAGTGTTCTATACACGAAGCTACATAATTACCATTGGTATGTAAAGGGCCCTCAATTCTTTACGCTACATGTAAAATTTGAAGAGTTATATAATGAGGCTGCTGTTCACATAGACGAATTAGCAGAACGACTTCTTGCAATCAGTGGACAACCTGTTGCAACTATGAAGGAAATTCTTGAATTATCTTCCATTCAGGAAGCAAACGGAAATGAAACTGCTGAAGAAATGGTAGCGAACATTTCAAATGATTTTTCCATTCTAACAGGAGAGTTAAAGGAAGGTATGAAGGTAGCTGCAGATGTGGATGATGAAACAACAGGTGACATGCTGCTTGCGATTCACAAAGAACTTGAAAAACATATTTGGATGCTTCAATCCTTCTTAGGAAAATAAGAAATATCATGGCCCTTCTTTCTTGTCGAAAGAAGGGTTTTGTATTATTTTTAATTATATAGGGGAGGAGAAAATATGATCGATTTGCGAAGTGATACCGTAACAAAACCAACAGCCGAAATGAGAAAAGCAGCGTATGAAGCTGAGGTTGGTGACGATGTTTATCAGGAAGATCCGACTGTGAAGGAGCTTGAGCAAACAGCTGCAGAAATGCTTGGGAAAGACGCCGCTATGTTTGTAACAAGTGGGACCCAAGGGAATCAAATTGCGGTTTTAACTCACACAAGAAGAGGAAATGAAATTATTGTAGAACAGGATTCACATATTCTTAATTACGAAGGTGCAGCTATTTCTGCATTTGCAGGTGTTCAACCAAGAGCGATTAAAGGAAAAAGAGGAGCAATGGATCCTGCTGAAGTTGAGGCGGCCATTCAAGAAGAGGATGTACATAACCCTGAAACCGGTTTGATTTGTATTGAAAATACACATAACAGAGCGGGTGGGGCAGTCATTCCACTTGAAAATATGAAAGCCATCTATGAAATTGCATCGGCAAACCAGATTCCTGTCCATTTAGACGGTGCACGTTTATTTAATGCAGCGGTTGCACTTGGGTGTCCTGTAAAGGATATTGCTCAATATACGGACTCCGTGCAATTTTGTTTGTCGAAAGGATTAGGTGCCCCAGTTGGCTCGATCATTGCAGGAAGTGGGGACTTTATAAACCAAGCAAGGAAGTGGAGGAAACGCCTTGGTGGTGGCTTAAGACAGGTTGGGATTATTGCGGCACCGGGACTAGTAGCACTTCGGACAATGGTTGACCGTCTTGCAGTTGATCACGAGAATGCTACGTTTTTAGCGCAAGGACTCGGAAATATTAGCGGTTTGAACGTTGTTAACCAGGTTGATACGAATATTATTTTAGTGGAAGTAAGTGAGAGAGGATTAACCTCAAGCCAGTTTGCTGCACTATTAAAAGAACATGGCGTATTAGTTTCAACATTTGGACCTAAACTTGTGCGATTTACAACTCATTATGATGTGGATCGAGAGACAATTGAAAAAGCTATACAGATTGTTGGTAAACTTTAATACCGAT
Organism: Bacillus timonensis; assembly: GCF_004799755.1. Taxonomy (GTDB): domain Bacteria; phylum Bacillota; class Bacilli; order Bacillales; family Bacillaceae_L; genus Ferdinandcohnia; species Ferdinandcohnia timonensis_A. Next base: position 176,612 of record NZ_SLUB01000003.1, on the reverse strand, counting down.
TACTTTAAAGGATTGCTCGTTAGCAGACAATCCTTTTTTTGATGAGATTAAAGCTAATGTTGATAGAAACAAAGTAACGCCGATAGAATTAAATTATCGTCGATAGACCCAACCTAATGAATATTCCTCAGTTCATCCACGGTCATCATCTTCGACTGGCCGATTCCATCACGGGCCATTTTTGCTTTTAGGTTCTCAATCATATAAAAACCGACTAAATTACGCAATTCCTGGTCGGTTAAATCACTTAAAAGGTCAATCAAATCTTCACGCGCAAATTGTTCAAGTACGGAGAAAGCAATGATGTCTGCATCTTCTTCGTCACCCGTTAATTTATTTCGATACATTTCATAAACTTCATCAATGATTTTCATATGTGTTTCCCCTTTATCTTTATTTTTACAGGTTTTCTTGGAAATTAGTATATGGGGGAACGTACCAAAAGATACTCATGTATTGAAAATAGGCAAGAAAACAGTTTTGCGCCAAGTGCATATTTTTTATACCAGAGGAAAAAGCTAAAATAACGGAATGACATTGTTAGGAGTGAACATGTTGGAACAACAGCCAAGGAAAACCTATTATATCTCTGTTGGAAGTGGAGAAATTTCTCAAGTAAAGTCTGGTTCTACATGGGAGTATAAAATTGAAGCAACCGACGAAGAAGTTCGTCAGTTGAGAAACCTTTTTGATGGTAACTATTCCAATGAGGTTGAAAACTTTTTACGTGCACATGTGCCTTTTGTTGAATATCATTATGATTCATCTAATGACAAATATGACTCTAATCTGCTTCAGGTGTATCAAATCATCTACCAACTGGGAGACCAAGAAGCAAAGAATTTCATTGAATCGGAAGGAATCCTGGATGTTTTACGAACAATTGATTAAGCCACTTCTACATGAAGCGGCTTGTTTTTATGTTATCATAATAAAAAACCAACAATAATGGAGACTAAACAAATGATTGTTTTTCATGATATGTATCATAATGAAGTGAATTTATCGTTTACACCAGATCCTTTTTCCACTCACCCTAAACATGTATGGGTCATTTGTCGTTATGATGGCCATTGGCTACTAACTGACCATTCCGAACGAGGACTTGAATTTCCAGGTGGTAAGGTAGAAGAAGGGGAAACTGCGGATGCTGCTGCTTTACGAGAGGTAATGGAAGAGACAGGAGCAGAGGTTTCAGAACTTGCATATATCGGGCAATATAAGGTCATTGGTAAAGGAAAAACGATTATTAAAAATATTTATTTTGCTGAAATTGAAAGGCTTCTTGAGAAGCAGGATTACTTTGAAACAAAAGGTCCTGTTCTGTTAAAGGAAATTCCTTTGGATACGGTGAAGTTTGATCGCCGCTATAGCTTTATCATGAAGGATGATGTTCTCCCGCATAGCCTGGACTATGTAGAAAACTACATAAAAACGAAGAAAGCTCTCTAGCAATCAACTAGAAGAGCTTTTATTTTGAATCCTTAATTAATTTTTTTTCAAGGTACTCGACGCCTTGGTACATAAGTGTCGCACAGATTGCGATTAATAATAAGCTTAGGAAGATTAATGTGAAATTGAACACCTGGAATCCATAGATAATGAGATAGCCTAAGCCTTGCTTTGAAACGAGGAATTCCCCAACGATGACTCCAACCCAAGATAATCCGACATTCACCTTTAATGTAGAGATTATCGCTGGAAAGGAAGAGGGAAGGATGACATTGCGGAAAATTTGCTTTCGATTCGCTCCAAACGTTAACAAGACTTTAATATAGTTATAATCCACTTCTTTAAACGACGTGTAGACGACAATCGTGGTGATAATGATGGAAATAATGGCTCCCATCGCAATAATTGAGATATATCCAGTTCCTAATGCCACAATTAAGATAGGACCAAGTGCAACCTTTGGCATGGCATTAAGAACAACTAAATAGGGGTCAAGAATATTAGATAGACGTTCAGACCACCATAAGATCGCTGCAATCAAAGCTCCTAAGAGGGTTCCTAAAATAAACCCAAGAACGGTTTCAAATAATGTTACTGCAAGGTTATTAAACAATGTTCCATCATTCATTTTTTCTAAAAAGAGAGTCCAAATTTTAGAAGGGCGACTAAAGATTAAAGGGTCAATCCAATGATATCGACTCGCAATCTCCCATATACCGAAAAAGACGAGAAAAATGAGAATTTGATAAAAACGAACCACTTTTTTCTCTTTTTTTATGTTCTGTAAGTAATGATGATGGAGTTCTTTAATGTTGAGATTTTGTTTCAAGTTGATCTAACTCCTCCCATATTTGCTGAAAAATGTTCGAATACTCTGGGTGCTGTCTTGCATCGAATGGAGTCTCATTCCGTAAGTTTTCTGGGATATCAAATACTCTTGCAATTTTCCCTGGACTTTTCGACAGGAGATAAATTCGGTCACTCATCGCAATGGCTTCTCCGATATCATGTGTGACAAGGACGGCTGTTTTGCGATATTCCTTGAGTGTATCAGAAACGAGATCTTCTAATTTTAGCTTCGTTTGAAAGTCTAATGCGGAGAATGGTTCATCAAGTAGGAGTATTTTTGGATTTGTTGCTAACGTACGAACCAAAGCAGCTCTTTGTCTCATTCCACCAGAAAGCTGATTGGGATACGCTTTTTCAACCCCTTGTAACCCAATTTCATCAAGTAATGCTAATGTGTTTTTTCTGGATTGTTCGGTTTCTTGATACATGATTTGAAGACCTACAAGAATATTCTCCTCAATCGTCTTCCACGGAAACAAGTAATCCTGCTGTAGCATATACCCAATGTCAGACTTTGCCTTTTCAATCGTCTTTCCTTCTATCAAAACCTCTCCATAGGTTGGTTTTAATAATCCAGCTATAATGGAGAGTAATGTTGTTTTACCACACCCACTAGGTCCGAGGAGGGAGATGAACTCCCCTTCCTCGATTGTGAGTGAAATGTTTTCGAGTGCGGTCGTTGTAGAATCCTTTGTAAAATAAACATGGTGTAGATCTTTTACTGACAAAAAGTTCATAGTAACACTCCTATTTGGAAATTACTTTTTCAGCAATACTTGTGTTAACAAGTGTGGTGTAATCAATTCTTTTCGGTAATTCACCAGCCTCATCCATGATGTCCTGCAGATTATTCCAAGCTTCTTCTGACAGGACAGGGTTTGTTGCGTAAGAGCCTTGGTTCTTATAACGTTCAATAGAGGATGTGATTAAATCAATAGGTGTATCTGGAAAGAATTCTTGCACGGATTTTGCAATTTCTTCTGGACTATGTGAATCAACCCATTGCTGCGCTTTGTAGACTGCGCGTGTGAATTTTTCAACAGCATCGCTATTTTCATCAATAAAGCTTTGCTTTGTCATAAATGTTGTATAGGGTACCTTTCCAGATTGTTCGCCGAAAGAAGCCACAATATAGCCACGGCCTTCTTTTTCGAACAAACTAGCAGTTGGTTCAAATAATTGGACAAAGTCGCCTGTACCTGATGCATATGCACTAGAAATATTGGCGAAATCGATGTTTTGAATGAGATTCAAATCTCCATGCGGGTCAATATCGTGCTTCTTTAGAACAAATTCCCCAACCATTTGTGGCATTCCGCCTTTACGTTGACCAAGGAATGTACTATCTTTAAGTTGGTCCCAGCTAAAATTTTCAATATCTTCTCTTGCCATTAAAAACGTACCGTCCGTTTGTGTAAGAGCTGCAAAGTTAATAACAGGATCGGTGGATCCCTGTGCTTCCACATAAATAGATGTTTCTGAACCAACTAAGGCAACATCAGCACCGCCAGAGATTAAAGCAGTCATGGTTTTATCTCCACCTGGTACGGTTGTTAATTCAATTTCTAAGCCTTCTTCTTCAAAAAATCCTTCTGTAATGGCTACATACTGAGGTGCGTAAAACACAGAACGCGTTACCTCAGCAATTCGGATTTTTTGAACCTGGTCATTATTACAAGCGGCTAATGGAATAATAAGCAGTAATCCAATAAGGCTAGCAAAAAAACGACGCATGTATTCATTCCTCCTTGACAGTTGATCTGTCTGCATAAGTAATATCTAAGATAGATTATGAAACGTGATAAAAATGTGTGAATGCCTATTTTTCCTTTTTTGTAAGGAGGATTTTATAAATTTTTTTCTGAAATAATGAGATAGAGAGGATGGATAAAAATGGCGGATGGCACAATAGTCGAAAAGCAGAGATTTCCGTCTCCTAACCCTAAAATTAATCTTTATTTAATTACATATTTGAGCAAAGGATTGAAAATAAAAGGGTATCTTGCTGAACCGAAGGAAGAAGGGGTGTATGACGGTTTTTTGTATTTGCGTGGTGGGATAAAAAATGTTGGAAAGGTACGAATTGGTCGGATTATTCAATTTGCCTCACAAGGCTTTGTGGTGATGGCGCCCTTTTATCGTGGAAATCAAGGGGGAGAGGGCAACGAGGATTTCGCCGGACATGATCGATACGATGCTTTCTCTGCGGTTAAAGTGTTGGAGGAACATGAAAAAGTGAATCCAACGCGAATACATGTTTTTGGTTTCTCTCGCGGGGGAGTGATGGCTCTATTAACGGCAATCCATCAGCCACAAATTTGTTCGGTTGTTTCATGGGGAGGCGTAAGTGATTTAAGCTTAACGTATGTGGAGCGTACCGATATGCGGAGAATGATGAAGCGGGTCATTGGAGGAACTCCAACTAAATATCCAGATCGATACAAGTGGAGAACCCCCTTATATGAAATTGAGAAACTTGAAGCGCCATTGCTTATTATTCATGGTGAAAAAGATGAAAATGTTTCTGTTGAACACGCATATCGACTTGAAAAAAGAGTAAGAGAGCTCGGAAAACAGGTAGAAAGCTGGTATTTCCCTCAATACGATCATTATTTTCCGCCGCATGAAAATAGGGAAACGGTGTGGAGATTAACAGAATGGATGAAAACGAGGGAGCCCAAAACCGAAAAGCTCGAGGGGTGATTTTCCTCGAGCTTTTAAATATTGAAATTAGATTCTAGGTCCACCCAATAATTCAATTTCCTTTGAAACATTAGGGAACTTTTTAAAGTTTTCTTTGAACTTTACTGCTAACTCTTTTGCTTTCACATAGTACGTACTTTGGTCTGCCCATGTTTTTGCAGGCTGTAGTACATCATCAGGAACACCTGGAATATGGATCGGAATTTCTAAACCGAAAATATCATTTTTCACGGTTTCCGCATGAGTCAGTTCACCTTCTAATGCTGCTTGAACCATTGCACGTGTATAGGAGAGCTTCATACGACTTCCTACTCCATACTCTCCACCAGTCCACCCAGTATTCACTAAAAATACCTGAACATTGTGCTCGTCAATTTTTCTTCCAAGCATCTCAGCATACTCAGTTGCAGCAAGTGGAAGGAAAGGAGATCCAAAGCAAGTTGAGAATGTTGCCTCTGGTGCAGTAACTCCGCGCTCTGTGCCTGCTAGCTTGCTTGTGTAGCCACTTAGGAAATGGTACATGGCTTGTTCTTTTGTTAGCTTACTTATTGGAGGAAGCACACCGAAAGCATCTGCTGTTAGAAATACAATTGTATTTGGGTGTCCTGCAATGCTCGGTACAATAATATTATCGATATTGTCGATTTGGTAGGCAGCTCTTGTATTTTCCGTCAATGAATTGTCATCATAATCAGCTATTCTTGATTCATCATCAACAACCACATTTTCCAACACTGAGCCAAAACGAATTGCATCAAAAATTTGTGGTTCCTTCTCACGAGAAAGATTGATGCATTTTGCATAGCAGCCACCTTCAATATTAAAGACTCCTGAGCTAGACCAACCATGCTCGTCATCACCAATAAGACGACGATTTGGATCTGCAGAAAGAGTTGTCTTCCCTGTTCCGGATAGACCAAAGAATAGCGCGACGTCCCCTTCTTGACCAACATTGGCCGAGCAGTGCATGGAAAGGATGTTTTGTTCAGGTAATACATAGTTCATCACTGAGAAAATTGATTTTTTAATTTCACCTGCATACTCCGTTCCTCCAATTAAAACTGTTCGCCTTTCAAAGGAAATAATGATAAAGGTTTCAGAACGAGTACCATCGACTTCAGGGTCTGCCTTGAAATTTGGTGCACTGATAACTGTGAATTCAGCTTGATGTGTTTTTAAGTCTTCTTCAGTTGGTCGAACGAACAATTGTTGGGAAAAAAGATTATGCCATGCATATTCGTTTATTACTTGGATTGGCATACGTACTTTTTTATCAGCACCTGCATACCCATTGAATACAAAAATTTCATCTTTTTCTTTCAAATATGAAAGTACCTTTGTGTAAAGGTTTTCAAATACAGTTTCAGAAATTGGCTTATTTACCTTGCCCCAGTCAATTCTATCTTTCGTAGACGCTTCTTCTACGATGTATTTGTCCTCTGGTGATCTTCCTGTATATTTCCCAGTTGTTGCACATACAGCCCCAGTCGAAGTAAGGATTCCTTCTTGTCTAGTGAGTACTTTTTCAACTAAAATAGGAACAGATAGGTTATGATGCGCGTTTTTTCCATTCACTAATGCTAATAGCTGCTCATTTGAAACTTCAACTGAATTCATGTAAAACCATCCTTTACCTTTTTTTATATAATCAAAATTTACAATTAGTATAACACATTGAATAAAATAGTCTATACTATTTACGTATTTTACGTAACATATCTTTAAAAAGTGCGTACAGATTCAAAAATAGTTCATGTGTTTGGATGTATGTCTGTTCTTGAGAAAAAAGTTGACACATTTCAATAGTGTTTTTTTCGGAATTTTTGTTGACTGAAAAGGATGACTACGTTATGATAATTCATTGAACGGATACTCTCTTATCCCGAGCTGGCGGAGGGACAGGCCCGATGAAACCCGGCAACCATCACTTTTTTACATATCAAGCGTATTTTTGTGAATCCTATACATAAATGTAGGTCTCCATGATAAAAGTGATAAGGTGCTAACCTGAGCAAGGTATGTCCTTGATCGATAAGAGTGAAAGGCGAGAAAAATGATAATACCTTTCCTCAAAAAAAGTAGGGAAGGTTTTTTATTTCTTTAATGAGAACTATGTTACTTAAAGCGTTTATATGTGTTTACCACAGATAACTAGTCTATTTTTATGCTGTATTTATGGTTATTAATATAGGATAGAAAGTCGTGAAGGTAACAATACTAAGGGAATGAGTACCGTATCAATGATTGTCAGAATTTGAGTATGACTTGATTCTGAATCCGAAAAGGAGGAAGCGTTTGTGACAACTAGACGCCGTTTATTTACTTCTGAGTCTGTTACGGAAGGACATCCAGATAAAATCTGTGACCAAATTTCAGATTCTATTTTAGATGCCATCTTAGCAAATGATGCAAATGCACGCGTAGCGTGTGAAACTTCTGTTACAACAGGTCTTGTACTTGTTGCGGGAGAAATTACAACCTCTACATATGTAGATATCCCAAAGATTGTCCGTGAAACGATTAAAGAGATTGGTTATACTCGCGCTAAATACGGATTTGACTATGCAACCTGTGCGGTCTTAACATCAATTGATGAGCAGTCTCCAGACATTGCAATGGGGGTTGACCAAGCTTTAGAGGCACGTGAAGGTCAAATGACAGACGAGCAAATTGAAGCAATAGGTGCAGGGGACCAAGGCTTAATGTTTGGTTATGCATGTAATGAAACAAAGGAGTTAATGCCTTTACCAATTTCGTTAGCTCATAAGCTATCACGCCGTTTAACGAAAGTTCGTAAGGATGAGATTCTTCCGTACTTACGTCCCGATGGAAAGACTCAGGTAACAGTAGAGTATGATGAGAATAACAATCCTGTCCGTATCGACACAATTGTCATTTCAACACAGCATCATCCGGAAATTTCATTAGAACAAATTCAGCGAAATCTTAAAGAACATGTAATCAATCCAGTTGTTCCTAGTGAACTCATTGATGAAAATACAAAATACTTTATTAATCCAACTGGTCGATTTGTAATCGGTGGTCCTCAAGGGGATGCTGGTTTAACAGGTCGTAAAATAATTGTTGATACGTATGGTGGTTATGCACGCCATGGCGGTGGTGCATTCTCAGGTAAGGATCCAACTAAGGTAGACCGTTCTGCTGCATATGCTGCACGTTATGTTGCGAAAAACCTCGTTGCAGCTGGATTAGCTGATAAATGTGAAGTTCAGCTTGCATACGCAATCGGTGTTGCTCAGCCAGTTTCTATTGCTGTTGATACTTTCGGAACAGGAACAGTATCTGAGGATGTTCTTGTAGAGTTGGTGCGTAATAATTTTGATTTACGCCCAGCCGGTATTATTAAAATGTTGGATCTTCGTCGTCCAATTTATAAACAAACTGCCGCATATGGTCACTTTGGTAGAAACGATCTTGATTTACCATGGGAGCGTACGGATAAAGCGGAAACTCTTAAAACACAAGCTTCTGCAAAATAAGAGAGAAAAGCTCGCTAATTTGGCGAGCTTTTTAGTTACTGCGTCTTTCTTTTTGTACTTGTTTATAATGCTGTCCTTTTTCAACATATTCACGGCGAATTCTAGCCATATCTTGTTTATCGTCTTCGTTTAGTTCACGAATCACCTTAGCGGGTCTTCCAAAGGCAAGAGTGTTGGGCGGGATTTTTTTACCTTGTGGAACGAGGCTTCCAGCACCAATAAAAGCACCTTCACCAATTTCAGCACCATCGAGGATAATCGATCCCATCCCAATTAGAGCATTTTTACGAATGATTGAGCTATGTAGGATAACCTGATGTCCAATTGTGACATCATCTTCAACGATTAAGGGATTATTGGGGCTTTGATGTAAGGTAGAATTGTCCTGGATGCTTACTCTTTTTCCGATAACTGTTGGGGCTACGTCACCTCGAATCACGGTATTAAACCATATATTTGTTTCCTCACCGATTTTAACGTCCCCGGTAACTGTGGCATAGTCCGCAATGAATGAAGATTCCGCTATTTCAGGATATTTCCCTTTGTATGGATAAATCATAACAGATACATCCTCTCTTAATTGTTTGATATTCGCTGAAATATCATTTAAGGTAAGTGTATCAACTTTCACAAGTATCGTAAATCAACATATATTCGGTTTATCTAAAATTTGAGGTGATATCTTTGGTACCAACACAACCAATTAGTTTAATGAAGAAAGTGTATCGTGAGGTATTTCCAATTGTCCATCGTGAATTAGCTATTTGGAAAAAGAAAGCAGAGGAGATTCCAAATGAGGAGCTTCGGATGCAGGCTTTGGCAAGTATTCAAACTAAAACCTTTCACTGTGAAGGTGGGGCCATCCTCGCATTATTAGCAGAAGAACAAATAGAGGAATGCATCCGTTTTATTGTAGCTTATCAGACAATTAGTGATTATCTGGATAATCTGTGTGATCGAAGTACCTCATTAGACCCTGTTGACTTTCGTTCGCTCCATGATTCCATGCCAGATGCATTACGGCCAGGGCAACCAACTAAAAATTATTATCAGTATCGCAATGAACAGAATGATGGCGGCTATTTAGAAAGCCTAGTCTTAACCTGCCAGGAAGTTCTTCAAAACATCAACCATTATGATAAAATCGCTACTTATTTACAGGAATTAGCTGCCTATTACTGTGATCTGCAAATACATAAGCATGTCAAGGTGGAAGAGCGTGTACCGAGGCTTGAGAACTGGTTTAAAAGCCATCAAGATCATCTCCCACGTATGGAATGGTATGAATTTTCAGCATGCTCAGGTTCAACACTAGGTATTTTTTGTTTAGTTGCTTATGCATTTCATGAGGAATTCAACCAGGAAATTGCCATTAAAGTTCGAAATGGATATTTTCCTTATATCCAAGGGCTCCACATCCTTCTTGATTATTTCATCGACCAAGAAGAAGACCGTCAAGGCGGGGACTTGAATTTCTGTTTTTACTATCCGCATGAGAATGAACTTGTGGCTCGCCTTAAGCATTTTATTATTGAAGCAGACAAGCATACAGCGGGATTGCCAAATGAAAAATTCCATCGAATGATTAATCGAGGATTATTGGGTCTTTACTTATCAGATGAAAAGGTTCGAACACAACGAAGTGTTTTAAAAATCGCAAAGAAAATCATTAGACTTGGTGGAAAGACGTCGTTTTTCTTTTACGTGAATGGACGGGCTTACCGAAGATTTCAACATGTAATTGGATAAAAAGATAGAGCGATGCAAGCTCTATCTTTTCTCGATAGCGATAATAAATGGCGGATTATTTATTTGATTCATAAATCGATACATTAATACATGTGCACGTTGTTGATCAAGTGTTGAGCAGTATTTTAAAAGGCGATCTCGCTCAACTGCTCCTTCTTCGTGACCGTGATACACCACAAGGACAATAATACCCTCAGGCTTCATAAGAGCTAGTAATTGCTCGATCGCATCAATCGTAGAATCAGGCTTTGTGACAATTTCCTTATTTCCACCAGGTAAATATCCTAAATTAAAAACGGCACCAGTAATTTTACCGTGGGCCTCTGTCGGTAATGTTGTTAAAAGTTGATTATGGCTTTTATGAAACAGGCTAACTCGATTGAGTAAATCCTGCTTTTGCAGTCGGGAAGTTGTACTTTCGATTGCATCTCTTTGTATATCAAAGCCGAAAACATGTCCATTATCCCCAACTAATGACGCTAACATAGCGGTGTCATGCCCATTTCCGATCGTTGCATCAACGGCATAATCGCCTTCATTAACTGCAAGTGTTAGTAAATTCCGTGCAAATGGAAGAATGCGGTCTATTTTCATAACACTTCAACAACCTTTTGATAATATTTCCCTTGATAGCTATCTCGACGTTTCAGTTCAGCATCAATAGTGTTCAATACTTCCCATTTATTTACACTCCACATCGGCCCTACCATTAAATCAATTGGACCGTCCCCTGTTATGCGATGAACAATCATTTCTGGGGGTAAAATTTCAAGTTGGTCACAAACTAATTGTATATATTCATCAAAAGAGAGGAATTCCAAAAGTCCTTTTTCATATTGTTTGACCATCGGTGTTCCTTTTAATAAATGTAGCAAATGAATTTTTATTCCTTGTACATCGAGTTTCGCAACCTGCTTTGCGGTTTCCATCATCATCTCTGGCGTTTCCTGCGGGAGCCCATTAATTATATGAGAGCAAATCTGAATATTGTGCTTACGAAGCTTATTGACCCCTTCAATATAGCATTGAAAGTCGTGAGCACGATTAATTAGTTGTGCTGTTTTTTCATGTACGGTTTGTAAGCCAAGCTCAACCCAAAGATAAGTTCGTTCATTTAGCTCTGCTAAATATTCGACAACATCATCCGGAAGACAATCAGGTCTTGTTGCAATCGAAATACCAACAACCCCTTCTTGGTTTAAAACAGGCTCGAATCGTTCACGCAATACCTCAACAGGTGCGTGAGTGTTCGTGAAGGCCTGGAAATACGCCATGTATTTACCGTCCTTCCATTTTTCATGCATTCTATTTTTTATTGTATGAAACTGTGTAAGAATATCATCCGCACGATTTCCAGCAAAATCACCAGATCCCGAAACACTACAAAACGTGCAGCCACCGTGTGCCACTGTACCATCTCGATTTGGGCAATCAAACCCTCCATCAAGTGCAACTTTAAATACCTTATGTCCAAATGTATTTCGTAAGTGATAATTCCATGTATGATATCGTTTATTATCTGTTGAATATGGAAAAGGGTTAACCTGAGGCATTTGTTTGCCACTCCTAACTAAGTAAAAATACCTACGTTAAATTTTAGCATGGGGGCTTAAAGAAACTCAAATGAAAAAAATTCAAAAGTTTAAAGACTAAGCACGCCAAATCCTGTGGCAACGTCATTGTGTGTCCCACCTCGTGTGGGCCACATAAATTGGTAATAACTTTTCTGAGAGAAGAAATTAAGGATGAACACACTATAAAGGAGAAAGCTTAGTTTTTCTCATTTTGGAATTAGGAGGGGGAAGTATGGCTACTCGACAATCTGTTGAGGCGTTTTTGCAACGCTGTGAGGATTCTCTTCGTAATGCCCAAGAACAAATCACCACTGCTAGAAGGCAAGAAGCTTATAATGAAACAGAGTATACCGAGGCACAGATGCAATTAGAGGAAGTCACAAACGAATTAGCAAAGCTGGCTCAGAGCTGTAATGACCAGCAACGTGAGCAATTGCACCGAATGAGACTCCAATTGCAGCAACTCCAAAATGATATGACTTTAGATGCAAATATCATTCAAGAGTATAAGATGTAGGGGATGAAATTATGAAAAAACGTTCCGACCAAAACAATCCTGAGCAAAAAACGAAAAATGGTAGAAATAGCAATGATGTGGAATTCGGACAGGATTTTGATCCTGTGAAGAAATCAAAGCAAAATTACCTTAAAAAAGGGCAACCGATAAAATCAAAGCAACGCCCTGAATAAACGTTGAACCGACAAGTGATGTATGCTTGTCGGTTTATATTTGAGTCTATTTGTCTTTCAAGCGTATATCGTGAGATGGCCCTTGTTTTTACAATACACGCTCGTCCTCTAATCCTCTAAACATGTCCCGTGAGATGGCTCTTACAATACACGCCCGCCCCCAAATCCTCTAAGCATGTCCCGCTAGATGGTTCTAGCGGTACACGCCCGCCCTCAAATCCTCTAAGCATGTACCGTGAGACGGTTCTTGCGATACATGCTCGTCCTAAATTCCGCCTAAGCCTGTCCCGTGAGAGAGTTCTTGCGATACATGCTCGTCCTCAAATCCTCTAAACATGTCCCGTGAGACGGTTCTCGCGATACACGCTCGCCTCAAATTCACCCAAGAATGTACCGCAACAATGTTCTCGCGGAACATGCACGGCAAAAATTCACCTAAGCCTGTACCGTGACCTTGTCCTTTTATCGGAATACTTTTTTAAATTGATTAAATGTGTAGCAGGGAATAGAATTATTTTGGTATGCAATTTAAAAAAGTTTAAAAGGAGGTGCCCGTATGCCGAGAGCACTTTGGATGATCATCATCGGAATGGTGATTAATGTAACTGGTTCATCTTTTTTATGGCCGTTAAACGCGATTTATATTCATGGCCATCTAGGAAAGTCTCTATCTGTAGCAGGTCTTGTGTTAATGGTGAATGCGGGTGCGACCGTAATCGGGAATTTAGTAGGTGGCGTCCTATTTGATAAAATTGGCGGCTACAAGTCAATTTTATCAGGAATCCTTATTTCTTTAGTGGCTCTTACAGGATTAACCTTCTTTCATGGGTGGCCACATTATGTTATTTTTCTTACCATCATAGGTCTAGGGACTGGAATGGTGTTTCCAGCCATGTTCGCGATGGCAGGAGCCGTTTGGCCAGAAGGTGGAAGAAAGTCATTTAATGCAGTCTATATCGCGCAGAACCTCGGAGTAGCGATAGGCTCAGGCCTTGGTGGATTTGTAGCTTCCTACTCGTTTGATTATATTTTTATGGCCAATACATTCATGTATGTCTTGTTCTTCCTGGTGGCATTATTCGGTTATCGTGGAATACATGCTGAAAAAGGAAAGCAAACAAGTATCCTTGAACAATCTAAAACAGTCAGAAACCGTTCGAAATTAACTGCCCTGTTAATTCTTTGTATCGGTTATGTTTTATGTTGGGTAGCCTATGTGCAATGGCAGGCTACAATTTCAAGCTATACACAGGACATTGGCATCACATTAAAACAATATAGTTTATTATGGACAGTCAATGGTGGATTAATTGTCCTCGGACAGCCGTTACTGAACATAGCGATAAAAACCATTGCTAAATCCTTAAAAAAACAAATTATCATTGGAATTCTTATTTTTATTTGTTCGTTCCTACTTGTCTCAACGGCTGATTCATTTAGCGGGTTTTTAGTGGCCATGATTATTTTAACGGTTGGTGAAATGTTTGTTTGGCCAGCTGTTCCAACGATTGCAAATGATCTTGCACCTAAAGGAAGAGAAGGTTTTTATCAAGGAATAGTGAATAGTACGGCAACCGGTGGCAGAATGATTGGACCTGTTCTTGGTGGAATACTTGTAGATTTATGGGGCATGAGTATATTATTCACGGTCCTGGCAGTTTTATTGTTCGTTTCCATTTTTACAACGGTTATCTATGATAGAAAACTGAAAGAAAAAAGCAATATTGTCCTAAGTGCGAAGGCCTGATACATAGTTTGTATCGGGTCTTTATTTTTATCCTCTTTAATGACCTGTTGTACTGGTGATATGATGTACGTAGGGGAGAGTGTGGGAAAATGTTTAATCAAGATGATTTAGAATTCAAAAATAAGATTCTAGAAACGATTATTGATACTGCTTATGAATGGATTGTTGTCGTAGATCATCAGGGGAAAATAGTGTATATCAATCACAATTATTGTGAATTTTTAGAGGTTAATCGAGAAGAAGTCATTGGAACACACGTTACAGAGGTTATTGAAAACAGTAGGATGCATATTGTGGTTCAAACGGGAGAAGAGGAAATCGGGAGCCCTCACTATATTAAAGGAAACTATATGATTGCCAATCGGATTCCCATTCATTCAGATAATAAAATTATTGGGGCGGTCGGCGCCGTTATTTTCCGAGATACAAAAGCATTAAATAAAATGAACACTCATATTAAAAGCGTGATGTCACAGCTCCAAACATATATCGAAGATTGGCAGGAGAATAATGGGGCGAAATATACATTAAATGATATTAAGACGGAATCAAGACAAATTCTCGAATTAAAGGAGAAGGTTAAAAATATTGCATCAGGGGATATTTCCGTCTTAATTAGAGGCGAAAGCGGGACTGGAAAGGAATTATTCGCCCATAGTATTCATCAATTAAGTGAGAGAAGTAAAAAACCTTTCATAAAAATTAATTGTGGTGCAATCCCGGAGCATTTGTTAGAGTCTGAGCTTTTTGGGTATGAGGAAGGAGCCTTTACGGGTGCAAAAAAGGGTGGCAAAAAAGGTAAGTTTGTCCTAGCAGATGGAGGGACCATTTTTTTAGATGAAGTCGGTGATATGCCATTACATATGCAAATAAAGTTATTGCGCGTACTTCAGGAAAAAGAAGTCGAACCTGTGGGTGGATTAAATCCTATTCCTGTGGATGTAAGGGTGATTGCAGCGACCAATCGACCATTAGAGCAAATGATTGTTGAAGAACGATTTAGGGAGGATTTATTTTATCGGATCAATGTCATCCCATTTACAATCCCACCATTGCGAGAAAGACCAGAGGATATTATTCCTTTAACAAAGTATTTTATCGAGAGAGCCTCAAAGCGAACTGGCAAGCGTATCACGGCTATCGATGATGAGGTGATAAATATTCTTCAAGTCCATCAATGGCCGGGAAATCTTCGTGAACTTGAAAATGTAATCGAAGCTGCTATTCATTTGACAGTTGGAGAAAAAATTGAAATTCATTCATTACCGGATTATTTGGTGGATGATCCTAAACTATTAATCGGTCAAAAATCATTAAAGGAAATCATTGAAGATACTGAAAAACGCGTAATCACGAAAACACTGCATAAATACAACAATGATAAGCAATTAGCAGCTAAAGCACTCGGGATAAGTAAATCTAGCATGTACGAAAAACTTAAAAAGCTAAACCTTGAAATATAGATTCCAGGTTTCCGGAACGTTATTCCGGTTTTCTGGAATCGTTTTTTTATCCAAAAATACAGGCTTTTATAAGAAACTTATAATCTACTATTCCAGAATTCTGGAATTTAAAGTGAAATTTATAGTAAGATATGGCGATTTTCTGAACTTTCCAAAGTTGGTACGTCACTTGCAATATAGTAAAGTGAAATTTTTAAAAAATGGGTGGTGAAAAATTCGAAACTGTATTAAGCCGCTAGCAAATTTACCAATTGTACTAAGAAAAGAAATGAAAACGGTTACTAATTTAAAGCGAGGGGGAAACAAAATGCTCAGTATGATAGGGCTAGTTGGGGGTTTAGCGCTTCTTATTTTTTTAACGATGAGGGGGATGAACCTATTAATCGCAGGTCCTTTATGTGCCTTGTTTGTTGGAGTTTTAAGTGGACTGCCATTATTTCCGCAGTTGGTCGGCGAGGGAGAAGCCAATTTTGTTGGAAATTATATGAGTGGATTTTCTAGCTTCGTAACCTCTTGGTACCTCATGTTCTTATTAGGTGCCATTTTTGGAAAAGTGATGGAAGATAGTGGTGCAGCGGATAGTGTATCAAAGTGGATAGTAGATAAGCTTGGGATGAAATTTGCCATTTTTGCCATTGTTCTTGCTTGTGCTGTTTTAACATATGGGGGAGTAAGTTTGTTCGTTGTTGCCTTCTCTGTTTATCCAATGGCTATTAGCTTATTTAAAGAGGCAAATTTACCAAGGAGATTTATTCCTGCAACCTTAGCATTCGGTTCTGTTACATTTACAATGACATCTGCGGGGTCGCCAGAAATTCAAAACTGGATTCCAATTGAATATCTAGGTACATCACCACTAGCAGGGTGGGAAGTTAGTGCAATAGTTGCTGTTTTTATGATGATTTTCGGTGGCTGGTGGTTAAAACGAATGATTTCTAAGGCAGTTGCTAATGGGGAGACCTTCGTTTCAAGAGAAAATGATCCAATTGTCGAAAATAAAGAACTGCCGCATCCGATTACAGGACTTATTCCGTTGATCGTAGTTCTAATTATTTCGTTTATCTTTCATGACAAACTTGCCCAATCTGCACTTATTATTGCTTTATTAGGTGGGGTTATTTCAACTTATTTATTAAATAGAAAGTATTTTACATCTGTTGGTAAAGCACTATCAGAGGGAACGATGGGTGCGTTGATAGCAATTGGTAATACAGCAGCTGTTGTAGGTTTTGGCGGAGTCGCTAAGGCAGTGCCTGCATTCCAAGTAGCAGTTGATGCAATGACAAGTATTCCTGGAAGTCCATTAATCGGTGGAGCCATTGCGGTTAGTGTGATTGCAGGGATGACAGGATCTGCGTCAGGTGGTCAGGCAATTGCATTGCCACTTTTAGCCCCGCATTACATTGAAACGGGGGTAAATCCAGAAGCACTTCACAGGGTAGTCGCCATATCTTCGGGTGCTTTAGATTCATTACCACACAATGGCTATGTTGTTACAACTGTTCGTTCCATTTGTGGAGAGTCACATAAGGATGCATATGGAGCGGTCGGTGCTTTAACTGTTATTGTTCCTACTATCGGGCTTATTTTAGCGATTGTTTTATTTTCATTAGGCTTAGGGATTTAGGAGGATATTTATTTTATGGTCAAAAATCAGGTTGTCTTAATTACCGGTGCAGCACGTGGAATTGGTTTTGAAGTCGGAAAAACTTTTGCTGAAAAGGGTGCACGTGTCGTATTAACCGATATCGATGAAACTGAAGTTGAAAATTCGGCTTTACAGCTTCAACAATCAGGTTATGATGTAATTGGTTTGCGATGTAATGTCACGAATGAAACAGAAATTATTAAGATGATCAATGAGACGGTTTCAACATATGGAAGAATTGATTGTTTAATTAATAATGCAGGATTGCAACATGTGTCACCAATTGAGGATTTTCCAAAGGAAAAATTTGAACTGCTATTATCTGTTATGCTAACTGCTCCATTTGTTGCCATTAAGCATGTTTTTCCGATTATGAAACAGCAGAAATTTGGGCGGATTATTAATATGGCATCCATCAATGGGTTGATTGGCTTTGCCGGCAAAGCTGCCTATAATAGTGCAAAGCATGGTGTCATTGGGTTAACGAAGGTTGCGTCATTAGAGGGAGCAGAGCATGGGATTACAGTGAACGCTGTCTGCCCTGGGTATGTGGATACTCCACTTGTAAGAAATCAATTGGCGGATTTAGCAAAGACAAGAAATGTTGATTTGGAAAAGGTTTTAGAAGAGGTGATTTATCCGCTTGTACCGCAAAAACGATTGCTAGCAGTGGATGAGGTTGCCAATTATGTACTATTTTTAGCAAGTGAGCATGCAAAAGGAATAACAGGTCAGGCATGTGTAATCGATGGGGGATATACGGCTCAATAGAAATAGAAAAAGAATCTCGGAAGTTGAGATTCTTTTTCTGCTATTTTTCTAATTGTATGTTAAACTTTATTTAGACTTTTGTTGACTGTATAAAGAAGTGCCAGTTGTGTGCTTTTTTATATGGTCTTTTTTTAATGCCCAGCTGCTGCACTTCCATCATCTTTCCCATCTGCAGTTACCTTTAACAATGCTGCTGCTCCTTTTTGTACGTGGTTAAATTGATGGGTAACGATTGAATATGTTCCTTCTTTCATTACGGTGAATTCTACAACTGCACCACCACTTGCAGGAAGCATAACTGTTTGTAGGCCTTCCATATGATTGTATGGGTTGCCGTCGATATACACATCATCAAATATTGTACCTACTACGTGGAAAGAACTTACTTCATTTGGACCAACGTTGTTAACGTAAAGTCTTACTTTGTCTCCTACTTTTGCAAGTAGTGGTGTTTCTTTTAATGAGAAAGTATCGCCATTTGTATTTAAGTCGCCTTCTTTAAGAGCTTTTGTTGAGAAAACAACTTGGCTAGGTACACCATTTGTCATATCATCTAAGTCATTGTATTTATACCATTCGTTTTGGATGATCAAGTATTCTCTATCAACCTCATTATCTGTTGGATAGCCATCTTTCGGTTTTACAATAATGGTTCCGTGCATGCCATTTGCAATATGTGATAACACAGGTTTTGTACCACAGTGATACATGAACACTCCCGGTTTGGTTGCTGGATAAGAGAATGTTCCACTCTCATCTGGCATGACATCTATGAAATCTTTTGAAGGTGATGCATGCACCGCATGGAAGTCCATGCTATGTGGAATGGCTGGATCCATATTTTTTAGTGTGAAGTTAATAGTGTCACCTTCATTTACAACTACGACAGGTCCAGGTGCTTCACCATTAAAGGTCCAAGCCTTATACATATAGCCTTTGTCAATTTCAATGTCCGTAATCTGTGCGGTCATTTCAACGTTAACAACATTTTCAGCAATTCTTTCTACCTTTAAAGGAATAGGTTCTTGGTTAAGGTCTTTGTGTGGGGAGATAATTTCTCCGGCTTTTGTTTCTTCAGCTGTTGTTTGAGCCTCCACCTTTTTTTCTAACGCCACGTCTTGCTTTCCACAACCAGATAAAACAATTGAAGTTCCAACCAAAGATGCGAGTAACCATTTCACTTTCTTGTTCATAACTTTTACCCCCTTGAACTTGGTTATTATTTTAGTAATTGATTGCTTTCTACACCTCTATCATATTCAGAGAGGGGACCCAAAAGAGTGATATAAATCACGATTTTAATGGTTAACTGTGTACAGTTTGTGAAAAGGTGAACATATAAACAACTTTCCAATAGTGGTAAGGGTTTAAACGCTCTCTATACATGATTTTTAGTCAATAATCCTTCACAATTTGGGGCTGTTTTCACAAAGTACTGGTTATCTTATTTTTAGAAGAAAAGTGAGATAAACTGAAGAATAAACCTTCCATGTTTAGGAAAGGATAAAGTGGGTATAATGTTGGGGGAAAAGCCCAATTTTTCCTATTTTACTTGCAGTTCTTTCGCAAATTCTATACAATACTGAGTATAATTAAAAATTAATGAAGCGTTGAAAAGGAGTAGTAATGTTCTATACACGTTTTAGAGAGTTGACGGGTGGTGCAAGTCAATCGTTGATGAACATGAACTCGCCTTAGAGCAATAAGCATGAAGAGTATACTAGTGCTTATCGTATGGTCCGCGTTAAGGATAAATGAAGTGAGTGCACAGTTTGTCACTAATGTGGGTGGTACCGCGGGAAGAATACATATCCTCTCGTCCCTTTTTGGGATTAGAGGTTTTTTGTTTTTTTAGAGGTTTTTTAGGATTATTTAAGGAGGAAGTCTTATGAGTTTTAATCACCAAAAGATCGAAAAAAAATGGCAGCAGCATTGGGAACAGAACAAAACATTTAAGACAACTGAAGACAAAGGAAAGCGTAAATTTTATGCGCTAGACATGTTTCCATATCCATCTGGTGCTGGACTACATGTAGGTCACCCAGAAGGCTATACTGCTACTGATATTTTAGCAAGAATGAAGAGAATGCAAGGGTACAATGTTCTACACCCAATGGGTTGGGATGCATTCGGGTTACCTGCTGAACAATATGCATTAGATACCGGTAATGACCCTGCTGAATTCACCGAAAAAAATATCAATACCTTCCGTCGTCAAATTAAAGAACTCGGATTTTCATATGATTGGGATCGTGAAATAAACACCACAGATCCTAACTATTATAAATGGACTCAATGGATATTCACTAAGCTTTATGAAAAAGGATTAGCATATGTTGATGAAATTCCTGTTAACTGGTGTCCAGCATTAGGAACAGTACTTGCTAATGAAGAAGTCATCGATGGAAAGAGTGAACGTGGAGGCCATCCTGTAGAAAGACGCCCAATGAGACAATGGGTATTGCGAATTACGGCATATGCTGAGCGTTTACTAGAAGACTTAGAAGAACTAGACTGGCCTGAAAGCTTAAAAGAAATGCAGCGCAATTGGATTGGTCGTTCTGAAGGAGCACATGTAACTTTCAACATTGATGGACATGATGAAACATTTACTGTTTTCACAACACGTCCGGATACTTTATTTGGTGCTACTTACGCGGTACTTGCTCCTGAGCACCCATTTGTTGATAAAATTACGACTCCTGAACAAAAAGAAGGAGTTACTGCTTATATAAATAAAATTAAGAGTAAGAGTGATCTTGAGCGTACTGATTTAGCAAAAGATAAAACTGGTGTATTCACAGGTGCCTATGCCATCAACCCTGTAAACCAAGAAAAAATGCCAATCTGGATTGCGGATTATGTCCTAATGAGTTATGGAACAGGTGCAATCATGGCAGTTCCTGCCCATGATGAGCGTGACTATGAATTTGCTGTGAAATTTGAATTGCCGATTAAAGAAGTAGTTGCTGGTGGAGATGTTTCTAAAGAAGCATATACTGGTGACGGTGAACATGTAAATTCAGATTTTCTTAATGGTTTAAATAAAGAAGAAGCCATAACTAAAATGATTGCATGGCTAGAGGAAAATAAGATTGGTAAAAAGGAAATTACTTACAAGCTTCGTGATTGGTTATTTAGCCGCCAGCGTTATTGGGGTGAACCGATTCCAATCATTCAATGGGAAGATGGAACAATGACAACTGTTCCAGAGGAAGAACTTCCACTTATGCTTCCAAAAACGAAGGAAATCAAACCTTCCGGAACAGGTGAATCGCCACTAGCGAATATCACAGATTGGGTGAATGTGGTTGATGAGAAGACCGGTAAAAAAGGTCGTCGTGAAACAAACACCATGCCACAATGGGCAGGTAGCTGCTGGTACTATTTACGTTATATTGATCCACATAATGAAGAAGCTCTAGCAGATCCGGAAAAATTAAAAGAATGGTTACCAGTTGATATATATATCGGTGGAGCAGAGCATGCGGTGCTACACTTGCTATATGCAAGATTCTGGCACAAAGTTCTTTATGATATTGGTGTTGTTTCAACGAAAGAACCATTCCAAAAGCTTTTCAACCAAGGGATGATTCTTGGTGAAGGTAACGAAAAAATGAGTAAATCAAAAGGAAATGTTGTTAATCCTGATGATATTATTGAATCACATGGTGCTGATACGCTTCGTTTATATGAAATGTTCATGGGACCATTAGATGCTTCTATCGCTTGGTCAACAAACGGACTTGATGGTTCTCGACGTTTCCTAGATCGCATTTGGCGATTGCTCGTTGATGACAATGGAAACATCTCAACAAAAGTAAAAGCTGATTCAAGTGATACTTCACTTGAACGTGTGTATCACCAAACAGTGAAGAAGGTAACAGAGGATTACGAAGCATTACACTTTAACACTGCAATTTCACAATTAATGGTATTTATTAATGAGGCATACAAAGCATCTGAATTACCGAAGCCATTTATTGAAGGATTTGTAAAACTTCTTTCTCCAGTTGCTCCACATCTTGCTGAAGAGCTTTGGGAGAAGTTAGGTAATACAGGTTCAATTGCTTATGAATCATGGCCAGCATTTGATGAAGCAAAATTAGTGGAAGCTGAAATTGAGATTGTCATTCAAGTGAACGGAAAAGTAAAAGCGAAGCTTCATGTCCCAGCGGATGCTACAAAAGAAGCACTTGAACAAATTGCAATGGGTGCAGACCCAATCAAAGAACAAATCGAAGGCAAAACAGTCCGTAAGGTAATTGCGGTACCTGGTAAGCTTGTAAATATTGTAGCGAATTAAAAATAAAGCCCTCCAAGTGGAGGGCTTTAAATATGTAACAGGATGCCTGAGGTTTCCTTCATCCTAATACGCTCATTCAACCATTTCGGATTGTAGATAGTGATAAATCAATTTTGTTGTGTTTTCGATTGAATCCTTATGTGTACGCTCAAACGCATGAGAAGAGTCAATTCCAGGACCGATTAATCCGTGGATAATATCATGTCCTGAACGAATCGCTGCAGAAGCATCAGATCCATAGTAAGGGTAGATGTCTAGCTTATAGCCAATCTCATGTTTTTCAGCAAGTTGGACTAGCTTTTTACGGAAAGCGTAGTGATATGGACCGCTTGCATCTTTCACACAAATGGAAACTGTATATTCATCTGTTGATTGACCATCACCCATTGCTCCCATATCCACTGCTAAATATTCAACAGTTTCAGGGGTGATATTGGAATTTCCACCATAGCCAATTTCCTCGTTATTCGAAATTAAAAAATGGGTTGTATATGGAAGTTCGATGTTTTCGGCTTTGATTTGTTTAATCAGTTGAAGCAGAATACCAACACTTGCTTTATCATCTAAATGACGAGATTTGATATAACCTTTAGGTGTAACCTCAACTCGTGGGTCGAAGGAAACAAAGTCCCCAACCTCAATACCAAGAGCTCGAACTTCATCAGCATTTTTTACTTTTTCATCAATACGGACTTCCATATTATCTTGATTACGCTCAGCCTTTCCAGCATCTTTATAGACATGTACGGATTGTTGATGCATCAGGATTGTACCCGTATAGAATTTCCCTGTGGAAGTCTCAATGCGGCAATATTCGCCTTCGATGGAGTTATATTTAAAACCACCGATGAGATCCAACTTTAATCGACCGCTTGGTTTGATTTCTTTTACGATAGCTCCCAATGTGTCCACATGGGCAGTGAGCATACGGTGTTTTTGTGTGTCCTTTCCAGGAAGTGTAGCGATGAGACCGCCTTTGCGATTTCGATATGTATCCACATTTGCTTCTGTTAGAAGCTTTTCAACAAAAGTGATCACTTCATTGGTGTTTCCAGATGGACTTGGAATCGAAACAAGTTCCTTTATGAGTTGAATCGTTTCATCAGTTTTTGGATAAGTCAACTTTATTTCCCCCTATAATCAAATGCGCCTTGGCGTATTTGCGCCCGATTTTTTTCGAGCTTGATCGAAAAAATTCCTTTGAAAAATCGTGGCATCCGCCGGAGGCTTTAACTTTATTCAGCTTTATTAAACCCCTACAAAATTCTTAATGCATTCACACACACATATAAATTATGGGACTTTTGCTGAATAATGTTCAGCTAGTTTTATCATACTCTTTTTTATATTGAAATTCTAGTTTGACAAAACGTGGGAAATTGTATTCTTTATTTCCACTTTGTTATAATGGTCGAGACGATTTTTGAAAGGATGGGACCTATGATTGAAGAAATCACAGAAGAACTAAAACAAAAGCTTGAGAATGGTGAAAAAGTAGAGCTAGTCGATGTCCGTGAAGATGAAGAAGTAGCAGAGGGTATGATTCCGGGTGCTAAGCATATCAAAATGGGGGAAATTCCAGATAACCTAGAGTACTTTGATAAGGATACAGAATACATTATCATTTGCCGCTCAGGTGGAAGAAGCTTCAACGTCTGTGCCTATCTAGATGACCAAGGCTACAAAGTCCGAAACATGGTCGGTGGCATGATGAATTGGACTGGTGAAACAAAACGTTAAAACAGAACCCAATACATATCTAGCGTGGATTCTATTATGAATTCACGCTTTTGTTTTGTTCAAAAACAATAACATTGTATTTAAAAGAGATAAAAATTTATTGAAAAACAATAAAACATCCGTTAAAATCAAATTAATTACTGTTTTTAAAGGAGGAAAATATGACGCTTTTTTTAATGGTCGGTATATTGTTAATCATTTTAGTGGGAATAAATCGAAATAAACTGGTAAATAGCATTAGTCTTAATAATCGTCTAGTAAAAAAACTATCAAATTATGAGTGATTCCAAAACCCTTGGCTTAGTGGGTTATTTTTATTTGTGTTAAATGCAATTCTATTTGGTTCAACTTTACTAATTCTTTTTTTACTGGGCTTTTTAACAATTCCTTTTCTTCATTTATTGATAATGTTTGGGGCTGTTATAGGAAGCTTGGTAACCTGGATTATTCTACTACATGCATGGACTGGAGATAAAAAGGGTCGGATTTTAAGAGGGTTTATCGGTAGTAGCTTTTATTTGCTACTAACAATTGTTTTTACCTACATGATTGTAACACTTGAACCACAATTCCCAGGGGACGATACATTCATGGCATTTATCGGTCTTGTAATGGCAATTACAGTAACGTTGGTAGCTTTCATAACCTGTTTTTTATTTACAGGCTGGTTTGAAAGAAAGGAAATGCACTAATTTCCTTAGATGCAACCTTTCACAGTCATTTTCGACTATACCTTAAAAGGGGGTCGACGATTTGAAATATGTAAAAGGGCTACTTGTCCTACTGTTGCTTTTTCTAATTTTTATTAGCCTTTTCCCTCGTCAAGCATCTGCATGTGATTGTGCTCGGCCAGAATCCGTAAATGAGGAGTTAAATAGAAAAACAGCGGTTTTTTCTGGTAAAGTGATTAATCTTGTTGATGAAAATAAATCTTCCTACATCCAATCAAGTGCAGACCCAATAAACGTGTTATTCGAGGTTAGAGAAACTTGGAAAGGTATTCAAACTTCCCAGGTCATCGTTAGTACTGCAAGGTCAGGCGCGAGCTGTGGATATGAATTTGAATTAAACAAGGAATATCTTGTATATGCGTACGGGGATAAAGAACAATTAGAAACAGGATTTTGTGAGAGAACGGAATTGTTATCTGCAGCGGGTGAGGATCTAGATATACTTGGAAAAGGGGAGGCTCCGACAGAAAAAGTGGATTTGCAAGATGATCTAGGAGAGCCAGGAACATCAAATCTTGTTTTGTACCTCTCCATAGTCGGAGTCTTATTCATTGTAGGGTTCATAATCCTTAAAAGAATGAAAAAACCTAGATTATAAGCTTAAGAATCTAAAACTCTGTCAATACTAGTAGTGGAGGTGGAGTTTATGGCATTAAAGGTTAAGGTTTTTGATGAAGAACATGAAGAGGATTTAGAACATAAAATGAATCGTTTTTTTGAAAAAGTAGATGAACATGATATAGTTGAGGTTAAATTCCAAGTTGGGGTTTCCTGTGACCAAGAGGATGACCAAATTTTTTGTTTTTCAGCAATGATCATATATAGAGCCTAACCCACTAGTTGCTAATGAGTTAGGCTCTATTTTAGTTTCGTAAGGCAGTTGCTTGCTTTCCTGCATTTTCACCGGCTAATCTCCCTGTCACAAGGGCAGATGTAATATTATAACCACCTGTATATCCGTGAATATCAAGGATTTCCCCACAGAAAAAGAGTCCGTTCATTAATTTTGATTCCATTTCCTTTGGATGAATCTCTTTAATCGAAACCCCACCACCTGTTACAAATGCTTTTTCAATGGGTAGCGTTCCGTTGACCGTGAACTGAAATTGTTTGCAATCTTTGGCAAACGCACGAATACGGTCATGCGATAAATTTGCATATGTTACGAGAGGGTCAATTTCATTTTTCTCCAGTAAAAAGAGTAGGTATCTTTCTGGTAAGAAGCCTTTTAAGCTATTTTTTAAAGATTTCTTTGGATCTTCTTTTGCTTGTTTTAAAATCTGCTGAAAGATCTGCTCCTCGTTTAATGATGGAAGTGCATCAATACTCATGACTACACGATCTGCATTAAACTTTTTCATCGTTTTTACAACAAACTGGCTACAGCGTAAAACGGCTGGTCCCGAAATACCAAAGTGAGTAAACAGCATGTCCATTTGATGTGTGATGACTGTTTTTCCTTTAGGATTTAGAACACTTACAGCAACATCCCGTAGAGCTAAACCTTGTAACGTCTTGTTTTTGATGAATTCCTCGTCAGATGTAACCGGAACTTCAGTTGGGAAAAGGTCTGTTATCGTATGACCAGCTGCTTTTGCCCAAGCATAGCCGTCTCCAGTCGAACCAGTTTGTGGTACCGATTTACCGCCGACAGCGACAACGATACAGCCAGCCTCTATATATTCACCATTTTTTAAATGAACACCGTTCACACGTCCATCTTTATATTCAAGCCTAGCAACAGGTGTGTTCGTTTCGATATCGACATCTAATGACTGGAGCCTAGTTAACAAAGCATCAACAACAGATTGCGCTTTATTGGTCGTTGGGAACATCCTGCCATGGTCTTCTTCTTTAAGCTGAATCCCTAATTTTTCAAAGAAAGCGATAATATCTTCATTATTAAAAACAGAAAATGCACTATATAAAAACCGACCATTTCCTGGTATGTGCTTAATGATTTCATCGATTGGAAGACGGTTTGTGACATTACATCGCCCTCCACCTGAAATCGCCAGCTTTCTTCCGAGTTTATTTCCTTTATCTAAAAGAAGTACCTTTGCACCTTGTTCACCGGCAGCAATCGCTGCCATTAAGCCAGAAGGCCCTCCTCCAATTACAACTACATCATATTGCAAATGTAAACACTCCTTAATCTAAAAATCTCTTCCGAACCTCTGGAGAAGGAAGCATACAGCTTTCCTGTTTTCCAAACCATTTATAACGATTATTGGCAATTATATGATAAAATATGTCCCTGATGGGAGCTGGTATCAATCTAAAAATAGACAGAAAGCGGTAAGCACCACTTAGATTACGACAGACTCTAAGCGCTGCAGTTGATTTTGTAAAATGTTGATCACCTTCAATTAATACAAAACTATTAATATCTTCAGGAATGCCATATTTTTTCAATAATGACTTTCCTGTTTCACTTTGAAGGGACGCAAATTGGTACATTTGTTTCGAATCTTTTTTCAGGATAAATTGCACACTGCTATTGCAAAAATTACATACCCCATCAAATAAGATAATATGATTCATGGTTTTCCACACTCCCATATTTTCTTATCTACATCATACCATGGGAACAGTGCATAGAATAACGTTGAATTTCAAATTCAATAAGTCTAAACTATACATGAAAAAGCGAAAGAATCCAATATGTCATGAAACTGACAAATAAATGTAGGTTATTAATTTTTATAAATATGATAAACTTGATTAGTTAGTCTTCAAAAATAGAGATTGGGGATTTAATATGGCAGATTCAAATTCAAAATTACTGCGTGGGACGTTTGTCTTAACCCTTGCTACATATATTTCTCGAGTACTTGGAATGATTTATGTTTTTCCATTCGTTTATTTAGTTGGAGATATTGGTTCTGCTCTTTATTCCTATGGGTATGCTCAATATACGATCTTTTTATTTATATCAACAGCCGGAATTCCAGCTGCTGTTTCTAAATTTGTTTCGAAATATAATTCCCTTGGCGATTATCATACTGGAATGAGGATGTATAAATCCGGACTTATCGTGATGGGGCTAACCGGTCTATTAGGCTTTACAATCTTAAACTTACTTGCACCCATACTTGCACCCATTGTTCTTGGTGGAGAAGATGCAAAAAATACAGTTGAAGATGTTACGTATGTCATTCGAATGGTCAGCTTTGCACTACTTGTCGTTCCGATTATGAGTATTCAAAGAGGCTTTTTCCAGGGACACCAATCAATGGGACCAACGGCTGTTTCACAGGTTGTGGAACAAATTGTTCGTATTCTTTTCGTCTTATCTGCAACCTTTATTGTGATGCAGGTAATGGCTGGTGAAAGGGTATTCGCAGTTGGATTAGCTACATTTGGTGCGTTTATCGGGGCACTGGGTGGATTGGCAGTCCTCATTTGGTATTGGTTTAAGCGAAAACCATATTTAGATGAAATGCTTGCAAAAAGTAGACCACAAACGGATATGACAACAAAGGAAATGTTTAAGGAGCTTTTCTCTTATGCAGGACCTTTTGTCCTTGTCGGACTTTCAATACCTCTTTATCAATACGTTGACCAACTAACCTTCAACAGGACAATGATCGAAAACGGTTTTGATAAAGATGTATCAGAGGGATTATTCTCATATGTCACATTCATGGTTCCAAAATTAGTTATGATTCCCGTTTCTTTGGCCACGGCGTTTAGTTTGACACTTGTTCCAACGATTACAAATTCATTTACTTCAGGTGATTTTAAACTACTTAGAAGCCAAATTGATAAGACATTTCAAATTTGTGTTCTGTTGGTTTTACCGGCAGTTGTAGGTTTATCTGTATTAGCGTATCCTACCTTTAATGCGTTATTTGAAATGAGTGCGGCTGGTGGCAGAATTTTAAGATGGTATGCACCTGTTGCGATTCTATTTTCATTTTATTCGATTTCAGCAGCTATTTTACAGGGAATTAATAAGCAAAAGTTTGCGGTTGTGAGTTTATTTATGGGACTCATTCTAAAAATCAGTTTCAATAGTCTGTTTATTACTTGGTTTGGTGAGATTGGTTCAATACTTGCAACAGCTTTAGGCTACACGGTTGCAATTTCGTATTGCTTCTGGATGATATCAAGACATGCGGGGTATAGTTATTCATTGTTTGTAAGAAGAACGCTTTTAATGGCTATTTTTGCGACAGTGATGGCGTTGATGATACTGTTAATTGAATGGTTATTATCGTTTATTGTTGGTTATGAGAATGGCAGATTACAGTCAGTCTTTGTGTTATTAGTAGGTGTTGGTGTTGGTGCTGTTGCATACTTATATTTAGCATATCGTTCACGCCTATTAGAGGTGCTAATTGGCAACCGAATTTCATTTTTATCAAGAAATAGGAAAAAGGCTGTGCAGTGAGTGCAAGCCTTTTTTTAAAGATTCTTAAACATAACTGTGTGTGGAATAAGTGTTCCCGGGTGTTAGAAGGTTCTCTTTATGTGTTAGCCTTGGAATGTACCAAAGCCGAGACGGCGCTCAATTCGGTCTACACGGCGGTCTAGACGATCAATCTGATTTTGTAATCTTTGCATTTGGCGCTCAAGACGGTCTAGACGAAGGTTTACGTTTCCGCCGCCTCCAGGAAATCCAGGAATGCCTGGGAAGAAACCCTGAGGTTGTTGACGATAATCATAGTCATAATAATACATAGTGGTCTCGCTCCTTTTTCTTTTTAAAAGTACAATAACAGTGTATGTAAAGAGGGCGTTTGTGCAATGAATAAAACGCCTATTCTTATAAAGATGGGTATTCGCACAAATAAGGGAGGGCATGACATGCGAATTGATAAATTACTCGCAAATCGAGGGTTTGGAAGTAGAAAAGAGGTAAAAAGCTTATTAAAATCAGGATCTGTTCAACTAAATGGCATTCCGGTTAAAGATTCTAGTAAGCATGTAAAAGTCGAATCAGATATAGTCACCGTTCATGGAGAAGTGATTGAGTACAAGGAATTTATCTATTTAATGTTGAATAAGCCTCAAGGTGTTATATCTGCAACAGAGGATCATCTTCATGATACAGTCTTAGACTTGTTAGAAATGGAAGATGCGGTCTATAAGCCTTTTCCAGTGGGGCGGTTGGACAAAGATACGGAAGGGTTATTACTTTTAACGAATGATGGGCAGCTTGCCCATCAATTGCTTTCCCCCAAAAAACATGTTCCGAAAACGTATGTAGCTATCATTGAGGGGGAGGTAACAGCAGAGGATGTGGAGGCTTTTCGAAATGGCGTGACCCTAGATGACGGATATGAGACGATGCCAGCTGTTCTCACCATCATAAGCAGTGGATTACGTTCTGAGATTGAAGTTGTAATCGAAGAAGGAAAATTCCATCAAGTAAAACGAATGTTTGAAGCAGTAGGAAAACGTGTCATCTACTTGAAAAGAACGAAGATGGGGCCAATACCACTTGATGAAACGCTTGAGCTCGGTGAGTACCGAGAACTCACCGATGAAGAGGTTACGCTATTAAAAACGTATACGAAAAAGTAACAAGGGCTGAGTGACAGCCCCTTTTTTTCATCTGATCTAGTTTCTATATATGTATCTGTATGAAAAGGCCTTCTAGTGTGAAGTTATTTGCTACCTTCTTCATGCGCCCCTTATAGTTGTTGCTAAGATATTTTGACTTTCTTCTTTGTGATTGTCCATTTTCCTCGGCTAGGGCTTTGAACCAAATCATTATATGCTAACACATTCAAATCGCGCTGAATGGTACGTGAAGTAGTTCCAAATTCATCCACAAGCTCCTGAGTTGTTACAGTCCCTTTTTCGTTAATAAACATGTAGACTGATTTGATACGAGTTAACATACGGTTTGTTGAAGGTTTCAAAAAACCACTCCTTATCATTTTTGTACATGATAGACATGCCTCAGTCGTACTCTTAAACTAATTTTCTCAAAATAACGATTCGCGACAGATTTTCTAATTTTTGAACCTTAATTTTATATATATGTCCCATATCACCTCATTTCTTTACAGGTGCGTTTGCTATATATATATAGTTGTATCTGAATAGTATGACTCTTTCTACATAAATTGTCAAAAATCTTCATTTGGTTCTATTATAATCATAAATTATTTCTACTATTCTGTTTTTTACATTTTTATTACAGTTTGGTAAATCCTTTTCTAAAAAAGGGAACTTTTTTGATGGATTTTCGTATGAAAGAGCGGAGGGATTGTTAATGGAACGAACCTTATTGGAAGTATCAATACAGAATTCAGGCTATGAAGAAAATAGTAGGATTGTAGAAGATCTATCTTTTTCAATCAACCGAGGTGAGATTGTTGGGCTCATAGGACCTAATGGTGCTGGAAAAAGCACAACAATAAAAACGATTCTTGGATTATTAGAAAATACCAATGGGAAAATTGATTTCATAAATAACCATACATATTCGTATATCCCGGAAAGACCGGTTTTTTATGATGAACTGACATTATGGGAGCATCTTGATTTGGCGGCAGGAGTAATGGAGATTGATGATGCTGACTTTAATGAGCGGGCAATGAGGTTAGTTAAACTCTTTCATATGGAAAAAGTGATACATAAGCTTCCAAGTACATTTTCTAAAGGAATGCAGCAAAAGGTTATGCTTATTACTGCGTTTCTCATAAAACCCGATATTTATATTATTGATGAACCATTTGTTGGATTAGATCCGATGGCAATGCAGGATTTTTTAATTCTTCTTGATTTGGAAAAACAACGTGGTGCAGGGATTTTGATGAGTACACATGTCCTAGATACCGCTGAAAAGGTTTGTGACCGTTTCCTCTTGGTGGCTGCTGGTAGACTAAAGGCTCAAGGTGAGCTTGATGATATCCGTAAAAAGGCTAATTTACATGAAGGCTCGCTTCTCCATTGTTTTAACCAAATTGTGCAAGGTGAGACTTCTGATGAATAAATACCTTTTTTTAACCAGACTTCGTAAGGAAATATTGTATCAATGGGGAGTATTTAGAAGTGTTGTAGACTGGACCATTTTTCTATACTTATTCATTCCGGTTATTGCAATCGGCGGTTATCATTATTATTCATGGTGGTCAGACATCCCAAGTTGGATGAATGGTTTCCCGCTTTCATTTATGGTTAGCCTGCTTTATTTTATTTGCTGGCAAGGACGGATTCGGACATTTTTGGAGGAATCAGACCAATTATTTTTACTGCAAAAACGCTCTCTTGTTGTCGCTTTGAAAAAATGGACAAGAAATCTCTACGTGAGTGGATATAGTATTGGAATTCTATTTTTTATAGGTATTTGTGCGCCATTTTTATTAAATCATTACACATTATCCTTGGCTGAAGTTCTTGGATTAGCTGTTTACTTTATCAGTTTAAAGGCACTGATTCTTGGGTGGAAACAGTACTTGGATGGGATTGTATCTACATGGAAAAAGAGCCTCTACACCATCCTGCTTTTCCTTTCATGTTGGGTCGCCTCTACAACCCTTGTTAATTGGTCTCTTGATTCGTCTGCCATCTTTTTATATATCATCAGTGTGATCCAATGGTTTTTATTTTTATTGAATTCCTCTAAAAGGATAAATAGGCTTACAACTTTTTCAACCGATGTTGATATAGAGAAACAAGCTAAGCTTGCTTATGTGAAAAGTATTTTTGCTTTTTCTGAATACGTTGAAAAAGTACCGAGTCAGAAGAAACGAAGTCCACTTTTTTATCGAAAATCAAAACGAATTTTTAAAAACCGAAATCGCAGGAAAAGCTTGCAAGAATTATGTATTAAAGTGTTTTTTCGGAACAGGTCTTATTTGTTTCAATGTCTTCAAATCACGAGTATCACAATGGGAGCTTTGTTAATCATTCCACCAATCTGGATCAAAGGGATACTCTTTTTTGGATTTATTATCATTCTTAGAATGTGGGTTAAGATTATCGTGAATCGGATTATGTCCAATCATTTTATCGTCAACGTAAGAAAAGATGATATTATTCGGATTCAGGCGGAACACTATATTGTGAATTTCATTTCGCTTCCTGTAATATCAATAATGGGACTTCTATTAATATTTATTATTTTGTAAGGAGAATTCAGATGGAACAGATTAATTGGCTTGAAGAAGTAGAGAAACGTAAAAATCAACTTATTAAAGATACTCAGGATTTCTTGAGAATAAAAAGTGTCCTTGATGAGGAGAATGGAACCCCGGCCGCACCATTTGGGGCTGGGATTGATGAGGCACTTCATTATTTATTGGAAAAAGGTAGTGAGGATGGGTTTACCTCGAAAAACCTTGATGGATATGCAGGACATCTCGAAATGGGCTCTGGAGAGGATTTAATCGGGATTTTATGTCATATTGATGTTGTGCCAGAAGGAGATGGCTGGTCAAGCGACCCATTTGGTGCAGAAATTCATGACGGAAAAATCATTGCCAGAGGCTCTTTAGACGATAAAGGACCAACAATGGCTGCGTATTACGCGATGAAAATCATTAAGGAATTAAATCTTTCGCTCTCAAAGCGTGTCCGCATGATTATTGGAACAGATGAAGAAAGTGATTGGCGTTGTGTTGACCATTATTTCAAGCACGAAGAAATGCCGACAATGGGTTTTGCACCTGATGCAGATTTTCCAATCATTTACGCTGAAAAAGGAATTGCAGATTTTGACCTACTTCAAAAATCTCAGGATTCTTCAGATGCTGAGCTTCAACTGGTGTCATTCAACTCAGGTCGTCGTTATAACATGGTTCCGGATTTTGCCGAGGCGAAGCTTGAAGGAAAAGGCAATTTGCTTGAAATGGTAAATGAATTCCAGGCATTTTTAGATAAGAACACATTAATGGGACGAGGCATTTGTGATGAAGATACTGTTGTTTTTCAGGTAGAAGGTGTCTCAGCACACGGAATGGAGCCAGAACATGGTAAAAATGCGGGTCTCTATTTAGCATCCTATTTACAAGGGTATTCATTAGATGAACAAGCCAAGTATTATTTAAGTATGGTGAATGAGTTTTTTGTAGGAGATTCCAGGGGACGAAGTTTAGGTGTTGCTTATAGTGACGACATTACAGGAGACTTAACCATCAATGTCGGAAAGCTTACTTATACGAAAACAGATGGTGGAAGCCTTGGTTTAAACCTACGTTACCCTGTAACGAATGATATGGATGGTACGAAAAAGAAAATTGAAGAAGTTTGTGAGGAGATTGGCTTTGAGCTTGCCAATTACAGCAATTCTGCCCCTCATCATGTCGATAAAAATCATCCATTGATTCAAACCCTTCAAAAAGTGTATAAAGAGCAGACAGGTGAAGAAGCAACTTTAGTTTCAATTGGTGGAGGCACATATGCAAGATCATTAGAAGCGGGCGTCGCGTTTGGACCATTGTTCCCGGGACGACCTGATGTTGCCCACCAAAAGGACGAATTTATTTTAGTCGATGACTTACTAAAAGCGACTGCTATCTATGCTCAGGCAATATATGAACTAGCAAAATAATAGAGTACGTTACGGCCCGCCATGGATGGCGGGCTTTTGTGTTGTATTTTTTCTAACGCAACTTGCCCCTAAGTTTCCCTTTACGCGTAAGTTTGCTAAAATGATACAATAAATATTGTTAAAGAGGGGCTTTTATATGGAGCATCAAACCCATTATTTTCTTGCACTCGCACTTCCCGCCGAGACAAAAGAGTTATTATCCAAATGGCGAGAAATGTTGGAACCACGGCTAATGTTTAAGTCTTGGGTTCATCCTGAGGATTTACATATTACGCTTGCTTTTTTGGGAGGGCAAGCATCCTTTAAACAACTCACTGACATTAAAAAGAAAATGCCTGAAATCGCCAAGCAACACGAACGTTTTACGCTTCAAATAAACGGATTGGGCACCTTTGGAAAGACAGATTCGCCTCGGATCTTATGGGCTGGAGTAGAGGAGAGCGAGTCATTACGTACGCTACAAAAAGATGTATATATAGCGTGTACAGACTTAGGCTTTTCTCTTGATAAGCGACGATTTACTCCGCATATTACAATGGCAAGAAGATGGAAATCGGAAAGTCCATTTTTGCCAACACAACTACAGGATATTGTACAACCGAAGGATGATAAATCAATTTTTAAGGCGGAGCATTTTGTCTTATACCAAACCCATCTGAACCGATCGCCAAAGTATCAGCCGCTATCTATCTTTTCTTTGAAATAAAAAGGGGAACTTTCGATGAGATTTGTTAAAGTTTGTATTCAGATTGCGATTTTATATCTGATTTATTGGCTGGGAACCTTGATTCAAGGGCTTTTACATACAGCCATACCAGGAAGTATCATTGGGATGATTTTGTTGTTTTTATTATTGCATACAAAAGTTGTCAAAGAAAAATGGTTAGGGGATGGGGCACAATTTTTGCTCACCTATTTAGCACTTCTTTTTGTACCAGCAACCGTAGGGATCATGAATTACTTATCCTTTTTTAATGGGAAAGGTATTATCACGGTAGCCATTGTATTATTGAGTACTTTTCTTGTCATGGTGATCTCAAGTGTAGTTGGCGAAAAAATCGCGATTAAGAAAAAGCAAAGCAAGGATCTCGGGGAGGGTTACGGGGCATGAATTTCTTTTTAACATTTGCTTCTATAGTTTGTACGATTGTTATATTCTTAATGATGACAAGGCTGTATAAACGAGTAACTCATCCATTACTTGTACCTATTGCGACGACTACGTTTGTCATCCTTATCATCCTGCTCATATTCTCTATACCATATGAAACATATATGTTGGGCGGAAAATGGATTGATGAACTACTTGGTCCTGCTGTGGTAGCATTGGCTTATCCTTTGTATCAAAATCGTGAATCTCTAAAAGAATTTTTTATGCCCATTCTAATAGGTGTCTTTGTAGGGTCTACTACTGGAATTGCCACAGGGCTTTATTTTTCAAAAATAGTAAGAATTGATCCTACAATCATACTTTCCATTTCTCCAAAGTCAGTTACGACCCCGGTTGCGATGGATATTGCAAGTGTAACAGGTGGAATTCCTGCACTTGCAGCCGTTTATGTGATGATTGCGGGAATTTCGGGTGCTATGTTTGGTCCAATCCTATTAAAATGGGTTAAGGTCGATCACTTTGTTGGAGTAGGTTTAGGGTTTGGAACTGCTTCACACGGAATCGGTACTTCAAGGGCGTTGGAAATGGGAACAAACGAAGGAGCAATTAGCTCGATTGCGATGATCTTAAGCGCTGTTTATACGTCGATCATATTGCCACTATTCGTTTCTTTTTTAATTTAATGAGGTGTAGTAAAGTTGGGACAATTAATCAAACTGCAAGATTATATTTCACGATATGAGGTTGATATGTTTCGGTATCCCGGACAGTTTATCCGCCTAAAAAAGCAACAATGGGGTAAAACAAAAGACAAAGGTACTGATGCCCTCGATGAACGTAAGCAACAATTTCTGGACCACATTTTTGAATTTCAGTTGAAATGGGCTAGTTCTACAATTCGAGAAAAATCATATGTTGACAGGGAATTTTATCACGATCCGAATTTAAAATACTTTCTTCAACGGTTTCCAGACACCAACCTGGTCCTATATAGACCTATATTTAAATTGAAAAATGCACCTGTTGAAGTGGAAATTATCATCATAAGCCCCACCACAACCTGGTTAATTACCATTCTAGAAGGGGAAGAAAACAGTGTGTTTTTAGGTTCAAATGAACGGTTTTGGACAGAAAAAAGGGGTCATCATGATAAAAAAGTGTTATCACCGATGATTGAACTCGATCGTATGGATGGGATTGTCCGCACGATTTATTCTTTATATCGGATTGAACTACCGATTCGAAAAGTGATCTTGAATCGAACAGGATACTTTGATTTTCCGCTTGTTCCTTATGACATAGAATTAGTGGAAAAAAGAAATTATGATGAGTGGTTTACTTCTTTAAGAAAAATGAGTTCTCCATTAAAACATATGCAATTAAAAGCAGGCAACGCTTTATTGCAATACTGTCAGACAGTTTGTGTTCGTAGAATGGATTAGGGTGCACGAGAATGCCCCTTCTTTATTTTTGTTGTTATCTTTTCAAAATTTGAATACTATTAAAGCATAAATGTCGAATTTGCTAGAGGATAAACTATGAAACTATTCATTTTTATTGTGAATCAAAAGGCGGGAAATGGAAAGGGATTAAAAGTTTGGAATAAGCTTAAGCAAGAACTAGAAAAGAAAAAAATCGATTACCGATCTTTTTTTACAAAATACCCCAATCATGCAACTGATTTAGCACGACAAATAGGTTCTATGTTCGAAGATAAGGTAGAGGCCGTAGTTGCGGTTGGTGGGGATGGAACAATTAATGAGGTTGTAAATGGGATGGTGTATTACCCAAAGATAAAAGTGGGCTATATCCCTGCAGGCTCCGGAAATGATTTTTCAAGAGGATTTAATGTTCCGAAGTCTCCAATAGACGCACTGTCCTTCATCCTTCGAAATAAGGCAAGTAAGGGAAAATGGTTTGACATCGGAAAATGTAAGGTCCGTGGTAAATCGAACAGTTCCTATTTTGTAAGTAGCTTAGGAACAGGCTTTGATGCAGCAGTCTCAAAACTAACAAATGAATCGAAAATGAAAAAGTATTTAAATAAAATACATATGGGGTCTTTAGCCTATGTTGGCGCCCTAATACGACTTCTTTTTACCTATCGCCTTACAAATGTTTCGTTACACATCGATGGAAAAGACTATCAGTATGAGAATGTATGGTTTGTAACGGTTTCGAATCAACCCTTTTATGGAGGGGGGATGAAAATCGCTCCAAAGGCAAATACAATGGATGGTTTCTTTGATATAACAGTGGTGCATAACCTTTCAAGAATAAAACTCTTATTTGTCTTTGTAACGGTGTTCTCTGGCGCACATACAAAGTTTAAAGAAATTGCTCAACATAAAGGTGCAAACATTAAGATAGAATCAGATGAGAAAATACTCGTGCATGCAGATGGTGAATTGATTGGACAAACTCCCATTCAGGTGGAAGTCCAACATAGAAAACTTCCCTTTATGGTAAAATGATCCTAATTGGTATCATTTACTAGTGTTATTTTTCCTATTATTTGTAACCAAAATGCTACTTTTTCTTGACTTTAATTGTAATTGAACGCTAAAATTTAGTAAGATAGCTATTGTTATATAGATCGTCAATAGCTGTCATTTTTTTTTTAGATTTTTTAGGAAATGTTGTGTTGAAATTGGAGATAAACTGGCTTACATACGTATTAGGCAACGAGTGGGAATTCTCCCCAGCGGGTGGTTCAACGGGAGACGCGTATTTTGCCCAATTGAATGATAAAAAAATATTTCTAAAAAGAAATTCTTCCCCATTTCTGGCCGTTCTTTCAGCAGAAGGAATTGTTCCAAAGCTGATCTGGACGAAACGTCTGGAAAATGGCGATGTTGTGACTGCACAACAATGGCTTAGTGGGAGAGAACTAAAACCAGTCGATATGTATGGTGAAAATGTAGCAGGTTTGCTCAAAAAAATTCACCAGTCGAATGAACTTTTAGACATGCTAAGACGTATAGGGAAGAAGCCTATAGAAGCAAAAGATGTCTTGGAAGATGTTGTACGCAAATTACATCCTGATTTACGAAAAATGAATATTGTGAACAAAGCCATCGAGTTCTTAGAAAAAGAACAAGATAATGTTAAGACAGACCATATCGTCGTTTGCCATTCAGATGTCAATCATAATAATTGGCTATTATCAGATGAGGATGAGCTTTATTTAATTGATTGGGATGGAGCAATGATTGCGGACCCAGCCGTTGATATTGGTATGCTATTACATTGGTATATAAAAAAAGAAGACTGGCCAAAATGGATCAGTCTTTACGGAATGGAATTAACGGATCATTTACTTCTACGTATGAAATGGTATGTGGTTGCACAATCCCTACATCTTTTAGGCTGGTATCAGTTGAAAAATAAGAAAAAAGAAGTTCTTCATTGGCTCCAATATTTAGAGAAGTTGTTATGAGTATTGGTCAATATCAGATATCCACTGGCTGATTTCGTTTTGATGCGATTCGATGTGGTTATCAAGATGTTGGGTATATTGTCCCTGTTGACTATAAGAATAGACATCGGTTAGTACCTGTTTGATGCTCTGGTCAATATTCGGATTAGCAATTAAAGATTGAATTAATCTCCCTAATTGCTCACATTCAGCAACGGTACCACAACAATCCATTTGGTGATTTGCTAGGATATCCTTTAAAATATCCATTTGATGTGTATGATCTAGAGGCATTAATAACACTTCCTTTTTGATGTTGTCTATATACTACATTTCCATGAAATGACCTTTTTTATACGATGTAAACTCAAACTCACAATGGATGGGTTTGAGTTTTTTAACGACAAAGTAAGCTTGCACGAATGCTTTGGACATGTTATTCTTTTGTGCGATACAAATTAAATGAGGTGGCAATATGCGTTTACGCAATAAACCGTGGGCAAAGGAAAAATTAGCTTCATACCCACAGTACGTAATCGATAATCCAGTTGAACATAAAGGAAACTGGAATCAACTTTTTGGAAACGATAATCCGATTCATATAGAAGTAGGTACTGGTAAAGGCAGATTTGTGACAGAAATGGCAAAAGCTCATCCGGATATCAACTATATTGGGATTGAAATATATGAAAGTGTGATTGTCTCTGCTTTAGATCGTGTAGTTGAAGCAGAAATTCCGAACATCAAATTGTTAAACCAGAATGCAGTAAACCTTAGAGACTTTTTTGAAAAAGGTGAAGTTGATAGAGTTTATCTTAACTTTAGTGACCCTTGGCCAAAGGTGCGTCATGAAAAACGTCGCCTAACCTACAAAACCTTTTTAAAAATGTATGAGGATATTCTAGTTGATGATGGAGAAATCCATTTTAAAACAGATAATCGAGGGTTATTTGAATACTCACTTAGAAGTTTTTCAGAATATGGTCTCCTTTTGACATTTGTAAGTCTTGACCTGCATAAATCTGATTATGAAGGAAATATCATGACGGAGTATGAAGAAAAGTTTTCGGAAATGGGGCATCCTATTTATCGTTCCGAAGTTCGATATCAGAAAAAATAACTATAAAGTATCCCATGAACCGTTCGGTTTATGGGTTTTTTATTTTATAAAATTCTTAATAATGAT
Organism: Bacillus timonensis; assembly: GCF_004799755.1. Lineage (GTDB taxonomy): Bacteria > Bacillota > Bacilli > Bacillales > Bacillaceae_L > Ferdinandcohnia > Ferdinandcohnia timonensis_A. Next base: position 136,463 of record NZ_SLUB01000003.1, on the reverse strand, counting down.
AAAATGAAGGCATCATAACAAGAGGGGTGAGGAAGAATGGAGCAGCTAACAATTGGTGAGATTACACTTACGTGGCTTAATGGAGGAGTAACCAATTTAGATGGTGGGGCTATGTTTGGTGTTGTCCCTAAACCACTATGGTCAAAAAAATATCCACATAATGAAAAAAATCAAATTGAGCTTCGAACAGATCCAATCCTTGTCAAAGTTGGCACAAAAAATATGTTAATTGAATCTGGGATTGGAAATGGGAAGCTAACTGATAAACAAAAACGGAATTTTGGAGTTCTTGAAGAATCTTCCATTGATCAATCATTAGCGGAGCTTGGGCTTTCAACAAGTGATATTGATCTTGTCCTGATGACACATCTTCACTTTGACCATGCATGTGGTCTTACGAAATGGGATAACGAGAAGTTAGTTCCAACTTTTGAGAACGCTATCATTTATGCTTCTGATGTGGAATGGGAAGAAATGAAAAATCCAAATATCCGCTCAAAAGCGACGTACTGGAAGGAAAATTGGGAAGCGATTGAACATCAAGTGAAGACTTTCTCAGGTCAGTTTGAAGTTGCTGAGGGAATTACAATGGTACATACAGGCGGGCATAGTGATGGACATTCTATCATCTTATTTGAAAGCCAAGAGGAAGCGGCGATTCATATGGCTGATATTATGCCAACCCATGCCCATCAAAATGTGTTATGGGTTTTGGCATACGATGATTACCCCATGAAATCCATTGAGCAAAAACAAAAATGGATGGAAAAAGGTCTTGAAAAAGAGGCTTGGTATGTTTTTTACCACGATGCTTATTATCGAGCAATCAAATGGAGTCAATCTGGAGAAATAATCGATTCTTTGAAAAGAGATCAAAAATAATAAAAAAGCTTATAAGGTCTTCTTATAAGCTCATCTATTTTATAAAGGGTTCACCTCTAAAATAGAACCTGTTTTTGCATCTATAACGAATTCATATTGGTGGCTTTCTTGATTTAGTTTACGGGAAATGCCACCTTTATACACTTGATACTGAATTCCTGACTTTGAGTAATTTTCTGGATTCATTTGAATCCAGGAACCATCAATGGGACCATTTTTTTTGAAAGCTTCTTTTGCTAATTTTAATGCTTTGTCACCTGGAATCAAGGAGTCACTTAGTGCTTCTTTTAGTAGAAGAGCACTTGCAAAACCGACTCCAAAGCCAAGTAGAAATTTGTTCCAGCCCATTTTATCCCTCCTCAACGAACTTAATTCTTACCATAAGTATACCTAGATTTTATAAAAATCGCTATGTTCCCTATGGTAACAAAAAAACAATTTCGATATACTAAATATTGTACATAAATAGAACAAACATAAAAACGTTTTTACCCGGAAGGAGAATAACAGTGAAACAGGATACACTAGAGCTATTTAAAACGTTAACAGAGCTTCCAGGAGCTTCAGGAAATGAACACCAGGTAAGAAAGTTTATGCGCACTCAGCTAGAAAAATACTCAGATGAGGTTGTACAAGACGGATTAGGTAGTATTTTTGGAGTACGTCACAGTGATGCTAATGCTCCAACAGTCATGGTTGCAGGTCACATGGACGAAGTTGGATTCATGATCACTTCCATTACCGAAAATGGGATGCTTCGTTTCCAAACACTTGGTGGCTGGTGGAGCCAAGTGCTTTTAGCACAAAGAGTCCAGATTATTACAGATAATGGTCCTGTTATTGGCGTGATTGGATCAATCCCGCCACATCTTTTAGAAGAAAGTCAACGTAATAAACCAATGGATATTAAGAATATGCTAATTGATATCGGTGCTGACGATCGTGAGGACGCGATACGCATTGGAATTAAGCCTGGTCAGCAAGTTGTACCGATTTGTCCATTTACACCAATGGCAAATGAGAAGAAAATCTTAGCAAAAGCATGGGATAACCGTTATGGCTGCGGACTTTCTATTGAATTATTGAAAGAGTTACAAGGTGTAGACCTTCCAAATACTCTTTACTCAGGAGCAACTGTTCAAGAAGAGGTTGGTTTAAGAGGAGCGCGAACTTCTGCAACTATGATCAAACCTGATATTTTCTTTGCACTTGATGCTAGTCCAGCTAATGATATGTCAGGAGATAAAAATGCGTTTGGTAAACTTGGTCACGGTGCTTTACTTCGTATTTTTGATCGTTCCATGATTACGCACCGTGGCATGCGGGAATTTGTTCTGGATACAGCTGAATCCAATAACATTAAGTATCAGTACTTTGTTTCTCAAGGTGGAACAGATGCCGGCCAAGTTCATCTTGCAAATGAGGGTGTACCATCAGCCGTTATTGGTATTTGTTCACGTTATATTCATACACATGCTTCTATAGTCCATGTTGATGATTATGCAGCTGCAAAAGAGTTACTAGTTAATCTAGTAAAGTCATCAGACCGTACAACAGTTGATTCCATTCGTCAAAATGGGTAATAATATGTAAACATGCTCGGCATTTGCCGAGCATTCATTTTGAAAATGAGGTGTTTTTTGATGTTACAAGTTGCAATAGGTACGAAAAATCCTGCAAAAGTAGAAGCAATAAAAAATGGATTTGCGGGCATTGAAGCCAACTTCTTACCCATATCCGTATCTTCAGGGGTATCTGCCCAGCCATTTTCAGATGAAGAAACCATACGAGGTGCCATAAATCGTGCGACATCTGCTCTAGAAAAGGAAGGTGCTGACCTTGGGATTGGTCTTGAGGGTGGCGTCGTTGAGTCTGAATTTGGGTTATTTTTATGTAATTGGGGTGCAATTATTGACAGGACCAATGAACCGATCATTGCTGGGGGGGCAAGAATTCTTCTGCCAGATGAGATTGCAGAGGAATTAAAAAATGGCATTGAGCTTGGAGATGTTATGGAGGAATTCACAAAGCAAAAAGACATTCGAAAGGCTGAAGGTGCAATCGGCATCTTCACAAATCACTATGTTAACCGAAATGATATGTTTACCCATGTCGTCAAACTACTAGTCGGTCAATTTACATACAGGAAAAATATCTAAAAGTATTTGAATTGAAAAATGGTACTTATTACATATTGATTAAAATTAAAAGATTAGTCTTGCAACCTAGAAAATAATAGGTTTATTATAGAAAATAGAGAAATAGAGATAAGTCTACCTGTTTAAGGGGTGAGAGAAAATGAAACAAGGAAAGGTCCTTTTTCTAACCTTATTATTAATAGTAGGACTTTTGGCAGGTTGTGCGTCAGTTGAAGATGAATCAAAGGAAACAATATCAACTGTTGAAACGGCATTTAACGCCCAACCTGAAAAAACAAATAGTGAGAATGGGAATGTCTCCTTTTATCTACCTTCTACTATGAAAATAGAAAAGAAGGATGAAAATAACATAATCCTTCAAAAAGGAAACCAAACCTTCATTTTATTTGTAAATCCAAATGAAGACCGGACCAGCGATACTCTGTATAAGGAAATTGACAAAGAGAAGTTTGTAGTTGATCAAACCTTTACAGACAAAGAACGATATGGATATGTAAAAGCATACGAAATCGAGGACAAGTTTTACCTTGTAACTGTTGGCATAGGCGGCGTAAAAATGACAACAGAAGTAAAGGTAAGCGAGATCTCGGAAAGTGCTTCAGAGATGATGAAAGTTGTTTCATCGGTTAAGTATTAAATGTACGTTAAAGCCCCACTACTTGGTAGGGGCTTTTATTTGTTTTTAGACAAAGAATATATGATAATAAGTGCATATGGAATTTGGAGGTTATAATCATGAAGAAACTTGAACATACAGATCAATATCAGGAGATTATCCAGAACGGAAAAAACATTTTAATGTTTTCAGCAGATTGGTGTCCAGATTGCCGTTTTATCGATCCATTCTTACCTGAAATTGAACGTTCATTCCCAGACTATACATTTTATTATGTAGATCGTGATGAGTTTATAGATTTATGTGCGACCTTAAATGTGTTTGGTATTCCTAGCTTTGTCGCGTATGAGAATGGAAAAGAAACCGGCCGATTTGTTAGTAAGGACCGTAAAACGAAAGAAGAAATTGAACAGTTCATCAATGAGCTCTCTTAAAACAACAAAAAAAGAGAGGAGAATGTTTCTATGGACTCAAACAAGAGTAAAATGGACTCGAAGAAATTAAAGAAAATCATTCAGGATAAACTTGCAAAGCATAACTGGCAATTCTCTTTTGATCCTAAAAAGGATACGTTACGTATCGAGGATAAGGAGACGAAAAGAGGAACGACCGTTACCCTTCCAGGGATTGTAGCGAAATACCAAGAAGAGGGGCAAGCAAGTCTTGATGAGGTCATCTATTATATTGAAGAATCCTTAATGGTTATGAATAGTGAACTAGAGCTTGAAGGAAAAGAGAAAAATATTTTTCCTGTCATTCGTTCAACCTCATTTCCAACTCAATCAAATGACGGGGAAGATTTAGTGTATGATGACCATACGGCTGAAACGAGAATATATTATGCACTTGATTTAGGAAAAACGTATCGTTTAATTGATCAGGGACTACTTGAAAAAGAAAATTGGAAATTTGAACGAATTCGCGAAATTGCAAAGTTCAATCTTCGATCACTGGATGTTTCGTATAAAACGGATGAGGTTGCAGGTAATACCTTTTATTTTATCAATAAAAATGATGGGTATGATGCAAGCCGTATTTTGAATGATGCGTTTTTACAAAAAATGAGCCAGCAAATGAAAGGTACGATGGCAGTGGCTGTGCCACACCAGGATGTTCTGATAATAGTGGATATTCAAAATGAAACGGGATATGACATTCTTGCACAGATGACCATGAGTTTCTTTGCAAGTGGACGTGTACCAATTACAGCACTTTCATTTTTATATGAAAATGGTGAACTTGAGCCAATTTTTATCCTTGGAAAAAATCGACCAAGAAAATAATCTACTAAATCAAAAGTCGCTAGGAAAACTAGCGGCTTTTTTGTTACAATATAGAATAGAATTAAAATGGAAGAGTGATAGTTGTGAATTGGATAAAAAGATTACTACAATTTTTTAAGGCGGACGATGAAGATCCAATTGAAATGAATACGACTCAAATCCGACAAAATAAACATATCGAAGCGAAAGTTACATACGAATACCCAAAGGGGAATTTTCGATTTCCGGTCATTCCTGATCAAGAAATCAGAAACACAGAAAAGGTACAGAAGAAGCGGACTCAGCAAACAAGTACCTCACATCCAAAAAGGAATACGAATCCTAAACCCGTTGTGAAGGTAAAAGAGAAACAACCATTTCGGCCAACTGAAACGCCTTCCCCAGTATTTGGTCTAAGTAAGCCAAAGCCTCATGAAGCAATAGAGTTTGAACTTCCTTCAACACCTATCACGGATACAGAATCAATTGCTAGGGCATGGAAAGAAGCACAAGAAGAAGTGGCTCCCACAATTCTGCGTACTGAGCAAGCCAAGCCTAAACTTCAAGTTGTTTCCGATGGAGATAAGCAGCTAAAGGTTTCCAGCTTTGCGGATCAATTAATAAGGGAAGAAGATGCTAAGGTAGAACCAGATTTAACAGAGCCATCCACCTTAAATGCTAGTAGTGAAGAAGCACCGATTCAGGTTCCAAGTCAAGATGCTAGTAGTGAGGAAACACCTATACAGGTTTCAACCCAAGATGCTAGTAGTGAAGAAGCACCAATACAGACTTCTTATATGGAAATGCCTGCGGTTTCTGTTGAGTCGAAATTGATAGAACAAGATATGGTAGAAACTGAAAGTATGATAGAAGAATCAATGCAACCTGCTGAAGATATGGAAAATATGGAAGAAAGTGCGGAACCTAAAGCGGAAGCAGTCGAGGAAACCGTTGAAGTTGATATGGATGTTCCACCTACTGAACAAATACAGAAGGAAGAACAGACTCGTTCGGAGCCGAGAAGGTCCCATATTCCTTTTAATGTTTTAATGTTTAAAAAGGACAAACAGAAACTGTCGCAAAAGGAAACGAGACCAGTAAGTCAGCCAGAACCTAAAGAACCTATCGAATCTGATAGAAAACAGGAACAACCGATCCTGCAGGAAACATCTATACAAATGGAACAACCAAAACAGCAAGAATTAGAAATGCACCCACAAGACGAAGAGCCGCTCTCAAGCTACTCGTTTCCGGGGCTATCTTTTTTAAATGCACCACCTGCTGAGCAGCACGATGACAGTCAGTGGCTTTTGGAACAGAGAAATATTCTAGATCAAACTCTACGAAATTTCAAAGTGGGTGCAAAAGTAGTGAATGTAACACAGGGTCCGGCTGTTACTCGTTTTGAAGTGCATCCTGAACCTGGAGTAAAAGTAAATAAAATTACAAATCTATCAGATGATATTAAATTAAGTTTGGCGGCAAAGGATATTCGAATTGAAGCACCAATTCCAGGGAAAAATACAATTGGTATTGAAGTGCCGAATAAAAAAAGCAAGCCTGTCCTTTTAAAAGAAATTATTCAAAGCTCGGAATTCACATCGAATCCATCTCCATTAACCGTGGCAATGGGTCTCGACATTTCGGGTAAGCCGATTGTGACAGATTTGCAAAAAATGCCACATGGATTAATCGCCGGTGCGACTGGTTCTGGTAAAAGTGTTTGTATCAATGCAATGCTTGTAAGTTTACTTTATAAGGCTTCTCCAGATGAAGTGAAGTTACTCTTGATTGATCCAAAAGTGGTGGAACTTGCGCCATATAATCATATTCCACATCTTGTAAGTCCTGTTATTACGGATGTGAAGGCCGCAACGGCTTCTCTTAAATGGGCTGTAGAGGAAATGGAAAGAAGATATGAATTATTTGCCCATACTGGTGTTCGTGATATTGGACGATATAATGAAATGGTGAAGAAATATGATGAAAAAAGTGGTAAGCTTCCATATCTCGTCATTATCATTGATGAGTTAGCAGATTTGATGATGGTTGCTCCAGGAGACGTGGAGGATTACATCTGCCGTATTGCCCAGAAAGCAAGAGCGTGCGGAATTCATTTGATTCTTGCGACGCAACGACCATCTGTTGATGTCATCACTGGACTAATAAAAGCAAATATTCCAACACGTATCGCATTTTCAGTATCTTCACAGGTAGATTCTAGAACAATCATCGATTCAAGTGGGGCAGAAAAGCTACTTGGTAAAGGGGATATGCTATTCCTTGAGAATGGTTCATCAAAGCCATTTCGTGTTCAAGGGAATTTTGTTTCCGATGATGAAATTGAAGCCGTTGTTGATTTCGTAAAAGCCGAAATGAAACCAAGCTACATGTTTGAGCAAGACGAGCTTTTAAAGAAGGCTTCCATTTCAAATGAAGAGGATGAGTTATTTTTAGAAGCTTGTGAGTTTGTGTTAGAACATGGGGGAGCTTCTACATCTAGTGTACAACGACGATTTAGAATAGGCTATAATCGTGCAGCTCGCCTCATTGATATGATGGAGGATCAGGGAATTATCTCTGAGTCCCGTGGCAGTAAACCGCGTGAAGTTTTAATAACGGAAGAAGAACTAGCGGAGATTTATGAAGGCTGATAACGTTTGTTATCGGTCTTAAGTTTTTTTAGTTAAAAAAGCCCTAAAACTACATAGCCAAAGGTTATTTCTATGCCCCAACGTTCATAATAAGGATAACTCACCCCATAATGCTTCTTAGTATGTGGGACTTACTACATATCTTCGACGAAATTCTAGTCATTTTTTCGTAATGGTCTTAACCATTGATTAGTGCTATAATGAAAAAATGTGAGATGATTGTATATTACATAAAATTCATTAGCACCGATCTCAAAATCATGGGTACAATTATCAAAACTAGATGAATTTCATATACTGTCTTACAGATAGACATTGTTGGAGGTTCTTTATATGACAGTTTACCACTTCGTTGGAATCAAAGGTACTGGCATGAGTTCATTGGCACAGATACTTCATGACATGAATTATGAAGTTCAAGGGTCTGACCATGAAAAATTTTATTTCACACAAAAGCCCTTAGAGGCACGAGGAATAAAAATATTGCCCTTTAATCAGGACAATATTCATGAAGGTCTGACGATTATTGCCGGGAATGCCTATCCTGATACACATGAAGAAATAGCAAAAGCAATTGAAATGGAGTTACCTGTTATTCGATACCACCGTTTCTTAGGTGAGTTTATGAAACAATATACGAGCGTTGCTGTAACAGGATCCCATGGAAAAACTTCTACGACAGGCTTACTTGCGCATGTTTTGCAGGGTGCAGAGCCAACTTCTTATTTAATTGGTGATGGAACTGGGGTTGGATCCGAGAATAATAAAAACTTTGTGTTTGAAGCATGTGAATACAGACGACATTTCTTAAGTTATCATCCTGACTATGCGATTATGACAAATATCGATTTTGATCATCCAGATTATTTCGCAAATGTTGATGACGTATTTAATGCCTTTCAAGAAATGGCACTTCAGGTGAAAAAGGGAATTATTGCATGTGGAGATGATGAGTACCTTCAAAGCATCCAAGCAAAGGTTCCGGTTGTTTTCTATGGATTTGGTGAAGAAAATGATTTTCAGGCACGTAATATTAAAAAGAGCACGGAAGGTACGACCTTTGATGTGTTTGTACGTAATACATTCTTTGCTACTTTTTCAATCCATGGATATGGAGATCATAATGTATTAAATGCTTTAGGTGTAATTACACTCTGCCATTATGAGAATATTGATGTGTCCATTATTCAAGAGCGTTTATTAAGCTTCCAAGGTGTGAAGAGAAGATTTTCCGAAAAGCGAGTGGGAGATCAAATCTTAATTGATGACTACGCACATCATCCAACAGAAATCAATGCCACTATTGAGGCAGCACGGCAAAAATACCCTGACCGTGAAATAATCGCGATTTTTCAACCACATACGTTTACAAGAACACAAACGTTTTTAGATGACTTTGCGACAAGTTTGGAAAAAGCGGATCAAGTATATCTTTGTGATATTTTTGGATCAGCCCGCGAGAATAAAGGTGAACTTTCAATCGTTGACCTACAAGGTAAAATTCCTGGAGCTGAATTAATGAAAGAGGATAATACTTCAATACTTAAAAAACACGAGAACAGTGTGTTGATTTTTATGGGAGCAGGAGATATTCAAAAATTTCAAGACGCGTACGAAAAGGCTTCTGTTTAAACAAAAAAGATCTTTGCGATTTAATTTCGCAAAGGTCTTTTTTTAATTATTTTAGATTTTCTGGATTTAATGGTTCAAGCTCTGGGATGACGAAACGGCCATCTTTTCGAATGAGTACATCATCAAAATAGATTTCCCCACCGCCATATTCAGGTCGTTGGATATTAACCATATCCCAGTGGATATTTGAGTTATTGCCGTTGTAGGCATCATCGTAGGCTTGACCAGGTGTGAAGTGGAAGCTGCCATCGATCTTTTCATCAAATAGAATGTCCTGCATTGGATGTTGGATATATGGATTTACTCCGATTGCAAACTCACCGATATAACGTGCCCCTTCATCTGTGTCAAGAATTTTATTGATACGCTCTGTATCGTTCGCTGTTGCTTCAACAATTTTTCCATCCTTGAAGGTTAGAGAAACATTTTCAAACGTAAAGCCTTGATAAGGTGATGGCGTATTATAGGTTAGGGTACCATTGATTGAATCACGGACAGGTGCCGTATATACCTCACCATCAGGAATGTTCATTTCGCCAGCACATTTGATAGCTTTGATACCTTTAATAGAGAAAGTAAGGTCAGTACCTGGTCCAGTAAGGCGAACCTTATCTGTCTTGTCCATAAGTTCCACAAGGGCATCCATTGCATGGCTCATTTTTCCATAGTCTAGGTTACAAACATTAAAATAAAAATCTTCAAATGCCTCGGTGCTCATTTTTGCAAGTTGCGCCATTGAGGAATTTGGGTAACGAAGAACGACCCATTTTGTCTTTGGTACACGAATTTCACGATGCACCTTTTTACCGACTGTATTTCCTTCAATTTTCATTTTATCATCCGGAACATCTGCTAGTTCATTAATGTTATCTCCAGAACGTAAGCCGATATAGGCATCCATCTTACTCATCACTTTTGCTTCAAAATCTGCTTTCATCTCAAATTGCTTTTCCTGTGCTCCAAGTAATAGCGCACGGTCAACTTGATGGTCCTTTAATGATACAAATGGATACCCACCTGCTTTATATGCTTCATCAATTAACGCGATCACAAGTTCACGCTGTAAGCCAAAGTTTTCAATTAGTACTTTTTCACCTTCTTTGAGGCGGACAGAGTAATTAATTAAATTTCGAGCGAGTGTTTCAATACGTGGATCCTTCATGTTTATTGCCTCCATATCCTAATTGCTTATGTATAATCTTATTGTAACCTAATAGAAGAAAATTGTTTACTAAAATTCCGTGAAGGATTTTAAAAGGAAATGTCGAAACTTTAACATTAGGGGTATATGATTAATTATCGGAAAGATGGGTAAGAAAGATATAGGAGGTGCACCAAGATGATTCTGATCGTTTACATAAGTGTTGCAGTAATTGCAGTGGCCTTTTCAATATTAGTTGTTTATCTCTCTAGAACACTGAGTTCACTTCAAAACACATTGGATAATGTGGCGGGAACTTTATCTGGGTTAGAAAAACAAATGGAAGGTGTCACAAGTGAAACGACGGCACTGTTGCATAAAACAAATAAGCTTGCAGAAGATATTCAGCAGAAGTCTGAAAGCCTGAATACAGTTGTAGATGCTGTTAAGGATGTCGGAACTTCATTGCAACGCTTTAATCAATCAGTAGGAAATGTGACAGAAGAGGTTGCTGTACAGCTGGATAAAAACAAAACCAAAATCTCACAAGTTGTTCAAGTTGGGAATGCTGTTATAGAGATGTGGGATAAATGGAAAGATAAGAAACAAAAGCATGATAAACATTTTTCGAATTAAAGAAAGGGGATTCCAATGGGAAAAAATAGTGGTTCAACCTTTATTCTTGGAACAATTGTAGGTGCAGCAGTTGGAGCTGCAACAGCACTATTTCTAGCACCAAAAACAGGACAGGATTTACGCAAACAGATTAATGACCAAGCCTCTGTTGTAAAGGAAAAAACAAATTCACTTTCTAAAACCATTTCCGAACAGTCTAATCAAATTTTAACAAAAGTAAAAGATTTTAAAGCTCCTACTGGTCAACACAGCGAGGAACCAGAAGTTGCTTTAGCTACAAGTACAACTTCAACTTCAGAAGATTTGAATCATGTTGGGGATCATCCTAAAAATGAAGAATTATTCCAAGAAAAGCTTGCTGAAGCACAGCAAGCCCTCACAGAAGCCGAGAAGAATACACAAACAAATGAGTAGGAGAGATGGAAAGATGGGGAAAACAAAGATTGAGACTATTGAGGAATTCAACCAAGTTCTTGAAAAAGAAAATACATTTATTTTAATCAAGCACAGTTTAACATGTCCCATAAGCAAAGCCGCGTTTGATGAGTATGAGCAATTTGTTGCAGAGCATGAGGATGTACCCACATATTATCTTTATGTTCAAGAAGCTAGAGAACTCTCTACTTACATTGCGGAACACTTTGAAATTAAACATGAATCACCACAGGCACTTCTATTTGATGATGGAAAGGTAAAATGGAATGCCTCACATCGAAGTATTACAAAACAATCACTAGTCGCAGCAGGCGAATAAAAAAGAGTCCATGGCTCACATAGCCATGGACTTTTCTATTTTTATGAAATGGACTTTTCTGACCAAACAATATCTAAATGATCCCCTGGTGACAGGACATCATAAAATGTGCATTCTTCTCCATTTTTTAATAGCTTAAACCTCCCAATTGAACCTGTAGGTAATTGGATATCGACGAAGCGAAATAGATCCTGAAAAATAAAAGGTTCCACTTCTTTTGTTCTCATTTGGAGTTGATCACTGTGTTTAAGAATCTCATCTTCATGAAGAATTTTTCCATTACGATAAAATTCATGTAACGGCTTTTTCAAGGATATCATTTTCTCTTGAAAGAATACTTCAATTGTATAGTCCAATTGAATTTTTTGTATTTCTGCAAATAAACGTAAGGTTGGGGTTGTCCCCGGTTCTATTTCAAAGGAATCCTCATCCATAAATGGTGAGTGTATGGGGAACTTTACTCCGTTTTTTGTTAATTTATTAGAAAATTGTTCTACCTGTATGTTTTCCTCGTTTAATGAAATCGTAAACTCATTTATTAACTCATCATGGAATGGAATGCTTCTTGTCTCGATCATTTCTTCAATCGTTTCAGGAAAATAAAACGAAATTTCATCATGGTCTTGGACAATACTTTCAGGACTAGCTAATTTGTGATTTTGCTTAATAGTAGCTGTTATCACTATTTCTTTGCCATTTATGTAAATTCTTTTTTGAGGAATAACGTCAATCAGTTCTTTAATCATCACGGTTGCTTTTACACCGTCTTTTCCTTTGCTAACCACGATTTCATCACCATTTGTAATTTCATCCTCAAATGAACATGGTGCTCCATTTTTTAAAAGGACAGGAGGTTCCCCGTATCCTCCAGGAATAGTGATGGTCTGGTGGTTTACCTTTACAATCATCGCCAACCCAGGTTTTCCATATAACGTATGCAGCTTTATTCCGGCTGCTAGTAAGCTATCTCCAACAGTTAAACGTTTCATTTCAAAAAGTCTCACTGATTTTTGATTGACTATTACGTTGACATAGTGGACAGGTGATAGGCTCGATGCAACAGCTATTCCAATTGGTGTTACGAGTTCAGGACCTTTCTTGATGTTCTCCGTCATCTCAATCTGATTAATGGCATCAATACCGCGAATCGCAACACGATTTTCTGGCAATCCAAGTGAGTTCGCAAGTCTTTTTGGAAGGTCCGGCGTTAAGCTACCTCCACCAACGAGCATAATAGCCTTAGGCGATTTATTTTTATTTAAGCTTAGGATCTCACACTGAATGGATTCTGCTAATCGATCAATTGAATCAGAAATTTTTTCAATCACTTCTTGCCTGTTGATTTCAGATTCAAAGCCAAGAATGTCGACGACTCGAATGGTGTCATTAGCTAATAAATCACGTTTTGCTTGCTCGGCTAATGGAAAGTCAAGGAGGAGTTGGTCACTAATGGCTTCTGTTATCTCATCCCCAGCAACTGGTACCATTCCATAAGCAACAACGGTTCCTTCATCTGTAATAGCAATGTCAGAAGTCCCTGCACCAATATCAACTAACGCTACGTTTAATCTTCTCATTGATTGTGGAATGAGAACATTAATAGCAGCGATAGGCTCAAGCGTTAGTGCCTGCATATCAAGTTTTGCTCGATTTAGTGCCGATATTAATGATTCAATACTACCTTAGGTAGGAAAGTCGAGATGATTTCAACGCTGGCTTCATTTCCTTGCTGGTCAATTAAGCTCCCTATTTCTTGATTGTCCAAAAAGTAGTGAATGACGGAGTAACCTACACAATAATAATCATGACTTTTTTCGGACTGATTTTTTTCGGCTAATGCATATTGAGCCTTTTGGACAGCACTTAACTCTAAATGTAAAATATCTTCCTTTTGAATCAAAGGCTTTGAAGAAATTTGTATGGTTTCTTTAGAGCGTTCTGTTTTTAATGATCTTCCTGCAGCAGCAACAGCTGCTTTTGTTAATTTACCATGCTTTACCTCTAGTGTTTCTTTAATGTCACATATTACATTAGAGACAGCTACAATATCATGAATTTGCCCATCAACCATCGCTCTTTCCTGATGTTCACGTATGACAATGTCTATTATTTTATAGGAGGAGCCTGTTTTTTCGACAATAAGTCCGACTACAGAGTGTGTCCCAATATCGAGTGCAAAAATTGTTGATTTTTTTTCCATTATGTATTCACCTATTATTTTTAAGAGTCATATTATACTTTATTGCTTAAAAGCGTTTAAGTAATAAAAAAATTCGTGACAGTTCGAACGATTTCGTTTATAATGAATTTTAATTACTTGAAATGTACCATATTTTCATTTAGATTGCGACATATAGCTTGTGAAGAAAGGAAGAGTGAGATGAGTAAAGCAGAATTGGATAATCTTCGTGATAGAGTTGAAGAAATTAATCTTGAAATTCTAAAACTTATTAGCGAACGTGGTAAATTGGTTCAAGAGATTGGAAAAGTAAAAGAGACACAAGGTGTTAATCGTTATGATCCGGTTCGCGAAAGAAAAATGTTAAATAATATTTTGGAGCATAATGAAGGACCATTTGAAACATCAACCATTCAACATATCTTCAAAGAAATCTTTAAAGCAGGTCTTGAGATACAAGAAGATGATCATCGCAAAGCTCTCCTTGTTTCACGTAAGAAAAAACCCGAAGATACAATTGTAGATATTAAAGGTGTTAAAATTGGAAATGGTGCACAGCAATTTATCGTTGGCCCTTGTGCAGTTGAAAGCTATGAGCAAACAGCTGCAGTTGCAGCAGAAGCGAAAAAATACGGCTTACGATTACTTCGTGGCGGAGCCTTCAAACCAAGAACATCCCCTTATGACTTCCAAGGATTAGGGCTTGAAGGATTACAAATTCTAAAACGTGTTGCAGATGAGTTTGATATGGCTGTTATTAGTGAAATTGTAAATCCAGCAGATATTGAAGTTGCTTGTGATTACATTGATGTCATTCAAATCGGTGCACGTAACATGCAAAACTTTGAATTATTAAAGGCAGCAGGTTCAGTTAAGAAACCTGTATTATTGAAACGTGGATTGGCTGCTACGATCGATGAGTTCGTAAATGCAGCTGAATATATTATATCTCAAGGAAATGACCAAATCATTCTTTGCGAAAGAGGTATCCGTACTTACGAAAAAGCGACTCGTAATACTTTAGATATTTCTGCGGTTCCAATCTTAAAACAGGAAACACACTTACCAGTATTTGTTGACGTAACACATTCAACTGGACGTCGTGATTTATTATTACCATGTGCAAAAGCAGCTCTAGCAATTGGAGCAGATGGTGTCATGGCGGAGGTACATCCAGATCCAGCAGTTGCTTTATCAGATTCAGCGCAGCAAATGGATTTTGATCAATTTGAAAAATGGATTACAGAACTTAAAGCATCTCAAGCTGTTCGTGTATAACTTTATTTAGTCGGGGTTCAGACCCCGACTAAATAAACTTAAAGCCTCCGGCGGATGCCTCAGATTTTTTAGAGGAAATTTTTCAAGCTTAGGATCAAAGACTAAGAACGCCACTTCCTGTGGCAACGTCTTTGTGACCCACATCGTGTGGGCCTAAAAAAATCTGGGCGCAAATACGCCAAGGCGCATTTGATTTTTCATGAAAACCTCCTACTACTATAGTGGGAGGTTTTTTTGAGCTTTTTTTTAACGAAATTGTTAAAAAGTGCACAAAGTAATTGCCCTAATAAACTAAGTAGCGTATGATAATCTACATAAAGTAAGCAAATATGACATTTGTTTGTATAAAAAAGTTCATACTACATATAAGTGGTAACTTGAAATAAGGAGTGCTGTCAATGAATGTGACAATTTATGATGTTGCAAGGGAAGCCAATGTTTCAATGGCAACCGTATCACGTGTTGTGAATGGTAACCCTAATGTAAAACCAACAACCCGAAAAAAAGTACAGGAAGCAATTGATCGATTAGGTTATCGTCCTAATGCTGTGGCTAGGGGATTAGCAAGTAAAAAAACGACAACAGTCGGAGTAATCATTCCAGATATCTCTAATATTTTTTATTCAGAGCTTGCACGTGGAATTGAAGATATTGCGACCATGTACAAATACAATATTATCCTTAGCAACTCAGACCAAAACAAGGATAAAGAATTTCATCTTTTAAATACAATGCTTGGTAAGCAAGTAGACGGTATTGTATTTATGAGCGGAAATATTACAGAAGAACATGTCCAAGAATTCGAAAAATCTCCTGTGCCAATTGTATTAGCTGCCTCAGTAGAAAACACAAACACAGTCCCAGCTGTGACAATTGATGTTGAGCAAGCATCATATGATGCGGTTACTGAATTAACTAAACGAGGTCATAAGAAAATTGCCTTTATTAGTGGGCTATTAAATGAACCAATTAATGGTGAAAAGAAACTAGCTGGTTATAAACGTGCAATCGAGGATGCTGGTCTTTCTTACAATGAAGAATATGTGATCGAAGGTGATTACACCTATGATTCTGGTATTGAAGGATTCGAGAAAATCCATGAATTAGATGACAAGCCGACAGCTGTCTTCGTTGGTTCAGATGAAATGGCATTAGGTGTTATCCATAGCGCACAAGATTTAGGCTATTCAATCCCTGAGGACTTTGAAGTGATTGGCTTTGATAATACACGCTTAGCGCTAATGGTACGTCCACAGCTTACATCAGTTGTTCAACCAATGTATGATATTGGTGCAGTGGCTATGCGATTACTAACAAAGTTCATGAACAAAGAAAATGTAGAGGAACAAATTGTGGTATTACCACATCGTATTGAATTTAGAAAATCAACAAAACAATAAGGTAAGAAGGAAACACGACGATTGCCGTGTTTCCTTTTTATTTATTACGAATCGGATAAAGGGTTTTTGTAACGGTTAGCGCATTTTTTTCCTCAATTTCTGATTTTCTAGGGATAGGTGGATAAATCGTCGGTTCATCGTCCCAGAATGAAGGAAGAGTTAACTTTGCCATTGGTTGCCATTTATTAATCCAATCAATTGGAAGGGGACCACCTATTTCCGATTTTTCAATCATTTCAAGCCAAATTAAAGACCATGCCCTTGGTACAACTCTCCATATATCATAGCCTCCGCCACCTACTGCAATCCAGCGACCGTCACAATACTGGTGGGCAAGTTTGTGGGCAAGCTTAGGAATTTCCCGATAGATTTTCATGGTGGCAGATAAATGGGTTAATGGATCATAATAATGAGAGTCTACACCATTTTGTGTAAAGATGACATCTGGTTTAAAAAATTCGGCTACCTCGGTAAAGGCCGTAGTGTAGGCGTGCAACCATGATTCATCCTCGGTAAATGCATCTAAAGGGACATTGAAGGAATAGCCGTAACCTTTACCTGAGCCCCTCTCAGTGACGTTTCCTGTACCAGGAAAGAGATACCGCCCTGTCTCATGTATGGAAAGTGTACATACTTCAGGCTCATCATAAAATGTCCATTGTACACCATCACCATGATGTGCATCTGTATCAACATAAAGCACTTTTACATTATATTTCTTTTGCATATAACGTATGGCAACGGCACTGTCATTATATACACAAAATCCGGAAGCTTTTCCCCGGAATCCATGATGTAATCCACCACCGAGATTAAGAGCATGCTTTGACTTTCCAGACATTACATGATCAACGGCAGAAAGGGTAGCTCCAACCAACAAAGCGCTCGCTTCGTGCATCCCTGGAAAAATGGGTGTATCCTCAGTCCCGATTCCATAACTATGTCCCACCTCTTCAGAGAGTTTACCTTCTCCGGCTAACTTGACTGCTTCGATAAATCTAGGGTCATGGACAAGCTCCAATTCCTCATCGGTTGCCATTCTAGGAGCTATAATATCCGAGTCATCTAACAAATTGATACTTTTGAGCAGATCATATGTAAGCTTTACCCTTGTTTGATTAAAGGGGTGGTCATCACTAAAACGATATGTTAACAATTGATCCGAATAGATAAAAACTGATTCTTTCGCCATGATTAAAGTCCTGGGAAGGATGGCCACATAACAGTGTAGCCTTCATTTTTTAGGTTTGTAATGATTTTATTCGGATTCATTGTTTGAACTCGTAGCACAAGTATTTTATAGCGGACATCTTTATCGGGATAAACAAGGACACTGTGAATATTAACATGATAATTTTTGATGATATTGACAACATCTGCTAGCGTACCTGCTTGATTCGGAACCTTAATTTCTAGCTGTGAGCCGGGTTGATTTGCACCAGTCAATTGTGCAAAGGTATGAAGTAGATCCGTCTCTGTGATGATTCCAACTAATTTTCCATTCGATTCAATGGGGAGACAGCCAATTCGATGCTGAGAAAAGACAGCGGTTACTTCTTCAACAAAATCAAGTGGATGCCCGGTTATCACGTCTTTTACCATAATCTCTTTAATGGGTGATTCAAGGGTTTTTTCCTCATTTGTAAAGTCCAGAATGGAGGGCTTGGCATCACGAAGATCCCGGTCACTTATTAGCCCAATCAGATGATGATGTTGATCTACGATAGGAATATGACGAATCTTTTTTTCATCCATCATTTTGATTGCTGTTGAAATGGTATCATCAGCTGATAACGTTGATACATTCTTTTTCATAATTTCTTCAATAATCATGTATATCCCCCTAAGCTTTGAACATCTTTTAATACATGAATCGATTCATGAAACGTAGCCTGTCGAATCTTTCGATGGTATCCTGATTAACCCGTTTTCCAATTCGTGCCATTAAACAATTGGCAGGATGTGAACTAATTTCAGGGTCGTCTGTTGCAAACCATTCAAGTCCACCAGCACTCATCATTTTTTCCATTACCTTCCGATATTCCCAGACATTAAGGCCAGTGCCTTTTAAGTCCCAGTGCCAATAATATTCAGTAGTTATAATTAGGTAGTCCTCCATGGCATCATCCATCATTGAAACAAATAATAGATTTTTTCCAACCTGACAGCCGCGAAACTTCGGAATAACTTCAATTGCACCTAACTCTATTAAATTATCAATC
The DNA here is from genome assembly GCF_004799755.1 of Bacillus timonensis. GTDB lineage: Bacteria > Bacillota > Bacilli > Bacillales > Bacillaceae_L > Ferdinandcohnia > Ferdinandcohnia timonensis_A. Next base: position 117,648 of record NZ_SLUB01000003.1, on the reverse strand, counting down.
TTCCCCTCAGACCAACGTTCAAGCGGGTCTGGGTATAGATATGTAACATACCCAACAATGGTATTATGCTCCCTAGCAATAATAATCCTACCTTCGGGTAAATCTGCAATTTCTATCAATGCTTTATGTTGTTGGTTAGGAGTACGAAAAGCTACCAGGTCCTCGTGAAATTCATAGCTTGCAAGTGCCTCTCCAGTTATAGGACCCTCTATAATGAGCGTACCATGAGGGGTCTTTAGTTCCTTTGCGTTATATGTTTTCTTATGCTCCACAATGTCACCACCATTCTAAAGTCACTTTTCATTATACATGAATCTAGGAAAAATGAAGCGTTTTCAAATTTGTTTACACTAATTATACAATTTTCTCTAGGAATATTATATATATAAAATTTTAAAAATTGAGAAAAGAGAAGTTTTATTTTATAATAGAATAGTAAATAACTTACATAAAGGGGAAATGTGATGTGAAAGTGGAAGCGCTACCAGCAACAAAAGGAAATTATAATTTAAAAGATTATGATGAAGCTTATGCGAATTTTGATTGGACGGAAGTAGAATCAAGTTTCTCTTGGTCTGAAACAGGTAAAGTTAATATTGCCTATGAAGCTATTGATCGCCATGCTGAGGGTGTGAGAAAAAATAAAATTGCCCTTTATTACCGTGATTCAACTCGTGACGAGAAATATACATTTAAAGAAATGAAGGAATATACAAACCGTGCGGCAAATGTCTTAAAACAAGCTGCGGATGTTGAAAAAGGGGATCGTGTCTTCGTGTTTATGCCGCGTTCTCCGGAATTATATTTTGCTATATTAGGGGCAATTAAATTAGGAGCGATAGTGGGTCCGCTATTTGAAGCATTCATGGAAGGTGCTGTACGTGATCGTTTAGACGATAGCGAAGCGAAAGTGATCGTCACTACACCAGATTTAGTAGACCGTATTCCATTTAATGAATTACCTGCATTAAAACATATTGTTTTAGTAGGAGATAATGTTAAAGAAGATGGTCCTTTTATTGATTTTCTTGGTCGGTTAAAAACGGCAAGCAAAGAGCTAGAAATTGAATGGGTAGAACGAACGGACGGCATGTTATTGCACTATACTTCTGGTTCTACAGGTAAGCCAAAGGGCGTCTTGCATGTTCATAATGCGATGATTCAACAATATCAAACAGCCAAATGGATTCTTGATTTAAAAGAGGATGACATCTATTGGTGTACCGCTGACCCGGGATGGGTAACAGGAACCTCCTATGGGATATTTGGTCCTTGGCTAAATGGAGCATCCAATGTAATCGTAGGAGGACGTTTTAGTCCGGAAAACTGGTACCAAACCATTGAGGATTATGGAATTACAGTCTGGTATAGTGCACCAACAGCTTTTAGAATGTTAATGGGTGCAGGAGACGAATTAGTAAAACAATTTGATTTACGTTCATTGCGCCATATTTTAAGTGTTGGTGAGCCGCTAAATCCCGAAGTTGTTCGTTGGGGAGTAAAGGTCTTCAATTTACGCATTCATGATAACTGGTGGATGACCGAAACAGGCGCCCAATTGATTAGTAATTATCCTTGTATGGAGATAAAGCCAGGCTCTATGGGTAAACCATTCCCTGGAATTAAGGCGGCCATTGTCGATGATCAAGGCAATGAATTACCTCCAAATCGAATGGGGAACTTGGCCATTAAAAAAGGCTGGCCGTCTATGATGTATCAAATATGGAACAATCCATCCAAATATGAATCTTATTTTATGCCAGGTGATTGGTACGTATCAGGGGATTCAGCATACATGGACGAAGATGGCTATTTCTGGTTCCAAGGTCGTGTAGATGACGTAATCATGACCTCTGGAGAGCGAGTAGGACCATTTGAAGTAGAAAGCAAGCTTGTTGAACACCCAGCCATTGCTGAAGCAGGCGTTATCGGAAAACCTGACCCAGTACGCGGGGAAATCATTAAAGCGTTCGTTGCATTAGTTGATGGCTATGAAGCGACTGATGAGTTAAAAGAAGAAATTAGAGATTTTGTGAAAAAGGGATTAGCTGCACATGCGGCTCCTCGAGAAATTGAGTTTAAGGATAAACTTCCAAAAACGCGTAGTGGAAAAATCATGAGACGTGTTCTGAAGGCGTGGGAGCTTGACTTACCGACAGGCGACCTTTCTACAATGGAAAATTAAATATCATTACAAAAGAGGTGATCCAATGGACCACCTCTTTTTCTATTCTTTAATTTCCACCTTTATCATTGCCATTACCATTGTTACCCTTATTTCCGTTATCACCTTTGTTATCTTTATCGTTTCCTTCCTCTGCTGGAGGAGTAACGACTTCCACTTCTGGCTCTGGTTTATAGTCGCCATTCTTAACTAAAACTGAATTTGCAAGTGGCGTTTCTTTACCAGTGACATCAACGGCCGTAACATAATAGGCTCCAACGGAATTTCCAACATTAAATTGTAAATCCTTCGTCGCAGGAATACTTCCAATCTTTTTGAAATCTGCTGTAAAATTAGCAGCGCCATAAACTCGATACCCAATCACGTCATTGTGTTCGTGTTTTGCCCATCTTAAGATCCCAGAAGAAATGGAGGCACCATTTACTTGGGATGGAACAGATCCATTGTCTTTAAGTTCTTCTGTTTCAGTTATAACAAGATTCTTCCAACGATTATTTTTTGGAAGCAGTTGTTCAATAGCTTTTGAATCCTTCAAGTCGTGTTCCTCTAAAAATTCCTTCTTTATCATAATTCCTTCTTGAACAAATTCTTGTGGAGCACTTGCAGGAACTCTATAGGCTTTGCCGTCTACTTCAATGTACTTCCCTTTTACAAGGTTGTCATCAACCTTAGTTGGAACATATTTTGCGTTATAAATATCTGATTGAACTAAGCCAGCTTCCCGACATAAATCAGATGGAAGGAGACCTGAAATTCCACAATAGGAACGTGATACGATTCCACCAGGCATTTTAAAGTTTTCTTTTGGTTGTACAAGTTCAGGCCTAATATCATATACCGCGTTCATTTGTTGGGCCCATAGGAGAGTACTTCTTCTTGAATAGGATAGACCCTTATAGCTTGGAGGTATTGACTTTGGTGTATCATATCCCATCCAAAGGCCGAATGTTACATTCGGGTTTGTTGCAACAAACCATACGTCATGAGTGAAGTTTGTTGTACCCGTTTTACCTGCCCAGTCCGCTTTAAACTTTAAATATCCATTAAGCGATGAAGCAGTCCCGCCATTAATAACATCACGCATCATATCAATCGTTAAATAGGCGGTTTGTGGTGAAAATACATCAACAGGCTCACTTTCATGTTCGTACACGATCTCGCCATCGTTTGTAACGATCTTATCAATCATATAAGCATCTATAAACTTTCCCTCGTTCGCAAATGTCGCAAACGCATTTACATTCTCTTCGACAGAAACACCATATGTCATCCCACCGATGGCAAGTGCAGGTGCGTGGTAATCTTGTTCAACTAAGGAAGTGAACCCCATTTTTTCTAAAAACGTAATTGGTCTCTGATCAAACGCTTTTAAATATGTTTTGATAGCTGGAATATTCTTTGAGATTTGTAATGCATGTCTAACAGACATTAAACCATCAAAGTCGAATTTACCGCCCACGTTTTGTGGGGTGTAATTTCCATAGCTGAATTTCACATCGGCTATGACACTTCCTGGTTGTACTAATCCTAATTCCATGGCTGGTGCATAATCCAAAAGGGGTTTCATTGTTGACCCATTAGGACGAGGGCTTAGCGCATGGTTTGTTTGTTCACGTTCGAAATCACGTCCGGCTACAAAACTAATAATTTTACCTGTGCTATTTTCAATCAGAACAGAACCCGTTTCTTCCGGTTCCATCACTTTTTCCTTTTCACCTGTTTCCGTATCAATAACCTTATCTTCAGGTTGATCTGGACCAAAATATTGATAGTTTTTTACTACCTCTTGCATCGTGTCAAAAATTTCCTTGTCAATCGTAGTATGAATTTTATATCCATTTTGACGAAGGTTTTTGTCAGCTATTTCATGGTAGTGACTTTGTAGTTCTTTGTTCTCTTCAAGATCTTTTTCCTCGTATCCGTCGTCTTTAGCCAATTTTTTCATTAGAATATCTCTGGCACGCTTTTCTACTTCGGCAGTTAACCATGGATATTTTTCAGTAGGCTCTGACTTTGGTGGAGCAAAGTTTGCACGAACATCATACGCCAACGCTTCCTCATATTGCTGTTGGGTGATGAAGCCACCTGTAAGCATCCGCTCCAACACCGTTTTCATTCGGTTAAGTCCGGGTTCTATGTTTTCTTTTACTTTTCCTCCCTGATTTGAGAAGGGAGTATAGACATATGGGTTTTGTGGTAGACCGGCGATAAAGGCTGCTTGTGGCAGATTTAAATCCTTTGCATCTACACCGAAAATCCCCTGTGCTGCCGTTTGTACACCTGCAATATTTCGACCAGATGAATTACGGCCATAAGGAATAATATTAAGATATGCTTCTAATATTTCATTTTTATCAAAAAACTTTTCAAGCCGTAATGCAATTAAGATTTCCTTTGCTTTTCGATCAAACGAAACTTCATTTGAGAGAATTTGGTTCTTAATCAATTGCTGGGTGAGTGTACTTCCACCAGTTTGGATAGGTGAATTTGTCACATCCTGCACGATTGCACGTAAAATGGATTTGGGCACAACCCCATTATGCTTATAGAAGTACTGGTCTTCGGTTGCAATTACTGCATCCTTCACATATTGAGAAATTTCATCCAAGGATACTTCTTCACGCTGAAGGTCTGCTCTCAATTGACCAAGATAGATGTCGTTTGCAAAATATACTTCTGTATTTTCTTCATAATTATAAATATCTTTCTGTAAACTTTCATAGTCTCGAACAGGTTCGTCCTTTACTAGGGATGCAAAGTAACCAGCACCTGCCCCTCCTGCAAAGCCAAGACCGAGTATTGTGATGATAAAGAACAGTAAAAATAAATTCCATACAACACCATATGTAACTCTGACACCTTTACGGGTCTTCTTGCCAGTAATTGCTTTAGCTACTTTATTCGATGTGACTCTTTGCCAAAAAGAGTTAATTTTTTCAAATAGTTGTGATTTTTTAAAATTCATAATCATCCCCCTAAAAATCCAAGTTTATTATAGCATATACCATAGTGACTTTAGTATTTTTTTGTGAATTTCCAGTATTTAATTTGACAATATTAGACATAGTGTGATAGAAAAACCTTATTATAAGGTTAAAAGGAGAATTGAAAAGATAATGAATGTTATACAGGATTTGACCTATAGGGGGCTTGTAAATCAAGTAACCGATCAAGAAGGGTTACAGAATATATTAGCGAATGAAAAAATTAAATTGTATTGTGGGTTTGATCCAACAGCAGATAGCTTACATATCGGCCATTTAGTAGGGATCTTGACATTGAGAAGATTCCAGTTGGCTGGACACCAACCGATTGCTTTAGTTGGGGGCGCTACTGGACTAATCGGTGACCCAAGCGGAAAAAAAGCGGAAAGAACGCTCAATCCGCAAGAGGTTGTTGTACAATATAGCAATAGCATCAGGGAGCAACTTTCTCGCTTTTTAGACTTTGAATCAGAAGGAAATCCAGCTCAAATTGCGAATAACTATGATTGGATCGGAAGCTTGGATTTAATCACTTTCTTGCGGGATATTGGAAAAAGTTTTGGACTCAATTACATGTTGGCTAAAGATTCAGTCCAATCACGTTTAGATGCCGGTATCTCATTTACAGAGTTTAGTTATATGATTTTACAATCCTATGACTTTTTAAAGCTGTATGAAAATGAAGGCTGCCGACTTCAAATTGGCGGAAGTGACCAATGGGGAAATATCACGGCTGGATTAGAATTAATCCGTAAGACAGTCGACGACGCCAAAGCATTTGGTTTAACCATTCCACTTGTAACAAAAGCAGATGGAACAAAGTTTGGCAAAACTGAAGGTGGTACGATTTGGTTAGATAAAGAAAAAACGTCACCATATGAGTTTTATCAATTCTGGATCAATACGGATGACCGCGATGTTGTTCGTTATTTGAAATACTTTACATTTCTTTCTAAAGAGGAAATTGAAAATTTGGAAGCAGAAATCCAACATGCACCAGAAAAACGTTTAGCGCAAAAGACGTTGGCGGAAGAGGTAACCAAATTGGTACACGGTGAGGCTGCGCTAGAACAAGCGGTGAAAATTTCTGCAGCATTGTTCAGTGGTACGATTAATGAGTTAAGTGCGGAGGAAATTAAGCAAGGCTTTAAGGATGTACCTTCCTTTGAATTTGAAGGGGAAGCAGAGGTTAGTTTAGTTGATTTATTGGTTATGAGTAAGATTTCTCCTTCGAAGCGTCAAGCACGCGAGGATATTGGTAATGGTGCCATCTATGTAAATGGTGAGAGAATCCAAGAGGTAGATGCGGTTCTTAACGAGCAACATCGTATTGAAGGTCAATTCACAGTGATTCGTCGTGGTAAGAAAAAGTATTTCTTAATCAAATACTAAAAACTAAAAATGCAAAGGTGTTCCTTTAGGGGCACCTTATTTTATATATAAAAAAAGAGAAAAGGGATGTCCCTTTCCTCTTTAGGAAGATTAACGTGAGTAGAACTCAACGATGAATGCTTCGTTAATTTCTGCTGGTAGTTCAGAACGCTCTGGTAAACGAGTGTAAGTTCCTTCTAACTTTTCAGCATCAAAAGTTAAATATTCTGGTACGAAAGTAGTAGCTTCGATCGCTTCTTTGATTGTAACTAGGTTACGTGACTTTTCACGAACAGCAATAGTTTGACCAGGTTTTACACGGTAAGATGGAATATCAACACGGTTTCCATCAACAAGAATATGACCATGGTTAACTAATTGACGTGCTGCACGACGAGTGCGAGCAAGACCAAGACGGTAAACTAGGTTATCTAAACGTGATTCAAGAAGAATCATGAAGTTTTCACCAAGAATTCCTTGCATTTTGCTTGCATTTGAAAATGTGTTGCGGAATTGGCGCTCATTCACACCGTACATATGACGAAGCTTTTGCTTTTCTTGTAATTGTAAACCATATTCAGAAAGCTTCTTGCGTTGGTTTGGACCATGTTGTCCTGGAGCGTAAGGACGCTTTTCTAATTCTTTACCTGTACCACTTAATGAAATGCCAAGACGACGGGATAATTTCCAGCTTGGACCTGTATAACGAGCCATGAATGACTCCTCCTTCAGTGTTTTTATTTTGTTGTAAAATAAAAACAGATGTGATTAATGCCCTTGACTATTTTGTTTTCATGTATCTTCGCCCTAGCAGCCAAAGGTTACGTGATACACCATCTATGAGCTAAAGCTCATAAGAGGAACAAAATAAAACAAAAACTACTCACATATGCTGCAATATTTTACACAACGACCATTATATGATTTTTAGATTAGGAAGTCAAGTTTTCATAAAATGATATAAAAATCAGTAAGAACTGCATCATTTTCCGTGAAATTTGAGATTTAACATGAAATTTGTAATAAATTTGGATTTTTTGATAGATAATGAGACATTTTCGTGCATTTTCTATTATAATAAATGTATTAAGTACAAATGTCAGATGGGTGATTAATCGTGAAGTTTCCAAATGAAGAATTAAGATATGAGCAACTATTTAGAGTAACCTCGAAGTTTCATTCAACGATGGATATTGATGCTGTGCTTGAAGAGGTTTTAAATACATTGCAAGATGTATACCCATCGTTTACATATACCTTATTTCTTGCACATGATAATACAAGACATAATGTTATTCCTATTAAGGAAATTAAAGAATATGAACATGGCGACAACTCGCCTGTCATGCAAGCGTTTGTAACAGGAAGTTTGCAACTTGAAAATTTGGCTGCTGAAAACATGTCCAATATTTATGCTCCGCTAAAAGGGCGGCAAGGAGTTTATGGAGTATTACAAATCAATGCTTATGATGTGGTGGAATTTCCTACATCAGAAATTCAGTTTATTGAATTATTGGCCAACACTGCTGGACATGCATTTGAAAATGCGCAACTGTACCAACAATCTAAGCAATTAATAGCGGATCTTCAATTAATTAACGAAACTTCACATAAATTAAATTCGAATTTGCGTTTAATAGATACATTGACATTTATGTCATCCCAAATCAGAAATTCTTTTGGCGCCGATGAGGTAGGTTTCTTTTTACAATCGAATGAGCAAATAGAGGTACTTCCTGGAAGTACTACTTTTTTTGAAGAAGGGCATGGGGAGCCTTATGTTTTATATAGCCTTGACCGGATCCTCTCAGAAAAAGAGCCTCTTTTTATCGGAGATTTACAGGTAGAACCAGCATTTAAAAGTTCCTCTTATCGTTCGATGATGTCCGTTCCAATGGTACAACGTAATGAAATTTTGGGAGTTGCCATTGTCTTACATGAATCACCATATTTCTTTTCTTTCGAAAAATTTAAGCTTCTCCAATCATTAATTCACCATTCATCCTTGGCTTTTACAAATTCGATTCTTCGAGAAGAACTTGAAAAGCTTGTGATTACGGATTATTTAACAAAACTCTACTCTCGTAATTATTTAGAGGATTGTGTCCAAGAATCATTGGAAACAGACGCTTTTGGTACGTTTATTTTAATTGATATTGATGATTTCAAAAGAATTAATGACACGTATGGTCATCAAGTCGGGGATGAAGCGCTCGTTCAAATTGCCAATCTAATTAAGGAAAACATCCGTGATCACGATATTGGAGCAAGATGGGGCGGAGAAGAGTTGGCCATTTATTTGCCGAAAGTTGGTTTAACGTCAGGGATTGCCGTTGCCGAGCGACTTGGAAAAAGAGTCGAGCAGTTATCAAATCCAAAAGTAACAATTTCATGTGGTGTTGCAACATGGTACAAGGAATCTAAAGAAACATTCCAAAGTCTTTTCCACCGTGCAGACAATGCGTTATATGTTGCAAAACAGTCAGGAAAAAATCAAGTCATAGCAAGTGAAAATAAAGTGGTTGAAGGACATTCTTAATCGAATGTCCTTTTTTTAATTGACCTAACGGCAGGTGCACAATTTCTGTTTTTGGAGGCAGGACCTGTCAAAAGCATCCCCAAAAACCAAGTATTCCACTAAGAAATAAGAAAACGCTTTCAAAACAAGCATACTTGTCATATGCTAATGATAGAATTGAAGGCTTAAGGGGGAGAAGGGAGCATGAGTGAAAGTAAATCTTTTGATACATTAGCGATACATGGAGGCGGGGCAGTATCCCCAAATGGGAGCTTAGCACCACCGCTTTACCAAACGTCAACCTTTACTTTTGAGTCGGCAGAACAAGGAGAAGCTCGTTTTGCAGGTATAGAAGAGGGATATATATATTCACGTTTAGGCAATCCGACAGTAAAGCTTTTAGAAGAAAGAATTGCAATCCTCGAAGGTGGAGAAGCAGGACTTTCATTTGGATCAGGGATGGCTGCGGTCTCTGCTGTATTGCTTGCCCTAACAAAATCTGGTGATCATATTCTTTGTTCACAAGGGCTATACGGGTGCACGTTTGGTCTTCTTCAAATGATGGAGGAGAAGTATAATATCAATCATGATTTTAGCGATATGGACGATGAGGAAGAAATACTTTCAAAAATAACTCCACATACAAAATTAATCTACATCGAGACACCCATTAATCCAACCATGAAGCTTATTGATTTACAAAAAGTGGTTACAATCGCTAAACGACATCATATTCCAGTTGTCGTTGATAATACCTTCTGTTCGCCATATTTGCAACAGCCGATAAAATTAGGCTGTGATATTGTTGTTCACAGTGCGACAAAGTATATCGGAGGACATGGTGATGTGATCGCAGGACTTGTCATCGGGAAGAAGGATTTTATCCAACACGTTGCGATGACAACGAAAAAGGATATAGGTGGGATTATGTCTCCGTTCGATGCTTGGCTTTTACTCCGCGGATTAAAGACCTTACCGGTACGAATGGACCGCCATTGTGACAATACAGAAAAAATTGCATCTTTACTAAAAGAACATAAAAATGTGGAGCGGATTTTTTACCCAGGAGATCCAGAAAGTCCTGCCTATGAGATTATGAAAAAACAAATGCGTCGGCCTGGAGGGTTAATTTCCTTTACCATTAAGGGTACAAAGAAGGATGCGCAAAATATTTTAAACCGTGTCAAATTAATTAAAATAGCAGTGAGTCTTGGAGATACTGAAACCCTTATCCAACACCCAGCCACTATGACACACGCAGTTGTTCCGGAAGAAGCACGGTTGAAAATGGGAATTACCGATCATTTAATTCGTCTTTCGGTTGGACTAGAAGCATGGGAGGACATTTGGGAAGATTTAAAACAAGCGTTAAATGGGTAACAAAAAACCAGTGGGGACCCCACTGGTTTTATTTTTTATATATGTTTTTCCAAGACTTTCACAAATTCTTCTAAACATTGCTGGTCCACTTCATCAAAGCGTTCCTTGATAGGACTGTCGATATCCAACACACCAAACACTTCACCATTTTTCATAATTGGAACAACGATTTCTGATTGGGATGCACTGTCACAGGCGATATGTCCTGGGAAAAGATGAACGTCTGCAACTCTTTCAGTTTTTTGATTTTGTGCGGCAGTACCACAAACGCCACGTCCCATCGGAATTCGTACACAAGCAGGTAACCCTTGGAAAGGTCCAAGAATAAGCTCATTTCCTTTTTTTACATAAAAACCAACCCAATTAATAGTGTCTAAAAATTGGTTAAGCAATGCTGAGGCATTGGCTAAGTTTGCGATTTGGTCTTGCTCATCTTCTAGTAGAGCTTTAAGTTGTTTTGTTACGAGTTTATAGTCTTCGGCTTTCTTGCCTTTATATTGTTCGACATGAAACATGTTTCTTCCCCTCCATTTGAGTTAATCCTACATAAATAATATCAAATCATAACGTATCGTGCGTGACTTGTCGATAAAATCTTAAAGGAATCTACCGTGGCATAGCGAAATCTATACAATATTAAGGGTGAGGTGGGTTCGTTATGAAAAAAAGTATGAAAGACAAAATTATAGATTCATCTGTTTTTTTATTTAATACAAAAGGCTTTGATGGCACAACAGTTCGTGAAATCGCTAGAAAAGCAAATTGTAATGTTGCCAATATCTCCTATTATTTTGGGAATAAAGAAGGTTTACTTGAACATCTTGTTTCCTCTTATTTAGAAGGATATTTGAGATTTGTTGAACTTGCCTATATTGAATTGGATAATAAAACGGCCAGAGAATGTTTATTGCTTGCGATCAGAGGCATTATGGAATACCAAAAGGAAAATCGACAGCTATCGCGATTTGTCCAAAGGGAAATTTCCTTTGATACCACATTGATTCGTGAAATCATGACCACCTATATGGCAAGGGAAAAATACTATTTTCAAACCATTTTTGAAACCGGGATGAAGCAACAGGAATTTGCCCTTATACCAATTCCGTATGCCATTATGCAGTTAAAGGGTATGTTATCAATGCCATATTTATATCCTCAATATATGTCAGAGGTTCTTCATTTAATGCCTTATGAACTGTATGTGAATGAGCAATATTGCCATGAAATCGAAAAATGGGTCAACACGACTATTTGTAAACATCCACAATCGGTAAAGAATAATGTAACCCCATTCCCTGTCAATATGTAGTCGGCGAAACGAGAACAGCACCTTTATATAAATCATTAAACCCTTGATTTAAATCCTTCCTGCTGTGGGCATCGGAACCATAGACAAGAGGGATTTTTCGTTTTATGGCTTCTTTAATAATTTGTTCGTAAGGATAAACCTCCCGACAAAGAGGTTTATTAATACCAGCGCCATTATAGTCCAAAGATAGCCCTTGTTCAGCTATCATATCTAGAATCGTGTTTGTTCTATCGGTGAAACTTTTGGATGCAGGAAATTTTTTTTGAAACTTATGAACAAGCGTCATATGACCTATTCTTTTTGGTTTATATGGACCCAGGTCTGATGTAACTGAATTTAATAATGTATGAAAGTAAGCTTCATAAACGGCCTCTACTGATGAAAAGTCCCGTACCATCGTTTCAAACACATCAGGGCTGTAATCAAGACAATAGTATTGATTTTCTCTTTTTAGGAAGTGAACAGATAGAATACTATCATTCAAGTAGCGACCATACTCATTTAAAAAGGCTTTTGTATCCACTTCATATCCCTCAATAAAGTCGACCTCCAACCCGATATTAATTTTAATCTCGGATGCAAATCTTTTTTGAAGCTCAGTTAAAACGGTAAAATAATTTTCTAATTTATTTGGATCCATTCCACTGTCCATTTGGGGCGTGGGATCAACAAATCGTGTGGGAAGTGGTGCGTGCTCAGTGAACGAAATTTCATCAAATCCTAATTGCCTTGCCTGTGCAATATAATCCTCAAATGCATCCTTTGTACCATGTGGACAAAAGGGTGTATGGACATGACCATCTGCTTTCATCGACAAATCCCTCATTTTTTTATAAAATTTGTAAAAAACTTTAAAAGTTTTAGTCAAAAATTGTCGTTTACATGGTATCATAAATACATTATAAAAACATTTCAATAGAAATTTATATAAAAAATACATAAATGTTTAGAATAGATTGATTGTGGGAGCAAGGAGGCCAAATTATGGAAATCATAATCGGCATAATCGTAGTAATAAGTGTAGTTGCTATTTTTGGATTTTATTCAAGAAAAAAGATATATAAAGATGTAGATAGGTTAGAAGCCTGGAAGATAGATATGATGAATCGACCCGTTACCGATGAAATTGCAAAGGTAAAAGATCTCAATATGACAGGTCAAACTGAGGAATTATTTGAACGCTGGCGAAAACAGTGGGATGAGATCGTCACAGTTGGACTTCCCGATGTAGAAGAATTATTATTTGATGCAGAAGATCTTGCAGATAAATATCGATTTGGGAAAGCGAAACGAGTACTTTCTCAAATCGAAGCCATTTTAAACGATGCTGAAAGCCACATTGCAGTGATTTTAGAAGAACTTAAGGATTTAGTTGGCAGTGAAGAAAAAAATCGCGTAGAGGTTGATGAATTAAATCAATTATATCGTGAGATAAAGAAAATTTTACTTGCGCATCGACATACCTTTGGTTGTGCGGAAAAACAACTTGAAACAAAACTAGAGGGTATTTATGGGAAATTTAAGGAATATGAAGAAGCTACCACTAATGGGAACTATTTCGAAGCAAGAGAAATCGTACTTCTCATTAAGGATGCTCTTGCTGTAACAAAACAGCAGATGGACGACATCCCTCATTTGCTGCATGAAAGTGAAACCGCGCTCCCGAACCAATTAAATGAAGTTGCAGAAGGATATAACCAGATGGAACAGGAAGGTTATTCTCTTGAACATCATCAAATTGAAAAAGAAGTCGAGAGAATGAAGGAGCAATTAACTCAATATATTGTTTTAATTGAAGAGCTAAAGCTTGAAGAAGCGAAAAAAGGGTTGGATGAAACACGAGAATCACTTGATACCATCTATGATTTACTAGAAGCGGAAGTAAAGGCAAATCAGTTTGTTAAAAACGAGGTTGAAAAAATCGAACAGGATCTTGAAGACTTAATTGAAGGTAGTAAAATCACAGAGGAAGAAACATCATTTGTGCAGCAAAGCTATCATGTGAATGACCAAGATCTTGAGCGCCACCGTAATATCGTGAAACAAATCAAACTACTTGTAAAACAATATGTTTCGATTCAAGCAAAGCTTGAGGAGGACCAAATTGCCTATTCTTTAATTAGAAATGAACTTGAAGAAATTTACGGGAAAATCCAAGATGTAAAGCAAGAGCATTTACAATACTCTGAAATGCTGAAAACTCTTCGCAAAGATGAACTGCATGCACGGGAACAAATCTTGGAAATGAAGAAGCAGCTTGCGGATGCAAAACGTCTTATTTCAAAAAGTAATATACCAGGTCTGCCTGTTAAATATTCGGAACTTATGTCGGAAGCAAAATTATCTTTAACACAAGTCATGTCAACGCTTGAGGAAAAGCCACTAAATATGAATACGGTCAATCAAGCCTTGCAAATTGCCCTTGATTTAATTTCACAGACATATAAAAATACAGAAGAAATGATTGAGCAAGTATATCTTGCAGAAAAAGTCATTCAATATGGCAACCGATATCGTAGCCGAAATCCGAAAATTGCAGTAAGTTTACTAGAAGCTGAAAACTCCTTTAGGAATTTTGAGTATGCACTTGCACTAGAGCAAGCAGCAACTGCAATTGAGGATGTGGATCCGGGAGCACTGAAGAAGATTGAAGTTTTACTTGATGACAATCGTGAATAAACAATGGACCTCGAAACTTGGGGTCCTTTCCTTTTTTCATCCAATCCATTTTATGATATGATTTTGATGCAAATAAGCTTATTAGGGGAAATTTGATGATCTACTTAGATAATAGTGCAACAACAAAACCATTTGATGATGTCATTGATTCATATGTAAAAGTTTCAACTAGTTATTTTGGGAATCCTTCTTCTTTACATGGCATAGGTGGGCAAGCTGAAAAGCTTCTAAGTCAGTCACGCACACAAATTGCATCCCTCTTACATGTAAAACCACAGGAGATTATTTTTACATCCGGTGGGTCTGAGGGAAATAATTTTGCAATCAAGGGGATTGCTTTACAATATCAAAATCGAGGTAAACATATCATTACAACATCAATTGAGCATCCTTCTGTAAGTGAAGCCTGCAAGCAATTGACAGACCTTGGGTTTGAAATAACCTATCTTCCAGTTGATAAAAATGGAGTCGTATCGATTGAAAGCTTAAAAGATGAAATCCGTGAAGATACAATCTTAGTTTCAATTATTCATGTAAATAATGAGGTTGGGTCAATCCAACCGATAGAAGAAATAGGTCGGCTTTTAGAAAAATATCCGAAGATTATTTATCATGTTGACCATGTACAGGGAATAGGTAAAACCTATTTAGATTTTCATAAGGCGAAACTGGATTTATGTACGATTTCAGGACATAAGTTTAATGGCCTAAAAGGAACGGGAGTACTTTTTGTTCGCCAAGGTGTTCGAATCCAATCCTTAATCTCTGGTGGGGATCAAGAAATGCAAAAAAGAGCAGGCACAGAAAATGTAGCCGGCTTAGTGTCTCTTGCCAAGGCATTAAGGTTAACAATGGAGAAAAGAGATGAAGCTATCCATCATCTCACGGCTCTAAAAAAGGCGATTATCCAAAGTTTATTAAAAATGAATGGAGTCAAGATTCATACACCCGAGGATAGTAGTGCTCCACATATTATAAATTTTTCAATTGATGGGTTAAAGCCTGAGGTTTTTGTACATTTATTGGAGGAGCAGGAAATATACGTGTCGACAACCTCCGCATGCTCATCGAAAAAAAATGAACCAAGTAAAACGTTGCTTGCTATGGGAGTACCAGAAGTTGAAGCAAATAGCTCAATTCGGATCAGTCTATCCCACGAAAGTAAAATGGAAGAAGTTCCGATTTTAATAAATGCGATTGAGATTGCAATACAGAAATTACAAAATGTAATGGGGGAAAGAAATGGAATATGATCACATATTAATACGATTTGGCGAAATCACAACAAAAGGTCGAAATCGCAATTTGTTTATAAATAAACTTTCAACTCAAATACAAAGAAAACTGACAAAACATCAGGGACTCACATTTGAAAAAACAAGAGACCGAATTTATATCAAGCTTAATGGAGAACCCCATGAGGAAATTGTGGAAGTCCTCAAAAATATCATTGGTATTCAATCCTTTAGTTTAGCATTAAAGGTTATCAGTGAAATGGAACATATTAAAGAAGGCGTTCTAGCAGCCTTTAAACAGTTAGATCACAAAGGAAAATCATTCAAAATATCAGCTAGACGTTCAGATAAGAGCTTTCCACTTGATTCCAATCAGTTAAATTATGAATTAGGGTCACATATTTTAAAGAATATCCAGGAAATCAGTGTCGATGTGCATAACCCTGATATCAATATGCGTGTAGAGGTTCGTAAGGAAGCAACTTACATTACCTTTAAGGATGAGAAAGGCTTAGGTGGACTTCCAGTCGGCTCAAGCGGGAAAGCCATGCTCATGCTTTCAGGAGGTTTAGATAGTCCTGTTGCAGGCTTCCTAGCAATGAAAAGGGGATTAACACTTGAAGCAGTGCATTTTCATAGTCCACCATACACAAGTGAACGTGCACGCCAAAAGGTAATTGACCTTGCACAGCAGCTAACTGATTTTGCAGGTACGATTAAGCTGCATATTGTGCCATTTACTGAAATTCAGACCACCATTCAAAGGCAAATTCCGGAAAACTATACATTGATTTCAACTAGACGAATGATGCTTCGTATCACCGATGAAATCAGAAGAAGGCGCAATGCGCTGGCGATTGTAACTGGAGAAAGCCTTGGACAAGTAGCAAGTCAAACATTAGAAAGTATGCATGTCATAAACAATGTCACTAATACACCGATTATTCGACCACTGGTCACTATTGATAAGTTTCATATTATTGATATGGCAAAGAAAATCAATACACATGATATTTCGATACGTCCATTTGAGGATTGCTGTACGATCTTTACTCCAGCTGCACCAAAAACAAGACCAAGACTAGAGAAAATAACACACTATGAAAGCTATACTGATTTTGAAAGCTTGATTGAAAAAGCAGTGAATGAAACAGAAATAATTACTTTAGATGGTTCTAAAAAAGAAGAGATTGAAGACCTATTCTAACAATTTGTTGTGAACATTTACCAGTGGTATAAATGTATTTTGCTATGTGATTTTACACATTATATACTCACAAGGAGGTGAAGTCACATGGCAAACAACAACAATAGCAATCAACTTCTAGTAGCTGGTGCACAACAAGCTATTGATCAAATGAAATATGAAATTGCAACAGAATTTGGTGTAAACCTTGGTGCTGATACAACTTCTCGTGCTAACGGTTCTGTTGGTGGGGAAATCACTAAGCGTTTAGTATCTTTCGCTCAACAACATATGAGCGGAGGTAACTTCTAAAAAATATATATAAATGGCTACAAGGACGGGCTCATACCCGTCCTTTTCTATTTGATTCATCAAAATTGGAATCAAGTATTATAACCTGGTCATAATTTTTTCACAAAACCCCTTCCAAATTGGTTGAAATATTATATATAATTAGACTATAAAAAAGTGGAGGAGGAATGATCGTGAAAAGAGAAGATTTAATTGCACCTGCAAAGTATAATCTTGTACAGGAAATTGAAAAATTTGCAAATGACCCAAAGAAGCTTGCATTAAAATGGGAAGATGAGCAGGGAACCAAAAAGGAAATCACATACGTAGACCTCTTCAAAAAAGTTAATCAAATTGGAAATACTTTAATGAACAAAGGCCTTAAGAAAGGTGACAAAGTATTAATTATTGTTCCTCGTCTAGTCGAAGCATACATGGTTTATTTAGGAGCGTTAAAAGCTGGATTAGTGGTTATCCCGAGTTCTGAAATGCTCCGTACGAAAGATCTTCAATATCGAATTACTCATGGAGATGTTAAGGCGATTATTAGCTATCACCCATATTGTGACCAATTTTTATCCATTGAAGGTATCGACCATATTCAAAAGTTTGTAGTGGGGGATAAAGTAGATGGATGGGATTCTTTAGAAGAGAATATGAAAAATCAATCTGATCAACTACATGCAGTAGAAACAAGTAAGGACGACATGGCTTTCTTATCTTACACATCTGGGACAACTGGTAATCCAAAAGGAGTCGTTCATACACATGGGTGGGCATTTGCACATCTAAAAACAGCAGCACCCTATTGGCTAAGTATCAGTGAATCAGATACTGTATGGGCGACAGCAGGTCCTGGTTGGCAAAAATGGATTTGGAGTCCATTCCTTTCGACGCTCGGAAGTGGTGCAACTGGATTTGTGTATAACGGTAAATTTAATCCAAATAAATATTTGGAATTGCTTAGTTCATATAAAATCAATGTCTTATGTTGTACGCCAACTGAGTATCGCCTCATGGCAAAGGTAGAAAATCTATCTGATTACTCACTGCCGGATCTACATAGTGCTGTATCAGCGGGTGAACCTTTAAACAGGGAAGTAATTGACACATTCAAAAGAGAATTTAACGTAGAAGTTCGAGATGGGTATGGACAAACAGAAAATACATTACTAGTAGGTGTATTAAAAGGAATGACAATTAAGCCTGGTTCTATGGGCAAGCCAACACCAGGTAATAATGTAGAAATTGTTGATGAGTTTGGTAAGCCTTGTGCACTAGGGGAAGTGGGCGATATTGCTGTCCATGTAGACACTCCAGCTCTTTTTAAAGAATATTACAAGGACCCTGAAAGAACAGCCATGCAATTTAGAGGCGATTACTACATTACAGGAGACAAGGCGAAAAAAGACGAAGATGGCTATTTTTGGTTTGAAGGGCGTGGTGATGATATTATCATTAGTTCAGGCTATACCATTGGGCCATTTGAGGTTGAAGATGCACTTGTTAAGCATCCATCTGTAAAAGAGTGTGCAGTTGTTGCAAGTCCTGATGAAGTGCGAGGGAATATTGTAAAAGCATTCATTGTATTACGTGAAGGTGTTGCTTCCACTGAGGAACTAGTAAAAGAGCTACAGGACCATGTCAAACAAATGACAGCACCTTATAAATATCCAAGAAAAATAGAATTTGTAAATGACTTACCGAAGACAACATCAGGAAAAATTAGAAGAATTGAGCTTAGACAAGCGGAAATTGCAAAAGCTTAACATAAATATAAAATAAGGAAAGCCAATCCTCTACTAGTGGATTGGCTTTTCTTCTTCTACTATGCCCGAATTTCTTGTCTCATAAATAAGATATAGGCAATAGCAAAGCATACTAATGATGCAGCAACTAAACCAGTTAGTTGAGGCCAAATTAGTAATAGACTCTGTGTCAATGGCAATGGACTAGCAACAGCCCCTATCGTTTGCTCCATGGTTAGTGGACCAAGACTTCTTACAGTAGGTGAAAGAAGTGTAGTTGTCGATTCATTAAATAAATAGCTTGGTGATAATCGAAGCATATTTAAAACCATGCCCTGCTTACTTAGGATTTCCTCAGTGTTCGGATTCTCAGCAGGATTTAAAAGGGATTTTGAAATTAGCCCTACAATCATGGAATAAAACAAACTGAAAAATAACCAGACAGCGATACTGGACAAAGCAGAAGTAGCAGCCTGCCTAAAATAGATTGAAAACAAAATACCAAGATTTAACCAGAAAGCAATATATACAATGCATAAAAATAGGAAAAAGAATATTCTACTAAACTCTTCCAACGTAGGTGGAATTCCTAAAATCAAAATACCAAGGGCCATCACAAGAAAACCCAATGAAAAAAATAATACAATGTTAATTAACAGGGCTGCAACAAATTTTCCATTGATTACAAAATCTCTTGGGATTGGCTGTGCCATCAGCCGGCTTAACGTTCCTTTATTTCGTTCTGAATTTATCGCATCAAAGCCTAATGCAATTCCAAGAAGGGGGCCAAGAAAACCTACAAACGTGATAAAGGATGGCAGTGTACCGTCTGATACTGTAAATAACTTTAAAAACAAGTATGAATCTCTTGCTATTACTTGGGCATCTTCAGTTGACTCAAGTGAATCTTGAATAGTCAAAACTGCAGTATAAAGTGAACCAATGCAGGTAAGAGTAATAATTCCTAGTAGAATGATGATTCGCCAGCTCGTAATATTATCCGTAAATTCTTTACGAACTATGGCTAAAAATGCACCGGGATTCTTGATTATCTGATTTGTATTTAAACTGCTTCGATTGTGAAAGATTTTTTTCGGTAAATTAGCGAGATTCATGAACATCACGCCCTTCAAAATAACGGTGGTAAATTTCATCTAGTCCAAAATCTTTTTTGCTAATATGGTACAAAAAGGCCCCTGAATGAATAATGGTACGACTAATAGAGGCAGTCATATCCTTCTTACAGTATATCTCAAGCGAGTTTTCGTTTAATACTTCAACTTTATTCACATCTGCAAGCATTTTTAATTCATTTAAAACTCGTTCATGAATTGAACTAGCAATCACTTTAATCACAAAGGTATCCTCTAATAAAAGCTGCTGGATAAGTTCTTCCAAATTACCATGAGCCAGCAACTTGCCATCAACAAAAATTCCGACACGGTCACAGATTTGTTGAACTTGGTGCAGATGGTGTGAAGAAAGTAAAATGGTTTTCTGATCTTTTTCTTTTAATTCTTTAATAAGATGTAAAAAGTCTCTTACACCTTCGGGGTCAATGCCAAGTGTTGGTTCGTCTAGAATAATAACTTCAGGGTCTTTCATAAGCACATCTGCTAAACCAAGTCTTTGCCGCATCCCTCTCGAGTATTTACCTGTCTTTTTATGTGCCGCATCCATAAGATTTACCCTCTTTAACAGTATCTCTGCTCTAGCAATTGCTTGTTTCCGATTAATATTATTTAGACTTGCCGTATAGAGAAGATTTTCTAGGCCTGTCATATGATGATAAAAGTCTACATCATCTGGTAAATACCCTACCTTTTGCTTAACCTTAATTGGATTACGCGTAGAATCAATGCCACAAACTTGAACTACTCCTGAGCTTGGGCTGCTTAGCCCTAGCATCATTAAAATAGTTGTAGTTTTACCGGCACCATTTGGTCCAAGTAAACCAAATATTTCACCTTTCGATATGGAAAGAGACAGATTTTGCACGGCAAATTGATGTTCATAACGTTTTGTTAGCTGTTCTAGTTTAATAATAGAATCAGTTTCCAGCAACTTTATCTCCTCCCATATTTTCGAAAGATGTAATATAATCCGCCAAGTACTCCAATTATTATAAGGATTGCAACTACACCCCACAAAGTGGACGTTTCAACAGATACACGGAACGTCGCTTTTGAAGAAGTTTCAGCTGCTGATGCAGTAAATTCAGTGACATAGTCTCCTGCAATTGCTTCATCAGGAGCAATAATGGTCGCCTTAATGGTCTTAGAATCTCCAGGCTTAAGCTCAGCTATAGAACTAGAATCGAATTCAGTTTCCCAATTTGGAGGTGTGTTGGACGTAATATTTACATCAACTAAAGGAGCTGTTCCAGTATTTGTGATTACAAGATCAATGACTCGGTCATTACCTGCTGTTATATCTGTACTTAGATTTCCAGTTGGTGTACTGATTTCTATTCCATAAGAACCTGTTATAACTGCTTCTAATAGTAAATCTGCCGAGGTAGTACTTGTTGAGGCACTTATTGGAATCTTATAAGTTCCCGCTTTTACATCTTCAGGAGGAGTAACCTCAACGGTAACATCTTTTGTCTCATTGGGTTCAATTGTGATGGAAGAAATGGCGTCCGACCCTGTTTTAAATCGAACTCCCCATCCTTTCTCTACTGTTGAATTTAGCGCATAATTTTGTTGTTCTGCAGTACGATTTCGTAACTTTACCGTATAGGTGAAATTTGAATCGGCATGACCTTGTAAATTTTTTTGATCAGATGTTAGCTCGGATTCAAAGGAACCTTGTTCAGTTAGCGTTATAAGCAATGGTAATCTACTTTTGTTACCCTCGTCAGAAGCAACTAAGGAAAAACGATAATCAGCCTTTTTTGCATCTAATGGGACAATAATATCAACATTCACTGTTTCCTCACTATTTCCTTTCACGGAAAGTTCACGGATATTTCTTCCACCTGATGCAATGGTATAGTCCCATCCTTCCGGCATGTTTTCAAATTCAAAAGACATGTTTTGAATAGTTGAACCAGTATTGATTACATCAATGGAATAAGAAATCGTTTCACCGGGAGTTGCCGAAATTCCCGTGAAAGGAGTAAATAAGGAAATATTTTCGGCAGCATGAACTTTTTCAACACTTAAGATTGACAAAGTAACTACAAAAATTGAAATAATCCGAATAAACATTGGCTTCATTTTCTTACCTCCTACATTTTTTCATCCTTGATACGAGAAAAATAGATAAATGGATTTATCTTTTTGAAAAAAGTTTGTAAAATTTATTTAAAAGATAATCAGAGGCGATTTTTATGGACCAAAATCAGGAAAGCATTGAATTATTGCAAAACATTCTAAATGGTTCTCGCGAAGCTTTTGACCTTTTTTATGAAAAGCATTATTCGTTTGTGTACAATATTGCATTACACATAGTAGGGGACCATAAAGAGGCAGAGGATGTAAGTCATGATGTGTTTCTAGAGGTTTTTCAAAAAATAAGACAATACAATTCTTCTAAAGGGAGTGTAAGAGCATGGCTAGCAATAAAAACAAAAAGTCGTTCACTGGACCGATTGCGAAAAAATAAGCCTTTCCTAATCAACCGATTAGAAGACATTTTAACGAAAAAAGAAAAAGGGGCCGATCTTCAATTTCTTTCAGAGTTACAAAAAAGCATTATTATTGAAGCATTAAATCATCTTCCAGATGAACAAAGGGAAGCCCTTATTAGGTCCTATTTTCAGGGAGAAACTCATAAAGAGATTGCGGACTCGATGGAAAAACCATTAGGGTCAATTAAATCATTAATTCGCTATGGGATTAACAATCTTAGAAAGCAGAAGCCGCTAATAAGGTGGATGGAATCTAGTGGTGGTGATAATAATAATGGGTAAACATGTTGCAGAGCAAAAATTAATAGACTTTACATTAGGCCAACTAAATGAATTGGAATCCAATGTAGTTAAACTACATATGGAACAATGTCCCCGTTGTCATGAAAGAATGAATCATTGGGCTAAAATAGTATCAGTTGAAACAAATTTAGCTACATTTACTCTAGATAAAAAAGAAGATGTTTGGAAAAAAATTCAACAAAATATAGAGGGGAAGAAGAAACGACAATCAAACATGTTTCTTAAATTCTGTAGTGTGGCAGCGAGTGCAGTTCTATTAATAGGCTTGGCAAACCTATATTCTATTAATAATAAGCTTACAATGGAAGATTTACAGGAACAACCTGCTACAACTTTCTTAGAAAATCCAGATACGAGGCAGTTTAATATTGTACCTCTTTCTCAAAGAGATAACATAAATGGCGGAATTTGGATTAATAACGTTACGAAAGAGTTGCTTATTGAAATCAATGGGCTGGCAAATTTGGAAAGTCAAGATCACCAATTGTGGATTATTTATAAAAATGAAGATATGCAAGGTGCCATAATACCAACTAAAAATGGTTCGTCGAAAATGTATATGCAAGGGATGGATATCAATGAATTTAAAATGATTAAAGCAAGTGTTGAGCCCAAAGGTGGAAGCCTCTATCCAACTGGACCAGAAACTTTTTTAGTAGAAATAAAAGACTAAAATGCAAAAAAAGATAGGTGAGATGTAATATGGGAACTTTATGGACGGGTGAACGAATATACACAATGGAACGAGAACAAAATGTGGTTGAAGCTGTATTTGTAGAAGATGGGATCGTCATTGCTACCGGTTTTAAGGATGAATTAGAGAATAACTATAATTCTCTAATTACAAAAAGAATGGACCTAAAAGGAAATACGATGTTTCCGGGGTTTGTAGATAGCCATATGCACCTCATCGGCCATGGCGAAAAGCTGTTAAAGCTCGATTTTTCTAACATGACATCTTCCACGCAAATTTCGAACGCCATTCAAGAATATATAAAAGATAAGCCAGCAGGCCAATGGATTATTGGGGAAGGGTGGAATGAAAACCAACTTCCTGATCGAAAGATTTTCCATAGAAGCGAACTCGATGAACTTGCACCTAATTATCCGCTCATGTTAAAAAGGATTTGCAGACATGCTGTTGTTGTAAATACAAAGGCATTAGAATTGGCAGGCATTACAGACGATACGCCAAATCCTGAAGGTGGAGTAATTGTAAGGGATCTTAATGGAAATGCTACAGGCTACTTGTTAGATCAAGCACAGGAGCTTGTTAAAAAAGTAATTCCAGAGGTAACCGAAGAATACATTCAAAATGCGCTTCATGTGTCAATTGAAGATTGTCTTCGAGTAGGTCTTGTTGGTGGACATACGGAGGATTTGAATTATTATGGCGGATTTTTACGTACCTATAAAGCATTTCAAAAAATAATTAATGAAGACAATTGTAAATTTCGTGCAAATCTTTTAGTACATCATGAGGTAGTTGAAGATATGCACCATTTAGGGTATAAATTTGGCGAGATGGAAGATTTACTAGAATTAGGTGCAATGAAAATTTTTGCCGATGGGTCTCTCGGAGGCAGAACGGCATTGCTCAGTCATCCGTATAATGATTCACCTGATACGTCTGGAGTAGCCATCCACCCACCTGATGAACTCAAAGCACTTGTTCAAAAGGCCAGACGTTATAAAATGCCAGTTGCTGTACATGCAATAGGAGACCTCGCGTTTGAATATGTGCTAAATGCGATAGAAGAATTTCCGCCATTTGGAAATCAACGAGACCGTCTGATACATGCTCAAATTTTGAGGAAAGAGTTAATCGAGCGAGCAAAACAATTACCACTTATTCTCGATATTCAGCCAAGATTTGTCGTTTCAGATTTTCCATGGGTAGTTGAAAGAATTGGTGAAGCGAATATGAAAAATTGTTATGCATGGAAGACTTTGTTGCGGGAAGGCCTTTATTGTGCAGGAGGATCTGATGCACCGATTGAACCGATTGATCCCCTTTTAGGTATTCATGCAGCCGTTACAAGACAGAAACCTGGCGAAGAAGAGGTATACATGCCTGAACAAAGGATTTCCGTCTACGAGGCTGTTCAGTTGTTTACAACGGGAAGTGCTTATGCTATTGGAAAAGAGAACAGTCTGGGAAAAATAGCTCCAGGGTTTAAAGCGGATTTTACAATTCTAGATAAAGATCTTTTTCAAATCAATGAAGATGAAATTCTGAATACAAATGTAATGATGACAGTAGTTGATGATACTGTAATGTATGAACGTTAAGCAAAAAGACCAAGTGGTAAACTTGGTCTTTTAGATTACTTTCTTGTCTGGTTCTAGGCGCGCCTTGCACAATCCTTACAAAAAAGTTCGTTTTACTTTTTCCCAGAAAGAATTATCTTTTAATTTTACAGTTTTAATTCTTTTCTCACTTAACTTAATATCAATTTGCTTTACATTACGGATGCTAAGTGCTTCATTGTCCATCCCAATGGTAGGAAAGTCGTTTCCATCCTGAACATCACGTAATGTTAATTTTCTGGTTCCGCTTAAAATAAATGGAGAATCGAGGGTTCGATATTGATTTGTATTTAATGATGCAAGTTCAGTAACTTGCATACAAGGAAGCAGTGGGTCCACAACAGCCCCTCTCACTGATTTATTATAAGCTGTACTTCCAGTTGGGGTCGAAATAATCATGCCATCACCACGGAATGTTTCGAAATGCAAATCATCAATATAGACTTCTAAAACCAAGGTTTTAATGATAGCTGAACGAATCGAGCATTCATTCAAACAATAAAAGGATGGGTTGTTATCCACTTTCACTTCAATGATTGGGTATCTGCGAACTTCGACTTTTTCATGTAACATTGCTTCAACCATCTTGTCAGTCTCATCGGCATGGAAATCACAATAAAGGTTTAATGCGCCAGTTGTAGAGATTCCAACATAAAGACAGTCCTGGCGGAAGTTTGTTTTGCGAACGGCTTGTAGGAAAGTCCCATCTCCTCCTATACTGACAATAATGTTAGCCTTATCAGCGTCATCTACAACTGTAAATTGATGCTCTTTCGCAAGTTGATGTAGTTGTTCAACATATTCAATTAGTTTATCTTCTTTTCTATAAAAGAAATAGAGATTTCGACGTTCCATTTTAATCTCCTCCTGATTTTTTAAAATGAAATGGTATAAACTATTAAAACTATTATGTGACTTTATTTTAAGTTTATCAATTAAATGAAACTATTTTGGTTCTGATTCGTATTTATTTTTGAACAAACTTTAAACTTTATTCGATGGGGGTGGGACCCCCATCGAATAAAGTTTAAGCCTCCGGCGGATGCCACAGATTTTCAAAGGAAACTTTTCGAGCATGAGATCAAAGACTAAAAACGCCACATCCTGTGGCAACGTCTTTGTGACCCACCTCATGTGGGCCTAAAAAATCTGGGCACAAATACGCCAAGGCACATTTGATACAGTATCCATCATGTAGGAGGAAAAAGAAATGAATGGGAAACGGTGGGCAGCATTAGGTATTGCTGCAGTCATATTTGTATTTTCAATCTTTTTTAATTTCGCAACAAATTTAGCCTCGAAAAACTTCAGTAGTCTATCAGATGAATTTCTAGCAACTTCAAATGAAGATTTTCTCGAAAATGTAGTAATCGAAGGTAAAGGCATGGATAAGATTCTCGTATTATCTGTTAATGGAGTCATCCAGGATACAGGTGAAGACGTAACTTCTTTCTTCCAAACAGCCGGTTATCAACACCAGACATTCTTAAAAATGATTGAAAAGGCGGAAAAGGACAATACAGTGAAGGGAATTATCCTTAAAGTGAATTCACCTGGTGGCGGTGTTGTTGAAAGTGCGGAAATACATAAAAAGTTGACAGACCTAAAAGAAAAAACGGATAAACCAATTTACGTGTCAATGGGAGCGATGGCAGCTTCTGGCGGCTATTATATTTCTGCCCCAGCAGACAAAATTTTTGCTACTCCCGACACCATGACAGGTTCACTTGGAGTGATCATGCAAGGGATTAATTATAGCGGGCTAGCTGAAAAATATGGTGTGAAATTTGAAACCATTAAAAGTGGTCCTTACAAGGATATCATGTCTCCAAGCAGAGAAATGACAGAAGAAGAAAGAAACATTATGCAAACGATGGTCAATAATGCCTATCAAGGATTTGTGAATGTAATCGCAGATGGACGTAATATGTCTGAGGATGAGGTTCGTCGTATTGCAGACGGACGAATCTATGATGGGAGACAAGCCAAGGAAAACCATCTAATTGATGAACTAGGGTATTTTGAAGATACGGTTGAAGCCATGAAACAAGATTTCGATCTTGGAAATATCAAAGTTGTCGAGTATGAAACTAATTTTGGTTTTGGCTCCCTCTTTTCGATGAGTGCGAAAAAAATGTTCAATGATGACATCGAAATGGCAACTTTAGTTCATCTCTTATCACAGCCAAATTCACCTAGAATGATGTACTTGTACGCGGAATAGGGGGGACTAAATTGAATATGGATCTAACACATGGAGGAGTTCGGGACAGTCATTATGTTCACGATCATACAGATCGGCCAGTCATTCAAGACAAGCCGAGCTATGTTGGCTTTTGGATGCGGTTTTGGGCCTATTTATTAGACTTAGTTGTGATTGGAAGTATAAATCGTATCTTAATCTATCCAGCCTTCCGAGCCCTAGACATACCATTATCTGAAAGTCATATATTTAGTGCGACATCAATTGCAACTGCTGTTGTCTTTTATTTATATTTCATATTGATGACGAAATTTTTTAACCAAACATTAGGAAAAATGGTGTTTGGGATAAAGGTTGTTTCTCTAGACGGAAAAGCCCTCAGCTGGGTGACAGTTCTCTTTAGGGAGTTCATTGGCCGATATATTTCAAAGCTCTTTTTCATCGGCTATATCATCGTCGCTTTTCTACCAAAAAAACAAGGAATTCATGATCTTTTATCTGATACAACTGTCATACATGCGAAGAAGTAAGGGTGTCCTCTGGGCACTCTTTTTTTATCGAGAAATATTACCAAAGATACCCTTTTTGTGTATTTTTTTCAAGATGGTAGGTGATAATGAAACATTGAAAGGATGTGAGTGTTGTGAAGTGGTTATTATTCATTTTATTATTTCTGGTCCTCCTTATCCTTCTTATTATGATAACAAGACTAACCATTTTTATCGAAGCAAATCACTCACAGGACGATGACCATATTAAGATCAGATTCAGTATTTGGTTTGGGCTGATAAGATATACCATTAATGTCCCTATGGTAGCAGTTGACAATGAATCGCCAAGCGTCGTGTTCAAGAAGGAGAAAAAAGGAAATGTCGCCAAAGATGAGAAAAAGAAAAAGGAGAAATTCTCTGTACATAATTTAATGGATAATCTCCATGATACTAAAGTAATCATTCAACGTGTCATTGATGTAGTACCAATACTTAAGAGCTTTTTAAAGAAAATTACTGTTTCAAAATTTGAATGGCATTCCCATATCGGGGTGGGAGATGCTGCCAATACTGGAATGATCACGGGGCTTGGATGGTCTATTAAAGGGACAATTGTCGGAGTGATGAGCCATTATTTCAGCCTAAAAACCCCTCCTGATTATTCCATCACACCCTCATTTCAGGTAGCCGTATCCGAAACTAGGCTAAGATGCATGATTCATTTTCGAATCGGGTATGCTATGGTTGCTGGAATCAAAGCAATTAAAAGATGGCGAGGGGGTCTACCGAAATTTAAGTCCCAGACCCTTTCAAAGCTTAATGATGCCGATTCGGATAAAAAATCAGTTTAGATTGTCGGGAGGAATGTATGATGTCTGATCATCCAATACAGGGTTTAATGAAGACCGCAATGGAAAATTTAAAACAAATGATCGATGTGAATACAATCATCGGAGACCCTGTTGAAACGCCTGATGGGAGCGTTATTTTAACTGTTTCAAAAGTTGGCTTTGGATTTGCTGCAGGTGGTAGTGAATTCAAGGGACAAGGTGAGGGTGGAAAAGATAGTGGTAGCGGTAGTAGTGGAGAACAACAACAACAACAGCAACAAGGGTCTAATCTCCCATTTGGTGGAGGTAGTGGTGGCGGAGTTTCAATTACACCAATCGCTTTTTTAATTGTTAGTTCAAATGGTGTTAAAATGCTTCATCTGGATGAAAGCACTCATTTATTTGAAAAACTACTTGAACTTGCACCACAGGCTGTTGATAAAATCCAACAAATGATGAAAAAGAATAATCAAGATCAGCAAAATCAACAGAAACAACAGGATTTTGATATATAAAAATTGGTAGAGAGTTAGCTGTCTTACAGTTGACTCTTTTTTACTTTAATCAGCCGCAAACCTAGCTGATTAAAGTAAGCCTCCGGCGGAGACATGCGATTTTCAAAGGTAATTTTTCGAGAGTGGGATCAAAGACTAAGAGCGCCACTTCCTGTGGCAACGTCTTTGTGACTCACCTCCTGTGGGCCAAAAATCTGGCGCAAATACGCTAAAGCGTATTTGCTTTTCTTTTTCATTCGAATTCATTGCAATCCTTTTGAATTAAAGATATCATTTACACTGTACATATAATTTAAAGGAGGATTTTGGAAAAATGGCAAATATCACATTTAAAAACAATCCAGTCACTTTATTGGGCAATGAAGTAAAAGTTGGGGACAAGGCTCCAGATTTTACTGTATTAGCAAATGATTTAACACCAGTCACACTTGCAGACTCAAAGGATTCTGTACGTTTAATAAGTGTTGTACCGTCACTAGATACAGGTGTTTGTGATGCACAAACTCGTCGTTTTAACGAAGAAGCTGCTGGTTTAGGTAATGTTAAGATCTTAACCATAAGTGTTGATTTGCCATTTGCACAAAAGCGTTGGTGTGGTGCAAACGGTATTGAGAATGTTCAAACTCTTTCTGACCATCGTGATCTATCTTTCGGAGAAGCATATGGTGTAGCTATTCAAGAACTACGTTTATTAGCTCGTGCCGTATTCGTCGTTGACAGCAGTGATACAGTAACATATGTAGAATACGTAAGCGAAGCAACAAATCATCCAAATTATGAAGCAGCATTAGAAGCAGCAAAAGCAGCTAAGTAACATAGAAAAGCGCAAGCGCCTAATGTAGTTAAGTTAAGGGAATCCCAATCTAAATTGGGGTTCTTTTTTTAACTTTGTTGAACTACTTCACTATTTCTTTTAAAATAAAAGGATATGTTAAGTGTACGAAAGGGAGAAAAAAAATGGCACAAATATCAGCAGTTGAAAAACTATTTACCGTTATCGACAATACAGCAACAATACTTAAAGAAGAATTAGCATGTACATATTTAGAGGCAGTTGCAGAAACGGGAGAAAACCTATTTCAAAACACCATCCTACAAGAAGAATTAAGTGAACTATCCAAAAAGCGTATCGAAAAAGAATATACCCATGTCAAACTAGATCAATATGCAGTTGAAGAAATTCGCAAGTCCTATCAGCTTGCTGCTTTAAAAGGAATGAAAGAAGCCACACAGGCAAACCATGAAATGACACCAGACGCCATTTCTATCTTTATGGGATACCTTGTTTCAAAATTCACTGAAGGTTGGAAAGGATTCAGCATTTTTGATCCGGCTGTTGGTACCGCAAATCTCTTAACAACTGTACTCAACCAAAATCAATCGAAAGAAATTGACGCATTTGGGATTGATGTCGATGACCTTTTAATTAAAGTGGCATATGTTAGTGCGAATCTACAACGGCATTCCATCCAATTTTATAACCAGGATAGTCTACAGCCACTATATATAGACCCTATGGACGTAGTTGTCAGTGATTTGCCTGTCGGCTATTATCCAAATGATTTAGGAGCAGCGAGTTTTGAACTTCACGCTAAAAAAGGTCATTCATACGCTCACCATCTTTTTATTGAACAAAGCCTTAAATATACAAAAGAGGGTGGTTATTTATTTTTCCTTGTTCCAAATCACTTATTTACAAGTGAGTATGCAAAGGAATTAAATTCATTTCTTAAAGAGCATGCTTATATCCAAGGAATGATTCAACTCCCACTTACGTTGTTTAAAAATGAAAAGTACGCGAAAAGTATTTTTATGATCCAGAAAAAAGGACCTAATGTCAAGGCGCCTAAGCAAGCCCTGCTTGCCAACCTGCCAAAGCTTTCAAACCAAACAGCAATGGCAGGAATTATCAAACAAATCGATGATTGGTTTAAGCAAGAGAAATATTAATTGTAGATAAGGAGATCCAAGCGGGTCTCTTTTTTATTGTGATTAGCAACTACTTTAGGATTTTCTTAGGTTTATAGCGCTTTCCATTATCTGAATATAAGAACATTATGGCGAAAACGGTACCAAACCGGCGAACTCCTTGAAAAGTTTTTGTACCGATGTTTAAATGAAAATGGCATCAATGAAACTGTGTCGTTTTGCATAGAATAATGTAGAACAAAATTTTACATATAATAGTGATTTAAACAAAGGAGCGGACGATATGTCGAAAATCATTGCGATAAATGCAGGAAGCTCTTCACTAAAATTTCAATTGTTTGAAATGCCGAGTGAGGAAGTTATTACGAAAGGAATCTTTGAAAGAATTGGACTTGAAAGAGGAGTTTTTACAATTTCAGTTAATGATGAGAAGATAACAACAGAAACTGAACTTCCTGATCATGCTATTGCAGTTAAAATATTACTAGATAAACTAACTGAATTAGGCATCATAAAATCCTTAGATGAAATTGAGGGAATTGGGCATCGTGTTGTACACGGTGGTGAATCATTTGCTGATTCAGTTGTGATTAATGATGAAGTTTTAGCAGAAATAGAAAAGCTATCGGAATTGGCACCATTGCATAATCCAGCTAATGTTACTGGAATCAGAGCCTTTTATAAAGCATTACCAAATGTTCCAGCAGTAGCCGTTTTTGACACAGCCTTCCACCAAACAATGCCTGAAAAGTCATTTTTATATAGTCTGCCTTACGACTATTATAAAGACTTCGGGATTAGAAAGTATGGTTTCCACGGAACATCCCATAAATATGTATCACAACGTGCAGCTGAACTTTTAGGCAGACCGTTAGAAGAGCTTCGCCTATTATCATGTCATCTAGGAAATGGTGCAAGTATTGCTGCAATTGAAGGCGGAAAATCAATTGATACATCCATGGGCTTTACACCACTTGCTGGAGTAACGATGGGAACACGTTCTGGTAATATTGACCCTGCGTTGATTCCATTTATCATGGAGAAAACAGGGAAAACAGCAGATGAAGTGTTAAATGTGTTAAACAAAGAAAGTGGAATGCTAGGTGTTTCTGGATTCTCAAGTGACTTGCGTGATATTCAGGAGCAAGCGGACCAAGGAAACAATCGTGCTGAATTAGCTCTTGAAGTTTTTGCTAGCAGAATCCATAAATACATTGGATCATATGCAGCACGTATGCATGGTGTGGATGCAATCATTTTCACAGCAGGTATTGGTGAAAACAGTGACACAATTCGTGCAAGAGTATTAACTGGTTTAGAATTCATGGGCGTATATTGGGATCCAATTCTAAATAAGGTAAGGGGGAAGGAAGCATTTATTAGCTATCCGCACTCACCTGTAAAAGTTATTATCATTCCTACTGATGAGGAAGTTATGATCGCCCGCGATGTCATGCGTTTAACAAAATAAAGATTGATGGACAAACTCTCTGAGGGTTTGTCTTTTTTATTACCTATTCTTGCAATATGATATAATACACATAGTCAAAGTTGGAAACGGAGGATGAATATGGATTTTACAGAACGGGAACGACAAGTTTTAACAGATATTGAAAAATGGTCAGCCCAAATGCATCATGAACAAACGGATTTTGAAATGACCTACGACAAATGGCTTGAAAACTCGTTAAGTCTTATTCCAGAGAATATCCGGACCGAGTTCTTTTCAAAACTAGATAATTGGCTATTTCATTTACATGCGATCCTTCAAGGCTCACAATTTCAAGTGGACGCAAGAGAACGATTAATCGGTTCGGCACGAATCTTTAAACAAGACATAGATGACATTTCGGATTTGAAAGAACTCACAATCGATGAGCTTACATACCTCGCTGAAAATCAGATAGCGAAGCATCACCTTTATTCATTTGCCCACGGAGGCTTGTCAGGTACTGGGGGATTATTGCTGCTTGGAACGGATATACCAGCGATTACAATCCTAAATCTTCGCATTGTCCAATTAATTGCGATGACATATGGGTATGAAGTAAATACACCATATGAAATGATGACATCATTAAAGGTATTCCATGCGGCGACATTGCCAAAACGGATGCGCTATCAAGGATGGGAAGCTCTTATTAGGGATGCGGATGGAAACAATCAAAACCAATATTTTTACAATGGGTCAGAGGAGTTAACCGATGAAACTTGGCTTGAGTTGCCTTTAAAACATATAGTAAAAGCAATCGCCATTTCAGTTTTACGTAAGCGAATGATTCAAGGGATTCCTCTTATTAGTATGGCAATTGGTGCTGGAATGAATTATCAACTTACAAGGCAGGTCAGCGACTTTGCCCATAATTATTACCGTTTTCGTTTCTTGAATGAAAAGGAGTCATAAGATATGAGTGTGCAAGAACACAAGCAAACAACACCAACCTCTGTCACATGCAAAGTTATTACAATAAGTGACACTAGAACAAAAGAAACAGATAAAAGTGGCCAACTAATGATTACTCTTCTTGAAGAATATGGCTTCAAAGTATTAGACTATAAAATAGTGAAGGATGAGGAAGTTCATATTGAAAAAGCTATACGTGAAGGCTGTGAACACGAAGAAATTGATGTTGTTCTAACGAATGGAGGCACTGGCATTGCTAAACGTGATGTGACCATTGAGACCGTTTCAAAATTGTTAGATAAAGAAATCGTTGGATTCGGGGAATTGTTTCGAATGCTAAGCTATACGGAGGATATTGGGTCGGCCGCGATTCTTTCAAGAGCCATAGCAGGCGTTAGTAATGATACGGCCATATTTTCAACACCAGGTTCTTCTGGAGCAGTAAAGCTTGCAATGAAAAAATTAATTTTACCTGAACTTGGTCATGTTGTTAGGGAAATAAACAAGGATATTAAAAAAGTCTAATCGTTGAGATTAGACTTTTTCTATTGGTGTATTTTCGTTGATATACCTTGATTCATTCTGTACCAAATCCATAAATCATTGATGATGGAGGCACATTCTGAAATTTCGTTGTTTAGTTCACAGGAACGTACAAAATCAGGCTCATTGCTTAGTTGTTCTTGTTTTTTATTAATAACGGTTTCAATTTCTGAAATGCGATCAGGGATATGCCCCCTGATTTTTTCCCATTGAAACAATATATATTGCTGGGCTTCCTCAGAATACTCTTCCCACTCCTTTTCTAAATAAGGAAGTAGAATTCCAAGTCGCTCATCAAAAAGAAAGTAATCCCCCATCATTACCACTCCTAGTAAGTCTTGCTCCTATTCTACATGACCGGGTAGCTATTATCTATGAAAAAAGTTTTTTTATTTTTCTTTTAGTTTGCTATTGAAAAATGTAGAAAGAGTTGCTAAAGTAATACATTATAAATGTATAAATATAAAAGTATATGAATTATTATTCGAAAGGGAGATACAGATGAGCAAAAATAAAGTGGTTTTAGCCTATTCAGGTGGTCTTGATACAAGTGTTGCTGTTAAATGGTTACAGGAGCAAGGGTATGATGTCGTTGCTTGTTGTTTAGATGTTGGAGAAGGCAAGGACTTAGGGTTTATTAAAGAAAAGGCAATTACAGTGGGTGCTGTATCTTCATATGTCATTGATGCGAAAGAAGAATTTGCAAATGAATTTGCGCTTGCCGCTTTACAAGCACATACACTTTACGAAGGGAAATATCCGTTAGTGTCAGCATTATCTCGTCCATTAATCGCAAAAAAATTAGTTGAGGTGGCGGAAGCAGAAAATGCAGTTGCAGTTGCACACGGCTGTACTGGAAAAGGAAATGATCAGGTTCGCTTTGAGGTTTCAATTAAGGCATTAAATCCTAATCTTGAAGTTTTAGCACCAGTTCGTGAATGGAGCTGGTCACGTGAAGAAGAAATCGAATATGCGAAACAACATAATATTCCGATTCCAATTAACTTGGATAGTCCATTTTCAATTGACCAAAATCTTTGGGGACGCAGTAATGAGTGTGGTATTTTAGAAGATCCATGGGCTGCTCCACCAGAAGAAGCATATGAATTAACAGCATCTCTTGAAGAATCGCCAAACACACCTGACATAATTGAAATTGGTTTTGAACAAGGTGTACCAAAAACAATCAATGGTCAGCAATATCCATTATCTGAACTAATTCTTGAATTAAACCAAATTGCTGGAAAACACGGGGTGGGTCGTATCGACCATGTCGAAAACCGACTTGTTGGGATTAAATCTCGTGAAGTTTATGAGTGCCCTGGTGCAATGACGTTAATAACAGCACATAAGGAACTCGAAGATCTTACACTTGTAAAAGAAGTGGCACATTTCAAACCAGTTATCGAGCAAAAGTTAACTGAATTAATTTACAATGGATTATGGTTCTCACCATTAAAGGATGCATTACTTGGCTTCTTAAAAGAAACACAGAAAAATGTCAATGGGACAGTTCGTGTAAAACTCTTTAAAGGGCATGCAATTGTGGAAGGACGTAAATCGGATAATTCATTGTACGATGAAAAGCTTGCGACTTATACGTCAGATGATGAATTTGATCATAATGCTGCAGTTGGTTTCATTTCATTATGGGGCTTACCAACAAAGGTGAATAGTATCGTAAATAATAGCAAGAAGGTAGAAGTATGAAAAAGCTTTGGGGAGGAAGATTCACCAAAAGTGCTGAAGCATGGGTAGATGAGTTCGGTGCATCGATCTCCTTTGATCAGGAACTGGTGAAGGAAGATATTGAAGGAAGCATTGCCCATGTAACCATGCTTGGTAAATGCGGAATACTTTCAACGGAAGAAACAGATACAATTAAGTTAGGGTTACTTACCTTATTAGAAAAAGCCAAAAATGGTGAATTAGAATATTCTGTTGCAAATGAAGATATTCATTTAAATATCGAAAAAATGCTTATTGACGAGATTGGGCAGGTCGGTGGTAAGCTTCATACAGGGCGAAGTAGAAATGACCAAGTTGCAACAGATATGCATTTATACTTGCGTCAACAAGTCATTGAAATCATCGATCTCGTTGAAGAACTACAGGATGCAATCGTGGAACAAGCAGAACTCCATGTTGAAACAATAGCGCCTGGATATACACATTTACAGAGGGCACAGCCCATTTCATTTGCCCATCATTTGTTGGCCTATTATTGGATGCTTGAACGCGATAAGGAGCGTTTAACAGACTCATTAAAAAGAATCAATATGTCACCATTAGGAGCGGGAGCCTTAGCAGGCACTACTTTTCCTATCGACCGTTACTACAGTGCAGAGCTTTTAGGCTTTGAAAAGATTTATGAAAATAGTATTGATGCTGTTAGTGATCGAGATTTTATCGTCGAGTTTTTAAGCAATGGCTCGATGATTATGATGCATCTTTCGCGTTTTTGCGAAGAGTTAATTCTCTGGTCTTCTCAAGAATTTAATTTTATTGAGATGGATGATACTTTTGCAACGGGAAGCAGTATTATGCCACAAAAGAAAAACCCTGATATGGCTGAGTTGATCCGCGGTAAAACAGGTAGAGTTTATGGAAATCTCTTTGGCTTATTAACTGTCCTTAAAGGAACACCACTTGCGTACAACAAAGATATGCAAGAAGACAAAGAAGGCATGTTTGATACTGTGAAGACGGTAAAAGGATCCTTGAAGATTTTTGCTGGAATGGTGTCAACTATGAAGGTGAAAAAAGAAGTGATGGCAACCGCTGTTAAAAAGGATTTCTCAAATGCGACAGAGCTTGCGGATTATTTAGCCTTAAAAGGACTACCGTTTAGAGAAGCTCATGAAGTGGTTGGAAAGCTAGTGCTAATTTGTATTGAACGCGGTGTCTTTTTAGGAGATTTACCTCTTGAAGTGTTTAAAGAATCATCTGCACTCTTTGATGAAGACATTTATGAAGTGTTATTACCTGCAACTGCTGTAGCTCGTCGTAAGAGTGCAGGAGGAACAGGATTTGATGAAGTATACAAGGTTTTACAGCAAATAAAACAAACAAAAAAATCGTGATTGCTCACGATTTTTTTGTTATATCTTAAAGATCTTTTTCTGTTCGAACAACCATGACATCACATTTTGCGTAGCGTGTAATGTTTTCAGAAACACTGCCTAAAAGGAACCGTTCGACAGCGTTAAGACCAGTCGCACCACAAATGATTAAATCAACTTGATGCTTTGGCGCAATATCCTTTGCAATTTTTATTTTAGGAGATCCGTATTCTAATAGTGTATCTATATCTTCAATACCTGATTCTTCAGCCATTTGCTCATAGCGCTTCAGCAATTCTTTCCCGAATTTTTCAGATTCCTCTGTAAGGTTTAGCTGGTATGCACCAATTGTTGCAAATTGTTTTAAGTCAATCACATGAGTAATAATCAGTTCTGAATGGTACCGCTTACAAACGTCGATTGCTTTTTTAAAAGCCCATTCAGCTTCCTTAGAACCATCAACAGCAACAAGGACTTTTTTATAGGAAACTAGCATTTTAATGCCCCCTAAATATAGATATAGTCTATCTACTATTAGTATAGCACTGCATATGGCTTGAAAAGGGAAATATATTGTATAAAAAATGAATTTTTTATGGATTATTAGAAAGAAAAATACTGTTGTGTAAGTGTTTTCATTATTGTTATAATAAGGTTTGTAATTTTAAGGAAAAAAAGATAGTTGATCATAATTAGAGGAGTGTTTTTACATGCGTATTGGTGTACCCCGGGAGATTAAAAATAACGAAAACCGCGTTGCGATGACGCCGGCTGGTGTAGTGAGCCTTGTAAGCGCCGGCCATGAAGTTTACATAGAAACCAACGCTGGTGCTGGATCTGGTTTTACAGATCAACAATATGCCGATGCAGGGGCAATAATTGTGAATACACCAAGTGAAGCATGGCGAACGGAAATGGTCATGAAGGTTAAAGAACCGCTGCCAGAGGAGTATCAATATTTTCGTGAAGATTTACTCTTGTTCACGTATTTACACTTAGCTGCAGAGCCGGGACTGACAAAGGCTCTTGTTGAGAATAAAGTCATTGGACTTGCCTATGAGACCGTACAGTTACCTAATGGTTCCCTTCCATTGCTAACTCCAATGAGCGAAGTTGCAGGAAGGATGGCAACGCAAATCGGTGCTCAATTTTTAGAGAAGCCACATGGTGGTAAAGGTATTTTACTAGCCGGAGTACCTGGAGTACATCGTGGGAAAGTGACGATCATCGGTGGAGGAGTTGCAGGTACTAATGCGGCTAAGATGGCAGTGGGTCTTGGAGCACAAGTGACGGTTATCGATTTAAATCCAGACCGTCTTCGCCAGCTTGATGATATTTTTGGTGCAGATGTAACAACACTTATGTCAAACCCACTTACTATTGCAGAAGCAGTGAAGGATTCAGACCTTGTAATCGGGGCAGTACTTATTCCAGGAGCAAAGGCTCCAAAACTTGTAACAGAAGAAATGATTGTTTCAATGGCACCAGGTTCTGTAGTCGTAGATATTGCCATAGACCAAGGCGGGATTTTTGAAACCACGGACAAGATTACAACACATGATAATCCAACCTATATCAAACATGAAGTAGTCCACTATGCGGTTGCGAATATGCCTGGCGCTGTACCTCGTACATCAACTTTTGCATTAACGAATGTTACTGTTCCATATGCATTGATGATCGCAAACAAAGGCTTCAAGAATGCATGTTTGGAAAATGATGCTTTGTTTAAAGGAATCAATACGCTTGATGGGTATGTAACGTATAAGGCGGTTGCAGAAGCACATGGAACTTCCTATTCAGATGCAAAAACACTTATAGAAAATAGATAAATCATAAGGATACCTGTTAGGTATCCTTACTTCGTTTTCAGTAACTAATCATTGTCACCTTTTATTATGCATAAAAATAAGATAAAGAAGAGTCTGTAGTGAGTAATACGTCTACTAATGAGTAAAGGAGTGCACAAGTATGGGTTCATCCGTTTTTTATAATGGATCATTAGCACCCTATGTTCACCGACCAACGCCTTCCGAAACAAAAAATCCCAATCAATCAACCTATTATTCGAATTTTGTATCTGAACATATAAAGTTGCAGGAAAAATACAATGAAACCATTAAAGAATATATAAAAAGTAATGAAGTGTTAATCAAAAAGTTAGCGGAGGAACAAAAGGGGTTTCAACATCAATTTTTTCATTATGAACAGAGACAAAGGGATAACGATGAAAAGCTTACAAAGAAAATGAGGGAACAGAAAAATTTATTGGAGGTATTTGTTGGCTTTATGAAGAAACAGGAAAAATTGAATGAGACAGCAGCTAAGCAGCATGTGGAACATAAAGACCAGCTTGAGATTTTAGGAAGAATTGTTCGAAATCAAGAAATCTTCAACGAAAAAGTTGCTGAGAATATGAATCTCGTGAAGGAGCAATTTGACCAAATCATTGCTTCCTTAAAAAATCACGAATTGAAAAATGAAACGATTTCAAAACAATTTGAAGAAAAAGATGAAAAAGATCAGGAAATCGTAAATACCATTTCAGAACAAAAGGAATTGTTTTTTAAGGTGTTAAATGGGTTACAGGATAATAAAGAACAATATAATATTTTATTTGATTATGTGCGTAATCAGGATAACTTTAACCATAAGTTATTTGAATACCTTTGTTCAAAATTTGAGGAAGAAGAAAATGCAATCAATTAAAAAGGACCCCAAGGGGTCCTTTTTCATCTTTATTTCGTAATAAGTTCCTTAGGGAAATTAGTTAAGGTTTTAGCTCCATCAGTGGTGATAATCATATCATCCTCAATTCGGACGCCGCCGATTTCTGGAACATAAATGCCTGGTTCTATGGTAAATACCATTCCCTTTTGTAAAAGCAAATCATTCGTTTCATTCATGGATGGAAATTCATGAACGTCAATTCCAAGCCCGTGCCCAATTCGATGTGTGAAATATTCCCCATAACCAGCATTTGAAATAATCGATCTTGCAGCCACGTCGATATCTCCAACTCTTGTTCCAGGTTTACATGCATCAACAGCTGCTAATTGAGCTTTTAATACGGTGTTATAAACCTCACGTTGTTGATCTGAAATCTCACCAAAAGCAACAGTTCTTGTAATGTCTGAACAATATCCATCGAGAATAACACCTAAATCAAATAGAACAAAATCACCTTTTTTGATTGTTTCAAGACCAGGTTTTCCATGTGGTGCTGCTGTTTTTAGTCCTGTTAATACCATCGTATCAAAGGACATTTGTCGGATTCCTTTTTTCTTTAATTCAAATTCGATTGTCGCTAACACATCTAGTTCTGTTTTTCCTTCAGCGATTGCTTCTACCCCAACTTCTACTCCGTAATCAGCAAGCTTTGCTGCTTCTTGGAGAATAGCTACCTCTTGGTCTTCTTTAATCATGCGTAACATATGTAATTTTTCTTCAGCAGATACGAATGTCGTCGAAGGGAATAACTTTTGAATTTGCTCAAATCGCTCCACGGTTAAATGCTCTTTTTCAAGAGCCAAGGTGGATACATTTACATTTCGTTTTGAAAGGGAATGTTGGATAAGTTCCCATGGATTATCTGTATCACTAAATCCGATGATTTCATATTGCCAGCCTGCATTTCGTGCTTGCCCAAGCTCCATATTAGGACAAATTAAGATAGGCTCCTCGTCTTGAAAAACGAATAAACCGAGAAGTCTTTCATGTGGATCTGTATAAAAATTTGTTAAGTAAAATACATTTGGAGTAGACGTAATAAAACTACACGCAATGTCCCTTTCCTTTAACCAACTAGAAAGCTGTTGTAATCGTTGATTCATATTTGACACATCCTTTTGAATAATAAAGAATACTGTTCAATTTTATCACTTTGTAGGTTGAAGCGAAAGGTTAGGACATCATTTGAAAAATAATTTAGGGTTTGTTTTCATTAGGAAAAGGGTATAAAAAAGAGGGAAAGTACGCATGAAAAAAGAAGTAATATAATATGGTTTCTACATACAATTTTGGAAGGGGAGATCCATATGAAGGTATCGTATCATGGACATTCTGTCGTCAAAATTGAAACGGGTGGTAAGACTATCATAATTGACCCGTTTATTACTGGTAACCCGATTACAGACTTACGTGCTGCTGATGAAAAAGTCGATGTCATTTTACTCACACATGGGCATGGAGACCATGTTGGCGACACTGTAGAACTTGCTAAGCGTAACTCGAGCCTGGTGGTTGCACCAAATGAACTTGCTGTTTATTTAGGATGGCAGGGATTGAAGGTACATCCAATGCATATTGGCGGAGCGCACCAATTTGATTTTGGAAAGGTGAAGTTTACTCTAGCTTTTCACGGCTCAAGCGTAGAAATTCCTGAGAAGAAGGAGTTCGTTTATACTGGTATGCCAGGTGGAATTTTATTTACGGCTGAAGGAAAGACTATTTATCATGCAGGAGACACTGCCTTATTTTATGACATGAAGTTAATCGGTGAACTTAACGACATCGATGTTGCGTTCTTACCAATTGGGGATAATTTTACAATGGGACCAGATGATGCTTTAATCGCAGCGGAGTGGTTAAAAGCAAAGACAATCATTCCAATTCACTACAATACATTCCCGGTTATTCAGCAGGATGCCGATGACTTTGTCTCAAGGCTAACCTCTACTGAAGGAAAAGTTTTATCGGCAGGGGAGTCAATTGAATTATAAACTTACAAAGACGCGACGTTTCGCGTCTTTTTTCTAGGCTTGCCTCATAGAATAATACAAGCATAGGTAAAGGAGGAAAAGGTATGCACAATAGATTATTACTATGTTTATTGCTTTGTGGGGTTTTGCTTTATTATGGGGTTCCACGCTTATCGATAGGAGCAGAAGGACTAGAAGGTATTTTTTCGATTTCGTGGCTAGTTTTTGCATTAATTGTAGTAAGTGGAAATCTAATTGGTCTATTGTATAATCCAAAATCTGCTCAAAAAGTGACAAACCTACAAGGAGCGTCAGCAAAACGTAGACAAAGAATGAGGAATTACTAACATCGACCAGCTTATGCTGATTGATGTTAGTAATTAGCCTCCGGCGGATGCCACGATTTTTCAACGGAAACTTTCCAGCATTAACTGGCACTAAGCCCTCACTGAGGGCAATTGCCAGTAAAAGCCTGATTGGTTCAACTAACAATCTGCGGAAAAACACATCCACAGATTGAAGTTTCACTGTATCTCGCGTAAGATCAAAGACTAACAACGCCACTTCCTGTGGCAACGTCTTTGTGACCCACCTCGT
Organism: Bacillus timonensis; assembly: GCF_004799755.1. Classification (GTDB taxonomy): domain Bacteria; phylum Bacillota; class Bacilli; order Bacillales; family Bacillaceae_L; genus Ferdinandcohnia; species Ferdinandcohnia timonensis_A. Next base: position 75,241 of record NZ_SLUB01000003.1, on the reverse strand, counting down.
GTGGGCCTAAAATCGGGCGCAAATACGCCTCGGCGTATTTGATTTCTATATAAAATTGAATAAACCGCGCTTCACCCGTATAATAAAGGTAAGAAAATAACGGAAATAGATAAAAGAATGATTATTAGAGGGTGAAGAGCTTGGCGACAAAGCATGAGCAAATATTACAGTATATTGACACACTTCCGATTGGTGAGAAAATTTCGGTTCGACAAATTGCCAAGGATATGAAGGTGAGTGAGGGTACGGCCTACCGTGCAATCAAAGAAGCCGAAAATAAGGGGTATGTTAGTACAATTGAACGTGTGGGAACCATTCGAATTGAACGTAAGAAGAAGGAAAACATTGAAAAGCTGACCTTCGCAGAGGTAGTTAACATTGTCGATGGACAAGTGCTTGGGGGAAAAGCCGGTCTGCATAAAACCTTAAATAAATTCGTCATCGGTGCAATGAAGCTTGAGGCCATGATGCGTTATACGGGTGCTGGAAACCTGTTGATAGTTGGTAACCGTACAAAAGCACATGAATATGCATTAAATGCGGGAGCTGCTGTATTAATTACAGGTGGATTTGACACAGATGAGCAAGTAAAAAAACTTGCTGATGAGCTACAACTCCCTATTATCTCGAGTAGCTATGATACTTTTACGGTTGCAACGATGATTAATCGCGCAATTTATGATCAGCTCATTAAAAAGGAGATAGTATTAGTTGAGGATATATTAACACCAGAAACTGAGACAGTAAGCCTTCACCTTTCTGATAAAGTGGAGAAATGGTATGAACACAATACTGAAACAGGACACGGACGTTATCCAGTAATTGATCGCCAATCAAAGGTAGTTGGTATGGTGACTGCAAAGGACATTATGGGACAAGACCCTAATACATCAATTGAAAAAGTAATGACAAAAAACCCGATGACGGTAAACGGAAAAACATCTGTTGCATCTGTATCTCACATGATGGTATGGGAAGGAATTGAAATGCTACCGGTCGTTGACCAATCAAATCGTTTGCAAGGAATCATTAGTCGTCAGGATGTATTAAAAGCTCTTCAGATGATTGGGCGTCAACCTCAGGTAGGAGAAACAATCGATGATATTGTTACAAATCAATTAATGGATATTTCTGCTGATGGAGAACCTATTTATCAATGTGAAGTAACTCCACAAATGACTAATTACTTGGGGACCATTTCCTACGGTGTGTTTACTACAATTGTCACTGAGGCGGCCAATAGGGTACTTAAATCCTTTAAAAAAGGTGATCTTGTTATTGAAAATATGACAGTTTATTTTATGAAGCCTGTTCAAATTGATAGTATGATGGAAATTCATCCGCGAGTATTAGAGGTTGGAAGAAGATTTGGGAAAGTCGATGTTGAAGTTTTCAATGGTGGAGTCGTTGTTGGTAAGGCAATGATGATGGCCCAATTAATTGAAAGGTAGATTAGTAAGAGAAAAAAAGAGACGCTAACGCGTCCTTTTTCATTCTTACTTTTGCTCTGCTTCTTTTATAACTAATGGCTGATAATGCTTATAGGCACGAAACCCTGCCCATGTACTTCCCCCACCAACAATGATCAGGATCGTTCCAATTACATATGAGATTGTAGAAGGATGAACAAAGAAGGCATTTAAACCAAATAGACCAACAAATAGTCCGAGTGCCATACTAGACTTCGCAGAGAGCCATTGTTTTTCAACGGGGCGTCTTGTGCGAAAGTATTTTGTTTTATAATAAAAATAAAATACAAGTGCAAAAATGATAAACAAAACAAGTATTTTCATAAATAGCTTCCTCCAATTCTAGATTGCTATACCTATTGTAACTAGAACAAATCTAAATTGCTAGTGAATAGAATGTGGAAACTTCGTGAAGAAAAGAGAACAAAATGGGTATTAAATAAGGAGAACTGAAATGATTCAAGAGATTCTAAGAACAATAACAGAATTTGAGACGATTATCATTCATCGCCATGTAAGACCTGATCCAGATGCATATGGGTCACAATGTGGTTTAGCAGAAATCTTGACAACATCCTATCCAACTAAAAATATATTTGTTGTTGGTGAGGATGAACCCTCTTTACTCTTTCTAAAGGAAATGGATAAGATATCTGATGAAACTTATAAAGAGGCTTTAGTGATCGTTTGTGATACTGCAAATCAGGACCGGATTTCAGATCAGCGCTATAATCAAGGCAAAAAACTAATTAAAATTGACCATCATCCAAATGAAGACCTATATGGAGACCTTTTATGGGTTGATACAAAGGCAAGCTCCTGTAGTGAAATGATTTATGAGCTTTACCTTCAAGGGAAAAATCAAGGTTTTACCCTCTCACAGGAGGCTGCGAAACTTCTATTTGCTGGAATGGTCGGAGACACCGGTCGATTTTTATTTCCAAATACAAATCCAAAGACATTTACATATGCAGGAGAATTACTCAAATCTGGTTTTGATTTTCCGCTAGTGTATGAAAATTTGTATAAAATAAAGGAAAATGTCGCTCGTCTAAGTGGGTATGTTTATCAGAATTACAAAGCTACCGATGATGGTGTGGGCTGGATGACAATTCCAAATGATGTTTTGAAAAAATACAATGTAACACCTGCTGAAGCATCGCAGCTTGTAAGTAATTTAGGAAATATCGAAAATCTTAAGACATGGGTGTTTTTCGTAGAGGAAAAGGATCAAATTCGTGTCCGTTTACGCTCTAAAGGACCGATCATTAACGAAGTTGCCAAAAAATATAATGGTGGTGGTCATCCCCTTGCATCAGGAGCTACCATCTATTCATGGGAAGAGGTAGAGCAGGTCATTGCTGATTTGCAGGAGGTTTGCAGACGAAAAAAATAAAGTCGCTCCATTTGCATGCGACTTTTTTTTAGTTATCTACCTTCACGGGGATGAACCAAGAGCCTAAATCTGTTACTTCTTCAAGAACATTAAGGTTTAGTGCTTGAATCTCTTTCTTTAGCGCATTGATGACATCTGGGGATTCTGCGTAAGCAGAGTACCCATTTTTTAAATGTGTCATTTTTTCATTTAAGAGTTTTCTTCGGTTAATATACATATTTTCCCTCCTCGTATGTTTTAATTACATTTTATTTCAATTTCCCTCAAAAATGCTACATGTTTTTTAAATTTTTGAAAAATTTAAATATATCTGTAACAAAATGTTCACTTTATAATGATAATTGGTCTGTTTTGCACCTCAAAATGGAACCTGTTACTCCAAAGTCAGTAAATATTCGGACAAGGAAAAGCAAAAACATCGCGGTTGTGTCCGAAGTCGAGGCATCTTCAGACAAAGGAAAGCAAAAACATCGCGGTTGTGTCCGAAGTCGAGGCATCTTCAGACAAAGGAAAGCCAAAAAATCGCGGTTTTGTCCGAAGTCGTGTAACTCCTTTAATATTAGAATTTACTTCACCCAGGAAACACACTGTTGCATCTTTAACTTTGGACTGAAAAGCAATTCACCGACAATATCACACCTATTTTCAAAAGCATATTCTCATGTACAACAAGTATTGTCATACCCCAAAAAACTGATGTGAGATTTAATTATTTTTTTACAAAAACTGAATTAAACGTTATTATAACAAGAAAATTAAAGCGTGAATTCGTATGTGAATTCACGCTAAGAACGTATTGTAATTTACTGTTTTGCACCCTGAATCGACCAGTTAAAATTGGAGGCTTCAATTATTTAACCTGTTCGATATTGAGTGTGATTTCAAGCGTTGTATCAAAAAAGACGGTGTGAATTTTGAGTCTATACTTTTTATCGTCCAGTTCATACACACTATTTTCAATGGTCCTAAAAAGGAGCTGTTTATTTTGGGAGACTGTTTGAATATCCTGTCCAATTAAAGAGTTCAGGTCTTCAATTACAGCGGTTTTCATGTGATGAAGATTGAGTGAGCTAAGATCAAAATTCTTTTTATTCGCAAAATCCACCTTGAAGTCTTGAATTTTAAGTTTATTTTTGTTTTCATCATTTAATTTTTGCATATCTTCAATAAGAATATCCTTACTTTTTTTTAGGTCTTTAATTTCGTCCTCCTGTTGTGTAATCTTTCGAATTTGATTCTCCTGCAACACTCCAAACTGAAACAAAAAGATAAACCAACTTAATAAGGCGCCGATTACAATACCAGCGAAAAATCGTTGCCAACCGGGTTTTTGATGATAAGGTGGGACTCTCATTAGGTGATGTGCTCCTGTGTAAACCACTCAATAATTCTCCACCCGAATTGAGCTCCTCCCATAGCCGAGACAATAAGAAGAAATTGTTTAAAGACATCTTTTGTCTGTCCAAGAAAAATACCTTTTTCAAAGCTATAAAAGGTATCGAAAGTCCCGCCAATTGCAGCAACAAGGGCCCAAATTTTCAACTTACTTGCCACCGAATAGATTTCAGATAAAGGTGCTTGACCTGACATAAAGGCACCGAGCCCGCCGATTAATGATCCACCTAAAAGAACCCCGAGCGCAATAAAAAAGCTATGAATAAATGCAGGCATAAAAGCATCTTTTATTTCCATTTGGACACCCTCTTTTTGAAATTGATAATTATTAAATGTTTTAATACATGTATATGGACAAACCGTACAAACTATGAGTTTTGTTTTGCTTGTTTCATAAATAGGACTATAATTAAAGTAATCAATAGAACGATTAATGAAAGAGGTGGGATTTCATTGCCTTTTGTTCATCTACAGGTTCAAAGCGCATACAGCCTTTTATCAAGTGCTGCTAAAATAGAAGCGTTGGTTGAAAAGGCGAGCAACCTTGGGCTTAAAGCATTGGCGTTAACCGATGAAAATGTAATGTATGGTGCAATAGCTTTTTATAAAGAATGCAGGAAGCGTGGAATCAAGCCAATTATAGGAATGACTGCCTCCGTGTTGTCGGAGGAAGAACACATATCTTATCCTGTAGTATTGCTTGCAAAAAACAACAAAGGATATCAAAATCTACTAAAAATTAGCAGTGCCATCCAGACGAAATCTAAAGAAGGAATTCCTAGAAGATGGTTATCCCAGTATCGCGAGGGATTAATCGGAATTTCACCGGGTCTTAAAGGGGACATTGAGCAAAGTCTCAAGAATGGAAATTACGAGGAAGCCACCAAGCGGGTGATATCTTATAAAAAAATCTTTGAACAAGAAAGCTTTTATTTATCTGTGCAGGACCATGGCTTGCGAGAAAACGTTGAAATAAACAAAAACCTTTTCGCAATAAGTGAAGAACTAAAAATACCATTGGTTGCTACAAATAACGTTCAATACATAGAGCAAGCAGATTCATTCGCTCACGAATGCTTGTTATCCATTAAAAATGGGTCTAAGCTCTCAGATGAAGATCGACCCGTTCTACCAAGTAAGGAATATTATTTAAAATCTCCATCACAAATGAGTGAGCTTTTTGCTGAAACTCCAGAGGTTCTTGAAAATACAATACGCATCGCTGGACAGTGTCATGTTGAAATGGAATTTGGTAAATTTGCATTACCTAAATACCCAGTTCCGACTCAAGAATCGGCAGAGGACTATTTATCTAGAATCTGTCTCAACGGATTGAAAGAAAGGTATCAAACTCCTTCTGATGAACAATTTGAAAGACTCCAATATGAGCTTCAAGTCATCAAAAAAATGAATTTCAGTGATTATTTTTTAATTGTTTGGGACTTTATGAAATATGCTCATGAAAATGGTATTGTGACGGGACCAGGAAGAGGGTCGGCAGCCGGTTCATTAGTCGCATATGTTCTTTATATTACGGATGTTGATCCACTGGAACATCAGTTATTATTTGAACGATTCTTAAATCCTGAAAGAATATCTATGCCAGATATTGATATTGACTATCCTGATAACCGAAGAGATGAAATGATTGACTATGTCTCAAAAAAATACGGAAGACTGCATGTTGCACAAATCATTACTTTTGGAACGTTAGCTGCAAGAGCTGCGCTTCGGGATGTTGGTAGAGTGATGGGAATCTCTCCTAAGGAAGCGGATTTTCTTGCCAAACAAGTTCCTAGTAAGCTTGGAATTACTCTGCAACAAGCCTATGAAGAATCACAAGGGCTACGGGAATATATTCAAAATATCGAAATTGGACGAAAAATCTTTGAAACAGCAAAAAAAATAGAAGGTTTGCCAAGACATACTTCTACCCATGCTGCTGGGGTTGTCATAAGTGAACAACCGTTAACCGATTTAATTGCTATTCAAGAGGGGCATAATGACGTTTATTTGACACAATACCCGATGGATATACTCGAGGAAATAGGCCTCTTAAAAATGGACTTTCTTGGCCTTCGCAATTTGACCCTAATCGATAATATCAGATCAATGATTAAGCGGGGGACTGGAAAGAGTATTGACCTATCGACCATTCCATTGGATGATCCAAAAACATTTGCCTTGTTAAGTAAGGGCGATACAACCGGGGTTTTCCAACTAGAGTCAAGTGGAATGAGAAGTGTTTTAGTCAGACTTCAGCCGAATGTCCTGGAAGACATCGTGGCTGTAAATGCTTTGTACAGACCGGGTCCAATGGAAAATATCCCATTGTATATTGCACGTAAGCATGGAAAAGAAGCTGTGGAATATCCGCACTCTGACTTGAAATCGATTCTGCAAATGACATATGGCGTTATTGTGTATCAGGAACAAATTATGCAGATTGCCTCAAAAATGGCTGGATTTAGTTTAGGAGAGGCTGACCTTTTAAGGAGAGCCGTCAGTAAAAAGAAGAAAGAGGTTCTTGATAAGGAGCGGGAGCATTTTATTCAAGGTAGTTTGAAGAAAGGCTATACCGAAAAAACAGCAAATGAGATTTACGATTTAATTGTTAGATTTGCTAATTATGGTTTTAACAGGAGTCATGCTGTTGCCTACAGTATGATTGCTTATCAGCTTGCCTATTTAAAAGCTAACTATCCGCTTTATTTTATGGCTGCATTACTTACAAGTGTCATCGGAAACGATGACAAGTTAGGACAATATATTCGTGAATCAAAGCAAATGGGGATAACCATTCTGCCTCCTTCGATTAATAAAAGCTATTATCCATTTATAGTTGAAAAGAAGGCGATTCGCTTTAGTTTAGCGGGAATCAAAAGTGTAGGGGTTGCCGCATTAAAAGAAATGATTGAAACCCGAAAAGTTAAGCCGTTTTCGGATCTGTTTGATTTCTGTGTGAGAAATTCCATGAGAAGCATAAACCGACGGACGATAGAATCGTTAATTTGTTCTGGCGCCTTTGATGAATTTGGTGAACATCGGGCAACTCTGTTAGCTACTTTAGATGTGGCAATTGAGCACGCAGAACTTGTTCGACCGAAAGATGATGAAAATCAGTTTGAGATGTCTTTTGGTGATGATTTTGGACTTAAGCCAAAATATGTTGAAGTTGAACCTTTTAAGGAAATGGAAAAATTACGCTTTGAAAAAGAAGCACTCGGCTTTTATTTATCCAGTCATCCCATTTCAGCCTATTCGACTTATTTAAAGAAAAACGGAGCAATCGCAATTTCGGATGTTTCCCATTATCTACACCAAAATGTTGTGATAGGTGGATTCATCACAAAAGAGAGAACCATACGCACAAAAAAAGGTGAAGTAATGGCCTTTTTGACAATTAGTGATGATACAGGTGAAGTAGAAGGTGTTGCCTTTCCAAGAACATATACTCAGTCTGCAAATCTTTTAAAAAACGAGGCGTTATTATTACTAAAAGGCAAGATTGAAAATCGGAATAATCAATTGCAGATGATTATTAATCAAGTACAGGCATTACCTGATCAAGTAGATTTACCGGAGGAAGAGAAGAAACTGTTTATAAGGATGGAAAAAAGGCACCAAGAAGATCAAGCTTTTATCAATTTAAAAGAATTGTTAAAAGAATATCCTGGGGAAATTCCAGTTGTGTTATATTACCAGGAATCTCAAAAAACAATTCAGCTTCAACAAGAACTTTGGATTAGTCCTAATCCGAAATTTTTAGCCGAAATTAAGAAATTAATGGGTCAACAAAATGTGGTGTTTCAATAACAAACTCTTTACAGGAATAGCATATATGTTATATTGTAATAGAAAAGCGAGTGGTCATACCACTATTCATTCGTGTAAAAGGAAATTCTAATTTACTAGTTTTCATGAAAAAGGTTGGACAAGTTTTTAACCATTGCTTTTATGACTCTAACTGGTGCCAAAATGTAAGGTTACCAAGTTTTCTTTATAACAAGGAGTGAAAAAAAGGAAATGACTCTAAGAGAAGAAGCTCTACATATTCATCAAATTCATAAGGGAAAGCTTGAATCAAAATCAAAAATTCCAGTAAGAAATGCAAAGGATTTAAGTTTAGCATACTCACCTGGTGTAGCTGAACCATGTAAGGTTATTTACGATGACAAGTCCAAAGTGTATGAATACACAATGAAGGGGAATATGGTAGCTGTTGTTTCTGATGGGACCGCAGTCCTTGGCCTAGGAAACATTGGTCCAGAAGCCGCTCTTCCAGTAATGGAAGGAAAGGCCGTATTGTTTAAGAGCTTCGCAGGTGTAGATGCATTTCCAATTTGTTTGAATACAACAGATGTTGACAAGATTGTGGAAACTGTAAAATTACTAGAGCCAACTTTTGGTGGAGTCAACTTAGAGGATATCGCTGCTCCAAATTGCTTTGTCATTGAGGAGCGTCTTAAAAAAGAAGCCAATATTCCAGTTTTTCATGATGATCAACACGGTACCGCGATTGTTACAGTTGCTGGACTAGTGAATGCATTGAAGCTTGTTGGGAAGAAAATGTCAGAAATAAAAGTGGTTGCAAACGGAGCAGGTGCTGCAGGTATTGCCATTATTAAACTTTTATACCGTTATGGTGTTCGTGACATTATTATGTGTGACTCTAGAGGTGCGATATATGAGGGGCGTACCTTTGGTATGAATGATGTAAAAGCAGAGGTAGCGAAATATACAAATCGTCAACGCATTGAAGGCTCTCTTGCGGATGCCCTTCAGGATGCAGATGTCTTTATAGGAGTGTCTGTAGAAGGTGCCCTCACAGCAGACATGGTTAAAACAATGAATCAGGATGCAATTATATTTGCTATGGCAAATCCTAATCCTGAAATTATGCCCGATGTAGCGTTAGAAGCGGGTGCTAAGGTTGTCGGAACAGGAAGATCTGATTTTCCGAACCAAGTAAATAATGTACTTGCATTCCCAGGAATTTTTAGAGGGGCTTTAGATGCTAGAGCAACTCATATAAATGAACAAATGAAAATTGCGGCTGTTGAAGCAATTGCATCATTGATATCTTCCGAGGAACTTCGACCTGAATACGTCATCCCTGCACCATTTGACCCGCGTGTTGCACCAGCAGTTGCAGCAGGTGTGGCGAAAGCAGCAATGGAAACAGGGGTAGCAAGAATCACTGTTAATCCAGAAGAAGTTGCGGAGAAGACAAGACGTATGGCCATTATTGAATAATTGATCGGGTGTGGTAATGTGACAACCCATAATTCTAAGGTTTACATTGAAATTGTGAAACAAATTAGGTCCATCATTCAAGATGATGGACTTTCCACTGGGGATAAAATCCCTTCTGAACGAGAGCTTTCTGATCGTCTTAATGTGGGGCGTTCCTCGGTAAGAGAAGCATTAAGGTCGCTTGAATTATTAGGCCTTATTGAGACAAGAAGGGGTGAAGGTACCTTTTTAAAGGATTTCGGGGATCACCAGTTGATTCATTTACTAGGTACCTTTATTATCCAAGGAGATAAAACAAAAGACGATCTCCTCGAAACAAAACAAACTCTTGAAAAATCCTGTATTGAATTAGCAATTTATCAAATAAACGATCAAATGATTACAGAATTAAAAAGGACCATTTGGGATGCTGACGATCCCGAGGAATACCTATTTAAAACCATTGCCGAAGCAACAGGTAATCGACTTTTACTGCGAATCTGGGTCGTTATTAATGAATATGTGAAGTTTATTAATGAAAAACAGACACATGAAATAAACAAAGAAGGTTTTGATGAGTTACTTGACGCACTTTGTAAAAGAGATGTGGAAAAAGCTTTATCTGCCTATGAAAAAATCACTTTGTAGGAATTTGTCGCGCTCTTATTGACATATTCCTACAAAAAATAAAGAAGACATTCAGTAAAGTATAAGTACATGCTTTTTTGGCAACGAAGGAAGATAGAGATTTTCCTTTTTTTCGTTACTCAACTTTATGTCTTAAAATCATGATTATTATAAGGTGATAAATTCCAACGAAAAAGCCATTTCCATTGAAATGTGTGAGGAGGTTTATTTTGTTAAAAGACTTTTTTGTAAAGAAGAAAAAATATGCTTCAATCCCTTCAGAACAGGCAAGACAAGATGTTCCAGAAGGAATTATGAGCAAATGCCCAAACTGTAAAAAAATCATGTATACAAAGGAATTAATGAAAAACGATAAGGTTTGTATGAACTGTGGCTATCATTATCAAATGACTGCTTATGAAAGAGTCGAGAGCTTACTTGATGAAAATTCTTTCGTCGAGTTCGATCATGATATGGTGTCTGAAAATCCGCTTGGATTCCCGGATTATTTAGAAAAGCTAAAGAAGGACCAAGTTAAAACAGGTATTAATGAAGCTGTTGTTACTGGTGAAGGAACTATTGATGGTAATCGGGTTATTTTAGCCATCATGGATTCAAGCTTCCGAATGGGCAGTATGGGTTCTGTTGTTGGTGAAAAGATTACAAGAGCGATTGAAAAAGCAATGGAGGAAAAAGTGCCATTTCTGATTTACACGGCTTCAGGTGGAGCAAGAATGCAAGAAGGTGTGCTTAGTTTGATGCAAATGGCAAAAACGAGTTCAGCCTTAAAGCTCTTTAGTGATCAAGGTGGACTGATTATTTCAATTATGACTCATCCCACGACAGGCGGTGTCTCAGCAAGCTTTGCTTCTTTAGGAGATTTTAATTTTGCAGAACCTGGTGCATTAATTGGGTTTGCTGGAAGAAGGATTATTGAGCAAACCATCCGTGAAGAGCTTCCAGAAGATTTTCAAACAGCCGAATTTTTATTAAAACATGGTCAATTGGATGCTGTTATCCACCGTCATGAATTAAAAAATACATTGGCAAATATCGTAGACATTCATATGAACGGGGGTGCGGTAAATTGGTAGGTGAACTAGAATTTGAGAAACCAGTTGTGGAATTGAAAAAAAAGATAGCTGAATTAAAAGAGTTTACAAGTGACTCGAATGTTGATCTTTCAGATGAAATTTCAAAACTTGAATCAAGACTTCAAAAACTAGAGAATGACATCTATAGTCATTTAAAACCGTGGGATCGTGTGCAGATTGCTCGCCATCCTGAAAGACCAACAACCCTTGATTATATTGAACATATTTTCACGAACTTTTTCGAGTGTCACGGTGATCGCTTCTACGGGGACGATGCTGCCATAGTTGCTGGTATTGCTAAATACCATGAATTACCTGTAACCGTAATTGGGCACCAACGTGGAAAAGATACGAAAGAAAATATTAAAAGAAACTTTGGTATGCCACATCCCGAAGGATATCGGAAAGCACTTCGATTAATGAAGCAGGCCGAGAAATTTCGACGACCAATCATTTGTTTCATTGATACGAAGGGAGCATATCCTGGTAAAGCAGCAGAAGAACGTGGACAAAGTGAAGCTATAGCAAAAAATCTATTTGAAATGGCCAGCTTAACTGTTCCAGTTATTTGTATTGTTATTGGAGAGGGCGGAAGTGGTGGAGCTCTTGCTTTAGGTGTTGGAAATCACATCCATATGCTTGAAAACTCAACATATTCTGTTATTTCTCCTGAGGGTGCAGCTGCGTTACTTTGGAAAGATGCTGGACTTGCGAAAAAAGCTGCGGAGTCTATGAAAATTACTGCTCCGGACTTAAAAGAACTCGGAATTGTAGATGAAATCATTCCTGAAATTAGAGGTGGTGCGCATAAAGATGTTGCAGAGCAAGCCGCTTCTATTGATACAGTACTATTAAAATCATTAAAAGAATTACGCAAATTAACCAATGATGAGTTAGTCCAGCAACGCTATCAGAAATATAAAAAGATAGGCCAATATAAAATAGCTGAAAAAGATTTTATCGGAGTTCGGTAAAAAGTTGACGTGCTTCTAACACAATGTGTTGAGCACGTTTTCCTTTTTTGAAATTTCAAAAAATCGATATGACTTTTTTTGTAAGCATGATTTACGGATTTCCCCCTCTGTGTAAAATTCCGTTTATTTTTTGTTTTTTCGGCAAGTTTCACACTTTTTTCTTTATTTAATGCGTTTTCATAACTTGTTTTACTTATATATTAGTGTTATTTTATACATATTGCGAAAGAATAGTAAAAGCAAATAAAGTACTAAGTTCACGATTATTTTTTACATAGAGGTGGAAAAAATGAAAAGAATAGGTGTTTTAACGAGTGGTGGGGATTCACCTGGTATGAACGCTGCGATTCGTGCTGTTGTTCGTAAAGCAATCTATCACGATGTTGAAGTATATGGAATTTATCAAGGATATGCAGGCCTTATAAGTGGACAGATTAAAAAGTTAGAAATTGGAGATGTCGGTGATATCATTCATCGTGGTGGTACAATGCTTTATACAGCACGCTGTTTGGAATTCAAGACAGAGGAAGGTCGTAAACAAGGTATTGAACAACTCAACAAATTAGGGATTGAAGGCTTGGTTGTAATAGGCGGTGACGGTTCATACCGTGGCGCTCAAAAATTAACCGAACTTGGTTTTCCATGCGTAGGTGTTCCAGGTACTATTGACAATGACATCCCAGGTACTGATTTTACAATTGGTTTTGACACAGCATTAAATACGGTAATTGATGCAATTGATAAAATTAGAGATACAGCAACTTCACATGAACGTACATATGTAATTGAAGTAATGGGTAGACATGCTGGGGATCTTGCATTATGGGCGGGATTAGCCGGCGGTGCTGAAACAATCTTAATTCCTGAAGTTGATCATGACATGAATGAAGTTGTTGCAAAGCTTAACCGAGGTCATGAACGTGGTAAGAAACATAGTATTATTGTCGTAGCTGAAGGTGTCGGCAGCGGTGTTGAAATCGGGAAGAAGATCCAAGAAACGACAAATTTTGAAACGAGAGTAAGTGTACTGGGGCATATTCAGCGTGGTGGTTCTCCAACTGCAACTGACCGTGTATTAGCTAGCCGTCTTGGAGCAAGAGCTGTTGAACTTTTGCTTGATGGAAAAGGTGGAAGAGCGGTAGGGATTCAACAAAATCAATTAGTAGACCATGATATTATGGAAATCTTAGATCGTAAACATACAGTAGACGAAAAAATGTATAACCTGTCGCAAGAACTATCAATTTAATGAAGACTTCGGTATAATTCACTGTGGAAGTTTTGGTAGTCGCTTTGTAAAAAAGCGATTATAGAGGAGGAAAATGTAATGAGAAAAACAAAAATAGTATGTACGATAGGACCAGCAAGTGAAAGTATCGAAAAACTTGTTGCTTTAGCAAACGCTGGGATGAATGTAGCAAGACTTAATTTTTCACATGGTGACTTTGAGGAACATGGTGCACGTATAAAAAATATTCGTGAAGCATCTAAAATAACTGGCAAGAATATTGCAATTTTATTAGATACTAAAGGACCGGAAATTCGTACAAATACAATGGAAAATGGTGCAATTGAATTAGTTGAAGGATCCAATATTACTATTTCAATGGAAGAAGTTGTTGGTACACCGGAAAAATTCTCGATTACATATCCGGGTCTTATTGACGATGTCCATCCAGGTTCTAGAATTTTATTAGATGATGGCTTAATTGGACTTGAAGTAGTAGAGGTTAGCCACCAGAATCGTGAAATTCTAACAAAAGTATTAAATAGTGGAACATTAAAAAATAAAAAAGGTGTAAACGTACCGGGTGTTAGTGTAAACCTACCAGGTATTACTGAAAAAGATGCAAAGGATATTGTATTCGGTGTCCAACAAGATGTTGATTATATCGCAGCATCCTTCGTTCGTCGTGCATCAGATGTATTAGAAATTAGAGAATTATTGGAAGAAAACAACGGAAAGAATATTCAAATCATCCCTAAAATTGAAAACCAAGAGGGTGTCGATAATATCGATGAAATCCTTGAAGTATCAGATGGACTCATGGTAGCTCGTGGAGACCTAGGGGTTGAAATTCCTGCTGAGGAAGTACCACTCGTTCAAAAGGATTTAATTAAGAAATGTAATGCAGCTGGTAAACCAGTCATTACAGCAACTCAAATGCTAGACTCCATGCAACGTAATCCTAGACCAACTCGTGCAGAAGCTAGTGACGTTGCAAATGCGATCTTCGATGGTACTGATGCGATTATGCTTTCGGGTGAAACTGCAGCTGGTTCATATCCGGTTGAGGCTGTTCAAACAATGCATAATATTGCTTCCCGTGCTGAAGAGGCTTTAGTACATCGTGAAATCTTGTCTCAACGCAGTAAAATCTCTGGCACTACAATTACAGATGCGATTGGTCAGTCGGTAGCTCATACTGCACTTAATCTTGATGTTTCTGCGATTGTTACACCTACTGAAAGTGGACATACAGCAAGAATGATTTCAAAATACCGTCCAAAGGCACCAATTATTGCGGTAACTGCAAGTGAATCAACAACAAGAAAGCTTTCTCTTGTTTGGGGCGTATACCCACAAACAGGAAACGTGGCAAAATCAACTGATGAAATGCTCGATAACTCTGTTGATGTTGCGTTAGGAACTGGAATCATCAAACCTGGTGATTTAGTTGTCATTACAGCTGGTGTACCAGTTGGAGAGCGTGGAACAACTAACATCATGAAGATTCATGTTGTTGGCAACACCGTTGCAAATGGACAAGGAATCGGTAGAAAAACAGCTTTTGGAAAAGTAGTCGTCGCTCATAATAGTGAAGAAGCAGCAGTAAAGATGTATGATGGAGCAATCCTTGTCACACCTGCAACTGACCGTGATATGGTTAAATACGTGGAGCAAGCTTCAGCGTTAATTACGGAAGAAGGCGGTCTTACTAGTCATGCGGCTGTAGTAGGATTAAGCATCGGAATTCCTGTCATTGTCGGTGTTGAAAAAGCAACAACTCTATTAAAGGATGGACAAGATATTACTGTTGATTCTGCTCGTGGAGTTATATATGAAGGACATGCAAATGTTTTATAAGTAAGAGAAAGAGAAGGGCGGCCTTCTCTTTTTTTTTAGCACTACTTTTTTAAGTAAAGGAAACGTATAATAGAGGAAAAGCCTTCATCTCTCGAGGAGGATTTCATATGAGAATATTACTGGCATTAATTATTATTGTACCAACTCTTGAAATAAGTGTTCTTATTTTTTCAGGTAAGACACTTGGAATTCCATTTACTTTACTGTTAATCATTCTTACAGGAGTAATTGGTGCATGGCTTGCAAAAAAACAAGGGCTGGAAACGATTAGTCGGGCAAGGCAACAAATGGACTTAGGGCAAGTGCCAGGGGAAGCAATAATGGATGGTATATGTATCTTAATAGGGGCTGTCTTGCTTTTAACTCCCGGCTACATTTCCGATTTGGCAGGTTTTCTACTGCTCCTTCCCGTAACCCGTAATTTCATTAAGCCGATTATAGTGAACTGGATCAATCGAAGAATGAATAGAGGTCATTTTACCGTAATACGTCGTTGGTAAAGAAAAAGAAAAAGCCATTACACGGCTTTTTCTTTAAACTTCTTTTCCGATGATAAAATGCCATATATCTTGAAATACACCTGTTGTATATAAGGTCCTAATGATGACTAGAATGACGGGTCCGACAATGAGTCCGATGAAACCAAATAATTGAAACCCAACGAAAAGCGATATCAAGGTTGCTAAAGGATCTAGTCCAATACTTGATGAGATCACCTTTGGTTCCATTACTTGACGCTGTACAATTACGACAAGATATAAAATTCCTAACCCGATTGCGAGTGGAATTTGTCCACTAAATGCGGAATATATAATCCACGGAACAAACACAAGGCCAGTTCCTAAGTATGGGAGAAGATCAACAAGTCCAATTATTAAGGCAATTGTAATTGCATAATCGACCCGTAAAATTAATAAACCAACCAACACAATTCCCGCGGTTATCGATATCAAAGTTGCTTGAGCTTTAATGAATCCAAATAATGCTTTCTTAAGTTCTACAAATATTGATTTTCCACTTGTTCTAGCTTTAACAGGGATGAACTTTCGCCCCATAATTATAAATTTATTCCAATCCTTGCTTATGAAAAATGTTGCTAGCAGTGAAAATACAATAACTGTTGCTGCATTCGGTAACCACCCAAGAAATTTAGGAATATTTTCTAAGAATGCTTTTACAAACTCCCCGACATTTGTTGCAATGGTAGTACCTACATTGCTTACATTATCCATTATGGTTTGCTGTTGGTCTTGCTCTAAATTATGGAACATGCTTGTTATTCTCTCGTATAAAGGAATAATTTGACCAACTATTAAATCTTCAAAATAAACCACTAGCTTTTCAAAATGTTGTGGAACCTCTTTGGATAAATAGTTTGCACCTGAAATAATTTCGGCTATTAATAGTGTTAGGAATCCTGTGAAAATACCAAATACAACGAAGATCCCTAAAAATACGGATAAACCTCGAGGCATCTTTCCTTTACGTTCTAAAAAGTTAACCAGAGGGTTAATAAGAAAAGCGATTATTAAGGCGAAAATAAACGGATATGTAAGTTTAAATAAAAAATAAAGCAATATGAAGCCAATGACTACTAAAGCAATAACCAAAAGAAATCGAAGAAAACTGTACACATATTGAATGTTCAAACTTTTTCCTCCCTAGTTAATTCTTACATCTTATTTTACAATCACATAGAAAACTTTAAAAGTAAATACGAAGTAATGAATAATAAAGTTTCCAATTATGGTGAAAAAATTGTAAATATGATATTATACGTAAGAGCGAGAAAAAATTTCGTGAACAAACTGCAAAAAGTAAAATTAGCTATATCTTGAGTTATATTGCTAATTTAGGTATTCGACTCTGTTAGATAGTAAAAGAGAAAAATATTTTTGCGTAATAATAGTTTATTAGGAAAATTCGTCTCTTTTGATTCACAAAAGTCTGATTCTTTATTATAATAGAGTCGAGAGTTACAACTTTTCTACATAGCACCTGCTAATTCTCGTAATTGTCACAATATTATTGTGGTATTTGTGACATTGAATGTTTTATTTTAAAATGAAAGCATTTACTTCACGGAATGACGAGTATTTATCGCTTACTCTAAGTGATGATTGTTTTTGAGCATGCGCTCAATTTACCTCTTAAGGGGGGTAGGGGAATATGAAAAAAGGAGAGGGTCTTATGACAGCAACAAAGGGACTTGAAGGAATTGTAGCTACTACTTCTTCAGTTAGTTCAATTATTGATGACACATTGACGTATGCAGGATTCGATATTGATGAATTAGCTGAAAATGCTAGTTTTGAAGAGGTTGTCTATCTACTATGGCATCGCAAACTTCCAAATAAAGAGGAGTTAGCTGAACTAAAGCAGCAACTTGCTGATAATGCAAGTCTACCTCAAGAAGTATTAAATCATTTCAAAACATATCCAATCGACAAAGTTCATCCAATGGCAGCTCTTCGCTCAGCAGTTTCACTACTAGGGCTTTATGATGAAGAAGCAGATGTAATGGATCCAGAAGCAAATTATCGTAAGGCGATTCGTCTACAAGCAAAATTACCTACAATTGTTACCGCTTTTTCTCGTGTGCGAAAAGGATTAGAGCCAGTTTCTCCACGTACTGATTTAAGCTTTGCTGGAAACTTCTTGTATATGCTAAGTGGTCAAGAGCCAAGTGAGATTGCAGAAGAAGCATTTAATAAAGCACTTGTTTTACATGCTGACCATGAACTTAATGCATCTACTTTCACGGCTCGTGTTTGCGTTGCAACTCTTTCCGATATTTATTCAGGCGTTACTGCTGCAATTGGAGCATTAAAAGGTCCTCTTCACGGTGGTGCGAACGAGGCAGTTATGAAAATGCTTACTGAAATCGAAGAAGTTGAAAACGTTGAACATTATATAAAAACAAAATTAGCTAATAAAGAAAAGATTATGGGATTTGGGCACAGAGTATACCGTAAAGGTGACCCACGTGCTAAGCACTTGAAAGCAATGTCTCAAAAGTTAACAACTATTACCGGAGAACCAAAGTGGTATGAGATGTCAACGGAGATTGAGAAGATTGTTACAAGTGAAAAACCATTACCACCCAATGTTGACTTCTACTCAGCATCTGTATACCATAGCTTAGGTATTGATCATGATTTATTTACTCCTATCTTTGCAGTAAGCCGTGTTTCAGGTTGGTTAGCTCATATTCTAGAGCAATATGAGAACAACCGTTTAATCCGACCACGTGCTGAATATACTGGTCCTGGAATGCAAAAATACATTCCGATTGACCAAAGAGGTTAATAAATCTATACAATATATAATAATGAAAGAGAAGTATTTCAGGAGAAATTCTTCCTGAGATACTTCTTAGAATTTTAGGAGGTAATACTAGTGGCAGGAGAAAAAATTACAGTATCAAATGGTGTACTAAACGTACCTAACAACCCAATTATTCCTTTTATTGAAGGTGATGGAACTGGTCCAGATATTTGGGCAGCAGCGTCACGTGTATTAGAAGCAGCAGTTGAAAAAGCATACAATGGCGAAAAATCAATTGTTTGGAAAGAAGTATTAGCAGGTGAAAAAGCGTTTAATCAAACTGGCGAATGGTTACCAGAAGAAACATTAGATGTTATTCGTGAGTACATAATTGCTATTAAAGGACCTCTTACTACACCGGTTGGTGGTGGTATCCGTTCATTAAACGTTGCATTACGTCAAGAGCTAGATTTATTTACATGTCTTCGTCCTGTTCGTTACTTTACAGGTGTACCTTCACCAGTTAAACGTCCAGAAGATACAGATATGGTAATTTTCCGTGAAAACACTGAAGATATCTATGCTGGTATTGAATATGCACAAGGTTCTGAAGGTGTTCAAAAACTTATTAACTTCCTTCAAAATGAACTAGGTGTTAATAAAATCCGTTTCCCAGAAACTTCTGGAATTGGAATCAAGCCAGTTTCTGAAGAAGGTACAAAACGTCTTGTACGTGCCGCTATCAACTATGCGATTGAGCAAGGCCGTAAGTCAGTAACGCTTGTTCACAAAGGAAACATCATGAAGTTTACTGAAGGAGCTTTTAAAAACTGGGGCTACGAGCTTGCTGAACAAGAATTTGGCGATAAAGTATTTACTTGGGCACAATATGACCGCATCGCCCTAGAAGAAGGTAAAGATGCTGCTAATAAAGCTCAAGCTGACGCTGAAGCTGCAGGAAAGATAATTGTAAAAGATTCTATTGCGGATATCTTCTTACAACAGATCTTAACTCGTCCTCGTGAATTTGATGTTGTTGCTACAATGAACTTAAACGGTGATTACATTTCTGATGCATTAGCTGCACAAGTTGGTGGAATTGGAATTGCACCTGGAGCAAATATTAACTATGAAACTGGTCATGCAATTTTCGAAGCTACACACGGAACTGCACCTAAATATGCTGGCTTAGACAAAGTTAATCCATCCTCTGTTCTTCTATCTGGTGTATTAATGCTTGAACACCTAGGTTGGAATGAAGCTGCAAGCCTAATCATGAATTCAATGGAAAAAACAATTGAATCTAAAGTTGTAACATACGACTTTGCTCGTCTAATGGAAGGCGCAACAGAAGTTAAATGTTCAGAGTTTGCTAATGAACTAATTAAAAACTTAGGCTAATCATAATTATAAGTAACTACCCTCAAGAATGAAGTTTATCTAAGGGTAGTTACTTACTTTCGTATGAATAGGGAGGATATATAATGAGTCAATTCAAACGCAAAAAAATCTCTGTAATTGGTAGTGGATTTACTGGTGCAACAACAGCTTTTCTACTTGCTCAAAAGGAATTAGGAGACGTCGTTTTAGTTGATATTCCACAAATGGAGAATCCTACAAAAGGGAAAGCTCTAGATATGCTGGAAGCAAGTCCTGTTCAAGGATTTGATGCAAATATTACCGGTACAGCAAATTATGAGGATACAGCTGATTCTGATATTGTTGTCATTACAGCCGGAATTGCTCGTAAACCTGGTATGAGTCGTGATGATCTTGTTCAAACAAACCAAAAAATCATGAAAAGTGTTGCCCAGGAAATTGTAAAACATTCTCCAAACAGCTATATCATTGTATTAACAAACCCAGTTGACGCTATGACATATACAGTGTTTAAGGAATCTGGTTTCCCGAAAAATCGTGTTATTGGCCAATCAGGCGTACTCGATACCGCTAGATTCCGTACATTTATTGCCCAGGAACTAAATTTATCAGTAAAGGACATTACTGGATTTGTCCTAGGTGGTCATGGTGATGACATGGTGCCACTTGTTCGTTACTCCTATGCAGGAGGCATTCCACTCGAAACCTTAATTCCAAAAGATCGTTTAGACGCTATCGTTGAACGGACACGTAAAGGTGGCGGTGAAATTGTCAACCTATTGGGAAATGGAAGTGCATATTATGCACCGGCAGCTTCCTTAGTCGAAATGGTTGAAGCAATTTTAAAAGACCAGCGTCGTGTCCTACCTGCAATTGCATATCTGGAAGGTGAATATGGCTTTACCGGAATTTACCTTGGTGTTCCAACCATTCTAGGTGCAAATGGCATTGAAAAAATCATCGAACTTGAACTAACAGAGAAGGAAAAAGCAGAACTTGCAAAATCTGCGGATTCCGTAAAAAGCGTCATGAATATCCTAGCCTAATCATAATCTAGAAAAGCGTAAGGCGCATAGCCTTAGGCGACAAGCATAAGACGAGCGCTGACAGAAGGCGCTTTTTGCCTTCCGAAGCGATTGGCTTAGACCAGAGAGCCGATGGCGCCTGAAGCTAGACATCGAAAACTACGTAAAAAGTTTTAAGCTTTCTTATCTTTTAAAGAAAAATTCGGGGTCGCCCCGAATTTTTTATACATAACATTGTAATCGTTTTCATTTTAATGGAGGTGCTTTTCTTTTCATGTTATTAGGGAAAAAACGAAAACTAGGTAGAATGATTGATGAAATAAACGTGGGTGAAAAATTAACATTAACGGAGAAAATAGAAGACAAAGACTTGCTATTATACTTAGGATTGACGAATGATGCAAATCCTCTTTATATTCAACATGATTATGCATCTCAAACTCCTTTTAAGAAGCCGATAGTTCCCACAGTTATGCTGACTGGTATTATATCTGCAGCAGTATCAAAATATTTACCTGGACCAGGTAGTCATATTCTTAAGCAGGAAATTGAATTTTTACAGCCTTTGTACCATTACGATACAGTTCAATTTCTTTTTGAGGTTACGAAGGTTCATTTTCATGACCATACTGTTGAAATTTCAGTTACCGCATTGGATGAAGATGAATCTAAGGCAATTGAGGGAAGACTACTCGTCTGTCCTCCACACCGAATTACCCCGATGGAAGGGAAAATATTGGAGAACTTTTAGAGAGCTATGTCTCTCTTTTTTGTTTTTTCATGGCAAGTCAAGAAATGTTAATCTATAATGATTTTATAGAGATAAAAAATGATGCTGGGGTTTATCTTTTTTGATGGAGGAAGACAATGAAGAAAAAAGTATTGGTTGTTGAGGATGAACGTTCAATTATTACATTGCTTCAGTACAACCTACAACAGGCAGGCTACGAGGTCATTACAGCTATGGACGGCGAGGAAGGCTTGGAGAAAGCCTTAGCAGAAAGACCTAGTTTAATCGTCCTTGACTTAATGTTGCCAAAATTGGATGGTATAGAAGTGTGCAAACAACTTCGCCAAAACAAGGTTGATATTCCAATCCTAATGTTAACCGCAAAGGATGACGAATTTGACAAAGTTTTAGGTTTGGAGCTTGGGGCTGATGACTATATGACAAAACCATTCAGTCCAAGAGAAGTAGTCGCCCGAGTAAAAGCAATACTTAGAAGAACAAGTATAAACGAAGTCAACTCAGAAGACTCTACAGTATCTCCACAAATTGTGATCGGGCTTTTACGGATTTTGCCGGAAAATTTTGAAGCCTATTATAATGAGGAAGCACTTGACCTTACACCAAAAGAATTTGAACTTCTTGCGTATTTAGCAAAGAACAAAGGCAGGGTTCTAACTCGAGATCAACTTTTAAGTGCGGTTTGGAATTATGATTTTGCTGGTGATACAAGAATTGTGGATGTTCACATCAGTCATTTACGTGAAAAAATCGAAAAGGATTCGAAAAAAACAAGTATGATTAAAACAGTAAGGGGATTAGGCTATAAGCTTGAGGAGCCAAAACTCTATGAATAAATTTCAGTCGAGACTTCTATTTGCGATTATCTTTTTAATTATTATTGTTTTTCTTTGTATGGGTTTTATGTTAGGCCAATTTATAAGTAGTCTGATTACAAATAGTGCGGAACATGGAACTTCCGTAGAAAAAACAGTCCAGCAGGTCTGGATTGCTCTAATTGTTTGCCTAGGAATCGCATTGGTTATTATTCTTTCGCTTATCGTTAGAATCACGACCACCTATACAAAGCCAATAGATGCTGCAACAAAAGCGGTTAAAGAGCTTGCAAAGGGAGATTATCGAGCAAGAACCTATGAAGATCATATAAGTGCTGCTGGATTACTTGGACAATCTATCAATATTGTCGCAAGAAATATTGAAGAAATGACAAAATCCTATGAAATGCAGCATGACCGGTTACATACGTTGATTGAAAATATGGGGAGCGGACTATTATTCATTGATAGCAAAGGATATATTAGTATTTTCAATCGAACGATCAATGAGATATTCAAGATTGACCAAGACGATTTAATGGGCCAGCTTTATTATGAAGCATTTACTCATAAAGAAATTGTAACTTTGATAGAAGAAATTTTTATGACAGAGCGAAAGTTACGAAGACAAATCCATCTGACGATTGGATCCGAACAAAAGGACTTTGAGGTATACGCTACGCCAATTTTAGGAGCAAATGTGGAATGGAAGGGTGTTGTTCTTGTCTTTCACGATATTTCAGATTTGAAAAGACTTGAACAGATGCGAAAGGACTTTGTTGCAAATGTTTCCCATGAACTTCGTACACCGATTACCTCCATTAAAGGGTTCGCAGAGACATTATTAGATGGAGCAATGAATGATAGGGAAGTCCTTGATGAATTTTTAACTATTATCCTTCATGAAAGTCATCGTCTTCAAGTCCTCATTCAAGATTTATTGGATTTATCAAAGATAGAGAATAAAGGATTTTCCCTAAACCTATCACGTGTAAATGTGAGGGAACTTTTAGAAAATAGTTTACGGATGCTTAGATCAAAGGCCGAAGAAAAAGAAATTCAATTAGAACTTACAGTAGATGACTTAACAACAGTAATTGAAGGGGATATGGACAGATTAAAACAAGTATTTATCAATGTCATAAATAATAGTTTGTCATATTCTCCAAATAAAGCGAAGGTCGCAATAAAAGCAACAAATCTTTCTGACGATGTTGAAATACAAATAATCGATACAGGTATTGGAATTGAAGAAAAAGAGCTTTCGCGAATTTTTGAAAGATTTTATCGTGTGGATAAAGCGAGGAGCAGGAACTCCGGAGGCACAGGGTTAGGTCTTGCAATTGTGAAGCATATTATTGAGGCGCATGGAGGGGCTGTACAAATCACTAGTAAGGTAGGGGAAGGAACTACGGTTACGATTCGTTTAAAAAAAGAAATATCATCTAGTAAAATAGAGTAATTTTACAAAATGTTTACAATAGAAACATATTCCCTTAATATCCAAACCTTATGATGATTATGAGAACCCCTTCATTCAGGAGGCCAAACTTTTTTGACAAGGATGTATGATCCTTGTCATTTTTTTAACATTTAAATGAAACCTTTTTACATGATATTCGTATATGAATATGTAGATATATTGAGGGGGGAAAGCATGGTTAGTTTGAAACGAATTTATACAATTGTTGGACTAAGTGTGCTCGTTCTGATTTTAGGTGTAATTGGATTTACATCCTGGTATACTGTCGATGAATCAGAGCAAGCCATTATTTTAACCTTTGGGAAAGCAGACGAAGGAATTACAGAGCCAGGACTTCATTTTAAAATGCCATGGCCGATCCAAGACGTAGAGAAACTGCCAAAAACAACGTACAGTTTACAGTTTGGATATAATCAAAAGGATGGCGAAATAACAGATGTGCCAAAAGACACCAAAATGATCACAGGTGACGAGAATATTGTTCTTGCCGATATGGTTGTCCAATGGCAAATTACGGATCCTTCAAAGTTCTTATTTAATTCAGAGGACCCGGAGCAAATTTTATATAATGCTACTTCTGCATCATTAAGAAGTATAATCGGAAGTTCTAAAATTGATGATGCCTTAACATCTGGTAAAGCTGAAATTGAAGCTGAGGTAAGAGAATTATTGACCGATCTTTTAAAGAAATATGATATTGGTGTTTCTGTAACAGCTGTTAAATTGCAGGATGTAGAACTGCCAAATGATGAAGTTCGAAAGGCATTTACGAATGTAACAGATGCTCGTGAAACGAGAAATACAAAAGTAAATGAAGCTAACAAATACCGGAATCAAAAATTGAATGAAGCAAAAGGGGAAAAAGAAGCCCTAATTTCTCGTGCTAACGGGGATAAAGCAGCCCGTATCGAAATTGCACGTGGAGATGTTGCGACATTTAATGCATTATACAATGAATATGTTAAAAATCCTGATATTACTAGAAAACGTCTTGTTCTAGAAACATTGGATCAAGTGTTACCAAATACAGAAATTTATATTATGAAGGATGATGGCAATACGATGAAATACTTGCCAATTCGTCCAGTTGGAAGCCAAGCACAGGTTCCTCCTGTAGAAACAGAAGGGAGTGGTAACCAATGAGTGAAAATGTCGTGGACTTAAATGAAAAAAAGGGTTCCAATAAATTTAGCAAATACACAAAAGGTGGAATCATTTCACTAATTGTTATTATTTTAATAGGTCTTGTTTTGGTGAATATATTTATCGTAAGAGAAGGCGAATATAAGGTCGTTCGTCAGTTTGGAGAGGTTGTCCGAATTGAAGAAAATCCGGGTCTTTCCTATAAAATTCCGTTTATCCAATCAGTTGAAACTTTACCAAAATATCAAATGATTTATGATGTTGAGGAAGCTGAAATCAATACGAAAGATAAAAAGCGAATGATGATTGATAATTATGCGATTTGGCGTATTGAAGATCCGAAACAAATGATATCTACAACAAGGACAGTCTTAAATGCAGAAGCAAAGCTTGATGAATTCGTCTATTCTGCAATTCGTACAGAACTGGGTCAATTGAATTATGATGAGATTATTAATGATGAGAAGTCTGAACGTGGTAGTCTTAATGATCGAATTACAGACATTGTAAATAAAAACCTTGCGGAAGACAAATACGGAATCGTTGTTACAGATATTCGTATGAAGCGTACGGATTTACCAGCTGAAAACGAACAATCCGTATATACGAGAATGATCTCCGAGCGTGAGTCAACTGCTCAAAACTATCTCTCTGAAGGGGATGCTAAGAAGAATGAAATTGAAGCTGAAACGGATAGAGAAGTAAAAGTCATTATTTCAAAAGCTCAAGCTGACGCTGAGGTTATTCGAAGTGAAGGGGAAGGGGAAGCAGCTCGTATTTATAATGAAGCCTTCTCTAAGGACCCAGAGTTTTACAACCTTTTCCGTACGTTAGAATCCTATAAAACTACAATTGATGGAGAAACAGTCATTATTTTACCAGCTGATTCTCCGTACGCGAGATTGTTAATGGGATACACTGACTGACGATAAACGAAGTTCACACGTATGAAGTAGCCGTTATTTTCTATTCTGTTCATGACATGCTAAAATGAACAGTAGGAATTGACGGCTTTTTTTATGAGTTTCAATGGTTGTATGGAAGATAATAGGTCCCAAGTTGTCATAGAAAGGAAGGATTTTTCTTGAATAAAAAGATTGTTTTAGTGGATGGAAATAGTATTGCATACCGGGCATTTTTTGCCTTGCCACTTTTGAATAATGATAAAGGTGTACATACGAATGCTATTTACGGCTTTACGATGATTTTGAACCGAATTCTTGAACAGGAGAAACCAACACATATTTTAGTAGCATTTGATGCTGGAAAAACGACGTTTAGACATAGTACTTTTAGTGAATATAAAGGTGGTCGACAAAAAACACCACCTGAGCTTTCAGAACAGTTTCCAT
The DNA here is from genome assembly GCF_004799755.1 of Bacillus timonensis. Classification (GTDB taxonomy): domain Bacteria; phylum Bacillota; class Bacilli; order Bacillales; family Bacillaceae_L; genus Ferdinandcohnia; species Ferdinandcohnia timonensis_A. The sequence continues at coordinate 48,750 of NZ_SLUB01000003.1, read as the reverse complement.
TTTTACGAGAGCTCCTTGATGCCTACAAGATTGCCAGATATGAATTAGAAAACTATGAAGCCGATGATATTATTGGGACATTATCACTTCAAGCTGAAAAAGAAGGCTTTGAGGTAAAGGTTATCTCAGGCGATAAAGACCTAACACAACTCGCATCAGACCGTGTTACCGTAGATATTACGAAAAAAGGGATTACTGATGTTGATTCATATACGCCTGATTTTATCAATGAAAAATATGGAATCACGCCAGAACGAATTATCGATATGAAAGGACTTATGGGGGATAGTTCGGATAATATTCCAGGTGTCCCAGGCGTGGGTGAGAAAACAGCTATAAAATTATTACAAGAGTTTCATACATTAGAGGATCTACTAGACTCGATTGATAAGGTGAGCGGAAAGAAGCTGAAAGAAAAGCTTGAAGAACATAAGGAACAAGCTATCATGAGTAAGCAACTTGCGACAATCTATCGTGAAGCTCCTATTGAAATTGGAATTTCTGAGCTTGAGTATAATGGCTATGATGGTGATCAGGTGATTAAACTTTTTAAAGAGCTCGGATTTAATTCATTGCTGGACAAAGTTGAGGGCAGCGAGAAAATAGAAGACCAGCCTTTAGAAGAGATCTCATATAAGATTGTTGATAGAGTCACTGATGATATGTTTTCTTTTGAATCTTCTTTGATTGTGGAAGTGCTTGATGAAAGCTATCATCGAGCAGACATTCAAGGAATTGGGATATCAAATGAAAACGGGAATTTTTATATTCCAACAAAACTTGCTCTTGAATCAGAAACATTTAAGGAATGGGCAAAGGACAACGATAAAAGGAAAATCGTGTTTGATGGAAAAAAATCACTTGTTGCGTTGAGATGGAAGGGGATCGACTTACAAGGAATTGACTTTGACTGTTTAATTGCCTCATATATTTTAAATCCATCTGATTCAACCGATGATGTTGCTGCAATAGCAAAATTAAAAGGAATTACAGATGTACAAACGGATGAAACGGTGTACGGAAGAGGTGCGAAACAAAGCATACCAGACGAAAAAGAACTTTCTGAACATATTGTTAGGAAGGCAGTTGCTCTTAAGAAGCTACAAGATATTTTCCTTCAAGAATTACAAGAAAATGAACAATATAAGCTTTTCACCGATTTAGAAATGCCATTATCGCTAATATTAGCCGAAATGGAAGCAACCGGGGTTAAGGTTGATGTGGAACGTTTAAAAGCAATGGGAGAAGAATTAAAGGCACATCTTCAAGAGCTGGAACAAAAGATTTATGAACTCGCAGGAGAAGAATTTAACATTAACTCTCCAAAGCAGCTTGGTGTCATTCTTTTTGAAAAACTTCAACTAACCGTTTACAAGAAAACAAAAACAGGCTATTCAACGTCTGCTGATATTCTTGAAAAACTGGCTAAAGAGCATGAAATCATTGAATATATTTTGCATTACAGACAAGTTGGAAAACTTCAATCAACCTATATTGAAGGTTTATTAAAGGTTGTTCATGACGATACATGTAAGGTTCATACTCGATTCCAGCAAGCTTTAACACAAACCGGAAGGCTAAGTTCAACAGATCCAAACCTTCAAAACATTCCAATTCGCTTAGAGGAAGGACGAAAAATAAGACAAGCGTTTGTTCCATCGAAAAAGGATTGGTTTATGTTTGCTGCTGACTATTCACAAATTGAACTAAGGGTGCTTGCTCATATAGCAAATGATGAAAATCTAATCCAAGCCTTTACGAATGATCTTGATATTCACACAAAAACTGCGATGGATGTGTTCCATGTAAAAGAAGACGAAGTAACCTCCAATATGCGTCGACAAGCAAAGGCTGTTAACTTCGGGATTGTGTATGGAATTAGTGACTTTGGACTGTCTCAAAACCTTGGAATTACGAGGAAGGAAGCGGGACAATTTATTGAGCGTTATTTTGCAAGCTTCCCAGGTGTTAAAGAATATATGGAAGATATCGTTGAGGATGTCAGACAAAAAGGGTATGTTTCAACTCTTCTTCATAGAAGAAGATATATTCCTGAAATTACAGCTCGTAATTTTAATGTTCGTAGCTTTGCAGAAAGAACTGCGATGAATACTCCAATTCAAGGAAGTGCTGCTGATATTATCAAGAAAGCAATGATTGATATGGCGGCGAGACTAAAAGAAGAAAAGCTTCAAGCAAAACTGCTGTTACAAGTACATGATGAATTAATTTTTGAAGCACCAGAAGAAGAAATTGAGACTTTGAAAAAGATTGTACCAGAAGTAATGGAAAATGCCATTTCCTTAAAAGTACCATTGAAGGTCGATTATGCGTACGGAAAGACCTGGTATGATGCTAAATAGTATTCTTTTTAAGAGATAAGGAAGTGATCAAATGCCAGAATTACCAGAGGTTGAAACAGTTAGACGAACGTTAACTCAGCTTGTAAATGGAAAAACGATTAAAGATGTGAAGGTGCTATGGACTAAGATAATCAAAAAACCAGAAGAACCAGAACAATTTTGTGACGCTCTTCGTGGTCAAACCATTCATGATGTAGAGCGAAGAGGAAAGTTCTTAAAGTTTATATTAGATGATTATGTGATGGTTTCGCATTTACGCATGGAGGGCAGATATGGTCTCTATGATAAAGACGAGCCATATGATAAGCATACCCATGTATTGTTTGCTTTTACAGATGGAACGGAGCTGCGCTATCGGGACGTTCGGAAATTTGGAACGATGCATTTATTTAGTAAAGGGGAGGAAGAAGAGAATCTTCCCTTATCTCAATTAGGACCAGAACCATTTTCCAAAGAATTTACACTTGAATATTTAGAGAAAAAGCTAGCAAAAACCAATCGGAAGATTAAAGTTGCACTACTTGATCAAACAAATGTTGTTGGGCTGGGGAATATTTATGTGGATGAGGCTTTATTTAGAGCGGGAATATATCCTGAACGCGAAGCGAATTCCCTGACAAAAAAGGAAATGAAGAAACTCCACCATGAAATCATTCAAACATTGAATAATGCTGTTGAAAAAGGTGGAAGTACAATCCGATCCTATGTGAACACACAAGGTGAGATTGGGATGTTCCAATTGCAACTATTTGTTTATGGTCAAAACGGAAAAGCATGTCAAAAATGTGGAACCGAAATAGAAAAAACCGTCGTCGGCGGAAGGGGCACCCACTACTGCCCAAAATGCCAAAAAAATAAAACAAAACGAAAAAAATGAATAAAGGCTAAATCAGATAAATGTGATGCGTCATTTTTCTCCTCCTCGGACATTTCACATGAAGTGGGCTCTCTCCATATACTTATCTTATATCGATAGGAAGGAGATTCTATGAGATGTCCCAGTTCGCATCACTCATTTTATTAGCATTTGCAGTTAGCTTAGATAGTTTTAGTGTTGGATTCACATACGGTATGAGAAAAATGAAAATACCATTCAGGTCAATCATTACAATAGCCTGCTGCTCAGCCGTAACTATGGCGGCTGCCATGGGGCTGGGTAAATCAATTGCTCTTTTTGTTTCACCAGAAATAGCCGACCGGCTTGGCGGTATTGTACTCGTAATTATCGGTGCCTGGGTATTGTTTCAGTTTTTTCGTCCATCATCCCAAACACCAGAACACAACGAAGAAAAACTAATAGCGAAGGTTGAAATAAAATCGCTTGGACTTGTTATCAATATTTTAAAGAAGCCTATGGTTGCCGACCTTGACAAATCAGGAACCATTACTGGTCTTGAAGCATTTTTACTAGGTCTTGCCCTTTCGCTTGATGCTTTTGGTGCAGGAATTGGTGCTGCTTTATTAGGCTTTTCTCCATGGGTAATGGCTTTGTTGGTGGCCGTGATGAGCTCCCTTTTTGTTTATACAGGTATGAAAAGTGGTTCCGTTTTTTCAAAGAAAAGATGGGTACAGAAATTTTCATTTTTGCCAGGAATTCTATTGATTTTAATAGGAATTTGGAAATTCTAAAATACAGCAGAGGGGATAGAATACGTGACATTAACAATCGGATTAACAGGTGGAATCGCAAGTGGAAAAAGTACAGTATCACAGATGTTTAAAGAAGCAGGAATTGTTGTAATTGATGCTGACGTTATTGCACGTAAAGTTGTTGAAATTGGCGAAGAAGCATATGAACAAATTGTTGAATCATTCGGCGAAGAAATTTTATTACCAGATAAGACGATTGATCGTCCAAAGTTAGGATCGATTGTCTTTTTCAGTGAAGACAAACGACTTATATTAAATTCAATTGTTCATCCAGCTGTTCGAAAACAAATGTTGAAAGAAAAAGAAGAGCATATGAAGAACGGTGAAGAAACAGTTGTGTTGGATATCCCATTATTATTTGAAAGTAAATTAACCTCCTTAGTCGATAAAACCCTCCTCGTTTATGTTGATTATGAGACACAGTTATCACGTCTTTTGAGTCGCAATGGTTTTACCAAGAAAGAGGCAGAGGCTAGGATTCAATCACAAATGCCCCTTAAGGACAAAATTCAATTCGCAGATGCTGTGATTGATAACAATGGTACAATTGAAGCTACAAAGGATCAGTTTCATGCAATTTGTGAACAATGGGGTATTCAAGGTAAAGTTTTATAACATAATCAAGGTGTCTCAAATAGATGAGATACCTTTTTCTATGCTTATACATAAACAAGGAACATTCCAAAGTTGTATTAATAACCATTTTTATAAAAAATCAGAATAAAAATGTTACATATCTAACCTAATGTGTTATACTAATCATGAAAGTTTAGGTTAAATTGTATAACATATATCCTGGAGGGGTTGTAATGAAGCCAAGAATCGCAATTAATGGATTTGGCCGTATTGGTAGAATGGTATTTAGAAATGCAATCATGGATGATTCATTAGAAATAGTTGCAATCAATGCAAGCTACCCTGCTGAAACGCTAGCACATCTCATAAAATATGATACAAATCACGGAAAATTCGAAGGTGACGTCATTCCTGGGGATGACTCATTGTTAGTGAATGGGAAGCGCATACAACTTTTAAGCTCCCGCGATCCGTTAGAGCTTCCTTGGAAACAATTAAATATAGATATTGTGATTGAGGCAACAGGAAAGTTTAACTCAAAGGAAAAAGCGAACTTACATTTACAAGCTGGAGCGAAAAAGGTTATCTTAACAGCACCTGGTAAGAATGAAGATATTACAATTGTGATGGGTGTTAACGAAGATAAATACGATCACGACAATCATTTGATTATCTCAAATGCATCTTGTACAACAAATTGCTTAGCACCAGTTGTAAAGGTGTTAAATGAACAGTTTGGAATTGTAAACGGTTTAATGACAACCGTTCATGCGTATACAAATGATCAAAAAAATATAGATAATCCACATAAGGATTTACGAAGAGCAAGGGCTTGTGCACAATCCATTATCCCAACCTCAACTGGAGCAGCAAAAGCATTATCACTTGTGTTACCAGAACTGAAAGGAAAATTGCATGGAATGGCACTTCGCGTCCCAACTCCAAATGTCTCGTTAGTTGATTTAGTTGTTGATGTTGAGCGAGATGTTACGGTTGAAGAAATAAACGAGGCCTTTATTACTGCTTCAGTGGGAGCATTAAAGGGGATTTTAGGTTTTACAACTGAACCACTAGTTTCCATTGATTTTAATACAAATCCACATTCATCCATTATTGATGGCTTATCAACGATGGTCATTGCAGATCGAAAGGTAAAGGTATTGGCTTGGTATGATAATGAATGGGGATATTCTTGTAGAGTTGTAGATTTGGCAAAATATGTAGGTGCAAAAATCATCCAAAAAACAGAAGCTAAAGTAGGCTAACTTAGAAATTGAAGAAAACCTTCCTAATTGATGGAAGGTTTTTATTTTTTATTTATTTACTGTTGCTAAAAGTATATAAACAAAGTATACTAAATTTCGTGAACTTCTTAAAAGCTTATGCTTTTGTAGCTACTTAAAGGGTTAGGACCTCTCTGGACTAACTTTCCCCCGTGGTAGTTATGCTCATGCTTTACGCGAAGAACTCACCCGAAATTATTGTAAGAGGGGGAACAACTTAATTATGGAAACAATGGGACGTCATGTAATCTCAGAATTATGGGGTTGCGATTTTGAAAAATTAAATGACATACATGGTATTGAAGAAACGTTTGTTCAGGCAGCACTTAATTCAGGTGCAGAAATTCGTGAAGTAGCCTTTCACAAATTTGCTCCACAGGGAGTTAGCGGTGTTGTGATTATTTCGGAATCACATCTAACGATTCACAGTTTTCCAGAACATGGTTATGCGAGTATTGATGTTTACACATGTGGGGATTTAGATCCAAATATTGCTGCTGACTATATTGCTGAGGCGCTTGGTGCACAAACACGTGAAAATATTGAACTCCCACGTGGTATGGGTCCGGTGAAAGTTAAGCCAGCGCAGGTTAAAGTACTTTAAAAATAAATATGAATCATCTAAAATAGTAAGAGGTGTAATAAACTACACCTCTTTTTTTACATTTATAACATAGATCTAATACTATATAAAGTTTATAAGGAGTGGGATATATGGGAATGCAAGCGTTCTTTTCTAATCACAGTGAAACAAGAGACAAACATTCGGACGAGCTTTTAAGAAGTCATTATTATAAAACATCAAATAAAAAAGCGATCGAAGCAGTAAAAAAGGTTATTCAGAATTTAGATGGCTACCATCTCAACTCAGTATCAGAAGAACGAGGAGAAATGAGCATCTCCATCAAGAAAGGAAGAAAGGCCTTTGTTGTAGCAACAATTGTCTCCGTCAGACCCTTTGAAACAGCCATTGACTTTGCAGTAACAACAGAAACATTACTGCTACCTATCGATTTTGGCTATAGCCGAAAGGTAATCATGAATTTATATCAACACCTAGATAAAGAGCTACCGCTAATCGGAAAAGGAGAATCTTAATAACAGCAATTTCCTGAGTAAAAACCCTTGTCCTACTAAAGTCTTTCTTATAAGATGAATACATAGAGTTCTCCTCGGAAGGGAGTTGTTACCAGTGAGATGCCCTACTTGTCACCATAATGGAACAAGAGTTTTGGATTCGCGTCCGGTTGATGATAGTCGATCCATCCGCAGAAGACGTGAATGTGAAAAATGCCAATATCGTTTTACAACCTTTGAAAAAGTGGAAGAAATTCCTTTAATTGTGGTTAAAAAAGAAGGAACACGTGAGGAATTTAGCCGGGAAAAGATGCTCCGAGGGCTAATTAAAGCATGTGAAAAACGTCCGGTTTCTTTAAAGCAATTAGAGGATATCACCCACGAAGTTGAAAAGGAATTGAGGAGTCAAGGGATTGCAGAAGTGAAAAGCGATACGATTGGTGAGTATGTCATGAATCATCTGGCAAAGGTAGATGAAGTGGCATATGTTCGCTTTGCATCTGTATATCGTCAGTTTAAAGATATAAATGTATTTATTGATGAATTAAAGGAATTAATTAAACGGGAACGTTAAGGGCTTAAGAACTTTTAAGCTCTTTTTTTCACTACTAAAGAAGAAATGGAAGGCCTTGATGAAATGGAGCATTGGAAGGAATTAGTACCAGTTGATCGCTACATCGTTCATGCTGCAGACCTTTTGCATGACTATGATCGGAAAATTGTCTCATTGCTATACCAGCCTCTAATTGGCATGAAAGCCTTCAGTCTTTATATGACCCTGTGGAGTGAATTAGAGCAAAACCGACTTTGGAGTGATGAAAGTACCCATTATACATTAATGGCGCTCCTTCAAACGAATCTTGAGGAAATTTTTCAAGAACGATTAAAGCTTGAAGGAATTGGACTTTTAAAAACATTTGTAAAGTCTGATGAAAATTCTAGAAGTTTTATCTATGAACTGCAGGCACCTCTTTCGCCAAAAGCTTTTTTTACGGATGGTGTGCTTAATGTTTACTTATATAATAGGCTTGGTAAGAGTAAATTTTTTAAACTTAAGCAGTTCTTTTCAGATAGTGAAATCGATATAGATACGTACAAACCCATTACAAAAGCTTTTAGTGAAGTATTCGAATCGGTTAAAGTAAAAATGATTTCCACAATTAGTGATGAAATGCAACATAATCTTGACCGAGATGAAAATACAGAATTCATGGACCGAAATGAAGATAAAAAGCTGTTAATCGAAAATGAAAACTTTAATTTTGATTTGTTCTTTGCGGGGATTTCCGAGGTGATGATACCTAAAAAGTCGATTACCCCTCGAGTAAAAGAGGCAATTACAAAGCTCTCCTTTCTCTACGGAATTGATCCGATTGAAATGCAAGGGATTGTTATGAGTGCCCTTGACCCCAATGAAAAAATTGATATTGAAAAGTTAAGAAAGGCTTCAAGGGATTGGTATCAATTTGAAACGGGAAATGAATTACCTACTCTGACGGAAAAAATTCAACCATTGGCCTCTCAAACGATGGTAAATAAAGTTCCGCAAACAAAGGAAGAGGAATTAATTCAAAAGCTTGAAAGAATTTCCCCGAAAGAGTTTCTAATTGATGTATCTGGGGGAGCACAGCCGTCTGTCTCCGAATTAAAAATTATTGAAGAGGTCATGTTCCGACAAAACCTTCTTCCAGGTGTTGTGAATGTACTGTTATATTATGTCATGTTAAAATCAGATATGAGACTAACGAAGTCCTATGTTGAAACTATTGCCAGCAACTGGGCACGTTTAAATATTAAGACAGTAAAAGAGGCAATGGAAACAGCTAAGAAGCATAATTGGACCGCTGATAAAAAGACCAATAAATATAAAAGACAACCAATTCGCAAAGAATTATTGCCTGATTGGTTAAAGCAAGAAGAAGGACCGCAAGCAGAAACTCCAAAACCGGAGGAAACACATGATCCATCGTTTGAGGAAAAGAAGCGTTTATTAGAAGAAAGGCTAAAAAAATATAAATAACAATTTTTAATACGGAGGTGAGAATATGAAACCTATCCAAGATTCTTTGAAAAGTCTCTCTAACAATGGAGGATTTCAGCAACGTTATGAGCAAATTAAGCATGAAGTATTAAATCATCCAGAGGTACGAGATTTTATTAATAATCATCAAGACCAAATAACTAGTGATATAATTAACAGGAGTCTAGTTAAACTGTACGAGTTTATTAATCAAAGTAAGGAATGTAATAAGTGTGAAAGCCTTGAAACCTGTAAAAACATGCTTCAAGGCTACCATCCACTTCTTGAAATAAAGGGAAATGCAATTGATTTAAGATATGACCGTTGTCCACGTAAGGTTATGAATGATGAACAGGTAAAATATAAGTCCCTTATTAAAAGTATGTATATACCAAAAGATATTCTAGAGGCATCAATGGCGAGCCTTGAATCAGACGAAGGTCGTTATGATGCCATCGTGCAAATTGATGATTTTTTAAGTAATTATGAACCTGGGAAACGCCTGCAAGGATTATATTTATATGGTTCTTTTGGAGTTGGAAAAACCTATCTGTTAGGTGCAATTGCAAACGAGTTAGCACGTAAAAAGGTAGCGTCCATGCTCGTGTATGTACCGGAATTTATGCGAGAATTAAAGGGTTCCCTACAAGATCAATCCATTAATTCTAAAATTGATGCAGTCAAAAAGGTCCCCGTTTTAATGCTTGATGATATTGGAGCAGAATCGATGTCCAGCTGGATGCGTGATGATATTCTTGGAAGTATTCTACAATATCGAATGCTTGAAAACCTACCAACCTTCTTCACTTCAAACTTTGATTTCAAAGGACTTGAACACCACTTATCCTATACACAACGTGGTGAAGAGGAAAAGGTAAAAGCAGCTAGAATCATGGAACGAATTAAATATTTAGCGAAACCAGTTGAACTTAAAGGGAAAAACCGTCGCTACTAACTCATTTAGCTATCTCAAAAAAGGGGATAGCTATTTTTTATATTCTAAAGTTGTCCCATTAACCATATACATGTAACAGGGTAATGGTATTGGTGAAATGGGGGGACTAGCTTGATTGAAATGCATTTTCAAGAAATAACAGATGCACAAAAAATGTATAAGAGCTTACTAAGTAAGGCGAAAGCTCTTTCTATAGATTACATAGAGGTTGTAAATGAAGAAGAAAATGTGGTGGCGGTTTTCGCATCAGAAAAAACAAATTATGTTGTACAGGTCGTGATTATTCCAGTAATGACCGAATTTATAATCAAAAATAAAGAAGATCAATGGATTTTGGATTATATCGAAAACATATTTTACTTTACTGATTTTGAAGAGAAAAAACAAATAGTAGAGATTGCAAAAGCGTTAATGGACGGGAATAACCCTGATATCCCTGCTGTACAGGATGTCGTTCCACGGGAACAACTGATAGCTGAAGCACTTCACGAATTCCTGAAGGTTCCCATTTCTTTCTCCTTTGAATCGTTTTTAAAGTTTCGTATGCGCTCGTATAATGAGGTATTATTACAAATTGTAGAGTCTGCAATTGACGAGTACAAACTAGAGCAAGAGTATCAAACGTTTATCCAAGGACTGCGAGAATTTCGAGAAAAGCGGGAACCGAAACTTGAGCAATTACATATTTTACATGATGAGCAATTTTATTTTTATAATGAAACATTTACTGAGATTAAACGAAATGAGCTTTTTAAGTTCATCGATCGAAAATTAATTTTACATCAGCCGATGTATATTGATTCTGCAGTCTTGGCACCATTAGTATCAATTGCACCTAAATCAATATCAATTTATACGGATCAGATTGATAATGGAATGATCCAAACCATTCACAACATTTTTTTAGAGAATGTTACGATTTATACAAAGAAGTCTTTTGAAAATAATCGTCTGAAAGCAAAAAAAATATAAAAGATGTGAAGTGCCCTTGATTTAACTTTTAAATAAGACTATAATACATTCATATTACAAATGATACATGTATAATTTTAAAAGTGATGATGAGGACACGATGGTATAATTACGGTTTTTAGAGAGGGAAGCCATGGCTGGAAGCTTCCTAACACGAATAATACTATTACCACCTCTAAACTTCAGTAGTGAACCTTTGTTTACAAAGTTGTAATTACTGACGGGTTAACCGTTATTTATTTCTTGAGCCACTCGATTCTTTTGGGTGGAAACAAGGGTGGAACCACGATACGTATACTCGTCCCTTTTATTAGGGACGGGTATTTTTTATTTTCACATTTTATATCTAGCTCCAGGCGCCATCGGCTCGAGGTCATAAGCTAATCGCTTCGGAAGGTAAAATGCACCTTCTGTCAGCGCTCATCTTATGCTTGGACTTGCACAGGAAGTGCTGACATCGACGTTCGCCACAGGACGTGGCGGTAGTTAGTCGATGTTCCGCTACCAGGCGCCTTGCGCTTTTAATTTAAAAGGAGTTGAAAACTGATGTCAGATGTAGTAAAAATTACATTCCCAGACGGAGCAGTGAAGGAGTTTCCTAAAGGAACAACAACAGAAGAAATTGCAGGCTCGATCAGCCCAGGACTAAAGAAAAAATCAATTGCCGGTAAATTTAATGGCAAAGAAATTGATTTGCGTACTGAAATCCATGAAGATGGTGAAATAGCAATCATTACCCAAGATACTGATGCAGCATTAGAAATCATGCGGCACAGTACAGCTCACTTAATGGCACAAGCGATTAAGCGTCTATACAAAGACGTAAAGCTTGGTGTAGGTCCAGTTATTGAAAATGGCTTCTACTATGATATCGATATGGAAAAGTCATTAACACCTGAAGATCTGCCTGAAATTGAAAAAGAAATGAAAAGGATTGTAAATGAAAATCTTGAAATTCACCGGGTTGAGGTCTCACGTGATGAAGCGATTCGTCGCTACGAAGAAATTGGTGATGAGCTAAAGCTTGAGTTGATTCAAGATATTCCACAAGGAGAACCTTTAACAATCTATGAGCAAGGTGAATTCTTTGACCTTTGTCGTGGTGTTCATGTTCCTTCAACAGGAAAAATTAAAGAATTTAAACTATTAAGCATAGCTGGTGCATACTGGCGTGGGGATAGCGACAACAAGATGCTTCAACGTATTTATGGGACTGCATTCTTCAAAAAAGCAGAGCTTGAAGAACATCTTCGTTTTCTTGAAGAGGCTAAAGAGCGTGACCATCGAAAAATAGGTAAAGAATTAAGTCTTTTTACAAACTCACAAAAAGTTGGTCAAGGTTTGCCATTATGGCTTCCGAAAGGTGCTACTATTCGTCGTGTGATCGAACGTTATATTGTGGATAAAGAAGTTAGACTTGGTTATGACCATGTGTATACACCTGTTCTTGCAAATGTCGAGCTCTATAAAACATCAGGTCACTGGGATCATTATCAAGATGACATGTTCCCGGTAATGGAAATGGATAATGAAGAGCTTGTGCTTCGTCCAATGAATTGCCCGCATCACATGATGATCTATAAAAATGGCATTCACAGTTATCGTAAGCTTCCAATCCGTATTGCTGAATTAGGAACTATGCATCGTTATGAGATGAGTGGAGCATTATCTGGTTTACAACGTGTTAGAGGGATGACTTTAAATGATGCCCATATCTTTGTTCGTCCTGACCAAATTCAAGAAGAGTTTAAACGCGTTGTTAATCTAATCTTAGAAGTATATAAAGACTTTGATATTAAAGACTACAGCTTCCGTCTTTCTTATCGCGACCCAGCTGATACTGAAAAATACTTCGATGATGATGCGATGTGGGAAAAAGCACAATCTATGTTAAAAGCTGCAATGGATGACCTGGGCCTTGACTATTTTGAGGCAGAAGGGGAAGCAGCATTCTATGGTCCAAAGCTTGATGTTCAAGTTCGTACAGCGCTTGGAAAAGATGAAACACTTTCAACTGTTCAGCTAGATTTCTTATTACCGGAACGCTTTGATTTAACTTATATCGGCGAAGACGGAAAACAACATCGTCCAGTCGTCATCCACCGTGGTGTTGTATCAACAATGGAACGCTTTGTTGCTTATTTAATTGAAGAATACAAAGGCGCATTCCCAACTTGGTTAGCACCTGTTCAGGTTCAAGTTATTCCCGTTTCTCCAGACGTTCATTTAGACTATGCGAAGAGTGTTCAGGAAAAACTTCAAGCTGAAGGCTTACGTGTAGAAATAGATGATCGTGATGAAAAGATTGGCTATAAAATTCGTGAAGCCCAGATGCAAAAAGTTCCATTTATGCTTGTTGTAGGAGACAATGAGATGGGGGAAAATGCAGTAAACGTACGTAAGTATGGCGAGCAAAAATCAGAAACTATGTCTTTTGATACATTTCTTGCGGCTATCCTACAAGAAGTTAAAAAATAAAAAAAGTCTTGTCAAAGAGTAAAGTGCATGCTAGAATAAGTTTCGTTGTGTTATTCCAGTCATGCACCGTTTGACAGAAACCATCTTAAATGTTATACTTTTTAAGGTAATTGAATACTTGTTTGAGAAAGTAGAAGCACCCGCTTCTCACCTGATTGACGCAAATTGCAGTTGGTAGGTCTTACGTTCATTAATCATTAATGTGTAAATGAATTGTAATAGTGTGGGTGTATATACATTCACACTTTTTTATTTGTCTCAAATCTGTAAAATGCGCAAGATTTCAAACGAGGCATTCAGTAGAAATGTGTAAGTGAAAAAACCTTGGAGGTGGCTAATTATTAGCAAAGACATGATGGTTAACGAGGGCATTCGTGCCCGTGAGGTTCGTTTGATTGGTTCAAATGGTGATCAGCTAGGAATTAAATCCAAAAGTGAAGCATTAGAAATTGCTGCTAGAGCAAATCTTGATCTTGTACTAGTTGCCCCAAATGCGAAACCACCTGTATGTCGTATTATGGACTACGGTAAATTCCGTTTTGAGCAACAGAAGAAGGAAAAAGAAGCTCGTAAAAATCAAAAGGTTATTAACATTAAGGAAGTTAGACTTAGTCCGACAATTGATGAGCACGATTTTAATACAAAGCTTCGTAACGCAATTAAATTCCTTGAAAAAGGCGATAAAGTAAAAGCGTCCATTCGCTTTAAAGGTCGTGCGATTACACATAAAGAAATCGGTCAACGTGTTTTAGATCGTTTTTCTAAAGCTTGTGCTGAAGTTGCTACTATTGAATCACATCCAAAAATGGATGGAAGAAGCATGTTTTTAGTACTAGCACCTAAAACTGAAAAGTAATGAAACGAGGAGGAACTCCCTATGCCAAAAATGAAAACACACCGTGGATCTGCAAAGCGTTTTAAGAAAACAGGATCTGGTAAACTTAAACGTTCACATGCATATACAAGCCACTTATTCGGAAATAAATCTCAAAAGCAAAAGCGTAAGCTTCGCAAAGCTTCACTAGTTAGCAAAGGCGATTTCAAACGTATTCGCCATATGTTAGACAACATTAAATAATCTGTGAACGATTGATATAGATTCTAGGAGGGAAACAAAATGCCAAGAGTAAAAGGCGGAACTGTTACACGCAAACGTCGTAAAAAGGTATTAAAATTAGCTAAAGGTTATTTCGGTTCAAAACACACTTTATATAAAGTTGCAAACCAACAAGTAATGAAATCATTAATGTATGCTTATCGTGACCGTCGTCAAAAGAAACGCGACTTCCGTAAGCTATGGATTACTCGTATCAATGCAGCTGCTCGTATGAATGGTCTTTCTTATAGCCGTTTAATGCACGGACTTAAAGTAGCTGGTATCGAAGTAAACCGTAAAATGCTTGCTGATCTAGCTGTTAGCGATGAAAAAGCATTCGCAGAATTAGCAACGGTAGCTAAAAACAACCTAAAATAAAAAAGCGGAAGCGACTTGACCAGAAATGAGGAAACTGGAGACTTCGACTAAGAGGCGTATTTTGCCTCTGCCGGAGAAGTTGAAGTTTCCCGAATTTCTAGTCGCTGAAGCTAGACTACAAATAAGTCTAGGTAAAAAGGTTACTCCCATTGTAAAATGAGAGTAACCTTTTTTGTTTGACCTTTTCAGCTAAAAACCATAGAAATGAAATAACGACCATAGAAACAAAATAAAAACCATAGGACGCATTTTTCGCTCCAAAAAGGAAGGTAATCTCGTGTACTCAATTCTTGTAATCTATGTCATTCTAAACGTATATGGTTTCTTACTCATGTACATCGACAAAAATAGAGCTAAAAACAACAAATGGCGCATCTCTGAAAAACATATTTGGATTGTCTCAATGGTAGGCGGCGCGCTTGGAACAACTTTTGGTATGAAGCAGTTTCGACATAAGACGAAGCATAAGCAATTTGTCATCCTTCTTCCTGTTCTTACAATCCTTACAATCGCCATTTATGTTTATATTTTAGTTACCTTGTCATAACAACTTGTACGATTGTATATGCTTAAATAGCACTTTTCTTATAAATTTATCGGAAGAGGTGAGTTGTACACTTGGATGATACGATGACACTGCTGTTTGTTTTTATTCAATCCACTGGACTGCTTGCCCCCATTATTTTTATTGGTATCCATCTTATCCGTCCTATCTTTTTCATACCAGTTCCTGTCGTATGTATCGTCGGGGGCATTTTATTCGGCTCTGTTTTTGGAACGCTTTATTCCATACTAGGATTAACAATGCTTAGCATTCTTTTTTATTTCTTATATCGGCAGGTTCCAAGATTGTCCAACAAAATTAATACACTCAAGCAAAAATGGTTAGGAGACAAAGTGAATTTTACCATTGGGCAAATTGCAATCTTACGTCTTATTCCTTTTATTAATTTTCACCTGTTATCACTATGTATTATGGATGTTACAAGGTATTTTCGAAACTATGCCAAAGCCTCTTTCTATACAAATATCCCAGTAGCCCTTCTCTATACCGTTTTCGGTCAATTTATCCGTGAATTCTCTACAACCGTGATTCTCGCTATACTCCTTGCACTTACTCTATTGTTCTATCTACTTCGAGAAAAACAGGTTATTATCAAATGGCATGAATTTTTTAATCCTAAAGCAGGAAGGTCATTTCAATGAAAAAAACAGTCGTGGAGTTAACGCTCACGACTGTTTTCCTTTATCAGTTCTTTTATTGGACTTTTCCAATCAATTTTCGCATGTGGATAAACTTCATTAATTCTACGCTCAATGTATTGAAAATCCGTATAGGTTAATCCCTTCAAATTATCAGTTTTGGCCCATACAAAGATAGATACAACCTCGAATGATTTTTTGGTAGATCCTAAATATTTTTCCCCTTCAAATAAAACTCCCTTATACGTTAATAAAAAGTTTTTATGGACATTAGCTAGGTCATCAAGCCAGTAGAATTCCTCTTTTTCTTGAGCAAGCTCAAGCTTCCTCTTTGGATTTAGTACGTACTTGAAAATCCGATATAATAAAAAGATGATTAGAAGTAAGATGACAAAACGAATAAGTATAACAAACATAAGAGGACTCCCTCCATTTTCAATCTGCCAACATATACGAATAACCTATACAAAAGGTTTCAAGTTATTTTAAATTTGTTATAATTTTTTTCTAGAGGAGGATTTTTGTATGACATACAACTTAAAAGTAATGCTGCTAAACGAGGATGCAAGGCTTCCATTGCAAGCAAATCCGGGTGATGCAGGCTTAGATTTATTTTCGGCTGAAGAAAAAGTGATTAAACCGGGGGAAGCAAAATTCATTAAAACGGGAATCAAAATGGAGCTGCCACCGGGAACAGAAGCACAAGTACGACCAAGAAGTGGACTAGCACTCAAACACTCCGTAACGGTTTTAAATAGTCCAGGGACCATTGATGAAGGCTATCGGGGAGAAGTTGCGGTCATCTTAATTAATCATGGAAAAGAAGATTTTGTAGTGGAAAAACAAATGCGGATTGCACAAATGGTCATTGCTGAAGTAGCTCAGGTTAACTTGCTACAGGTTGAGGAAGTGGCAGCCTCTGAAAGAGGAGAAGGCGGTTTTGGTTCAAGTGGAACTAAATAGAAAAGTCTAGAATTGCCGAGTTGCCACTATTTTCTGTATAATGAAATAGTCAAATTAACGAAAGTTAGGTGATTTATCGATGACAAAGCTTGATGAAACATTAACGATGCTAAAAGATCTTACCGACGCAAAAGGTATTCCTGGTAATGAACGAGAGCCTCGTGAAGTCATGAAAAAATACATAACTCCATATTCTGATGAACTTTCTTATGATGGACTAGGAAGTTTAATCGCAAAAAAAGAAGGTAATCCAACTGGTCCAAAAATCATGATTTCTGGGCATTTAGATGAAGTTGGCTTTATGGTAACACAAATTGATGAAAAAGGATTTTTACGTTTCCAAACCGTTGGTGGCTGGTGGTCACAGGTTATGCTTGCACAACGAGTAACAGTAGTCACAAGTATTGGAGATATTACGGGTGTAATAGGTTCTAAACCACCACATATCCTAACTGCTGATGCACGTAAGAAGCCTGTTGAAATCAAAGATATGTTCATTGATATTGGTGCGGCAAATAGAGAGCAAGCTCTAGAATTTGGAGTAAAACCTGGTGACCAGGTTGTTCCATATTTCGAATTTACAGTCATGAATAATGAAAAAATGCTACTTGCCAAAGCATGGGATAACCGAATTGGCTGTGCGATTGCAATAGATGTTTTAAAATATTTAAAGAACGAAGAACACCCAAATGTTGTGTATGGAGTTGGTTCGGTTCAAGAGGAAGTAGGTCTTCGTGGTGCCAAAACAGCAGCAGCGATGATTAAGCCCGATCTTGCAATTGCCGTTGATGTGGGTATTGCAGGAGATACACCTGGAATTTCAGAAAAAGAAGCAATGAGCAAAATGGGGGAAGGTCCTCAAATCATTCTATATGATGCTTCTATGGTTTCTCATAAAGGCTTGCGTGATTTTGTTGTTGGAGTAGCGGATGAACTTAGCATCCCATATCAGTTTGATGCGATTGCTGGTGGTGGAACAGATGCAGGCTCAATCCACATTTCCCTAGAAGGTGTTCCAGCTTTAGCGATTACAATCGCAACGCGCTATATTCATTCACATGCCGGTATTCTTCACCGTGATGATTATGAAAATGCAGTAAAACTTATTGCAGAAGTGATTAAACGTCTAGACAAAGAAACAGTTAATAAAATAAAATTTGATTGATAATCAAATACGCCTTGGCGTATTTGCGCGCCCGATTTTTAGGCACACAGGAAGTGGCGTCTTTAGTCCTTGATCTTACGCGAGATACAGTGAAACTTCAATCTGTGGATGCATTTTTCCGCAGATTGTTAGTTGAACCAATCAGGCTTTTACTGGCAATTGCCCTCAGTGAGGGCTTAGTGCCAGTTAATGCTGAAAAGTTTCCTCTGAAAAATCGTGGCATCCGCCGGAGGCTTTCACTTTATTCGGCAGGAACTTCTGCTAAATAAAGTTAAAAGCCGATGATTTTTGTCATCGGCTTTACTCATTATTGCTTTAATCCTTGCTCCAATGTTGAGAGCATTTCTTGTTTTTCCTCTTGGCTTGCATTTTCCCAAATCACTTCAAATAATACTCCTAATCCTGGAAGCATTTTTTCTTCGCCACTTTGAATGGCATCAACAATCGTATCTTCTAATTCTGCTTGAGAATTTCCAGAGACATTATGCTTAACAGCATGTCTTAAGTTCAAATTCATTTACAAGCACACCTTTCATATGTAACTTTTCATTTGTATCTTTTACACGTTCCGCCTTTTTTATGTATTTACCATAGGATATAATGGAAAAAGAATTAGCTAAAAGGAGCAAAAAATACGTTGAAACGAATTGAATCAAATAAAAATCCTCAAATTAAACAATGGAAAAAACTACATACAAAGAAAGAACGTGACAAGACTGGAACTTTTATGATTGAAGGGTTTCATTTAGTAGAAGAGGCTCTAAAAAGTGATGTTATCATAAGAGAATTGATTATTTGTGAAGCGGTAGATATCCCCTCAAGCTGGAATGTAGATAATCTATCCTTCACGATTGT
This sequence comes from Bacillus timonensis, assembly GCF_004799755.1. Classification (GTDB taxonomy): domain Bacteria; phylum Bacillota; class Bacilli; order Bacillales; family Bacillaceae_L; genus Ferdinandcohnia; species Ferdinandcohnia timonensis_A. The sequence goes on along the minus strand of NZ_SLUB01000003.1, from coordinate 29,716 downwards.
GACAGAAAAGATTATGCAGGAAATAAGTGATACGGATACATCACAAGGGGTAGCTGCCATTTGTGAACAGTATTCGGTAAAAGAGGGCGGGCAGTTTACAAGGTTGTTATTAGTAGATGCTGTACAAGATCCTGGCAATCTCGGCACGATGATTCGAACGGCAGATGCAGCAGGTATGGATGCTGTGATTATTGGTGAAGGAAGCGTTGATGTCTATAATTCAAAGGTAGTTCGTTCTACACAGGGCTCGATTTTTCATCTGCCTATTGTGAAAGAAAACCTACATGAAACGATTGATCGGCTTAAACAAAAAGGTATTAAAGTTTACGGGACATCTTTAAAGAATGCAGTTGACTATAAACAAGCTCCTGTCGAAGATTCCTTTGCATTAATAGTCGGAAATGAAGGAAACGGAGTACAAGCAGAAATACTAGAAAAAACAGATCAAAATCTCTATATTCCAATATATGGAAAAAGTGAATCTTTAAATGTAGCAGTAGCAGCGGGGATTTTACTTTATCATTTGAGGTAAGATTGTGTTGATAGGGGCGATGGATGGACGTTAGTAACGTTTATAAATATCGCCTCGAAAACCAATTTTAATAACATGAACTATTAATTTACCTTCAATTATTTCATAAATAATTCTTATATCTCCTACACGTTTTCTATATAAATTAAGGTTTGATAGTTTCTTTACGTTTGAAGCAGAAAATGGGGTTTCCTGTATCTCTAATAAAGCATCTTTAATTCGTAGTCGGGTGTTTTTATCGAGTTTCTTTATGAATCTTTCAGCATTCTTGTCAATTAATAAGGTATACATTATTTGTAATCCTCATCTAATTCTTTAATTAAATCATCTAACGTGACAAATTCACCATTATTCATTCTTTGCCGTGATTTTTCGATTTCTTTTAACTCTTCTTCCGTTAATGGCTCATCGTCCTCTGGAATTAAGGATTTTAAGAATTCTGCTGGATCAGGTAGTTTTTCCTCAGGTAAATTATCAATAATTCGTTTTAATTCTTCTCTCTTGTTCATTAAATTCATCCTTTCTTATTTATTTAATTAATTATACACTGTACATAAAGATTTCAAAATATATTGTAGCTTGTAATAAAAGAATTGTTAAAAATTCAATTACGGTAAGGGGTGCGAGCGTTATTAACGACTTTTTTGGGAAGTCTGCTGTAGGTGAACCGTTTCAATGGCTAACTTTTTCACATGTCGTGATGCTAGGCTTGCTTTTAGTCTCGGGTATTCTTTTATTTCTTTTTAGAACCAGACTCACAAAAGGAAAATCAGTCATTCGTTATACATTGGCACTATTTTTATTAAGTAGTGAACTGTCTCTTTATGTTTGGTATGTATTTACGGGAGTATGGGACCCAATTGATTCCTTACCTTTTCAGCTTTGCTCAATTTCGCTTTTTTTGAGTATTATCATGTTACTGACTAAGAGCCACTTGTTATTTGAGGTAACCTATTTCTTAGGCATAGGTGGTGCCTTACAAGCAATGCTTACACCAGAGCTTGCTTATGACTTTCCACATTATCGTTATTTTCACTTTTTCCTAGCTCACATTGCGATAATCCTTGCAAGTTTGTATATGATTTGGTACGAGAATTATAGACCGACTTTCAAATCCATATGGAAGGCTTTTGCGGGATTGAACATTATCGCCTTAGTCGTCTTTTTCGTCAACGAAGCAACTGGTGGAAACTATATGTTTCTCGCGAAAAAACCAATAAACCCAAGTTTAATCGACTTTCTCGGTCCGTACCCTTGGTATATCTTATCCTTGGAAATTGTTGCATTGATCATGTTTTTTATTCTCTATCTCCCATTTATGCGAAAAAAGAATTAAATTGGGTTTGATTTGCACCTTGAAGATACGTATAATATAATTTATATGCTTTACATATAGAAAAAACAGTGATAGAGACCAGTAACTTTCCACTCACTATTCAGGGAGAAAATGCCGTGACTGCAAGCATTTTTATAGAAGAAGAAAGTGAATTCACCTCTTGAGTTGGCACTTGGACCGTCTAAACATTTGGCGTAAAGGTGTACCGGCATTTGCCGTTATCGAAACGAAGTGAACAATTATGATGGTGTAATTGTTAACAAGGGTGGTACCGCGAATCTAAACCTCGTCCCTTTTTAGGGATTGAGGTTTTTTATTTTGTCTTAATGTCTAGCTCCAGGCGCCATCGGCTCGAGGTCACAAGCCAATCACTTCGGAAGGCAAAAAGCGCCTTCTGAAAGTAGCCGTCTTGTGCTTGTCGCCGATGAAACGGGCGCCTTGCGCTTTTCTAAGAAAAAGGAGGAATTATTAATGCAAGAAAGATTACTTGAGCTGAAAGAAGAAGCTCTTGCAAAAGTAGAGGCTGCAACGAATCTTAAAGAATTAAATGATATTCGTGTTGCTTATTTAGGTAAAAAAGGACCGATCACGGAAGTACTAAGAGGAATGGGTAAGCTTTCAGCTGAAGAGCGTCCAAAAATGGGAGCACTTGTCAATGAAGTTAGAGAGCAAATCACTGAAAAACTAACTGCAAAACAAGAACTACTTGAAAAAGAAGAAGTCGAAAGGAAACTAGCATCTGAAACAATCGATGTCACTCTTCCAGGGAGACCGCTTAAAGTAGGAGGGCCTCACCCACTTACGAAGGTTATTGAAGAAATTGAAGATTTATTCCTAGGAATGGGATATTCCATTGCGGAAGGACCTGAAGTTGAAAAGGATTATTACAATTTTGAAGCGTTAAATTTACCGAAGGATCACCCGGCAAGGGATATGCAGGATTCATTCTATATCACCGAGGATATTCTCCTTCGTACCCAAACATCTCCTGTTCAAGCAAGAACAATGGAAAAGCATGAAGGAAAAGGACCTGTAAAAATCATCTGTCCAGGTAAAGTATACCGCCGTGATAATGATGATGCGACCCACTCTCATCAATTTACACAAATTGAAGGATTGGTGGTTGATGAAAACATTCGTATGAGTGACCTTAAAGGTACATTAAATACGTTTGCGAAAAAGATGTTTGGTGAGGATCGTGAAATTCGTCTGCGCCCAAGCTTTTTCCCGTTTACTGAGCCTTCAGTAGAGATGGATATCTCGTGCTTTAAGTGTGGCGGAGATGGTTGTAATGTATGTAAGAAGACAGGTTGGATTGAAATTTTAGGTGCCGGTATGGTACATCCAAATGTTCTAGAGATGTCTGGATTTGATTCAAAGAAATATACAGGATTTGCGTTCGGAATGGGCCCAGAGCGTATTGCGATGTTGAAATATGGTATTGATGATATTCGTCATTTATACACAAATGATAATCGTTTCATCAAACAATTTAATCGGGCTTAAGGAGGGAGAATAAGAATGTTTGTTTCATATAAATGGTTGCAGGAATACGTTGATTTAACAGGAGTAACGGCAGAAGAATTAGCAGAAAAAATTACGAGAAGTGGAATTGAAGTAGAAGGTGTCGATCATTTAGGAGAAGGCATTAGCGGGATTGTCGTTGGTCATGTATTAGAATGTGAGCAGCACCCAAATGCTGATAAATTAAATAAATGTCTTGTTGATGTAGGTGAAGGGGAGCCTGTTCAAATTATTTGTGGAGCACCGAACGTTGCAAAAGGCCAAAAGGTTGTAGTCGCTAAGGTAGGTGCTGTCTTACCAGGCAATTTTAAAATCAAAAAGGCAAAGCTTCGTGGTGAAGAATCAAATGGAATGATCTGTTCTCTTCAAGAGCTTGGCTTTGAATCAAAGCTTGTTTCGAAGGAATATGCTGAAGGGATTTTTGTTTTCCCGCATGATGTAGAGCCTGGAACAGACGCAATTGCTGCGTTAAATCTTGATGATAAGGTTCTTGAGCTTGGATTAACACCAAATCGTGCTGATGCTATGAGCATGATGGGGGTTGCATATGAGGTTGCGGCTATTTTAGGAACAGACGTAAAACTACCACAACCAAAAGTATCAACATCAGGGGAAAAAGCGAAGGATTACATTTCGATTTCTGTAGAAGCGAAGGAAGATAATCCATTATATGTAGCACGTGTAGTGAAGAATGTAAATATTGGTCCATCACCTTTATGGCTTCAAACACGTTTGATGGCAGAAGGAATCCGCCCACATAATAATGTTGTCGACATTACAAACTACATTTTATTAGAATATGGTCAACCACTACATGCGTTTGATTATGACCGACTAGGTTCTAAAGAAATTCTTGTTAGGCGGGCAAACAATGGAGAAAAGATTACAACACTAGATGATGCTGAGCGTACATTAACGGATGAACACCTAGTAATTACAAATGGAACCGTTCCAGTTGCCCTTGCAGGTGTAATGGGTGGAGCGAATTCTGAAGTGAAAAGTGACACAACAACCGTTTTAATAGAGTCTGCTTATTTTACAGGAAGCACAATTCGTAAGTCATCTAAAGACCACGGTTTACGTAGTGAGGCTAGTGCGCGCTTTGAGAAAGGAATTGATCCAAATCGTACTCGTGAAGCAGCAGACCGTGCAGCTGAACTAATGGCGGAGTTTGCTGGTGGAGAAGTTCTTGAAGGTGTTGTGGCTGTTGATACTCTTGATATTGAGCCAGTAAATGTTTCTGTAACACTTGATAGAATCAACAAAGTGTTAGGTACTGAAATTTCAAAAGAAAAAGTAGAAGCGATTTTTACGAATCTAAAATTCTCATTTACTGTGGATAATGATACATTCCATGTAACTGTACCTACTCGTAGACCTGACATTACAATCGAAGAGGACCTAATTGAAGAAGTAGCGCGACTATATGGATATGATGAATTACCAACAACTCTTCCTGTTGGAGAATCAAAACCTGGCAGATTAACGGATTATCAAGCAAAGCGTCGTTTAGTGAGAAGATATTTAGAAGGTGTTGGATTATATCAAAGCATCACATATTCACTTACAAGTGCTGAAAAAGTAAACAAATATGCACTTGAACAAACTGAGCCAATTCGTTTGGCTATGCCGATGAGTGAAGAACGCAGTCTTTTAAGATTAAGCCTTCTTCCACATTTATTAGAGGTTGTTTCACATGATCTAGCTCGTCAAATTGATAGTGTAGCAACTTACGAAACAGGATCAGTATTTATTCCTAGACCAGACCAAGAACTACCTGAAGAAAAGGAACACTTAGCAATTGCCCTAACAGGATCATGGTTATCACCAACATGGCAAGGTGAGAAAAAAGCGGTAGATTTCTATGTAGTAAAAGGAATTTTAGAAGGGCTGTTTGAAAAGCTTGGTCTTGAAAATAGAACTTCATTCCTACAAGCTAGAGTGGAAGGCATGCATCCTGGACGAACAGCTGCTGTGTTATTAGATAACAAAGAAATTGGGTTTGTTGGCCAAGTTCACCCAAATGTTCAAAAAGACCTAGATTTAACGCCAACGTATGTGGTTGAATTATCATTAAAGGATGTTCTAGAAGCCGATGTTGAAGAAATCCTTTATCAACCAATTCCACGATTCCCGTCAATGACTCGTGATATTGCACTTGTTGTTGATCAATCAGTGGCTGCAGGTGACATGAAGCAGGTTATTATTGAAGCGGGTGGTAAGCTACTTCGCGATGTTACAATCTTTGACCTTTATGAGGGAGAGCGTATGGAACCTGGTAAAAAATCAGTTGCTTATTCAATCAAGTATTTTGATCCAGAACGTACGTTAACTGAAGAAGAAGTAACAAAAGCACATGAAAAAGTACTAAAAGCTGTTGCTGAAAAATTCAATGCAACTTTGCGTTCATAATAAAAAATGGAGGGGGTCACATTGGACCCCCTCCATTTTTTTGTCTAGCACCAGGCACTAGCGCCTTTCTTATATCTTAGCTATTTTCTTTGCTTTTTCTGTATTTGCAAAATGAAGCTTTGTGAAGCTACGTAGTGCACTTATTCCATGCTTTTTGATCAGTTTAGCAGCAACTACATCAACTTGGGCTCCAGCCCCCTTTTTTAATTCAAGGCCAGCCTTTTCACTTAGCTTATCAAATTCCTTAACGAAAGAATACCTTGCTATGATGGAAGCAGCGGCGACAGATAAATGAACACCTTCTGCCTTTGTGCTGAAATACACATCGTCTTTTATAATTTCCTTTTGACCGCTTAAATGTTTGAAATACACATCAGGAACAGCGAATTGGTCGATTAAAATACCGTCTGGTGTAGCGGGAGCAATTTTTCTTAGGACATGTCCTATTGCTTGGTTATGTAGCAATGCCTTCATTTTACCTTGAGTCATGCCTTTTGCTTGAAGTTCATTGTATTTTTCATTATGTAAAATTAAAAGGCTATATGGAATCACATGAATAATCGATTCAGCAATTTCACAAATTTGTTTGTCATTTAAATCCTTGGAATCTTTAACCCCAAGTTCCTTTAGCAAAGCAAACTTTTCATTCGAAACATATGCGGCGACAACAGTCATTGGACCAAAATAGTCACCTGTCCCAACCTCATCAGAGCCAACCATTGAAAGTGTTCCGATATCGGGTGGTAAACCACTATTTTTAGCAATAGATTTCTTATTAGCAGTCGTTTTAGTAGAAGTTTCTGAACTTCCCCATTTATCCGCTTCAACAGCAGCGCCATTTCCTTGAAATAATACTTTCCCAGATTTATATGCTGTAATGGTACAGCTTGGTAGTTTAGCAACAAAAACCCCACCCTGTGGGACCTTAGCCTGTAATTGGCTTTTATAATGTGATTTCATTTTTTCAATCGTACCGGGGGTACACTTTAGGACAGTATTAGACAAAATTAACTTTCCCCTTACATATTTAGATATGATTCTTTATAATCTATCATAACGTTTGTTGAGATTTCTTTCCATACATATCGTGTTCGTGGTATTATTATCTGTAGGATTGACTAGAATGGAGGCCAACTACTTGTCACAGACACAAAAAACAAAAACAACTGTAGATATATATGGACAGCAATATTCGATAATCGGGTCTGAGAGCACAAGCCATATACGCCTTGTGGCCTCAATTGTCGATGATAAAATGAGAGAAATTAGCAGTAAAAATCCCTCTCTTGATATTAATAAACTGGCAGTTTTAACAGCCGTAAATATAGTCCATGAACATTTAAAGCTAAAAGAAGAATATGAAGAACTTGAAAAACAATTAGAACAAGCAAAAAATGAAAAGGATTGACGTGATATGTTCGATTTAGTCTTAATAATCATCCTTTTAATGGGATTTATAATTGGGTTAAGAAGAGGATTTATTCTCCAAATCGTTCATCTGACCGGGTTTATTGTTGCATTTATTGTTGCCTACCTTTATTATGATGAACTTATGCCAAAATTAGTATTATGGATTCCATATCCAACATTCGGTGATGCCGAAACGATGAAGTTCTTATTTGAAAGTACAAATTTGGAAACAGCTTATTATCGTGCCATTGCCTTTGCTATTATCTTCTTTGCCACAAAGTTTCTATGGCAAATCATTGGATCAATGCTAGACTTCCTTGCAAATCTACCACTTTTAAAACAAATCAACGGGTGGGCTGGAGGTCTATTAGGTTTTGTTGAAGTCTATTTAATTGTGTTTATCGTACTTTATATTGGAGCACTCCTCCCGGTTGAAATCGTTCAGTCTAATCTTAATGATTCATTTATGGCTAAGATGATTGTCCAACATACCCCATTCTTTACAGGTAAAATTAAGGACTTGTGGATTTAACTTCTCTCTAACAGAGAAGTTTTTTTTGTGAAAATCAGTTTTTAACCCACAAAAAGTGACTTTTTTACAAAAAATCTGTATCATTTTGGTTAGTTGAACGTAAGGAATATAGGTAGGTGGTAACCATGACAGTCAATAAAAAAGATGTAATCCATCTTTTAGAAACAATTGCAATTTATATGGAGTTAAAAGGGGACAACCCATTTAAAATATCAGCCTTTCGAAAAGCAGCAGCTGCCCTTGAGAATGATGACAGAAGCTTATCAACAATCGATGACTTCACATCATTACCTGGAATTGGCAAAGGAACAGCGGCGGTGATTACAGAATACATCGATACTGAAGAATCATCAGTGTTAAATGAATTAAAAGAAAAGGTACCTGAAGGCCTAATCCCCTTACTTAACCTGCCAGGACTTGGTGGCAAAAAAATAGCCAAGCTCTATCAGGAACTAGGTATAGAAGATATGGAAATGTTAAAACAAGCATGCCAAAATGAAAAAATTCAGAGTCTAGCAGGCTTCGGAAAGAAAACGGAAGAAAAAATACTTGCTGCCATTGAGGAATATGGCAAACGACCGGATCGCTTGCCGATTGCTTTAATGCTTGCACTAGCTGAAGAAATTGAGGAACAGCTTAGTAAGATGGATGGAATTCACACATTTTCCCGTGCAGGCAGTCTTCGCCGGATGAGAGAAACAATCAAAGACCTTGATTTTATTATTGCAACAAATGAACCTGAAAAAGTGCGAGAACAGCTTTTACAGCTAAACGGCATTAATGGAATTATAGCAAGTGGAGATACAAAGGTTTCCGTCCAAATTTCATATAGCTATGATATTTCGGTTGACTTTCGTCTCGTGAAACCACATGAATTTGCAACGACTCTTCACCATTTTACGGGAAGCAAAGACCATAATGTGAGAATGAGGCAATTAGCAAAAGAACGTGGTGAGAAAATTAGTGAGTATGGCGTTGAAAACAGTGAATCAGGTGAAATAAAAACGTTTGAAACGGAAGAAGAATTCTACCGATATTTTGGACTTACCTTCATCCCGCCAGAGCTTAGAGAGGATGGCTCTGAGGTAGATGCATTCCAAAAGAAAGTGGACCATATTCAGCTCGAAGATATAAAGGGTGATCTCCATATGCATACATCTTGGAGTGATGGTGCCTACACCATCGAAGAAATGGTAGAGGCTTGCAGGAATAAAGGTTATCGTTATATGGCGATTACAGACCATTCCCAATACTTACGCGTGGCGAATGGGCTAACACCTGAGCGTTTACTAGAACAACACAAAGAAATCAAAAGATTAAATGAAAAATATGACGATTTTACAATATTTACAGGTGTTGAAATGGATATCTTACCAGATGGCAGTCTTGATTATAACGACGACATTATTCGAGATGTTGATGTTGTGATTGCATCCATCCATTCAAGCTTTTCTCAACCAAGAGAGAAAATCATGCAGCGTTTAAAAACGGCTCTTGAAAGTCTACATGTAGATATTATCGCACACCCTACTGGAAGGATTATCGGGCGAAGAAAAGGGTATGACGTAGATGTCGATATGTTAATTGAGTTAGCAAAAGAAACAAATACTGCGTTAGAACTAAATGCGAATCTGAACCGATTGGACCTTTCTTCAGAATATATTAAAAAGGCACAGGAGAAGGGCGTAAAACTAGTCATTAACACGGATGCTCATAATTTGGACATGCTAGAGGATATGGGATATGGCGTTTCCGCTGCAATAAAAGGGTGGATTAAAAAGGAGAATGTCATTAATACATGGGATAAGGATGAGCTCATTGCATATCTAAAACGAAATTTATAAGATTAAATCGGAGCCTTGATGTTGAAGCAGTTGGTGCAAGAAGGGAGTTTAAGCATGCAACCACGAGTTTTAAAGGTATTAGAGTTTGATAAAGTAAAGGAGCAGCTCAAACAGCATGTCTCATCCTCATTAGGAAGAGAAAAAGTAGATAAAATGATCCCATCCACAAATGTAGAGGAGGTTATTTTTCTACAAGAACAAACAGATGAAGCTGCGAAGGTATTACGCTTAAAAGGGAATGTTCCGCTCGGAGGATTAACAGATATTAGAGCTTCCATAAAGCGAGCTAGCATCGGTGGAGCTCTAAATACGATGGAGCTATTGGATATTGCAGGTACAATTTATGCCGGACGTCAAATGAAGAAATTTATAGAGGGCATGATTGAGGATGATATTGTTCTACCTATATTAGGAGAACTAGTTACAAGCATTACGCCCTTATTCGAGCTTGAACAAAAAATAAAAAACAGTATTGATGATAATGGAGTGGTCATGGATGGCGCGAGTGACAAATTACGTGGAATTCGCGTACAGCTCCGTAGCAGTGAAGCAAGAATTAGGGAAAAACTTGAACAAATTATTCGTTCGTCATCCGCCCAAAAAACACTTTCAGATGCCATTATTACGATTCGTAATGACCGATATGTAATCCCGGTTAAACAAGAATACCGTGGGACATATGGCGGAATCGTTCATGATCAATCCTCTTCAGGTGCTACACTATTTATTGAACCGCAATCAGTAGTGGAGCTTAATAATGTACTGCAAGAGGCGAGAGTGAGAGAAAAACAAGAAATTGATCGCATTTTACTCGAGTTGTCAAATGAGGTAGCAGGTGAAGCTGAATCACTTTATCAGAATGTCGAGACACTTGGTGAACTTGACTTTATGTTCACAAAAGCGAGCTACAGTAAAAAAGTAATAGGCTCGAAACCAAAAATTAATGGCGATGGGTATGTCCTAATAAAAAAGGGCCGCCATCCGTTAATTGACCCACAAGTAGTGGTTCCTAATGATATTGAGCTTGGTAAAGACTTTACTTCAATCGTTATTACTGGTCCAAATACAGGTGGTAAAACCGTGACATTAAAAACAATCGGATTATTAACGATTATGGCACAATCAGGTTTACAAATCCCTGCACAGGAAGAGTCAGAGATTGCGGTATTTGAATCGGTGTATGCTGACATCGGGGACGAACAATCGATCGAACAAAGCTTAAGTACGTTTTCATCCCATATGGTAAATATTGTAGATATTTTAAAGCGTGTTGATGAAAATAGTTTAGTGCTTTTTGATGAATTGGGAGCAGGAACCGATCCACAGGAAGGAGCTGCACTTGCAATTTCCATTCTTGATGAAGTCTATAATCGTGGTGCGAGGGTGATTGCTACAACGCATTATCCAGAGCTTAAAGCATATGGATACAATCGAGAAGGGGTTATAAATGCAAGTGTTGAATTCAATATAGAAACATTGAGCCCGACATATAAGCTATTAATTGGAGTCCCCGGACGAAGTAATGCATTTGAAATTTCAAAACGTCTTGGACTTTCAGATAAGATTATAAAGCTCGCAAAAAGTCATATTAGCTCTGAAACGAATACAGTTGAAAATATGATTGCATCCTTGGAAAAAAGTAAAAAGGATGCTGAGCAAGAGCTTGATGACGCAGAAGAAATCCGTAAACAAGCTGAAAACCTTCATAAGCAGCTACAACAGCAAATCATCGAATTTAATGAACAGCGTGATAAATTATATGAAAAAGCTGAACAAAAAGCAGCTGAAACAATTGAAAACGCAAAAGCTGAAGCAGAAGGTGTTATTCGCGATTTACGTAAAATGAAACTTGAACAACAATCACTTGTCAAAGAACATCAATTGATTGATGCGAAAAAACGCTTGGAAAATGCCGTTCCAAAGCTTACAGAAAAAACAAGTAAACAATCTGTTGTAACGAAAACGAAGAGAAAGCTTGTTCCAGGTGACGAAGTGAAGGTAATCAGTTTAAATCAAAAGGGTCACCTAATTGAAAAGGCTGGAAATAATGAATGGCAGGTACAAATTGGAATTTTAAAAATGAAAGTAAAGGAAAATGACCTTGAGTATGTGAGTAGCCCGAAACCAGTGGAAACAAAACCTCTTGCAACAGTAAGAGGTAAAGATTATCATGTTAGTCTGGAGCTTGACTTACGTGGTGAACGATATGAAAATGCACTAGCAAGAGTGGAAAAATACATTGATGATGCTTTATTAGCGGGATATCCACGTGTTTCGATTATCCATGGAAAAGGAACTGGTGCCCTAAGGCAGGGAGTTCAAGAATACCTGAAAAATCACCGTTCTGTAAAATCAACAAGATTTGGGGAAGCAGGAGAAGGTGGAACAGGCGTCACGGTTGTAGAACTCAAATAAACACAAATGAAGTGCAATCTCTAATAGGGAGAGAAGAAGATGGAGCAATTTTGGGATAATGAGTATGTGTTAACAGCTGCTAACTACAGTGTGGTTATACTGTGTATGGTTCTGTTTATGGCCATATTTGAATTAGTCACCAAATATAAAAATTGGGAAGAAATCCAAAAGGGGAACCTGTCAGTCGCAATGGCAACCGGTGGGAAAATCTTCGGAATCGCAAATATATTTCGCTACTCCATTCAAAATCATGACTCACTCTTCGTCATGATCAGCTGGGGCGTATTTGGATTCTTCCTCCTATTAATTGGCTATTTTATTTTTGAATTTCTAACTCCAAGGTTCAACATCGATGTTGAAATACAACAAGATAATCGCGCAGTAGGGCTGATATCCTTAATCATATCAGTGGGACTTTCATATGTAATTGGCGCAGGGATCGGAAATGGTGGTTTTTAAATATGGAAAAGCTAGCTAAAATTTTGTTAGTAGTTAGTGGAATCTTTGTGGTCATTGGAATAATATATTTGGTTTTATAACGTATGGGGCTGATGGAATAACCATTAGCCCTATATTTTTGTCGTAAAATCGTAGTAAACAGCAACAACAATTCATGAATGTAATTGTCACGGAATATTCATTATACTATAATGAGTATAAATGGTTTGAAAATTCAAACTGGTCATTGAATACGTATTCGTATTCTCGATAAAAAAGTGAATAAGGGAGGTTATCAGATGGAGTTAGAAAGACCGTGGTTAGCAAATTATCCGGAGGAAATTCCACATACGCTTGAATACGAGAGCATTCCGATTCAAACGTATTTGAAACGAACAGCTACTGAATATCCTCAAAAAACAGCAGTTCATTTTCAAGGAAAAGAATTAACTTTTTCGCAGGTGTATGAGGAGTCATTGAAGCTAGCAAACTATCTGGTGGAGCAAGGGATCAAAAAAGGAGACCGAATTGCCATCATGTTGCCAAACTGTCCCCAAGGTGTTATTGCCTATTACGGTGTATTATTTTCAGGTGCGATTGTTGTCCAGACGAACCCTTTGTATACGGAAAGAGAACTTGAGTATCATCTAATGGATTCAGGTTCAAAAGCAATCATTACATTGGATATCCTTTTTCCACGTGTCTCAAAAGTGAAAGCGCTAACACAACTTGAACACATCATTGTGACCGAAATTAAGGATTATCTACCTTTCCCTAAAAATTTAATTTATCCTTTCATTCAAAAGAAGCAATATGGTATTGTAGTTAAAGTTGAGCATGAGGGTACGAACCACTTGTTAAGGGAAATTATCAAGAATTCCGAGGCAAAAGAAATCGATATAGAGATTGATCCAGAAGAAGACCTTGCATTATTACAATATACAGGAGGAACAACGGGTTTTCCAAAAGGAGTAATGTTAACACATCGTAATTTAGTTGCAAATACAATGATGTGTTCAAAGTGGATGTATAAATGTAAAAAAGGAGAAGAATCTGTATTAGCAATTCTTCCATTTTTCCATGTATATGGCATGACCACAGTATTAAATCTCTCGATAATGATGGCTTCCAAAATGATTCTTATGCCAAAATTTGACGCAGGAGACACATTAAAAACAATTCATAAGATGAGGCCAACATTATTTCCGGGTGCACCAACAATGTACATTGGATTATTGAATCACCCCGACCTTAATAAGTATGATTTATCTTCTATTGATTCCTGTATTAGTGGTTCGGCAGCATTGCCACTTGAAGTTCAAGAACAATTTGAAAAAATAACTGGTGGGAAGCTAGTCGAAGGCTATGGATTATCGGAGGCCTCCCCTGTAACACATGCGAATTTACTTTGGGGTCATCGTGTAAACGGCAGTATTGGGTTGCCATGGCCAGACACAGATGCAGCTGTGCATTCAATGGAAACAGGTGAGCCTGTCGGATTTGGTGAAATTGGTGAAATTGCTGTAAAAGGTCCTCAGGTCATGAAAGGATATTGGAATAAACCCGAGGAGACAGCAGCAACATTTCGAGATGGCTGGTTATTAACAGGTGATTTGGGTTATATGGATGAGGATGGATTTTTCTATGTGGTAGATCGCAAAAAGGATATGATTATTGCGGGTGGATTTAATATTTACCCAAGAGAGGTAGAGGAAGTCCTTTTTGAATATGAAAAGATTCAAGAGGCTGTTGTTGCTGGAATTCCTGATCCATATCGCGGTGAAACTGTAAAGGCATATGTTGTTTTAAAAGAAGGTCAGCAATGCACAGAAGAAGAGCTTGATAAACATTGCCGTAAGCATCTGGCTGCCTATAAAGTTCCAAGAGTCTATGAATTTAGAAAAGAATTACCTAAAACAATGGTAGGTAAAGTACTGAGAAGAGTGTTAGTGGAAGAAGAAAAGGAAAAACGAACCAAAGTAAATTAAGATTTAGGATCAATCAGCTCTATAGACATCTATGTATGAACATAAGCTAACGAGCCATGATGTGAGCCTATGGCTCTCCTTCTTTTGAATGGAAAGAACCAATAAGAATCATGTCAACTTTAATAATAAACTATTCTTGACAGTTGTTGGTTTACGTTTTATCATAGAAATATGAATGACTATTCATTCATTTTTCTGAAAGGAAGTAAGGTCTTGAAAAAAACAACAAAACCAAAATACAAGCAAATCATAGATGCGGCAGTAGTTGTCATTGCAGAAAATGGATATCATCAATCACAGGTCTCAAGAATTGCGAAACAAGCAGGCGTGGCGGACGGGACGATTTATCTCTATTTTAAAAATAAAGAGGACATTCTTGTGTCGTTATTCCATGAAAAAATGGGAGAGTTTATTGAAAAAATTGAAGCTGAGATAGCAGGAAAAACGAGTGCGGCGGAGAAGTTATTAACATTGGTCGAAAAACATTTTGAACTTTTATCTGCTGATCATCACCTTGCAATCGTTACACAGCTGGAATTAAGACAATCAAATAAGGAATTACGACACCGAATTAATGAAGTCCTAAAAGGATATTTAAGAACAATCGAAACGATTATCCAATTTGGTAAAGAAAACGGTGAGTTTAATCCGAATCTTGATGTCCGGTTAGCGCGACAAATGATTTTTGGCTCGATTGATGAAACAGCAACCACGTGGGTGATGAACGAGCAAAAATATGATTTGTCAGCATTGGCAAAAGATGTTCATGCCTTATTAGTAAATGGTTGTGGAAAGACACGCCAGTAAAGTAAGTGTTCAAAAGGAGGTTGAAAAGGACCGAGAAGTTCGAGGCGGTGTAGCTTTGAGTACCGCAACGTATGCAGTTAATACGTGAGGAACGGAGAAGCAAGCCAACGAAGAAATTCGATGTGTCATCTTCAACCAACTTTTTGAACTTCCTATAAGAGTTATTTTAGAGGTGTGTTACATACATATACATTATAGGAGGGATCTTAGTGGAGTTTTTTAAAGTAAAAATTGATGAGTACATCGCTACAATTTCCTTTAATCGTCCTCCAGCAAATGCATTATCGACTGCAGTTTTGAAAGAGCTTACAAGTTTGCTAGAGACACTAGAGTCTAATGATTCTGTGCGAGTTTTGGTTATACATGGGGAAGGGCGATTCTTCTCTGCTGGGGCTGATATAAAAGAATTTACAACAATCAACTCTGGTGAAGAATTTTCTAATCTTGCAAGAAAGGGTCAAACCATACTTGAAAGAATGGAACGATTCCCAAAACCGATTATTGCAAGTATTCACGGTGCAGCCTTAGGCGGTGGGCTAGAGCTAGCAATGGCATGTCACTTCCGTCTTGTGAGTGAAAAAGCGAAACTTGGCTTACCTGAGTTGCAGCTTGGACTTGTCCCGGGATTTGCGGGTTCTGCACGCTTACCACGTTACGTTGGAATTGCTAAAGCTGCTCAAATGCTGTGGACAAGTGACCCGATTAGCGGCGTCGAAGCAGTCCAATACGGTCTTGCAAATCAGGCTTTCCCAGAAGAAAAACTTCATGAGGAAACGTTGGAGATTGCAAAAAAGATTGCCCAAAAAAGCCCTTTAGCGTTAAAAGCAACTATTGAATTGTTAAACTCAATGAAAACTGAACAATATGAAGCAACAGTTAAACGAGAGGCTGTTTTATTCGGTGAAATGTTTGTCTCCGAAGATGGACAAGAAGGAATAACTGCGTTCGTCGAAAAACGACAACCAACGTTTAAAGGAAAATAACAGATAACAAGTGTTTAAGAAAACACATAGATTTTGACGAAAAAGCACAAACCTTAGGAGGGAAACACATGAACATCTTTGTTATTTTGAAAAGAACATTTGATACAGAAGAAAAAATCGTTGTAAACAACGGCCAAATCAGTGAAGATGGTGCTGAATTTATTATTAACCCTTATGACGAGTATGCGGTTGAAGAAGCGATTAGACTTCGCGATGCAAATGGTGGAGAAGTAACGGTTGTAACAGTTGCTACGACTGATGAAGCCGATAAAGAATTACGTACAGCGTTAGCCATGGGTGCAGATAAAGCCGTAATGATTAATACAGAAGATGACTTAGAAGATGGAGATCAGTATTCGACCGCCAAAATACTAGCTGAATACTTAAAGGATAAGGATGCCGATATCATTTTAGGTGGAAATGTTGCAATTGACGGTGGTTCAGGTCAGGTCGGTCCACGTGTTGCAGAACTTTTAGATATTCCTTATGTAACAACCATTACAAAGCTTGAGGTTGATGGCTCAAACGTAACAGTCGTTAGGGACGTAGAAGGGGACTCTGAGGTGATTGAAACTTCTTTACCATTATTAGTCACATGTCAACAAGGATTAAATGAGCCTCGTTACCCATCCTTACCTGGCATTATGAAAGCGAAGAAAAAGCCACTTGATGAGCTTGAGTTAGATGATTTGGATTTAGATGAAGATGATGTAGAAGCAAAAACAAAAACAATTGAAATCTACCTTCCACCTAAAAAAGAAGCGGGTCGTATGCTTGAAGGCGAATTAGAAGACCAAGTCAAAGAACTGGTATCACTTCTTCATAATGAAGCAAAGGTAGTATAACCGAATCTGAATAGATGTTTTTGTATCCAATTTCAAGAAAATCACTCAACTAATCTAGGGGGTTACGCATAATGTCAAGAAAAGTTTTAGTTCTAGGAGAAGCACGTGATGGTGCGTTACGTAACGTATCTTTTGAGGCTATTGCAGCTGGTAAAACAGTGGCTGAAGGTGGAGAAGTCGTTGCAGTTTTGGTTGGAGACTCGATAAGTTCATTGGCAAATGAATTAATCCAATACGGTGCAGACAGGGTTGTAACAGTAGAAGATGAGAAATTAGGATCTTATACTCCTGATGGATTCTCTCAGGCTGTGTTAGCTGTTATTGATGCCGAATCACCGGAAGGTTTAGTATTTGGTCACACTGCATTAGGTAAAGACCTATCACCTAAGATTGCAAGTAAACTTAATTCTGGTTTAATTTCAGACGTAACGGCAATTGAAAGTGCTGGTGGAAACATTGTTTTTACTCGTCCTATTTATTCAGGTAAAGCGTTTGAAAAGAAAATTGTGACGGACGGATTGATAATCGCAAGTGTTCGCCCAAACAATATTACCCCACTTGGAAAAGATGAATCGCGTACTGGAGAAGTTACATCTTTATCCGTTGACATTAAGGACTTACGTACAATTGTAAAGGAAGTGGTTCGTAAGGCAACGGAAGGTGTTGATCTGTCTGAAGCGAAAGTTGTGATTGCAGGTGGACGTGGAGTAAAAAGTGCAGAAGGATTTGAACCATTAAAAGAATTAGCAAATGTACTTGGTGGAGCGGTAGGCGCTTCCCGCGGTGCATGTGATGCTGATTACTGTGACTACTCTCTTCAGATTGGTCAAACGGGTAAGGTAGTTACGCCAGATTTATATATCGCTTGTGGTATCTCGGGAGCTATTCAGCACTTAGCTGGGATGTCAAACTCTAAAGTAATCGTAGCAATCAACAAAGACCCTGAAGCAAACATCTTCAAGGTTGCAGACTACGGTATCGTTGGAGACCTATTTGAAGTTGTGCCAATGCTTACAGAAGAATTCAAGAAATTAAAAGTAAATGCATAATATGTAGCGAAGCGAGCTAACTAGCTCGCTTTATATATGGATGATTTTTTCTATTTACTCTTGAATAAAATATGGTATACTAAGCAAGCGATGAGCTCAATTGCATAAGTCGAGTTGAACTGCCTATTGGCAAGCACTATGTGGAGTGTTGTCTCTCGCCGCAATACGCAAAAAGACGTCCTATGTGGGCGTCTTTTTCTATCTGTCATTCTGATTCCATACATATCAGCGTAATAATTTGGGGAAGATGATTATAGTGTCTAGTCTTATCAATCCTGTTTTAGCTAATTTTAGATGTTGAAGCAAATCATTCGTAAAATGACATTCCAGATGTTATACTCTTGGTATAATTTCAAAGTTGTAACATATTTAGGAGGGGTTTAAATGGCTATTACAAACGTAACGGATCAAACTTTTGACACAGAAACAAAAGAAGGTGTAGTTTTAGCAGATTTCTGGGCACCTTGGTGTGGACCTTGTAAGATGATTGCTCCAGTATTAGAAGAATTAGATTCTGAAATTGGAGATAAAGTAAAAATCGTAAAGCTTGATGTAGACGATAACCAAGAAACTGCAGCTAAGTTTGGTGTAATGAGCATCCCAACTTTACTTGTTTTCAAAAACGGTGAAGTTGTTGACAAAGTAGTTGGTTACCAACCAAAAGAAGCTCTAGCTGGAAGACTAGCTAACCATTATTAATCCAAAAAACAGCCGCTAGGCTGTTTTTTTTGTTTGCTCTTTTTTAATAAAAGGAATTCCTTATTTTTACACATACAACTTCTGCATAAAATGTTACAATATTAGGTACGGCTTATCTAGATGTAAATGCACAAAGATACATTAGATTTTATAACAGATGGAGTGGTGAAAAATGCACGATCATCTTAAAGAAAAATTAGCGATATTACCGGACCAGCCTGGTTGTTATTTAATGAAAGACAGGCAAGGAACCATTATTTATGTAGGAAAAGCGAAAGTGTTAAAGAATCGTGTTCGGTCTTATTTTACAGGGTCGCATGATGGTAAAACATTAAGACTTGTAAATGAGATTGAGGATTTTGAATATATTGTAACATCTTCAAATATTGAAGCACTCCTATTAGAAATAAACTTAATTAAAAAATATGATCCAAAATATAATATCATGCTAAAGGATGATAAGACATATCCGTTTATTAAAATTACTGCTGAAAAACATCCTCGTTTGTTGATAACGCGGAAGGTGAAGAAGGATAAGGGTAAATATTTTGGACCATACCCGAATGTACAAGCTGCAACTGAAACAAAAAAACTATTAGATCGGATTTATCCTTTGCGAAAATGTTCAACGCTACCAGATAAGGTTTGCTTGTATTATCATATCGGTCAATGTCTTGCTCCTTGTGTGAACGAAGTATCTGATGAAACAAATAAAAAGATGGTAGACGATATTATTCGCTTTCTAAATGGTGGATATAAAGAGATTAAATTGGAATTAACAGAAAAAATGATAAAGGCTTCGGAAGAACTTGATTTTGAGAGAGCAAAAGAATACCGTGATCAAATCACAAATATTGAAACAACAATGGAAAAACAGAAGATGACGATGACCGATTTTATCGATCGAGATGTTTTCGGTTATTCCTACGATAAAGGCTGGATGTGTGTTCAAGTCTTTTTTATTCGTCAAGGTAAATTAATAGAACGGGATGTTTCTTTATTCCCATTTTACAATGAGCCTGAACAAGATTTCTTAACTTTCCTTGGTCAATTCTATTTGAAAGAAAATCATTTTAAACCAAAAGAAGTTTTACTTCCTAGTTCAATTGATCATGAGATTGCTGAACAATTACTAGAAGTAAATGTTCAACAGCCTAGTCGGGGAAAGAAAAAACAACTAATAGACTTAGCAACAAAAAATGCTAAAATCGCATTAAAGGAAAAATTTACTCTCATTGAACGTGATGAAGAGAGAACAATCAAGGCAGTAGAGAACTTAGGTCAACGATTGGGAATATACACTCCACATCGAATCGAGGCATTTGATAACTCAAATATCCAAGGAGCAGACCCTGTTTCAGCAATGATTGTTTTTACAGATGGGAAACCAGATAAAAAGGAATACAGAAAATACAAAATTAAAACGGTTCAAGGTCCTGATGATTATGAATCAATGCGGGAAGTAGTGCGAAGAAGATATAGTCGCGCACTCAAAGAAAACCTTCCATTGCCTGACTTAATCCTCATTGATGGTGGAAAAGGTCATCTTGCTGCAGTAAGGGATATTCTAGAAAATGAGTTAGGATTAGTAATCCCGTTAGCAGGGCTAGCGAAGGATGATAAGCATAGGACTTCAGAGTTATTAATTGGGGAGCCGCCTAAAATTGTAGAATTACCAAGAAATAGCCAGGAGTTTTATCTACTCCAACGAATTCAAGATGAAGTACACCGTTTTGCGATTACCTTTCACCGTCAAGTTCGTGGGAAAAGTGCTTTTCAATCAGTGCTTGATGATATTCCTGGGGTCGGTGAAAAACGAAAGAAAGCAATACTAAAGCATTTTGGCTCAATCAAGAAGTTAAAAGAAGCAAGTATTGAGGAAATTCAACAAGCGAATATTCCTCGCCCTACAGCTGAAGCCATCTATGAAAAATTAAAGGAATAGTCGTTGCTATTTTAAAAATACTCTGATATAATCCTAACTAATATAATATTACACTTCATTACGTTGAAGTGATGATAGAGGTGCAAGCTTTATCAGTATGCAATAGGAGGGGGATGAGCCCCTATGATGATTGCTGAAAGGAAAGTTTGCCGAAGTGAAAAAGGACTCATATCCTTTTTTGCTGGTCTTATGTTTAAGAGACGTAAGATTGTCAAGATGAATTCATCTTGGAGAGCTATCTCACGGTGTGACACGTTGTTTTTACGTATATCACAGCAATGAGATAATCTCATTGCTGTTTTTTTATTATTTGAAGGAGAGGGTATAAGCATGGGGATCATCGTTCAAAAGTTTGGAGGCACCTCTGTAGGGTCACCGGATAGAATTAAAAATGTTGCTAATCGCGTTATTCAAGAAGTGGAAGCAGGAAATCAAGTTGTGGTTGTTGTATCAGCAATGGGTAAAACAACAGATCAGCTTGTGAGCCTAGCAAATGAAATAACAAGCTCGCCAAGTAAACGCGAGATGGATATGTTGCTAAGTACAGGTGAACAAATCACAATTGCTCTATTATCAATGGCCCTACAGGAACAGAGGCATGAGTCTGTATCTTATACAGGCTGGCAGGCTGGAATTGAAACGGAGGCTATACATAGCAATGCCCGTATTGAAAATATTGAAGTTTCAAGAGTAAACGAAAGCTTAAAAGAAGGCAAAATCGTTGTCGTTGCAGGATTCCAAGGGATCAGTAGCTCTGGAGATATAACAACTCTTGGACGAGGTGGTTCTGATACAACCGCTGTTGCACTTGCAGCAGCATTAAATGCTGACAAATGTGATATCTACACAGATGTAACAGGTGTATATACAACAGATCCTCGTGTAGTACCATCTGCTCGTAAACTTCATTCCGTTTCCTATGATGAAATGCTGGAGCTTGCGAACCTAGGTGCAGGCGTACTTCACCCACGTGCAGTCGAATTTGCCAAAAACTTTGAAATGCCGCTTGAAGTTCGTTCAAGTATAGAGCTAGAAAATGGAACCGTTATTGAGGAGGAAGTTTCAATGGAAAAGAATCTAGTTGTTAGGGGAATTGCTTTTGAAGACCAAATAACAAGGGTAACCGTTTCTGGATTACCAAATGAATTACACACACTTTCAACCATCTTTGGTACACTTGCAAAGAATGGTCTAAACGTAGATATCATCATTCAAAACCAGACAGATGAGAATCATACAAATATTTCATTTTCAGTAAAAACTCAAGATTTACGCGATACATTAGCTGTTTTAGAAAATAATAAAGATTTATTAAAATATGAAAGCATCCAACATGAAGATGGGTTAGCGAAGGTATCGATTGTTGGCTCTGGAATGGTTTCAAATCCAGGGGTTGCAGCTGATATGTTCCAGGTACTTGCACAAGAAAACATTGAAGTTAAAATGGTAAGTACATCCGAAATTAAAGTCTCTACTGTTGTCGATCAAGCAAGTATGGTGTGTGCGGTTGAAGCTTTACATGATTCATTTAATTTAGCTGCAGTTGAAGAAGAAAAAGCAAAAGTGAGACTATAATTTAATTTCAAACAGGGTCGTTCAAAGGTGTTTATTAGCTTTTGGGCGCCCCTTTTGTATATAAAAAAACTGCACAAAATGTGCAGGAATTAATCTTCGGTAATATCTTTCTGGTCCCACTTTACCGTAAAGATGATACTTTGAGCTCGCCTTTTTTGTTGTTCAAAGCTTTCGGTGATCCGATTTTTCTGTTGTTGAATTTGTTGAGCAAGAAAACCAGATTCAAGTTGGAAGGTACAAATATCCTTACGTTTAAAACGAGATGAAACGATGGAACCATCCAAATGAAATTCAATGGAGTTCTTATCTGAACGCTCTACTTTAAGGTCTCCCCATCCAGCATCATGAAAAAACGCAATAATTTCTTCAATCGTTGGTAAGGGGAATCTGCGGGCAAGATTTTTTCCAGCCCAGTATAAAATCTGTGGAGTTTCTTTTCCTAATAGGTCAGGAATTAAAATTTCACGTATGAGTTCATATCCAAAAACAGAAACAGTCTGTTCGCTTAGGTTTACATTTTGTTCATTGATGTTCATGTTCTTCACTGCATTCCCCTCTTTCTCCATTCATTATTATAAACTATCGGAGATAAGAAACACATGAATTTTTTTGTTTCTTTTTGTCATATGAAATGGATTTGTACGACAGGTTAGGCCAAATAAAAGTGTCAAAATATTATCAGATTCATGAATAAATTGTGGACGTGTTTCCTTGACGCTCTTGCTTTATGGGAGTAAAATGAATTTGTTACATTATACTGATAAAAGAAAATTGCGGCTACATTTGTTTTTTTATCTATGAAAAAAGTATTTTGTAGTTTCCTGCAAAGGTTTTCAATTGTCAGTTTTTAATTCGTCCTTTTATATAATTTTGCAGGATGAGGAATGAAAATGAAGTACCAAAAGGTACGGTTTATTATTAAGGGGGGGTAAATTAAAGTATGGCAGGTAATCGTGAGTTTTTTAATCGCAGGATCCATTCGTTATTAGGTGTGATTCCTGTAGGGGTATTCTTATTGGTACACTTAACAGCGAATAATTTTGCGACAAGAGGAGAAGAAGCATTTAACAGTGCTGCTGGTTTTATGGGAAATCTTCCATTTAGAATCTTTCTAGAGGTAGTTATTATTTATCTACCATTAATATTCCATGCGATTTACGGTCTCTATATTGCCTTTACCGCAAAGAACAATGTGAGTAGATACGGTTTCTTCCGTAACTGGATGTTCTTCCTGCAACGAATAACAGGAATCATTACTCTAATTTTTGTAGCATGGCATGTATGGGAAACACGTATTCAAGCAGCTTTTGGAGCAGAAGTTAACTTTCAAATGATGGAAGAGATCTTAAGTTCACCAGCAATGCTTATTTTCTATCTTGTTGGTGTAATCTCAACAATTTTCCATTTCTCAAATGGCTTATGGTCATTTGCTGTAAGTTGGGGGCTTACAATAACTCCTCGCTCTCAACAAATTGCAACATATGTTACAGTCATTATTTTTATTGCATTATCTTACGTAGGTGTATCAACAATCTTAGCTTTCGTTTAAGAATTTAAATATTTGAACGTTCACGGTTACATATACAAGTTGAACGATCTCTTTATTGGGAGTGAGTTACTTTGAGTCAAGGAAAGATTATCGTAGTTGGTGGTGGATTAGCTGGGCTAATGGCTACCATCAAGGCCGCGGAAGAAGGAACACAAGTTGATTTATTTTCACTCGTACCGGTAAAACGTTCTCACTCTGTTTGTGCACAAGGTGGGATTAACGGTGCGGTTAATACAAAAGGTGAAGGGGATTCTCCTTGGATCCACTTCGATGATACAGTATATGGTGGAGATTTCCTCGCTAACCAAAAGCCAGTTAAGGCAATGTGTGAGGCAGCTCCTGGAATTATTCACTTAATGGACCGTATGGGAGTTATGTTTAACCGTACACCAGAAGGTTTACTTGATTTCCGTCGATTTGGTGGTACTCAACACCATCGTACTGCATTTGCTGGTGCAACTACTGGTCAACAATTGCTTTATGCATTAGATGAGCAAGTTCGCCGTCATGAAGTAGCAGGGCTTGTTACCAAGTATGAAGGATGGGAATTCCTAGGAATCATTCAAGATGATGAAGGAGTTTGTCGTGGTATCGTAGCACAGAACCTTCACTCTATGGAGATTCAATCTTTCCCTGCAGATGCTGTTATCATGGCTTCGGGTGGACCTGGAATCATCTTTGGTAAGACAACTAACTCAGTTATTAACACTGGTTCTGCTGCATCTATTGTGTACCAACAAGGTGCATATTATGCAAACGGTGAGTTCATTCAAATTCACCCAACTGCAATTCCTGGAGATGACAAACTTCGCCTAATGAGTGAATCTGCTCGTGGTGAAGGTGGACGCGTATGGACATACAAAGATGGTAAACCTTGGTACTTCTTAGAAGAAAAATATCCTGCATACGGAAACTTAGTTCCACGTGATATTGCAACACGTGAAATCTTCCATGTATGTGTAGATATGAAGCTAGGTATCAACGGTGAAAACATGGTTTATCTAGATCTATCACATAAAGATCCAAAGGAACTTGATATTAAATTAGGTGGAATTATTGAAATCTATGAAAAATTCATGGGTGATGATCCACGTAAAGTTCCAATGAAAATCTTCCCAGCTGTCCACTACTCAATGGGTGGATTATGGGTTGATGATCACCAACAAACAAACATTCCTGGTTTATTTGCAGCAGGAGAATGTGATTTTTCACAGCACGGTGCAAATCGATTAGGTGCCAACTCGCTATTATCAGCTATTTACGGTGGAATGGTTGCAGGTCCAAATGCAGTTCATTACATCAATGGACTTAAAAAAGGTACTGATTCTATATCTTCATCTGTATTCGATAGCCACGTAAAACAAGAGCAAGAAAAATGGGATAACATTATGTCAATGGATGGTACGGAAAATGCATACATCCTTCACAAAGAACTTGGTGAATGGATGACAGATAACGTAACCGTTGTTCGATACAATGACAAGCTCTTAAAGACAGACGAAAAGATTCAAGAACTTTTAGAACGTTACAAAAACATTAATATCAATGACACGTCTAAATGGAGTAACCAAGGTGCGACATTTACTCGTCAATTACAAAATATGCTTCAGCTAGCACGTGTAATTACAATTGGTGCTTATAACCGTAATGAAAGCCGTGGAGCACACTACAAACCTGATTTCCCTGATCGTAATGACGAGGATTTCTTAAAAACAACAATGGCTAAATTTACTGGGAAGGATTCTGCGCCTGCATTCCATTATGAAGAAGTAGATACTTCATTAATTGCACCACGTAAACGTGACTATACAAAGAAGAAGGAGGAAAATTAAGATGAGTGAAAAAACAGTTGAATTTCATGTAACTCGTCAGGATACTCC
The DNA here is from genome assembly GCF_004799755.1 of Bacillus timonensis. GTDB lineage: Bacteria > Bacillota > Bacilli > Bacillales > Bacillaceae_L > Ferdinandcohnia > Ferdinandcohnia timonensis_A. Next base: position 3,953 of record NZ_SLUB01000003.1, on the reverse strand, counting down.
AGACTCTGAACCATATGTATTAAAATTTAAGGTTCCATACCGTAAGAATATGAATGTTATTTCCGCTTTAATGGAATTTCGTCGTAATCCGGTAGATCTTAATGGAAATAAAGTAGCCCCAATTACCTGGGATATGAACTGTTTAGAAGAGGTTTGCGGTGCTTGTTCAATGGTTATTAATGGTAAACCTCGTCAATCTTGTTCAGCCCTTATTGACCAACTTGAACAACCAATTAAACTTGAGCCAATGAAGACATTCCCTATTGTACGTGACTTGCAAATTGACCGTAGTAGAATGTTTGATTCATTGAAAAAAGTAAAAGCTTGGATTCCAATTGATGGAACTTATGATTTGGGTCCTGGTCCTCGTATGCCAGAGAAGAAACGTCAATGGGCATATGAATTATCAAAATGTATGACATGTGGTGTATGTTTAGAAGCCTGTCCGAACGTTAACAGCAAGTCTGATTTCATCGGACCAGCTCCATTATCTCAAGTTCGTTTATTTAATGCTCACCCAACAGGTGCAATGAATAAGAGTGAACGCTTAGAAGCGATAATGGGCGATGGTGGTCTTGCAAACTGTGGTAACTCACAAAACTGTGTGCAGTCTTGTCCAAAAGGTATTCCACTTACTACATCTATTGCTGCTCTAAACAGAGATACATCTATCCAAGCATTCAGAAATATGTTTGGTAGTGACCAAGTCTAATAGAAATACGAAAGCACTCCTTCATGTAAATGGAGGAGTGCTTTTTTACGAAAAGAGTTGTCACCATGGTGACAACTTATAGAAACCTCAAAAATTCCTTCTTTTCCATTAGAAGAAGGCACCACTTTACTGTAAAGTGAATAATCTTATGTAAGGGAGCTATTGGAATGAAACATATTACGTATATCGATGATATTGAGACATGGGAGAATGCATTTGATTTTTTTCAACCGATTCAAGTCCGCTTTTCCGAAACAGATATGTTTGGACATTTAAATAACACTGTACCCTTTACTTATTTTGAGGAAGCAAGAATTCAATATTTTAATAAAATTGGGTTTATGCAAAAATGGACCGACAAATCCAGTGAAGCAATCCCCGTAGTTGCAAGCCAACAATGTGACTATTTGAAACAAGTCTTTTTTGGAGAACAGCTTAAGTTATTCGTCAAAATAAATCAGCTTGGCAATTCCTCAATGGATATTCATTATATGGCAAAGGACAAAGAAGGATCCATTTGTTTCGTCGGTAGGAGTACATTAGTTCAAATGTCTAAGCGAACAGGAAAAGGGGAACCATGGTCTGATGAGATGAAACATATGTTAAAAAAGCACCTAACCTATATTGTATGAGCTAAGTAGAACGAATATACCAAGGCATTAAAAAATGGACGCGAAAATGTCTACATATCAACCTTTTAACAGTCACAGCAATACTCTCCTTCTCATACTATATTGTGACTAAATATATACCCATCCAGTAGTTCAGCTCGAACCTTAGCAAGGAGGGTTACAATACTTGAAGGAGAAAGAGTTTCAACCAAAACCGCTACTAACAAAAAGAGAGAGAGAAGTTTTTGAATTACTAGTTCAAGATAAAACAACGAAAGATATCGCAAGTGAACTATTCATTAGCGAAAAAACAGTTCGTAACCACATTTCGAATGCGATGCAGAAGCTGGGAGTAAAGGGGCGTTCTCAAGCAGTTGTAGAGCTCCTTCGTATGGGAGAACTTGAACTTTAAGTATTACCGGCTACACTTTACACATGTAAGGTAGCCGGTTACTTATTTAGGCAACAACTACATATTTCGATATACTTGAACTTGCTTTTTGCGCGAAAAAAGTAGAAAATAAGAATAATATAGTTTTTTCCTGAAATGAAGAAGTTCTTACGAATCATATATTTTCACTAACTGTGACACGAGAGAAAGCAGTTGGTTTTACACTAAAAAACCTTACTAGGAGAGGATGTAATGACAGTTCAAGGGAGCAATGATACTAAAGACTACCAAGTAATCGCTGATATCGAAAAATCGCTTCGTTTTATTTCCGGCTTACTTAAACAAAAAGGTCGTGAAATCTTAAGTAACTTCACCATTACAACACCACAGTTTATCGCCCTTCAGTGGTTACTTGAACATGGAGATATGACAATTGGTGAATTATCAAATAAAATGTACTTAGCTTGTAGCACAACAACCGATCTTGTTGATCGAATGGAAAAAAATGAGCTTGTGATGCGTGTAAAAGACCCAAAAGATCGTCGTGTCGTTCGAATTCATTTACTTGAAGAAGGGGAACGTATCATCGAGGAAGTGATTAAAAAAAGACAAGATTATTTGCACGAAATCATGGAAAACTTCTCTGACGAAGAAGTGATCCAATTAGAAAAAAGTCTTAGGAAATTACATCAAGAAATGCGAGTAGAATGAGGCGAAACGTTTGAAAAGACCAATTGGAGTTATAGATTCTGGGGTGGGCGGTTTAACCGTTGCTCGGGAAATAATTAGACAATTACCTAATGAAGAAATCATATATCTAGGTGATAACGCAAGATGTCCATATGGGCCAAGACCTAAAGAAGAAGTTCGTCAGTTTACATGGGAGATGACGAACTATTTATTGTCACATGAAATTAAGATGCTTGTTATCGCCTGTAATACAGCAACCGCCCTCGTTTTGGATGAAATCCAAGCAGAGCTTTCCATCCCAGTAATCGGCGTAGTCTACCCAGGAGCAAGAACCGCATTAAAGGTTACAAAAAATAACTATGTTGGTGTCATCGGAACAGTCAACACAATTGAAAGTGGAGCTTATGAAGATGCACTAAAATCAATCAACAATCAAATCAGTGTCGAAAGCCTTGCATGCCCTCAATTTGTTCCACTAGTTGAAGCAGGCGAGTTTGTCGGCCAAAAAGCTGAACAAATTGTCGCAGATTCACTTGAGCCACTACGAGGTAAGGATATTGACACTTTGATTCTCGGCTGTACCCATTATCCAATACTTCGTAATACGATCCAAGCCTATCTAGGAAATAGAATTAAGCTTATCGATTCCGGAGCCGAAACTGCGCGCGAGGTCAGCACTGTATTATTCTATAGTGGACTCTTAAACAAAAAGGCGAGGAAAAGGAGCCACTTATTCCTCACAACAGGCGAGAAGGAAATCTTCCAACGAATCGCCACCAACTGGTTTGAGAAACCGGTCTATAATGTGAAATCGGTAAAGTTATAGGAATGAAAAGTCCCGGGGTGGGGCTTTTTTGTTTGCCTTACTTTGGATTGTAGATATTTCACTATATTTCTTGGAACATGGAAAAAGTGCAAAGTGATTTCGTTCTCAAAGATAAGCTTTCATAACTATTAGAGGAATCAAAGGATAATGTTACCATCACTGTTTGAACAAAGTACAAGTGAAGGTAAGAATAGGAGCTAATCGTACCCCCACGCAACGTCCATGGCCGGAGTGAAGGTAAGAATAAAGGCTAATCGTGCCCTCACCCAATGTCCATGGCCGAAGTGAAGGTAAGAATAGAGTCTAATCGTACCCTCAAGCACCGTCCTGAGCCAGAGTGAAGGTAAGAATAAGGTCTAATCGTACCCTCGTATAAGGTTCACAGCCGAAGTGAAGGTAAGAATAGAGTCTAATCGTACCCTCAAGCACCGTCCTGAGCCGGAGTGAAGGTAAGAATAAGGTCTAATCGTACCCTCGTATATAAATGTCAACACAAATATGTACATTTTTGCTTGTTTAAGGATGTACAAAATTACTCATTTTCTATCGTAAAATGATCCTTTAAGCGGTAGGAATCCCCCACCATTGTCACGACTGTCGCATGGTGTAAAATACGGTCTAGAATGGCATTTGCCAGTTTAGGTTCCTGAAAGACTTCATCCCATGCTTTAAAATTTACATTTGTTGTTAAGATAGTACTTCGCTTTTCATATCGCATATCAA
>NZ_SLUB01000025.1 GCF_004799755.1 Bacillus timonensis | reverse complement strand
TATAGGTAAGCAGGTTTTATTTAGTGTACACAAAAACCAATCAATCCAACTTAAATTAGTACGAATGGCAAGAAAATAAGGAATTCCTAAAATTATCGGAAAAATTATTTTTTATCACGGATTCAGGAGGATAAAAGAACAAAGGAGATTATCTTTGAAAAATCTATTGATTGTGGTTTCAAGTTTAGTCATTCTGCTTTTAATCATTTCTATTTTTCAATATGAAAAATCTTTTGATGGAACACCACCTGTACAGGAAGACATGTCAAGTCCATCTGAAAATCGAGAGAGACCTGAATCTTTACAGCCTACCATTGTGGCTGATTCAATTGGTTACACACTGCAAAATAATGAATTAAAGATTACATATGACAATGGAGATGATTGGGTTACAGTCCCAGTAAAGGTCGAGCAACTATTTAGTGGAGAATATAATGGAAACCAAACAGAGCTTATAAATGACAGCTTTATTCTAACAGATAAAAGAGCCACTTTTTTATATATAGAAGGTGCCATTAAACTAATTACATCACTCGACAAGGGGGTAACATGGCAGGAATCACTGATCTATCAACATGATCCAGGCATCAGATTTCGGAAAGTGGATTTCTTAAATGAAAAATTTGGCTATGTCATTGTTTCTGGGGATCGAACAATGTCTCAGGAATGGTCAGCGACATTCATGACAAATGATGGGGGAAAAACGTGGAGAGAAACAGCCTACCCAGGTACAACAAGGCTTATATATAATGGTACCTTTGTCGACGAAAATACCGGTTTCTTATCATACGGTATCATCAATCCTGAAGAACCTGATTTTTATGTAACGACCGACTCTGGATTTTCTTGGAAGAAAGCCACATTTTCTATCCCAGAAAAATATCATCAGATTTTTGTAACGGCAGAGCTTCCATTTAAAGAAGATGATCATTTTGCTGTTCTTCTTAACCAAGGACCGAATGGAGACTATATGGGTGGAAAGGTAAAAGGGAAATTTGTTTCATTTGATCAAGGGTTATCGTGGGAGTTTGCATCGGAGGTAGCACCGAATGAATAGTCGTAAAATAGCAATAGGATGGATCTTCTTTGTGATTGCGATCGGATCTTTCCTTCTTCAAATGGGCTATTTTTTCCTTCATTCCAAATTTCTAATTGAGTATAGTGATAATCGATTATTTTATGTGATTAATATTTTCATTGGAATCTTTTTAAGTCTGTCATTTTGGATGCTGCTACCCATAAAGAAAAAAGGAAGGATTCTCAGCTCATCTGTATTTCTGCTTTTTATCATTTTTTATGGAATTCTGGTTTTAAAACATCCGATCAACCAAGTCATAAGTATTTCACCTGATTTTAAGCATCTATTCATCATAAAAGATAATAGGGAAGAAGCTCATTATTATCGAACTTATTATGGAATTTTCGCTCGCCAAAAAGAGACTCTTCCATATCAAATGAATGGTGAATATAAAATTGACTGGCTAACAAATGATGTTGCTGCGATGACCTATAAGGCGAAAGACAATTCAATTCACCAATTTATTGGTACATATGGTGACCGAGGTAGAGGGGGATCTTATTATTATGTAGGTTCTGCCATTTATGGCAAATGGAAAGGTGGAAATAGCAATATTTCTAGTCACACAGACGGAATTACAGTCGAACATGAAGGAAATTCGGAAACCTTTAGCTGGGAACAAGTTATTCAATTTGGTACTTTAGCAGTTGTTTTAGTTGAAAATAGTGAGGCTAAATGGACGATTGCGCTAAATGATGATTTTACAATGGATCCTTCTACAGGAATAGGCGTATCAGGAACGATTAGTCTTTATAAGGCATCAATGAGGGACACAGAAATCATTACTTTACAAAGATAAGAACGCACTCCTTTTATCGGTGCGTTCTCTGATCTTATCGTCTTTTCTTTTTTGAATCGTCAACTGCTTTCTTTTTCACTATCCGGTCTAACTCAACCTGGACATGAATATTTCTTTCATCAATATCGATTACTTTAGAAACTTTGCCTTTTTTTCCTTTTATTTTGATCGAATCATCGACAGATGGCACCGTTTGCACCAGTTGGGTTAATAAAAGATTATTATTTTCAAAGTAATGAACAACATACATGCTTATCACCTCTTAGAATTAGTTATAAGAGCCCAAATATTTACGTGATAATATATGTTTAAAATTTGTTTTGGTCCATAAAACTTGAAAATTTTTCAATATATTAATTCTGCATTTAGTTTAATATAATAACATTATGTTAACTTGGATGTAAATATAAAAAGAACGTCCTTAAATGGGGAAGGCACGTTCTTTTTTACTGATAGGGTATTTTGTTTTATTTTGATGTCATCCCACCAGAAACTACAAATTTCATTGCATCCTCAGGCTTTACGTCAATAATTTCAACTTCATCCTTGGGAATTAAGAAGGTGAAACCAGCAATTTGAAAAGTTTGCTGAATATAAACAGCGACATAGTCTTTCAATGGATCATAAAAACTTTCGACATCTTCAGTCGTAATAAAACCGATTGCTTTTACGTCTGTACCTGGTATTCTCACAAGTGCAACCTTTGAAAATGACTTCTTCTCACCAAGAAAGGAATTGAATGTATCCTTAATAACAGAGTATAAGGTTTTGATTAACGGAATTTTTTCTAACAATCTGTTAATCAAACGAAAAATTGCCCCTGAAAAGACTCTCGTTGATAACCAACCTAAGATTGTAATAACCACAAATGTGAGTAATAGTCCAATTCCAGGGATATAATCTTCTCTCAAAAAAGGCTTCAGGAAATTCCCTAATATCCCATCTAAAAACAAAAAGACTTTAAAAACTACATACACAACTAAAATAATCGGAACAATTGTCAAAATTCCATTAATAAAATTTCGTAAAATGCTTTTCATTTATTTTTCTCCTTGTATCCCTTTTGTGTTGCTTAAAAGATTTTACACCATGGGCAAACTAGAATACAAATGTACATGGTTCTATTTTTAGGAGTAAAAAGGGCGAACTCTGGATTAATTTGCCCTATTAACAACTATTTTCATTCGTTTCGGTTCAGGTAATAAAAGATTCATAATGGCTGCAGCCAGAACAAGTAAGATTGATATATAAAGAGATAATTCATAATTGCCATAATTACTATATAATAGTCCTGGTATAAAAGCACCTAAGGCTGAACCGATTTGATGGCTAAGAGATAAACACCCCACAATAAATCCGATTGAATAGTTTTTAAAATATTGAGTTACCAATAATTGAGTAGGTGCAACTGTTGCAAAATCAACAAATCCAAAAATGGATGCAAATAATAACAATAACACAGTGTTATGAGAGTAAACTAGAATGCCAATTGATAATGCACGCGTAAAATAAATAAAAACTAATAGCTTACGGCTACTCCAATAATCAATGATAACACCAGAAAGCAAGATTCCGACAATATTACAAGCCGCTAAAATACTTACTGCTGTGCCTGTTACAGTTGCTGAAAATCCATGGTGGTGGGATAAAGGAATTAGATGTGTATCCATTAAACCAGTTGTCGTAAACCCACAGACAGCAAAAGGTACCATTAAAAACCAAAATTCGCGCATTTTAAAAAGAACTTTAAGTGAAACAGGCTTCTTTTCATGTTCTGTCCCAGATTCTTCTTTTTCATTGATTTTTCCGCCCAAAGGCTCCATAGCTTTTTCATTGGGATGATTGCGTAAAAAGAAGAGTACGACAGGAAACACGATGACGATTAACAAAGCACCTAAAATAAAAATCGTGGTTCTCCAATCAAACCAATGAATTAACATAAGAGAGCCAGGAACAAGGAGCATTTGTCCAAATCCAAAGCCAGCCTCCATGATCCCTAACGCAAGCCCACGCTTTTTATTAAACCAATTCGTAATAAGAACTGTGCCGGCAACATTCGATGCACCACCAACACCAACTGATACTAACGAATAAAGGATGAATAATTGCCAAGGCTGCGTAACAAAAGTAATGAAAAAGAAACTGATTCCTACAATAAACGTACTAATAGATAAAATTAGACGTGCACCATATCTATCTATGAATCTCCCAATAAAAGGCTGTGAAAGACCATAAATGACAAAGCTTATGGTTGAAATAAGTGAGGTTGTCGCCCTGTCCATATGTAAGTCTTGCTCCCAAGGCTCAACAAACGCTCCGAATGCTAACCTTCCCCCTTGCACTGCTAAAAATGCGAGGAACGTCACAAATACAATCATCCACGCATAATGAAATTTACCCTTCATTTTAATCTCCTTCGCTTGATGTGAAAATTGAGTGGACAATGTTAAATATTCCATTTGTCCTTGATAATAATGTTATACTATCAAACTTTTATCAGACTTTTCAATTCTTTTTTAATAGTCTAAACGGTATGCATTATAAAAGCCCTTCCTTTCCAAAAACAAAAACATATTTTATTAATATAGTCTTAAGGTAAAAAGGAGGGGAGAGTGATGAGCGACAGAAGAGGGTTCGGTTTTTGTATGCCTGGCTATAGATGGTGTGGACCAGGCTGTGGAGGTTCTGGTCCACCGACAAATCGGGTAGATTCATGTTGTATGAGACATGACCTATGCTATCGACGATATGGCCCGTCACGGGAATGTGACCTTGCTTTTATGGAGTGTTTGCGAAAACAGAGAAACCGATATACAAAAGAGGGAAGAGATGCAGCATTATTTTATAGTGCAATGAGATTTAGAAATGTATTTAGACTATAAAAAAAGGGTGCCAATCAACTCCTACCAAATAGGGGATTGGCACTTTTCCTGTATTAGGCAGTCCCTAGAGTGACTCCAATTTTTTTCAAATATTGACGATATGCAATACTCATACGGTCAGATTTTAAGGAAAGCTCAACCTGTAAATCTAAAGGAAGATCTTCCGGCTTTTGATTTTCAACAATTGGCTTGTCCTTCGCAAAAATCATATCTTGGAACTTAACCGTTTCTTCATCCGTTGTTCCCGTATCATAGTTAAAGGAAATAATACCATGTGCAATTGATTTTCCTTCTGTTACAGGTTGAATCATTAGCACAATTGACATTTTATTATCATTATCAGGGTCTCTCTTCGTAAATTGAACAACGAGAGGATTGAAAATTTCAAACGTATAATATACATCCTTAGCAACCCCAGTACCATCTGGATCTGGCTGGACAAATATTGTCTAAACCCCAACAAATATGATAAAGCCAAAAAAGACCCTCAATTACATTATAGAAACGGAGGGTCTATTGAATAATCTTCAATTATGCAGTTACTGCTTCTGCGGATTCCTCTAATTCACTAGCAGGACCAAAGAATTCGAAATGAATATTTTCAGATGCAACTCCCCATTCCTTTAATGAGCGATACATCATTTTCATAAATGGTACTGGGCCACAGAAATAGAAATCTGCTTCTGTTGTTCCAACAGTTGCTTTTAACCAATTAAGGTCAACGAAGCCTTCCTTATCAAAATTCATGTCTTGACGGTCTTGGTCAGTAGGGGCAGAATAAGCAACGAAATTCTTCACATTCTCATGTTTTGATGCAAGATTTGCAACCTCATCTTTTAATGCGTGAACCTCACTATTGAGTGCACCATGGATGAACATAACTTCACGTTCAGGCTGTTGCTCTACAATTGTATTTAACATGCTGACCATTGGTGTTAATCCAACACCACCACTTAATAAAATGGCAGGAGTGTCTTTTGCTTCAAGAACGAAATCACCGGCTGGTGCACTTACAGTGATTACATCACCTTCATTCATTTCGTGATGTAAGTAATTTGAAACGACACCATGTTCTTCACGTTTGACACTAATTCTGTAATAGTCTTTTCCTGGTGCATCTGAAAGGCTATAGTGGCGGATATGTGTATACTCATCACCTTCAGGCTGAACTTTAACGGTTAAGTATTGACCAGCTTGATAAGACGCAATTTCATTTCCATCCTCAGGCTTTAAATAGAAGGAAGTAATAACTTCACTTTCCTTCACTTTTCGGTCTACAATAAAATTTTTGAAACCTTCCCAACCTCCTGGCTGTTCCTTTGCCTCCTTATACATTTCTTTTTCCACGCCGATGAACGCATCTGCAATGGCTCCATAAGCTTCAGCCCAAGCGTTGATGATCTCATCTGTTGCAGCATCGCCTAATACTTCTTTAATCGCACCAAGTAGGTTTTCTCCAACGATTGGATAATGTTCAGGTTGAATTCCTAAAGCGCGGTGTTTTTGAGCGATTTGTTTAACTACAGGAAGAATAGCTTCTAAGTTATCAATATGAGCAGCTGCAGCATAAACAGCGTTTGCTAAAGCTGTTTGCTGGCGACCTTGTCTTTGATTTGCATGGTTGAAAATATTTAATAATTCAGGGTTATTTTTAAACATACGTTTGTAAAAGTGAGATGTAATATCTTTACCGAATTTTTCAAGTACTGGAACTGTGCTTTTTACGATTTCAATTGTTTGTTGACTAAGCATTAAAAGACGTCCTTTCTAAAACAAATATTTAAAATACATGTTTATAATATAACGACAGTGTAAATAAAAGATACCTTTTGAATACATCTTTTGAAAAGTTGTCACATTTTCAGTGAAAAACAGGACTTTCGTGCTATACTTAATATGAACTCATCAATATAAGGAGTTTTTTCAATGAAGTTAACAAATTATACGGATTATTCTTTACGTGTTTTAATGTATTTGGCTATGAAAAATGAAGAAGAAAAGTGTACAATCCAAGAAATCGCAGAAGCTTATAATATATCAAAAAACCATTTAATGAAGATTATTCATCATTTAGGGAAGCTAGAATACATTAAAACCATTCGTGGACGAAACGGGGGCTTTAGGCTTGCGAAGCATCCAAGAGATATTAATATTGGCGAGGTCGTGTCTAACACAGAAGACGACTTTAATATTGTGGACTGCTTTAAAGAGGGCGGAGGCTACTGCTCCATCTCACCATCCTGTAAATTAAAACATGCATTAAATGAAGCATTACAGGCTTTCATAAATGTATTGAATGGGTATACGTTAGAAGATTTAGTAACGAATAAATCAGACTTGATCAATTTATTTCGCTTTCAAGATTAAAAATAATGAACTTTCCATGTACACAAAGATCCTAAGTAGGACTCTCCAATAGGAACCAATACTAGTCGTATTACATACATTTAAGTAGACGAAGTAATTAGAAAATTGGTTTTTAAAGGAGAAGGAGAGAGATGATAAGACCTACGTCTGGTTATTACTGCCCTTATTGTCACGGATACTTAGAACCACGGAACATGTATGATAATCATTATTATCACCAGTACGTGCCGCAGTACACGGCACCTTACTATGGGTGGGATTGGAATCGAAATCCCGATACAATTTTAGGAAAAGCTACTTGGACATGGGGCGGAACACCAACAAAATGTGAAATTGGATGGTCCTATGACCACAACATGACTGCAGCGGTAGGAGAAAATAGCCCTTTTAAATGTGGTCAACGTTTACGGATCCGAAATGTATCCTTTGTTCCAAATCAAGATGTAATTGTAACAGTAGTTGATCAGGTGAAGAAATACCCAGCAAATCGAATTAATCTTCATCGTAAAGCATTTGAAGCTTTGGGTGCATCACCAAGTGTTGGGGTCTTAAATGTAGAAATTACACCACTTGACTAATAGTGACTAAAGGAGAACAATGACCATTGTCCTCCTTTTTCAATTTATTTCTCTAGATCACTTCGAACGGTATGTTCGCGATGATTTTCCTCATCATTTTCCTCAAGAAGATTTTCTGAATGCAAAGCATCATAAGCAGGGTTTGTGATATAAAGAACTTGGTTCTTTACATGATCTTCTTTCTTCATAGATTTCCATCCTTTCCCATATATTATTTTACTAATATGGCTTTTTGAGCTTCTTTTTACACATATTAATCAAATAAAAAAGCCATCTCGAAAGATGGCTATATTTTATCAAAATTACTATTCTATACTGGTGTGGATAATAGTTCTATAAGATGTTTATCGATCTGATCAAAGTAGGCCGACCCTTCTACACCAAATAAGGCAAAATGACCGCAAATACTTTTGATTATTCGAAGATCACTGTTCGGAATCAATGATTGTTCGTATTCACAGTCTCTTGGAGGGAAGAATATGTCTTCATCAATCGGCATAACAAATGTTCTTGCTTTAATTCTTCCAAGCGCCTCATCAAGATTTCCGTTCGTCATTCGACTTACATCCCCGCGTTGCCATTTCCATGCCATCGTTAGTAACGCATTTGGATCCATTGCCGCAAAAAGAGGCTGTAAAAAGTCGTAAACGAATTCGTTGACAGAATTGACTCCAAATAGGCGCCATTGTTCTTGTTTGTAAAATTCTGTGCTAAGCCCCATAACGGCCCATATTTTTGCATGTCTATTTAATCCTTCGACTACTTCCGTACAAGACTGGTAGTTTCCGTTTTTCCAGCCTGGATCTGATGTTATGGCATCTATTAACGTTTCTGTAAAGATGAAATCGTGTGTTGTATTTTTGGCAGTCCCAGCAATTGGTGCAGCACGCTTGACCATATCCGGATATCTCACAGCCCATTCATATGTCTGTTGGGCTCCCATGGATCCACCTACAACTAACGCAATTTCTTCGATACCGTATTTTTCTGTAAGGAATTGATGCTGAGCACGTATATCATCGCTAATTCTGACCTTCGGAAAATTAACCATACTAATTGGATCGAGGCTGTTATGTGGGGAACTTGATAGTCCATTTCCAATTTGGTTGATAATTACAATAAAGTATTTACTAGGATCTAGTGCTCTTCCTTCGCCTATATATGGCTCATAGGCCTTGTTTGTACCGGAAAACCAAGTAGGGACGACAATCACATTATCCTTCGCTTCGTTTAATTCACCGAATGTCGCATAGGCAAGTTGACATTTTGGAATCATTCCACCTTCTTCTAGTGTAAAATCCCCTAAATTATAAAGTTCATAAGGACCGTGAAATTCTTGGCTATAAAATGAATTCTCAATCAAAATGGAAACCACCTTCTTTTATTAGATTCTACTTATTCAATATATATAGAAGAAATCCGTTCTTAAGAACGACTAGATGGACAAACTTTATAATAATCTTAAATATTTTTTTGAAAAGTAAGCACATTATCGTTTCCACTTCATATACTACTTATTGTGTGAGAAAACTGTTAGAAGGGAAGTACGGAAGATGAGCAACGAGATTAAAACACCAGTTTCAAATGATTACAAGGACAAAGAAGGTTACAAGGTAATCGAAGTAAACCTTAACAATCCAACAGAAAACTTATTTGCTGTTGTTACTCCTATAAAGATGCAGTAATTTCCTTGAAATACTATCTTTTCGTACGTATCGTTACATAGAAAAGATGGTATTTTTATTTTGCTTATAAAAGTTAATAAAGTACAATAAAGGAAAAGTAATAAGGGTGCATGATATGGACGAACTAAATTATCTTGTTGAATTATTTGAAACTAATCGAAATGAAGAAAATGCAGAACCAATGAAGAAATATATGAAAAACCAGTTCCCATTTCTTGGAATAAAAACACCGTTAAGAAGACAATTATTGCGTGATTTTTATAAAGAAACAGGTATTTTACAACAAAAAATTAATCTCGAGCTTGTCAAACAATTGTGGATGAAAGATGAACGCGAATATCAATATGCAGCATTAGACTATTTAGTTAAGTCTCTTAAGAAAATAAATAGCAACCATTTGCTATTTATAGAGGATCTCATTATCACCAAATCTTGGTGGGATACGGTAGATGTACTTGCACCACATCTTATTGGAAAAATCGCAAAAGAAACACCCAGCATAATTGAAGATAAAATCGAAAAATGGGCATTCGGTAATCACATATGGCTAAAACGTTCATCGATATTATTTCAATTAATATATAAACTAGAAACAAATGAATCATACCTATACAAATACATAAGAGCTAATGCAGATAGTAATGAATTTTTCATCCAAAAGGCAATTGGTTGGGCATTAAGGGAATACTCAAAAACTAACCCACATTCAGTTCGTAAATTTATATATAAATGAAACCAAACTGGCGAAGTTAAGCATTAGAGAGGGGAGTAAATATATTTAAAGGCTAGTAATCAATTACCTTTACATTTTTGTCTGAACATACTATGCTTATAGAAAGAATATTCGCAAACTACTAGGGGTGCCCGACTGGGCTGAGAGAAAAACGGACGTTTTTTAACCCTTTGGACCTGATCCGGGTAATACCGGCGGAGGAAAGTAGAGTGGAAAACTTCCATCTTTTCTTGCTACCTAAGCCAGGTCCATATATGTGGATCTGGCTTTTTTGCGTTTTTCTTATTCTACTTTATTAGGAGGCTACTAGAATGAAGTTACAAAATCAGGTTGTTCTTGTTACCGGTGGTGCACGTGGACTAGGAAAGGAAATTGTAAAAGGATTTGCAAATGAAGGAGCGAAAGTGGTGATCAATTACTTCAAAAGTGAAGCAAAAGCTCATTCTCTAAAAGAAGAAATTGGTGAAAACGCAATTGCAATTCAGGCTGATGTGAGAAACCGGGAGCAGGTAGAGAACTTATTTTTTGAAGCGAAAAAGTATTTTGATCAACCGATAACAACAGTTGTTAATAATGCCCTAATAAATTTCCGTTTCGATCCAATTGCAAGAAAAAATGCTGAAGAGATATCATGGGCTGATTATCACGCACAGCTCGAAGGAGCAATACGAGGGGCTTTACATACAACTCAAGCAGCAGTAGATGACATGAAGGAATTAGGCTTTGGTCGAATCGTAACAATTGGTACAAATCTCGTCCAAAACCCTGTCGTAGCTTATCATGATTACAACACAAGTAAGGCAGCCCTTTTGGGATTTACTCGAAACATGGCAAAAGACCTTGGAGCTTATGGCATAAACGTTAACATGATATCAGGAGGTTTACTTCAAACAACAGATGCAAGTTCAGCAACTTCTGAAGAGGTTTTCCAATTAATCAAGAATTCTACACCTCTTCAAAAAGTCACGACACCAGAGGATGTTGCGAATGCGGTTCTTTTCTTTGCATCACCTTGGAGTAAAGGTGTAACTGGACAGAACCTAATCGTTGATGGCGGATTAGTAATGGACTAAATTTTAAAGGAGGTTTCACAATGAATAAAACATTAAAACTGACAATTACAGCGATGTTTATCGCAATAGGAACGGTAACAAGCCATTTGTTTGCGATACCAATCGGATTTACAAAAGTGTTTCCAATGCAGCATTTTATTAATGTACTGTCGGCAGTCATTTTGGGTCCAGCATACGCAGTACTTCAAGCCTTTTCAGTATCATTACTTCGAAACATGCTAGGTACAGGTTCATTATTTGCCTTTCCAGGAAGTATGATTGGAGCATTTTTAGCAGCCTATTTATATTCAAAAACAAAGAAAGCTTCAATGGCAATGACCGGTGAAATTATCGGAACCGGATTATTAGGAGCGATGGCTTGTTATCCAATCGCCACACTCATACTTGGTCAGGATGCAGCCCTATTTGGATTCGTGCCTGCGTTCATTTTTAGCTCAATTGCAGGATCTATCTTTGGGTTTATTATCGTTGGCATCGTATTAAAAAGCCCTGCCTTTAAAACATATCAAGAACGAAACCTTTAACTTTGGAAAAAGACTAAACAGTTAGCGTTTAGTCTTTTTTAAATCATTAAACCGCCTATGATATATAGAACTGTTGCAAGTATCCCACCAATCGCTGAAACTTTTAATTTGTATTGAGCATAATCAACTAGGTCTAGATCTAAAATCGATGCTGTTGTAATGGTTGTATCACCAAGTGGGGATGTCAATGCTCCAAATGCTCCACTTGCAAAAACAGCTCCTACGGTTAATGGGATTGAGGCGCCTGTCGATAAAGCTAGCGCGATCCCAAGCGGCATAAATAATCCCCATGTTCCCCATGAGGATCCAATAAAATAGCCGACAACTGAGCCTATTATAAAAATCGTTGCAGGAGTTAAAAATCCAGGTAGAAATGAACCTAAAGTTGAACTAATAAATGTTGAAAATCCGAGTTCTTCAGCTGATAAAGTTAATGCCCATATTAGGATAAGAAGGCTAATCGCCTGCATCATTTGATTGCCGCCATCGTAAAAATGATACATGATTTCATGTAATTTCTGTTTTCGAATTACATAAAAGACAAATGTAAAAATGAGGGTGATGAACACAGCCAAAAGCATTACGAAAGTCGCGTCAGCCATCGAAAACGCTTCAAACACCGTTTGAGCTCCTAGTGATTTGCCATCCTCCCATAATAGGTAAAGCGATAATCCTAATAATAGAAAGACCGGAACAATTAAATGCCAAGGCTGAGCTTTTACAAGGGACAGCTCTTTTTTTATCCCCATTCGGTGAAATTCGTGCTCATTTTCTTCTTCATCTTGTATTTTTTCAGAAATAGCTTTTGTTTTGGATGGCCATAATGTTTGAATGATTCCAATTAGAAGCATCACAATTGCATAAAAATTGAACAGGATACTTAGCAGAAAAACTTCATAAGCAGTCATACCTAAGTCAAGTCCTTTGATACCACCTTCAACAAGTGAAACCATAAAGCCAACAAACGCAGTCGCAACTGGTAAAAGTACAATTACTGATTCGGTAGAAATATCTAATGTCATGCCGACCTTCTGTTTTGGTAGGTTCATTTTTTTGATGAGTTGTTTAATGATAGGGCCAACCATCATAATCCGAAACATCGGCATCATAAAAGTAAAAGGGAGGGTAAGCCAAATTAAACCGAGCAAGCCTCGTTCACTTTTTATTTTCTCCCCAATCCATTCTGTAAATCCTTTAATACCTCCAGCGATATTCATCATTCCAACTAAACCACCGAACACATACAGAAAACTTACGATTTTAATATTGGTTGGGTCTGATAATGTGGTCACAATATACGTTATTGATTGCTGTGTTCCAACTAATAAATCAGAAGTAACAAGAATCGCACCAACTATTAATCCTAGAACAAGTCCAGGTAAAATATCCTTTAACCAAATCGCCATACCAATTACAATTAAAAAAGGAATTAGAGAGAGCCATGAATGTTCCAAACCAATATCCTCCAATATACAAAAATATTCATTTGGTTAGTATGACCAATTTGGAAGGGGAGTATTTTGAATGCAAAGTTTCTCTACTGATATAGAAACAACCTGACATTTTCATTCTCATCGATTGTTCCAAGTAAAATTTCATTAAGTGTTACATTATTAATGGTTGTTTGCATTTTTTGCAATAGCCATTCTTCACTTTTACCCAGTTGCTGTAACACTTTATCGTCTATCTTTTTCTCCTTAATAATGGTCTTAGGATATTGAAATGATTGAATAGGGGCATTAAAGGAATTCGGTGTTAGCGGTTGGTGTTCACTTTTTAAAAAGATCGAGATAGATCCGCCAGGTTCCCATGAAGCTATAGCAACCTTCTGGATATCTTCTATTTTATGCATCCTTAATTCTGATAAAAGAACATCGATTGAAATTCTTGCTTTGTTCAAATTTTTATAAAGCACTTTTCCGTTTTCAATTAGTGGAATCGGTGCAGGAATAAACAATTTTCTTATCCTAGGTGAACGTAGACTTAATAAAATACCAATCAAATAGAGAACCAAGATTACGGTCATCGTAATCATTGACCCTGTTAAACCTAACCCTTCATCTGATAATGGATGAGCAATTATATTGCCAATTAGTAAGACAATTACAAAGTCGAGAAGTCCGACCTGTGAAATAGTTCGTTGCCCCATCATCCTAGCTACCACGATAAAAAATACGAAGCCCACAATTGCTCTGAGTATCCATTCAACAGCAGTGAGATGGTCTTGCGAAGCAAAAAAATGCATAAATACTCCACCTTAACCTGAATTTTCCTAATTAGTTTTTACCTATTTCATGATTACTATTAAAACTTACAAACCGTAAAAAACACTTTCTACTCAAATAGAAAGTGTTTTAATGCTTTAAAATAATCCTACTAATTGTTGTACGGCTAAAATAACGAATAAGACCAAACATGCAGATAATACAATATTGGATAGTAAACGGTTACTATACTCTTTTCCAATCCGTTTGGAATTCAGTAACCACAATAAACTTATCGATAAAAATGGCATAAACAGGGCTCCAAGTGCACCGTATAAAATAATTAACTCAACAGGTTTACCAAAGAATAAAAGGAGCATAGGAGGGAAGGTTAGCCAAGCTAAAAAAGCACGGTATGCCGGATCTTTTTCAGTAACTGAGCGATGATGTTCCTTTTTCATAAGGCGTATAAAGTCTGCAAATAGATAAGGAACGCCATTCCATACTCCTAATAAAGAAGAAAAGGCTGCAGACCAAAAACCAATTAAGAATAGCCATGTAAAAACGCTTCCGAATCTATTACCGATCATTTCTGATAATTGATATAACCCTTGTTCGCCTTGAATCTCAATTCCAGATCCATAGAGAAACTGACTTCCTACTATTAAAAGAGAAAGAGTGAACAATGCAGTCATAAAATAAGCTGCCTTTGAATCCAATCTCATCATAGGAATCCAGTCTTTCCCTTTCCACCCTTTTTCTTTTAACCAATACCCATAGGATGCCATCGTTATGGTACCACCTACGCCACCGATAAGACCTAGAGCAAGCATAAAAGAGCCTTGTGGTATAGTTGGAACAAAACCTTTTAAAAGGTCACCAATAGCAGGTAAGAATAATACAGCAGAACCAATTACTGTAACAAACATTAATCCTATAAGGAGCATCATTACTTTTTCAAATAGGAGATAACGACCACTCCATATGAGAAGGAATCCGACAATTGCATGAATTACGGCCCAAGCCCAAAAGGGGAGGACAGGAAACATCGCAGTCATTGCCATTGCACAAGCAGATGTTGCTGCCGCTCCATACACAAATCCCCAAATTACAGAATAAACTCCGAAATAACCAGTAGCCCATTTTCCCATTTGCTGCCAGCCTTCAATAATCGTCTTTCCTGTAGCAAGATGCAAACGACCTACACCTTCATTTAAGAAGTATTTAAAAATAGAACCAAGAATAATTGCCCAAACGAATACAAGCCCAAAGCCAGCCCCTGCGACTAATGCTGCGACAAGGTCACCAGTTCCGACTCCCGTTGCTGCTGCAACAAACCCCGGACCAATCATCGCAAATTTCTTTTTATAACTCGTTGGTGCCTGTATTGGCGTATGTAGATTTGACATAAAGTAACCCCTTTCATGATGTAAATAAATATAGTTTTCGAAATTATATCACAATTAAAACAAAACCTCTTGGTCTAATAGTCTGAATTTTTTTCTCGAACTTCAGTCGAGCAACATTGTTTGTTTCTTTACTTACAATTGATAAGATAGTAATGAAATAAAATGGAAGAGAGGTCATACACATGACAAATATAAATATACCCGTCTCCGTTCTAAACCTTGCTCCTATTCGTAAGGGACAGAATCAAAAAGACGCCATTGATGCGATGGTTGACTTAGCTCAAACAACAGAAAAAATGGGATACACACGATATTGGATAGCTGAACATCACAATTCACCAACATTAGTTAGTTCTGCGACATCCATTTTAATCAAACATACTTTAGAGTATACAGAAAAAATCAGAGTTGGTTCCGGTGGGATTATGCTTCCAAACCATTCACCACTAGTTGTGGCTGAACAATTCGGAACAATGGCGACCATTTATCCAAACCGTCTTGATTTAGGTCTAGGAAGAGCACCGGGTACCGATATGATGACAGCAAGTGCTTTAAGACGTTCAAATAATGATTCTGTTTATACCTTTCCTAATGATGTAAATGCTTTACTCACCTACTTTGGTCCGATGGAACAACAAGGGTATGTAAAAGCTTATCCTGGAGTAGAGACAAATGTACCAATCTATATTCTTGGATCTTCAACGGATTCTGCTTATTTAGCAGCAAAATTAGGACTTCCGTATGTATTTGCATCCCATTTTGCACCTAGATATATGGAAGAGGCGATTTCCATTTATCGCAAACGATTTGAACCATCCGAATATTTAAGCTCACCATACATGATGGTTTGCCTAAATGTAATTGCAACAGAAACGGATGAAGAGGCGAAACGAGAAATCACAACCATGCAGCAATTTTTCTTAAACGTTGTACGTGGTTCACAAAACCCATTACAACCACCAGTTGACAACATGGATGAACTATGGAATGCACCTGAAAAAGAAATGGCAAAATCCATGTCTAGTGTCACATTATTAGGCAGCAAAGAATCGATTCGCAAGCAATTGACAAGTTTCCAAGAAAAATATAATGTCGATGAGCTTATGGCTGTTTCTTACATCTATGATCCTGACAAACAAAAGCGATCATATGAGATTTTAAAAGAAGTTGTCGACGGAAAGTAAGTTATTTCGGACTTTTTTCTGGCAATCTGGGGTTCATTGTGACTAAATTGGGCTATTTGAAGCAAATTGCTTCACATTATCCGATATACTTGCTAAAATAAAGTGAAACTAAATATTGATCTATCTTCGGGGCTGGGTGAAAATCCCGACCGGCGGTGATGAGAGTATTCTCTAAGCCCGCGAGCCGTAAGGCAGGATTTGGTGCGATTCCAAAGCCGACAGTATAGTCTGGATGGGAGAAGATGGAGGTTCTGCGCGTTCAAAAATTTTACAATGATTGAACGTTTATTAAGCATGCCTTTTCATTAACTCCCTCAAGAAGCTATTCTTGGGGGTTTTTATTTGGGTATGGCTTAAATGCTGAATCTTTCTTCTTTTGAGGTGGATCGACAAAAGAGGAGAGGAAAGAAAAATGAAGAAAATACCTTTACGTCAATTTGTGGCAATTGCAATGTTGAGTACGATTTCGTACATCCTAATGTTTTTGAATTTTCCATTGCCAACATTTCCAAGCTTTTTGAACGTCGACTTTAGCGATGTTCCAGCATTACTTGCAGCACTCATTTTTGGACCGATGGCCGGAATCCTGGTTGAATTATTCAAAAACATGATTGATTATTTCATCACCGGAAGCGAAACCGGCGTACCTGTTGGTCATATGTCAAACTTTGTAGCAGGAATTATATTCGTTCTAACAACCTACTATATTTTTAGACTATTAAAAACGAAATTAGGCTTAACAATCGGATTAATTGGCGGTACCGCGATGATGGCAATCATCATGAGTGTTCTTAACTACTATGTTTTCCTTCCGGCATTCAACTTTTTCTTGAATATCCCGGCCATGTCAGCACCAGAGACACTCAAAATGGTGGTTTACGCAATTCTTCCGTTCAACATATTAAAAGGATTAATTGTAGCAACAATCTTCATGTTGTTGTATACTCGAATCCATCCATGGATCAATAAACAAGCGTCGATATAAATGATTTGTTACAGCAAGCACCCTGGGGCGGGTGCTTGTTTTGTTTTTAACAACAGGACTGAAAGAGAAAAATGAGATCTTTGAATTCGAAATATCCTTGAGACTAGCTCTCGAGGACAAACAGCAGCTAACTCGCCGACCAAATGTCTCTGACACGAGTTCTCAGAGACAAAAGTGAGTGAGTCCGCGTTTAAAATGTCTCTGAGACTAGCTCTCGAGGACAAACAGCAGCTAAATCTTCGACCAAATGTCTCTGACATGAGTTCTCAGAGACAAAAGTGAGTGAGTCCGCGTTTAAAATGTCCCTGAGACTAGCTCTCGAGGACAAACAGCTGCGAAAACGCCGACCAAATGTCTCTGACATGAGTTCTCAGAGACAAAAGTGAGTGAGTCCTCATTTAAAATGTCTCCGAGACACTCTTTTGCATACAATCCTTATTATTCATAATAAGTCCACCGATTATTTCTTACAATCTGATAATTCTTATCTAGAATTCTTTGGATTCTCTTCTTCGACTCCACCACACAACACCATTCCAGAACCAAATTCGTTGTAATCTTATTTTCTGGAAACAAAAGTTTCAATTCATCAGTACTTCGTAGTA
Source organism: Bacillus timonensis (assembly GCF_004799755.1). GTDB lineage: Bacteria > Bacillota > Bacilli > Bacillales > Bacillaceae_L > Ferdinandcohnia > Ferdinandcohnia timonensis_A. The sequence continues at coordinate 41,393 of NZ_SLUB01000025.1, read as the reverse complement.
CTGCATCATTAACTAATTCCTCATGTCCGCAGCGACTACAAACACAATTTCTTCCAACAATCTCAACCGTCAAAGACCTACACTCCACACAACAAATCCCTTTTCGTAACTGCTCATAAGTATATTCCAATAACTGACCATACGGAGACTCCTGCATGTGCATTGAAACTAATTTTTCCGCTAGCACTTTATGTTTATTATTTATTTTTGCATTAGACTTATTAAGATTTTGAAAAAAGGAGATTATTTGTGTTGGAAAGATAATTTGTTTATGTAACGGTGCTTGATATAGAGTAAAACCCGGATTTACAAAGACTACGTAAGCCTCAATTGGTATTGTAAAACCGAGACTTTGGAGAAGTTGTCGAAGTAAGGATTCGCTGCGATGGAGTTGTATGAGTGGGTTGTTTCTTTCTATTTTTGGCTTTTTGTAAAGCCGGTCTGCTTCATAATAAAAATCACCCTCGTAATTTTTTACTTCAAATAAATAGAGTACCTCGGCAGTAACCAACAGGGAATCAATTTGAAATGTAGTGTTATTAAATTGGAGCAATAAATCGTTTAAAATCAGACAATCACAAACAAGATTTTTTGTGAAAGAATCAAATAACAGTTCTCCTTCATAACCCTTAATTTGATTTAAAAAATACTGTCTTTCTGTTTTGTTCAAATCCATTCGAGCATCTTGGGATTTCATTATTTTGATGTTAATCGATTCGGTTCGTTCTTTGTAAATCATATGCCACAACCTTTCTTATAGTTTCAACTCTATTATACTCGTATTTCACAAGTTCCACCAGTTAATGGTAAACTAGTAAAAGAATGATAAAAGGGGATGGAAACGATGAAGAAAAAGGTCGTCCTTGCAGGTGGTACTGGTTTTGTGGGATCCTATTTTTCAAGAAGGTTTACTGAACTAGGCTATGTGGTAAAAGTGATATCAAGAGATGCACCTAACATTACTTGGGATGATAGGGAAGGAATTATACAAGCACTCGAAGACTCCGAGATACTTATCAATCTTGCAGGGAAATCTGTCAATTGCAGATATAACGAAAAAAACAAACAAGAAATTCTCCACTCTCGCACGGAGACTACGAATATATTAGGTAATGCCCTCGAAGAATGCAAAAGTCCTCCAAAATTATGGATTAATTCCAGCACAGCAACGATCTATCGACATGCTGAAGATAGACCGATGACAGAAGAATCAGGGGAAATTGGTACTGGTTTTTCAGTGGAAGTTGCAAAAAGATGGGAGGAGGCCTTTTTTTCGTTTCAATTCCAAAGAACGAGGCAGGTTGCGCTAAGAATCTCGATTGTACTTGGAGCCGCTGGGGGTGTAATGATTCCATATAAAAACCTAGTTCGTTTTGGTCTAGGTGGAATCCAGGGACCTGGTAGTCAAAAATTCAGTTGGATTCATATTGAAGATTTGTTCAATATTGTACTTTATATACGTGATCATCCCCATCTAACTGGAGTCTTTAATTGTTCAACTCCGAATCCGATTACAAATCGCGAATTAATGAATAGTCTCCGAGACGCATATAAACGAAAATTCGGATTACCTTCCCCAGCATGGCTTCTAGAACTTGGTGCCATTTTTATTAGAACGGAAACGGAATTAATTTTAAAGAGCAGATGGGTTATTCCAGAAAGACTGAATAAGGAAGGATATATTTTTTCCTATCCAACAATCGAGCACGCACTTACACAGATAACAAAAAATAAATGAAACTAATTTCCTATAAATCCGTAAATAATAGTGTTACTACTAAAATTGGAGGGGATTTTGTGGAAGGTAAAGGCTGCGTTAAATGCGGAAGCACAAATGCTGGTACGAAAGATGTATCGATGACTGGTTCTGGACTTACTAAAATGTTAGATATTCAAAACAATCGTTTTACTGTGGTGTATTGTAAGAATTGCGGATACTCCGAGTTCTACAACAAAAATTCTTCAACCGCATCAAATATCCTTGATTTATTCTTTGGATAATGGGATGAAGGGGGAGACATAATGCATGCTGCACAAGCTCACTATACAAACAAATGAACGTGACCAAATGATTGAAGTAACAGAAAAAGTTCAAGCTATTATTGACGAAAAGGAAATAAGAGAGGGTGCGGTGATTGTCTATTGTCCTCATACAACAGCTGGGATAACGATTAATGAAAATGCGGACCCCGATGTAAAACGTGACATGATTCGCCGTTTTGATGAGATATATCCTTGGCATCATAAGCTTGATCGTCATATGGAAGGAAACACCGCAGCTCATATGAAAGCAAGTACTGTCGGGACATCGCAACATGTTATTGTCACAAATGGGCGTTTACTCCTGGGTACGTGGCAAGGAATCTATTTTTGCGAATTTGATGGTCCTCGAACTCGAACATTCTATGTGAAAGTCTTGTAAATAGGCGAATCCTATATGATTCGCCTATTTACATTTAGAAAACACATTAATTCTGCTCTTTTATTAACCCGAAGAAGCAGAAAAATTCCCTTACATTTGTTAAAATAGTACTAAGCATTTTAGTATTCGAAATTTTTAGGAGGGAAATATAATGGATGAACGTTATCCGATTGGAGAATTCCGATTTGACGGGGATTTGAAAGAAGAATTGGCAGCTGGCTGGATAAAGGAAATTGAGACTTTACCATCTTTACTAAAGAATGCGGTGAAAGATTTAACAGATGAACAGCTAGATACACCTTATCGTAATGGAGGATGGACACTTCGCCAGGTTGTTCATCATATTGCAGATGCATCGATGAATTCATATATTCGTTTTAAGTTAGCTGTTCTTTTTAGGCTTTTGTGCTTGGCATGGAAACCATCATCTGGCGCATATCACGACTTTAGCCAAAAATAAAAATTGGAAAAAATAAAAGCAATGCACCAAGGCATTGCTTTTTTCTATTAATGCGATTCCTTATTAAACATCCACTTTATTAATTGCTTGCTTTGTTCAAGTTAATTGAGCAACCATCGACTAGCGAAACTAAAATTAACGGAGATATTTCGGTTAAAAGTAGAATTAAGCTCATTTCAGTGATTACTAAGGGAAGTTTTCCGATTATGCAAATCAAACTACCCCATTTTCATGTTTTTGAGTCGTTAGGCGGAATCGCTCTGTCTATTTTAGCTATTTTCTATGCAATTTACTAAATAAGCGAAAATTGTCCGACTATTTTATTAGATCGGGTGCATAACCTGATCTCATTACCTACAGAAAAATAGCTCAAATTTGAGCAGACAGAAAATTAACTGTCTGCTTTTCATTATGAAAAAGAGGAATCTGTCACTTAATTACAGAATACTTATGGATAAAATAGTATTGGGGGGTTTTAGTTGATTTATGAAATGACCATTCAATTTCGTGTGGGTGACATCACTAAGGGGCAAGAGTGGTACGAAACACTTCTAAAGAAAAAACCTGATTTTATTCCTCATGATGGGTTTACAGAGTGGGAACTTATTCCTGGATGTTGGCTTCAGATTGCTGAGGGAATTCCCTCAATCGGTTCCGGTCCATTAAGATTAGGGATAGACAATCTTGAAAAAGAGCGCGAAAGGTTAATCAACGATTTAAAAATAGAGCCATTTTATATCTATTCAAGGGAAGAGGTCCCTGTTAAATGGACCACATTTTCAGATCCATGGGGAAATAAAGTTGGCTTATTTGAATATCATAATCAATCAGATAAGGAAAATCGAATGAAAACGATTTTAGGTATACAACTATAAAAGGAGGAATCTGGAATTGGCAAAGGGTAAAACAAATGCCATGAGGATTTTGGATTCTAGAAAGATTGAATACAAGATTCATACATATGAAAGTAATGATGGAAAAATTGATGGCGTATCTGTAGCACAAAAAGTAGGATTAGATACAAAAATGGTTTACAAAACATTGGTTGCCCAAGGAAACAACAAAGACATTTTTGTGTTTGTCATTCCGGTTGAAGAAGAGCTCGATCTAAAAAAAGCAGCAAAAGTTGCTAATGTTAAAAAGGTTGACATGGTACCCGTAAAGGGTATCCAAAAACACACCGGTTATATCAGAGGTGGTTGCTCCCCAATCGGTATGAAAAAGGCATATAATACATTTATTGATACACAAGCTTCGAACCTTGACAGCATTATTGTTAGCGCAGGGAAAATTGGAATGCAGGTCGAACTCAAAGTGGCTGATTTAACAGCTGCAACAGACGGACAAATTGCAGACATCATTAAATAATGGTATTTTTTCCTTGTAAGATGAAATCACATGATTAATTAGAAACGATTCTGGCATATATATGTTTAAGATTATAGTAGAATGGTGACTATGGGTTGTTTGGTTTATGCCCATATGTTAAAATATATGTATAATTAACTGGATACTCTAAGGGGAGTAGCTTTAACAGCAAAGTCGTCAATACAGAGATGCAATCTCTCGGCTTTGTTGGCAACTATAACGTTGTTAGCAAGACCTTACCAATAACAATGGTATAGGTCTTTTTCGCTTTTTTAAGGCCTATATCAAACGTGATATAGGCCTTTTCTCATCCATCAAAACGGAAGGGGAGTTTATAAATGAATATCATTACTACGAAGAATTTGCCAGTATTTATCACAAAGGAACTTGAGCAGCTCCATAAAAAAGTTGCTCCAATCATGATGAAAACATCTAAATATATGTTTTGGTCGTTTCCATTAATCATGATTTCACTTATTAATTTAGTGTTTTTACTATTTTTCATGCCGTTTAGCAATGAAGCTATACCGTCACTTCTTATTTATGCCATTATTGGTGCAATTGGATTCGCCCTAGCAAAGGAAGCAAAAATGAAGAAGAAGGAAATAGAAGCCATTTCTTCTAAATATATGATTGAAAGAATTAAAAAGAGTGATGTAGTAACAACAGGACGTCAGCAAGACTATATTACGCGTCTTCAAAACCAACCGAAGCTTGCTCTTCACTACTTTATTGAATTCTTAGATGAGGAAAACAAGAGAGAAAAGCGAAATCTTTATTCCTAAAGGAGTTTTAATTATATGAAGCCCTCAAATCGCGAAACAACACAGCACGATGAAGGACCAGTTAAAAAAGCAAAGCATAAAAAATCGATCCACCAAATTCTTTTACAGTTGCAGAGTCAGGGAGTGAAAGCATCCCTTTGTAAAAAAAGAAGTAAGCTTGTTTTAGGATTGTAATAGGAAAACCTGACTCAGCGTGAGTCAGGTTTTTTTCATACCTAAAAAAGAATAGACAAATAGCATAAATGACAAGTAGATCGTATACCCAACAAGTGAATACATATGCTTCCATATTGGTTCATGAAGAAACCAACCAAACCCCTCGGAAAGTTTTTCACCAGCAGTCATGATTGATGCAAGGAGTAGTACAGCGCTAATCTTTCCAACAAACTTTAATTTTCTACTAATGATCAGAAACACACACAGGATGAACGGTAATCCAACTAGGGTAAAACCAACATGAATCGAAAAAATATCTGAAAATGGGCGTACTGGAAAAGAGTAATAACCTTTTCCAACAAAATATAAGTCTAGATATGTGCCAATTAATGCTCCAAATAAAATGGTGACGATAAGGCTAGGTTTAGTCCAAAACCGATATCGCTTTTTTGGCAATAGCTGCGAGCTCGAATTTTTCAAGGGTTTTACAGTATTCATGCTTAATCTCTCCATCCACTTTATCATGATCATGTGTAAGATAATAAATGACGTCCCAATCTTTGTACCAATCCCCAACCTCAGCAGGGTTATGTTTTCTGTTTTTCCAAGCCATCTCTAATCTTGGACTGTATATGCGTGGTGAGCCTTTTGTAAGTTCACACGATTTAACACGTGATTTCAATAAGTACCCTGGTAGTCCCTCATCTACATGATTAAAAATATGCGGCCAGTAATCCTTTCTTGAACCTGAATGTTGGACTGTCATAGCCCATTTCTTAACCGATTTTAATCTCTTTTCATCTCTAAATAAAATGGAATAAAGTCTTTTTCCCAATAAGATCCGTTCACGAACGCTTTTAAATTGATGGAGTGTTTGGCCAATTAAATGAATTTTACCGTTGTCTTCAAACGGAAATAAAATATGATTCAAATCAAAGAAATCCTGGAGCTTGAATTCCAATGTATCAAAGACTTCCTTTTTATATTGGGAATTTGTGATCACTCTGTCTTCAAGATAGCTTTGTTCATTTATTATTTGCGCAACTGTCAAAGTGTACGTATCTTGCCTCACCCAAAAATCATTCCATATGGATTCCATAAAAATTGAGACATGAAAATGGGGGAGCAGGTAAAATAAATTTCGCTGATACAATTTACTAGCCTCATAAAGTAAAAATTGAGGATAGGCATCCTGAAAAATCAACCAATTTCCACGTTCTAAAAATGAAAAATAAGACTCTGCTTCTTTCCTCGATAGAAGCCTAGATAACTGTCCGCCTTTTAAATCTGTCATATTCCAACCACCATTGCGGGAGACCATATGTCCAAGGAATGCCCAATGAACTTCGGGATGAGCCCGATAGAAATCAAGATAAGCTTTCGTCCTTGTCACATTATTTAAATTAAGACTATTCGTCATCCCCTTAATTTGCTGAATAAGCTCTCGTTCCTCTAACGTAAGCGGTGGCAAAAATGATCGTCTTTTTTGCCGTTTCTTTACATCTTTTTTGATTATTAATAGAGATTCAGAGAGTGGAAGTTTCTTCTTTTTAAAAAAATTGCACATCAATGATGACCTCCTCAATGAATGCTCTTGCACTACGATGAATATGTATGAAGTAAGTTAAAGGGGAGGTTGAATATGTTTAACAAAGTGAATGACGGTATAGGTCAGTTAATTGACTCCATTAGGAAAGACCAATCATCAAATGGGGCATGGACGTACCCATTTGAAACAGGCATTTCAACCGATTGTTATATGATTATCTTATTAAGGAGCCTTGAAATAAATGATGAGAAATTGATTCAACAACTAGTTGAACGGATTTTAAGTCGGCAAGAAGATAATGGAGCATGGAAACTTTTTTATGATGAAGGGGAAGGAAATATATCTGCTACAGTGGAGGCATATTATTCACTTCTATATTCGGGATATATTAAAAAGCAGGATCCAAAAATGAAACGAGCAAAATCCTTCATCATTAAAAATGGGGGACTTAAGGACATTCATATGCTGACTAAACTTTTGCTTGCGTTAACTGGCCAGCATAGGTGGCCACCCTACAATCCGCTGCCAGTTGAACTCATCTTGTTGCCTCACTCATGTCCGATTCACTTTTATCGTTTTTCCGTATTCGGAAGAGCGAATCTTACACCCATTATGATTCTTGCTGACAAGAAGTATAGTCTTACAACAAAAATGAGTCCTGATTTATCTGATTTATCTAGTAAGAGAAATGAAGACGAACTAGATTTTCGGAATTCACAGGAATGGCGTTCATTTTATTCAACTATCAAACAAGCAATCAATCAGTTAATTGGATTACCATCCCACCTTCACCAACTGGCAATTGAAAAAGCAAAGCACTATATGCTGCAAAGGATAGAGCCCGATGGAACCTTTCTAGGGTATTTTAGCACTACATTTTTGATGATTTTTGCTTTACTGAGCCTGGGTCATTCAAAAAACCATCCCATTATTATAAATGCAGTAAACGGGCTAAAGGGAATGAAAACAGTTATTGATGGGCATGTTCATATGCAGTACACGACTGCTGATGTATGGAATACTTCACTCCTTGGATATGCCCTACAGGAAGCAGGTGTTCCGTCAAATGATTCCATGATTAAAAAGGCAAATCACTATTTATTGCAGCGCCAACATCTGAAATACGGTGACTGGGCAGTTCAAAATCCGGCGGGTGTTCCTGGAGGGTGGGGATTTGCAGACATGAACACGATTCAACCCGATGTCGATGATACAACGGCATCCTTACGATCGATGGCAAGAATGGTAAAAAAAGTACCAGTCTATAGGCAATCGTGGGACAGAGGCTTACAGTGGTTATTGACTATGCAAAATGATAATGGTGGTTGGCCGGCATTTGAGAAAAATACAGATAGTAAGTTATTTAGTTTGTTACCCATTGAAAAGGCTGAATACATCTTAACTGATCCTTCTTCCGCAGATTTAACTGGACGTACACTTGAGTATCTTGGTAACTATACAAATCTACTAAATAACTACTCGTCTGTTCAATCAGCCATTCAATGGTTATATAGAAATCAAGAAGACGATGGTTCCTGGTATGGTAGATGGGGAATTTGCTATATATACGGAACATGGGCTGCCGTTACGGGTTTACGTGCTGTTGGCGTTTTGACAACACACTCATCCATTAAACGAGCCGTCACATGGCTTGAAACTATTCAAAACTCCGATGGTGGCTGGGGCGAATCATGTAATAGTGATCGTAATCAAAAATATGTTCCCTTAAAAACAAGCACATTAACACATACCGCCTGGGCAGTAGACGCTCTTATCTCAGCAAATGATAAATCTAACAATTCCATTAAAAAAGGGATAGATTTTCTATTAATCAATTTGAACCAAGCTGACTGGACCACAACCTATCCAAAAGGGCAGGGCATGGCGGGGGACTTTTACATACACTACCACAGCTACCGGTATATTTTCCCTCTCCTGGCACTTGCGCATTACAAAAAGAAATATAAACAAAAAAGCTAAAAGATTTTCTCTTTTAGCTTTTCTTAAGTTTTGAGGGGTTATTGATTTTATAATGAACTGGATCTTCAATGATGAACTCTTCATCAACATCCTTGCCTTTTGCTAACTTCTTCTTCACAATTTTCGCATCGAATTCAAGTGCATTCCCTGGTTCAAGCTCTAGTTTCTTTAACGTCTTTGAATGGGAGCACCAAGCAAGTCCAATCTGAATGGGCTCTTCCTGCTGAATAACTACATTTTCAAGTACGACAACCTCATCATTATCTTCGTTAAAATGGTTCCATGTAAGCGCAAATTGTTTAACAGTAGCGGTAAAATGAACCTTATCAGTTGGCAACTCAATTTTTGGTGCTTTTTCCTTTTTACCTTGTTTCATTGGTTGTTCTTTCTTTACAGCCGTTTTCGATTCTGGTGATGCGGGTTTTTCAACATTACCTTTACTCGTGTTTTCCTTTTTCTTATCTATCACTACTTCCGTGTCTGAAATAGCAGCTTTTGCAAAGCTAGGTGATTGCATTTCTTTTAAATAGGCAGGGTGAATACAGGTTAGATTGCCATCCTCAAACTCGAGCACAATTGTATTGTGTTCCTTTGTTTTACCGTACACTTCATAGCCTTTTATTGTAACGATTCGTTGGTGGGTTCTTTCTTTGTACCAGTATTCTTTTTTAACTGAAAGACCCCATTCTCGAACCTTTTCTTCATAATGGGCTTCGTCTGCAAAAGTTTCGTATTCTCCTTTTGGAGGGAGATATGTTGTACTGGCCGCGTCCTCTACATGAGGCAATGTATTCGCCATGTATGAACATCCTTTCGTTTTTTACAAATTTATGTAATTCATATACAATAAAATGAAACATATCTATTTCTTATCATATATTTCTTTCCTACATAATAAAAGGTTTTTTCAATTTTAACAAAAGGAGAATTGCGATGACAACTACGTATACGTCTCGAAATGAAGTACCTGAACAAGAAAAATGGAATTTAGCTGATCTCTATTCTGACCTAAATAAATGGGAAGAAGATTATCAACTCATTGAAAAGATGGGGGAGGAACTCGCAACATTTGATGGTAATATCCATGATGGACATTCATTGTGCGAGTATTTAACGTTGAGTGAAAAAATGTCATTCCATTTTAACAAGCTCTTTGCTTATGCAATGTTAAAGGTAGATGAAGATACTCGGGTAACGAAATCCCAATCATATTTGGATCGCGCCAAACAACTTAGTGTAATGGTAAGTTCAGCAAATTCATTTTTCATGCCATTTTTATTAAGCTTAGATGAAGACACATTAAAGCGATACATTGCCGAAGAAGAGGGTCTTCAGTATTTTGAAAAAGAATTACTGGAATCCTTTCGTTATAAGCCGCATGTTTTAAATAAGGACCAAGAAGAGATTTTATCTCGATTAGGTGAGGCGCTTTCTGCACCCAGTACAACGTATGGCATGATGAATAATGCAGATATCCGCTTTGGCAGGGTTACGAAAGATAATGGTGAGAAAGTTGAACTGACAAGAGGGATGTATGCAAAGTTGATTGAGGATGAAGACCGTGATAAGCGAAGAGAAGCTTATAAAGCTTATTACGAGCCCTATGTACATTTGAAGAATTCAATCGCTTCAACATTATCTGCAGCGATTAAAAATAATGTTACGATTTCCAAGTTGAGACATTACCCATCAGCACTTGAGAAAGCTTTGTTCGGAGATAATATTCCGAAAGATGTCTATGAAAATTTAATTGAAACCACGAAAAAAAATATCGGTGCGATGCACAAATATACAAGTATTCGCAAGGAAAAGTTAGGTCTTGATGAGCTTCGTCAATATGACCTAAGTGTACCGCTCGTTAGTGGAGCCAAGAAAGATATATCATATGATGAAGCATTTGAAACGATGTGTAACGCACTTGCTCCTTTAGGTGAAGATTATATTCAAACACTAAAAGATTTTAGAAAATCACGTTATTTCGATGTTAGAGAGACACCTGGAAAACGGTCTGGCGCCTATAATTTAGGTGTGTATGGCGTCCATCCATATATCCTTTTAAATCATCAGGATGACTTGGATAGTTTATTTACGTTGGTTCATGAATGTGGCCATGGGGTGCACAGTAAGCTAAGCTCCGAGCACCAACCACAAATTACGGCTCGGTATAGCATTTTTGTTGCTGAAGTTGCTTCAACAGTTAACGAAGTGTTATTAATTAATTACTTATTGAACAATGAAGAAAATGAAGAAGTAAAGAAATTCTTAATTAATCACTTTATTGATAAATTTAAAGGCACATTCTTTACACAGGTGATGTTTGCAGAGTTTGAGAAGAAGACACATGAAATGGCTGAACAAGGGCTTCCATTAAATGTTGAATCTTTTAGCGAAGTGTACGAAGGGTTATTTAGAGAATACCACGGTGAGGATCTCGTGTTTGATGACGAAGTAAAATATGGCTGGGCACGTATCCCACATTTTTACCGTCCGTTTTATGTCTATAAATACGCAACGGGATTTGCTTCTGCCATTCATATCGCTACGAAGATTCTAGATGGGGACGAAACAACATTAACCTCTTATCTTGAATTTTTAAAGAGTGGTAGTTCTGATTATCCTCTTGAATTGTTGAAAAAGACTGGAGTTGACCTTACAACCCCATATCCAATTGAAAATTCATTGAAAAAGTTTAATGAGTTAGTAGAAGAGTTTTCTAAACTGTAATAAGGTGAGCCTTCCGAATTTGGAAGGCTCTTTTTCATTCCTTTGGATGAACCATATCCTCAGGTTTTACGTATTGGTCAAATTGTTTGTCTGTTAAAAAGCCTAACTGTAGGGCTGCATCTTTTAAGGTAGTGTTTTGTTTATGTGCATGTTTTGCGATAGTCGCAGCTTTTTCATAGCCAATATACGGATTTAGGGCTGTTACGAGCATTAAGGAATCATGTAGGTTTTTAGAGATGATTGTTTCGTTTGCTCGAATTCCGACTGCACAGTTTTTATTAAAAGATTCCATTGAATCTGCTAAAAGTCGAACCGATTGAAGGAAATTATAGATGATTACGGGCTTAAACACATTAAGCTCAAAATTTCCTTGGCTTGCCGCTATTCCGATTGTAGCATCATTGCCCATTACTTGAACCGCAACCATCGTAAGAGCTTCACTTTGGGTAGGATTTACTTTCCCAGGCATAATCGAGCTTCCTGGTTCATTTTCAGGAATTGTAATTTCTCCAATCCCACATCTTGGACCACTCGCTAGCCATCTAACATCATTTGCTATTTTCATCAAATCAGCTGCTAATGCTTTTAAAGCTCCGTGTGCATACACAATCTCATCATGACTGGTAAGCGCATGGAATTTATTATCTGATGAGCAGAAAGATAGCTTTGTGTACCTTGAAATTTGCTTTGCCACACTCTCACCAAACTTCGGATGAGCATTAATCCCCGTTCCAACTGCTGTGCCGCCTATCGCAAGGGCAAGCATTTTTTCCGTCGATTCTTGTATCATCTCATTCGAACGCTTCAACATATGGACCCAGCCGCTAATTTCCTGACCAAATGTTAATGGAGTGGCATCTTGAAGATGTGTTCTTCCAATTTTTACGATGTTTGCAAATTCATTTTCTTTCTCTTGCAAAGTTGTCTGTAACCTTTCAAGTGCTGGCACGAGACGTTCTTTAACTGCTTTCACAGCGGCAATGTGCATTGCTGTTGGAAATGTGTCATTAGAGCTTTGACTCATATTAACATCATCATTTGGATGAACTTTTTCATCAATACCTTGATCCTGTAGCCATTGGTTAGCACGGTTTGCAACAACCTCATTGATATTCATATTACTTTGTGTGCCACTACCCGTTTGCCATACAACTAGTGGAAAATGCTCAAACATACCTCCTGCTAAGATTTCATCACAAGCATATGAAATGGCTTTCGCTTTATTCTTACTTAATTTACCAAGCTTTTCGTTCGTGATTGCCGCACTTCTTTTTAATATGGCGAAGGCTTCTATCACTTCTTGGGGCATCTTTTCTGTTCCAATTCGAAAATTTTCTTTACTCCGTTGAGTTTGAGCAGCCCAGTATGCATTCACTGGGACTTTCATTTCACCCATTGTGTCCTTTTCGATTCTGTACTCCAAAATGATCACCTCTCATTTTCTCTTTATATAAGGTACCAATTATTCCCTTGTATTATGTCTTTGAAATTCGTATAGAACACAACATCCTTGTCCATAAAAATGCTAGAATTTATAATGGAGTTTTTATGAAAGGTAGGTGGGCTACCGTGAATACAGTGGAAAGCTTTTTTAATCGAAAGAAACAACAGCTCGGTGTACAACTAAATGACGTTCAGAAAGAGGCCGTTCTTCACACAAGGGGACCATTACTCTTATTAGCTTCACCTGGTTCGGGTAAAACAACCACAACGATTATGCGAATCGGTTATTTAATCCAAGAAATAGGGGTAGAACCTTCACGCATTAAGGCTGTAACCTTTAGTCGTGCATCTGCTGCCGATATGAAAGAAAGATTTGCTCGATTCTTTCCTGAAGTCTCTACATCTTCTGTAGACTTTTCAACGATTCATAGTCTTGCATTTCAGGTCGTTCGGGATTATTTTTATAAACAAAAAGTTTCCTACCAATTAATTGAAGGTAGTCTAGATGGTGGTCCTAATAAAAAACTACTTTTACGAAAAATTTTTAAAGCGATGAATGATGAGAATATCACCGAAGAACAGCTTGAAGAACTCACAACATATATAAGTTATATTAAGAATAAACTTCTCCCAAGGAATGAGTGGAAAAAGATTGACTGTGACATTCCGTTCGTTGAGGGCATTTTTGAGGAATATGAAAAAATGAAGAATGCAAATCCAAGTCATCTATTACTCGATTATGATGATATGTTAACCATTGCAAATGACGCATTTAATAAAGATAAATTGATTCTGCAAAAATACCAAAACCGCTATGATTATGTCCTTACTGATGAAAGCCAGGATACATCACTCGTTCAGCATAAAATTATAGAAAAACTTGTAAAACCTCATCAAAATCTATTTGTCGTTGCAGATGATGATCAATCCATTTACTCCTGGCGTGGAGCAGAGCCAACGTATTTGTTAGATTTCAAAAAACATTATCATAATGCCGTAATCCTAAAAATGGAGCAAAACTATCGTTCCTCAAAGGATATCGTTGACGTTGCTAATCGATTCATTAAGCGGAATAAAGACCGCTATGATAAAAATATGTTCACCGAAAATCTCGGGGCTATGCCAATTGAAATCACACAGTTTGAGGATTATCGGAACCAAGCAAAATATCTTGTCCAAGAAATTGACTTGGTAGAAAAGAAGAAGGATGTCGCTGTATTATATCGAAACAACTCTTCATCCATCATGTTAATAAATGAGCTTGATCGGCATCAAATTCCTTTTTTTATAAAGGATTCTGATAATCGTTTTTTCTCACACTGGGTAGTAAAAGACATATTGAATTTTATGAGAATGACTTATACAGATAAACGAGTCGATATTTTTCAGCAAATTTACACGAAATGCGGGTTTTACTTATCGAGAGAACAATTGTTCGAACTCGCAAAAAAGAAGCTAACTGAATCCATTTTTGAACGTCTGTTACAACATAAAAGCTTAAAAGAATATCAAATGAAACAAATTAAAGCATGTGAGAAAACTTTTCAAGAAATGAAGGGGGTTAAACCACTTAAGGCGATTAAGCTAATAAGGAACCAGCTTGGTTATGACCAAACGCTTAAAGACATGAGTAAGAAACTCGGATTTAATACGGATTATATCTTCGGCGTCCTTCAAACGCTCGAAGAAATAGCAGATTCACTTGATACGATGGAGGAATTTGCAAAACGATTAAAGCATCTCGAAGATCTGATGAAAGCCTCGAAATTCAATAAAAACAAAGATGCCATTACCCTTTCCACATTTCATAGTTCAAAAGGACTTGAGTTTAAAAAGGTTTATATGATTGATCTGATTGAAGGTGTGATTCCTTCCCATAATGAGATTACTAAATATAAAGATGGCGAACGAGATTTTATGGAAGAGGCGGTTAGACTATTTTATGTTGGGATGACTCGTGCTGAACAGGAGCTTGAACTTTTAACGTATAAAAAACAAAATGGAAAAGAAGTTGCTCAGTCTCGATTTGTGGCAAATGTAAAAAATATCATTTCACCTTCCGTTAAGGTACAGCCGACTGGAACAAAGAAAAAGTTGAAAGCTGAAAAGGCAAATGTCCCTTATAATCAAGGTGCGATTAGAAAGGCAGAAGACATACAAGTGGGAATGACCATCAAACACCGTGTTTTTGGGCAAGGAACAGTTGTTTCGATTGCTGGAGAAAAAATCGAGATTCAATTTCAAAAAGTGCGGAAAGCGTTACTACTTGAAACCTGTCTTGAAATGGGGTTATTGGAGCCGGCAAATGAGGTTTCGGTGCATCAGGAAAGAGAAAAGGAAAGGTAGCGTACCTTTCCTTATTTTTCACTCTCTGCATTAATAGTTGTTTTGATTTTAGGATTCGTCTCTATAGGTGACTCCTGAATCTTCTCTGCTTTTATCTGTTCGATTTCTTTTTCCAGTTTTTTTATATGTCTTTGCTGCTTGTATTGACGCAGAATACCAAACATACCTACAATCAGACCACCAAGTAAAGCGGAACCTAAAATGATTAAAATCAGCGGGATCTCTGTGTAACTGAATACATAGTTTACTTTTACAGAATCCACATTCACAACCGCAAATATCGCGACTATCAATGCAAATATAAGTCCCAAAATTAAATTCCACTGGAATTTCACCATACCCAACTCCTTAGTTCTACTTCTTTTTAGCTTACCCAATTAAGGTATTCATGTTTCCACCTATAGCAATAATTCGAAATCGATGTGAAAACTATTATATAATTGACGTATTGAAGATTATTGGAGTTGAAACAATGGGTACGTTATTTCCAGCACTATACGATTTTTTTATGAAACCACTAGAAAAGAGAAAATTCATCTCGATTCGTCGCAAATTGCTAAACAATGCAACGGGAGATGTACTTGAATTAGGTTCGGGCACAGGCATCAATTTCCCGTTATATCAAGATGTCCACCATGTAACGGCAATTGAACCTAATCCGAATATGACAAACAGAGCCCATGAAAATAAAAAACAAGCTATTGTTCCGATTGAAATTGTTCAGGTTGGTGCTGAAAAATTACCATTTGAGGATAATACATATGACACCGTTGTAGCCACGCTTGTATTTTGTACAATACCAAACCCTGAAATGGCTATACAAGAAATGAAAAGGGTTTGTAAACCAAACGGAACCATCCTTATGTTCGAGCATGTGAAAATGCAAAACCCTTTTTTATCAAAACTACAGGATTGGCTTACGCCTGCTTGGAAAAAAGTATGTGATGGTTGTTGTTTAAATCGAGAAACAGAAAATCTTGTTAAACAAAATGGATTAAAAATGGTAGGTAAAGAAGAATTTTATAATGGATTGTTCATTGCGTTGCAAATCCGAAATATAAAAGAGGAGTGCTGACCTATGGTTACTGAAATATATTTAAATGATTACAAATTGAATGTAACACATTACTCTGAAAAAACAAAAAATCATCACTTGTTAGTGAAAGTCGAGTTTAAAGTATCAAGTGAGGATTATCATGATATAACAACCCTTTTATATAAAGGAAATTTTGATTTGAAGGTTCCAGAGCGAAATATTGCATGTAAAGTATCCATTCAGGAATATTCAACCTCTATCACGAATCTCTATGAAAAAGATCAGGTTGGGGACTTCACGCTAATTCTTCGTGAAACAAGAGAATAGGAGGCGGCTCTTAATGAAATTAAGTATTTTAGATCAAGCGCCCATTTCGGTTAATCAAACATCACAAGACGCATTGTTTGAATCAATGAAGCTAGCACAAGCTGGGGAACGATTTGGCTACACTAGATATTGGATAGCTGAACACCATGACTTAGCTGGACTAGCTTGCCCTGCTCCAGAGGTCATGCTTGGCTACATTGGAGCGCAAACAAAAAAAATCCGGATTGGTGCTGGTGCTGTTTTACTGCCTCACTATAAACCATATAAGGTGGCTGAGCTTTACAATATGCTTTCGACTTTATTTCCAAATCGAATCGACATCGGAATTGGAAGGGCGCCTGGTGGTTCTGCAGAAGCGACTAATGCATTATCCGACAATTTCCTGCAACAAGTTTGGAAAATGCCAGAATTAATCGATACGCTGCTTCACTTTATTCATAATGATTTTCCCGAAGAGCATGAATTTGCTAACGTGAATGCAGCTCCACTCCCACTAACACCCCCAGTTCCTTGGCTTTTAGGAACAAGCAAAAAGAGTGCGATACTTGCAGCGGAAAAAGGGTTAGCATATACATTCGGACTGTTCATGAGCGACAACGATGGCGAAGAAATCGTCAAGAAATATATTCATAACTTTACACCACGAATTGAAGGCGACAAACCACAAGTGATTGTTACTGTTTCTGCTATTTGTGCTGAAACTAAGGAGAAAGCAGAAGAGATTGCGTTAAGTTCTTATGTATGGGGCAAACAAAGAGAAAAGGGAGAAGGGAAGCAAGGGGTACCGTCTATTTCAGAAGCGATGGAATACCTTGAGAATGAGAAACTCCACGATGGCTTTAGGAAAATGAAACAAAAAGTCATCATCGGAAATCCAAAAGAAGTAAAGGATAAACTCCTAGGACTTCAACAAATCTACCAAACCGATGAAATCATGATTGTCACAATTACACACTCTCCCGAGGACCGACTAAAATCCTATGAACTTATTGCTAAAGAGATGGGGCATACAACAAGCTAAGTTCAACGGAATTATTTCAATAACATACTTAAGCACACGTTGTTTTTAAAGAGATAGCGTGTGCATTTTAGTTGTTATACGTTTTGTTCGCTACGTATTTTATTGAGTAATGCTTGGCACCCAACCGAAACAAGTCGATAGGTTTCGTCAAAATCACCAGTGTAAAATGGATCGGGGACATCTATACCGTTTTTGGTAAGGTCGAGTAACTTAATAATTTTTGGATGATTAGGCCTACCGGTTATCCTGTAGATATTTTTTATGTTGCTTTCGTCCATACCAATAATATAATCGAACTTCCAGAAGTCTTCTCTCTTTAGTTTGCGTCCAATAAGTCCATTGGAAGAAATATTGTATTTCTTAAGAATAACAAGAGTTCCCTCATGCGGAGGAAATCCAATTTGCCATGGACTGGTTGCAGCGGAATCGACTGCGATTTTGTTTGACAGATTTTCCTTTTTGATTAAGTGACGAAACAAGGCTTCAGCCATCGGTGAACGGCATATATTTCCACGGCACACAAATAAAACGTTGATCATGTACTACACAACCTCCAGCCATAATCGAGTCTTCTATCACCAAACTGCTCCAACGAACGACTTCACACTTACTATGATTAAATAAAACAAAATGCGCATATTTTTTCATAATAACAACATATGTACAAAAACAGAAATTGGGAACCGCACTATATCGACTTTATCTATTAAATTCCATGTTTGTCTATTTCGAATAATGCTTGTTTAACATACCTTGTATCAAATTCGATTTATATTTGGAGGAGCTTATGTTTAATCTAATTAAAATTGCTAACTTTAAGGTTAATGCGATGACTCAAAATTCAAACATCAATTTTGGAGGAACATTACAAAATAGCCATACGGCGAACATAAAATTATACGGTGCTAATTTTTCAATGGGAGATTTTTCACCCTCTCGCTCCCTGATAAGAACGGTGACACAAGATACCGACATTAGCGATCAAGATCAAATCGAGAATCCATCTTCACCTGACATAAACCAATGAGGATCAATTTTTTGTGGTGGGTAGTTATAGGGGAAAAACAAATGGCTTAAAGAAGAATTTTCTTTAAGCCATTTTTGTTAAGATCTTGGTGTTCTATTATAAATCTGAGGTTAGTTCCGCCTTTTTCTTTGCTTTTAAGAATTTCACAATATTGATCACAATCGTTTTGATAACGGCATAGGTTGGAATTGCTAGAATCATTCCCAACACACCTGCTAGATTTCCCGCAGCCAACAAGAGAATGATAATTGTCGCCGGATGTGTATCAAGCGTCTTACCAAGAATAAGAGGGGAAAGGACATTCCCTTCAATTTGCTGGGCAATCACGATTACCAAGACCACTAATAATGCCTTCGTAGGGGAGTCGAACAGAGCCACAATAACAGCCGGTGCTCCACCAAGAAATGGTCCAACATACGGAATAATATTCGTTACAGCAACAATCAATGCCATCACAAGCGCAAACGGTAAGTCAATAATCAAATACCCAATAAAGGATAAGGTACCGACCGCTAATGCCACCGTTACCTGACCTTGAATATAGGCTGAGAGTGTTTCACCTGTTTCTTTTAAAATCGTAAGGGCTTCGTCTCTATAAACAGTCGGAAAGAACTTTGCAATTGCATGTGGGAAACGATCTCCATCTTTAAACATATAAAATAAGAGGAACGGCACGGTCACAAGGATAATTGCAATATTTGTAACAAAACCAATAATTTGCGAAATGCCACCCGTAATACGATTTGGAAGTGTATTGGCAAAAGCTATAACTTTTTCTTCAATCGTATTGATTAGTTCTTGTTGTTCATCTTGAATCCATTTAAATTCAGAGGAATTTGTGAAATCCTCAAAAAAGTCCATGACTTGGTTAGCATAACCTGGTAATGCATTACCGAGTGCTGTAAATTGTTTTGAAATAATCGGAACTAAATTACCCACAGCCAACCCAACAAGACCAAAGAAGGCGATGTAAATAATTAAAATACCAAGGCTTTTAGGAACCTTATGGCGATGCAGAAACTTGACGACCGGATTTAAGAGAAAATAAAGAAATCCTGTAATCAAAATTGGAAAAAAGATGGTTGAGAAAAACACCCCAATTGGTTCAAATAAAAATGTGATTTTCGTTGAAACAAAGATAATCGTTAAAATTAACAGGATTTGAATGAGCCAGTATTGTAATTTCGTTTTCGACAAAGCATGTACCTTCTTTTCTATTAATATAAAAAAAGTATAGCAATTCACGCAAAAGAAAACAATTACTTCCTACATAGGGATTATTTTCATGAATTATACGTCTGCTCAAACATTTCCTGTGCAAAATCTTCCGGTTTACCATCGAAAATGACTGTACCATTTCTTAATGCAATCAGTCTTGTTGCAAATTGTTTGGCGAGGTTTACATCGTGAAGGTTCATTACCGATAAAAGATTATGACGGTTATGTAATTCTTTTAGTAATGAAAAAATACGATTGGCTGTGCCTGGATCTAAGCTGGCTACCGGCTCATCCCCAAGAAAAACACGAGGCTTCTGAAGCAGGGCGCGGGCAATCCCAACCCGTTGCTTTTGACCTCCACTTAAATATTCAATCCGACGGTTTTTGAATTCTGACAGACCAACAACTTCCAACACTCGTATCGCATTTTGTATTTCTTCCTTAGAAAAAATCCCAAGTAAGTTCTTAACTGAATTCCGATACCCGAACATGCCTGTTAGCACATTTTGCAATACCGTCAAGCGGGGGATTAGATTAAAATGTTGAAAAATCATCCCGATTTCCCTCCGAATTAAGCGTTGTTGTTCCTTATTTTTATTTGTAAATAGCTCGCCATCCCAAAATACTTCGCCACTTGTTGGCTGTTGGAGGCCATTCATACACCGAATCAGTGTTGATTTCCCTGCTCCGCTTTTTCCGAGCACACAGACAAACTCCCCCTTATTGAATGTAAGATTGACAGAGGATAGAGCGGGCTTTTCAGTATTTGGATAATAGACAGTAACATCTTTTAATCTAATCATTTCAGGTCTCCCCATTTAAATCACTTTATTCCGAACATAGCTTCCAAAGGAATCTACCATAATAACAATCAACATAATTAAGAACACGTCCAATGACACCGAAGAATACTGAAAGCTTTTAAAATCATTGAAAAGCCGCTGCCCAATTCCTCCACCACCTATAAAACCAAGGATGAGGGAGGTCCGAATCGCAACCTCAAAACGATAAAAATATTGGGATAAGACATTCGGCCAAATTTGTGGAAGAATGCTAAAAAGAGACGCCACCCAATTTTTTGTACCCACCGCTTTCATCGCCTCGTGTGGACCGGTTTCTGCTGACTCAATCAGTTCAGAGATTAATTTGCCGAGAACCCCTATATTATGAAAGATGATCGCTAGAACGGCAGGGAAGGGACCCAGGCCTAAAGCCGTTAATAAAATTAATCCGAACACAATTTCAGGAATGGAACGGATAAAACTCAAAAAAATTCGAGTGAAATTGAAAACAAAGCCAGAAGGGGAAGTATTTTTCGCCGCCAGAAAGCTAATTGGTAAAGCAATCATAAGACCACAAACACTACCCAAAAACCCCATCGCAAGTGTCTCTGCACTATCTCTCAGCATTCGGGGCAAAGCAGAATAATTCATCGGAAACCATTGTGAGAGAAAATCAATCATATTACGAAAATCACGAAATTTCGAAAGATCAAATTCGGTTAACCTCATGCTAACCAAAATGGCAGAAACTAAAAGAACTACAGTTAGTAGAGTAGTTCGTTTAAACCACATGTAAATCAGCTCTATTCATTTATAATTCCTTGTTTAATTGCAGCTTGACGGATACTTTCAAAATCCTCATTTGATGCTTCTGTAAATCCACTTGCTCCAAACGCACCTAAAATTTCTTCATCTTCAATAGCTAAGAACGCATCTTTAAGCTTTTGAATTGTCACGTCATTAGTATCCTTATGGACAGCCCATGGATATTGAAATAATTTTTCAGATTGCCAGATTGTTTTAAATAAAGAACCATCAATTTTTCCTGAGTCAACAAGTTGATTATAGATTGCACTATCAATAGCACCCGCGCCAACCTGTTGATTTTGAACAGCCAAAGCTGTTGCATCATGGGACCCAGTATAACGGACAGATTTAAATTGATTCACATCCTCAGATTCAAAGACTCCACGGTCCTTAAGTTCAATCGAAGGGATAAGAGAGCCAGATGTTGAATTAATATCACCGAATGCAAAATCAATATCCTTGGAGTTTGCTACTAAATCATCAATTGAATTCAATGGGCTATCTTTATGAGTGATAATATAGGAATGATAGAAGGGTTCACCATCAATTAATTGAGTAATAATCGCTTTAGCACCACTTTTTTCATGGGCCACAACATAAGTTAATGGACCAAAATAGGCCATATCAATTTTATTATAATTCATCGCCTCAACAACACCGTTATAATCAGGATACACTTCTACGGATACGTCTCTGTTTAATTCTTTCGTTAAAATGGTTTGAAGCTTATCCATAGCCATTTCCATTTCACCAACGGTCTGTACCGGAATTACTCCAATTGTAAAAGCTTCTTCTTTATCATTTTTATTTTCATCATTAGCATTTGATCCACACCCAGTTAAAAGAAGAGTAAAAGCTAGGATGAGTACAAATATCATTTTCTTATTCACCATAAACACCTCATTACTCTTTTTGTAGTGGTTATTATTTCCTAACAACCTAAAAAGGACTCAACATCGAGTCCTTAAAAAACTTTAATAAAACCAGGGTTTCCGCTTGTTACTTCACCGATGATACGTGCGTCTACATGATTTCCCAGTAGTTGTTGCAGCAATTTTTCAGCTTCATTTTCTGGAACAGAAACGAGTAGACCACCAGAAGTAATCGCATCACATAAAATAAGTTGATCCAATTCATCTAGGTTGGAACTATACTCAACTCGGTCAGTGAGCCATGCATGATTTTTCTTCGTACCACCTGGAACTACCTTTTGTTCAGCGAGTTCTTTTGTTCTTGGTAAAATAGGGACATTTTCATAGTGTATCGTCATCTCAACCTGGCTTCCTTCAGCCATTTCCATTGCATGCCCTAGTAGACCGAACCCAGTTACATCCGTGCAGGCATGGACATTATAACCATCCATTACTTCAGCTGCATTTTTATTTAACGTTGCCATAACCCCTGTTACTTTTTCAATATCTTCTTGGTCTAACAGATCTCTTTTAATCGCTGTTGTTAAAATCCCAACACCGATCGGCTTCGTTAAAATAAGTCGGTCGCCAGGTTTGGCACCAGCATTTGCACGAATTCGATTAGGATGCACGGTACCCGTTACCGATAAACCGAATTTAGGCTCTTTGTCATCGATAGAATGACCACCCACTAAAGATGCTCCTGATTCTCTTACTTTTTCGGCAGCTCCTGCTAGAATGTCTGCTAAGATACTTTTATCCAATGTATTAATAGGGAAGGCGACGATATTCATAACCGTAATCGGTTTTCCTCCCATTGCATAGACATCACTTAAAGCATTAGCAGCGGCAATCTGTCCAAACATGTATGGATCGTCCACAATTGGGGTGAAAAAGTCAAGTGTTTGCACAAGTGCAAGTTCATCATTGATTTTATATACTCCTGCATCATCAGGATTATCAAGACCAACTAATAGGTTTGGATTCGGTGTGGCTTTTGGTAAATGACGCAGAACCTGCGTCAGGTCCTCAGGACCGATTTTGCATCCTCAGCCAGCTTTTGTTGAAAGGGAGGTCAATTTAATGATTTCTTCCTTCTTAGACATCAACGTCACTCCTTCCATACTTTCTATATAGGCACTGATTTTTAGCGCCACATTTCCAAAACTAATTTTAGCATAAGAATCTTAGGAATAGAAATGAATATGAATTTTTCGTTTTCTCCTATTAAATAAAACGAAATTATACTTAAATAATTTGGGGTCTCAAAAAAGTCATGTTGCAAGTTTAAATATAAAAGCGTTTTTAAAGATTCTGAATTGATATAATTGTTGACACTATCTGAAAATAACTATATTATGTTAACAATTAATTCGAATGACCATGACCAAACTTAAATATTAAAAGTATTTTTGCTTTTGGAAGACAAAAATTCAGAAATGATCACATCAGGGGGATTACACCATGAAACAAGCAACGAAAAAATATTTAATTGATCGAATGTATAAAGCATCACAAGGACTTGCAAATGCAGTTTTAGTTACACTAGGAATCGGTCTCCTTATGGAGTCACTTGGGACATTTACTGGTTGGGATGGTTTTACTATCATCGGGGTTTCGGCACAGCTCATGTTAGCTCCAGCGCTTGGAGCAGGGATAGCGTACCAGCTTGGCGGGAATACACTTGTCATATTTAGTGCAATGGCCTGTTCGACAGTGGGAGCAAGTGCGGTTCAACTAACTGAAAATGGCGTAACATTAGTAACAGGACAACCTTTAAGTGCGGTTATGGCTGCAGTTGTCGCTACTTGGGTAGGGAAGCGTATTGCAGGAAAAACAAAACTTGATATGATGGCAATACCTTTTGCTGCTATATTTGTAGGAGGAGTGGCTGGTGTATTTTTATCAATCATTACCACTCCATTACTTGAATGGTTAAGTGCACAAATAGCGACATCTGTGGCTGGTTCTCCTATAATTGGGCCTATGGTGATATCACTTGTTTGGAGTATTTTTCTCATGTCACCAGCATCTTCAGCGGCAATTGCAATTGCTTTACAGCTTGATCCTGTTTCAAGTGCTGCTGCTTTAATCGGTTGTACAGTTCAATTTGCTGGATTTACCGCAATGTCGTTTAAACAGAACGACGCTGGGGCTAACATTGCACAATCTTTAATTACACCTAAGGTACAATTTCCGAACTTGGTCAAAAATCCACGACTTGCGATTCCGCCATTTATCGCTGCGGTCATTTGTGCTCCAATCGCAACTTTGATTTTCGATTTTCAAGTTCCGTATCAATTAGCTGGTCTAGGTCTTAATTCATTAATCGCACCTATCAATATATTAGCTGAACAGGGCGCAATTGTTTTATCCATTTACATCGCTGTTGGGATTATCCTTCCAATTATTATAACTCTGGCTATCTACCATGGTTTGAAAGTAATAGGATGGACAAAGACATCTGACTTAAAAATGGAATTGCAATAAAAAAACTGGGTGGAAAGGAGACTTCCTTATACTACCCAGTTTTTTTATTTTTAAATAAATAGAATATCCATTTTGGCGGGACTGTGTGGGAATCGAACCCACCGGAGACGACACGCGCCTCCCTCAGGGTTTTGAAGACCCAGGGGGACACCAGTCACCCAGCCAACCCCAAATAGAACAACTTTTATTATATACAGGAATCTCATTTTAAGGCAAATAATAAACAACATGCTTGAATTCACCTCATGCTTCCTTGTAAAGTAGAAGGTAGATTATACGGAAAAAAGTGAGGTGGGAGAAAGTGGCTGATGTTTATTATACAATCGGTATGGCTGGTCATATTGACCACGGAAAAACAACACTTACCAAAGCACTAACAGGTGTAGAGACTGACCGACTGAAAGAAGAAAAAGAACGCCATATCTCGATTGAACCTGGCTATGCACCCCTCAAATTAGAAAACGGAATTCATGTATCCATTATTGATGTACCAGGACATGAACGTTTCATTAGACAAATGATTGCTGGAGTTGCAGGAATCGACCTGGTGTTACTCGTTATAGCTGCTGATGAAGGTGTCATGCCACAAACAAAGGAACACCTCCAAATATTGAAATTTTTAGGGATTAAAAAATGTATGGTCGTTGTTTCGAAAATAGACAGAGTGGAAGAGGAATTGCTCGAACTCGCTGTTGATGAAATAGAGCAATTACTCGAAGATACAGATTATAAAGATGCTCCGATTCTTTATGTTGATAGTTTATCAGGAAAAGGACTTTCTGAGCTAAAACAAGCCATCCAAACAGAACTCAATGACCTCGAACAAAGAGATAGCAATGGCTCATTCCGTTTACCGATTGATCAAGCTTTTACCGTGCAAGGACATGGAACTGTTGTGAGAGGGACCGTTTTTGAAGGTATTCTGACAAAAGACAGTCAATTGACATTATTGCCTTCAGGTAAGAAAATAAAAATTCGTCAAATCCAAGTACATAATCACGAGACTGAAAAAGCACAAGCGGGACAACGAGTAGCTCTAAACATTACCGGTATGACAAAGGATGAAATAAAACGCGGTGATGTACTTGTTGATTCAGAAAACTTCCATGTGACGAGCACGATTGATATTTCACTACAGCTCGTTTCGACACTTGCAACCCCACTTAAGCAACGATCACCTATCAAGGTGCATGTTGGAACAACTGAGGCTTACGGAAAAATAGTCTTTTTTGATCGAAATGAGGTGACGGAATCTGCAGAAGAAATCCTTTGCCAGGTTCGGCTAGAAGAAGAAATCGTTGTTCGTCGCGATGATCGCTTTATATTACGCAGACCTACC
Source organism: Bacillus timonensis (assembly GCF_004799755.1). Lineage (GTDB taxonomy): Bacteria > Bacillota > Bacilli > Bacillales > Bacillaceae_L > Ferdinandcohnia > Ferdinandcohnia timonensis_A. Next base: position 15,202 of record NZ_SLUB01000025.1, on the reverse strand, counting down.
CCCGTTGAAACCCTTGGTGGAGGATGGATTATTCAACCACAAGGAGGAAAATATCGTTTTGGTGAAGAAACAGTTACTATGCTCAGAAAACAAATGGAAAGTTCACCTACAGAAATCTTGGATGAATTACTTCTCAAAAATCAGCTTTTATCTACATCTCAACTCATCCAGCTTTCCTCATTACAAGAGGATGAGGTATACGAAATTGTTTCTAATGCTGTTCAATCTGGAAAATACATCGAAATTGCTCAACATGTTTATAGTTTAAAAGGAATGATTTCCAAAATGAACGAAATGATCTTAAAGAAACTAAAAAAATATCACGAAGAGTTCCCATTACGAATAGGGATGAGTAAAGCTGAGCTTCTACAAGTACTTGGACAAAATAAAAATGTAATCGAGTACTGTATAAATGGTCTGATACAAAGCAATGTACTAAAGAAAGATGAACAATATGTAGCGGTATTAAGTTTTAAACCTAGCCTTCCAAACGGGCCGATGGAGACTATTGTTTCATCACTACTAAATGACGGTACCCAACCTAAGAAGTGGGAAGAATATTTAAAACAGGGGAATCTCTCCAATCAAGAGGCGAACGAATTAAAGGTATTTCTCCTTAAAACGAATCAAGCACTTACACTTAACGAGGGAACATTGATTGACAAAAATGCTTTTGACAAAGCTGTAAACGAGTTAAAAGCAGGAACAGATGCTTCTTTTAGTTTGGCAGAAGCAAAAGAAATTCTATCACTTTCTCGTAAATATCTCATTCCTTTCTTAGAATTATTGGATCAACATCAATACACAAGAAGAGATGAAGGGAATCGAGTATGGATAAATAAATAGGAGGTTTTCATGATGTACAAGGTATCGATTGAATTTTGCATGCAGTGAAACTACGCACCAAAAGCCGCAGGTCTTGCGGAAAAACTATTCACACATTTTAGACAGGACATTACAAACATAGAACTTATCCCATCATCGGGTGGGGTATTTGAAGTAACCGTAGATGGGGAGAAGGTTTTTTCAAAAAAAGAAATAGGAAGATTCCCACTGCCAGAAGAAATTATTTCAACGATGGAACAAGCATAAGATGCCTTTTTACGAGGCATCTTTTTTTCACTTATACTGCAATAATATAAAGGGAATACTAATAGGAAAACTCTTTTAATAGGTGAAAAATATGAAAATCCTTTGTATTGATGGGGGCGGAATTCGCGGTGTATACGCGGTTGCCATTTTACGAGCAATAGAAAAAGAATATAAGAAACCCATTTCAGATATGTTTGATATGATTGCCGGCACTAGTACCGGTGCGATTGTCGCTGCTTCTGCCATTCTTGAACTGGACATGGGGGAAGTTCAAGAAAGCTATATCAAATTTGGTGAAAAAATTTTCACGAAACAATCAAGAGTTGGGTTTCTAAAAAGTTTTTACAGCGATCGGTATTTACGTCGGTATATTCAAGATACATTTGGTGAAACAACCTTATTTGATATCAAGAAACCATTGCTAATTCCTACAGTTGACGTTACACATGGGAATCCATTTGTCCATCGATCAAATTATGGGAATACCGAACAGGATGATCACTCCATCAAACTTTGGGATGTCGTTCTTTCTTCTTGTTCAGCGCCCGTCTTTTTCCCACCTAATAATATTAATAATCACTATTTAGCCATAGATGGGGGACTGTGGGCTAATAATCCTTCACTCGTTTGTATAACGGAAGCACAGCACTTTTTTAAAAAGGACTTAAACGACATTCAGATTATGTCAATTGGAACAGGTCTACAAAAAATTGATTTCTCAATTGAAACGCAAAAAGAGTGGGGCGTAATGAAATGGCTCCCATTTCATCTACCATCAATGAGAATGACACCGAAGTTATTGGATCTTGCCCTGAACCTATCTTCGGAATCTGTAACTTATCATTGTCAACATTTGCTTGGGGACCACTATTTTCGAATTAATGAAAATCTCGGTCGAGAGGTTCCGTTTGATGCTCCGGAATTTGTTGATTTTTTAATCGATTTAGGGGAGAGTTCCTATCAAAAGCATCAGGAAGAAATTGCAGCGTTTTTGAGCAAAGATATATCGACTTGATTGACAGAGAAATAAATATATGATATTTAAAAAATGGGAGTTAGCACTCCGGAATCGAGAGTGCTAATCAATATAAACGATTTTTATTGGAAAGGGGAATTATCATGGCGAAAAAGCAGTTTAAAGCAGAATCTAAAAGATTATTAGAAATGATGATCAACTCTATTTACTCGCAACGTGAAGTATTTTTACGTGAGTTAATCTCAAACGCCAGCGATGCAATTGACAAGATTTATTATAAGGCGTTAACGGATAACAGGTATCAATTTGATAAGGACAGCTATTACATCAAAGTCTTGGCTGATAAAGAAAACAGGACTCTTACCATTTCTGATACTGGAATTGGTATGACAAAGGAAGAGCTTGAAACAAACCTTGGAACAATCGCAAAAAGTGGTTCATTAGCTTTTAAAAAGGAAACAGAAATCAAAGATGGACATGATATCATCGGACAATTTGGTGTAGGATTTTATGCCGCATTTATGGTTGCTGATGTAGTAACCGTTATTAGTAAAGCACTCGGCAATGAAGAAGCATACAAATGGGAATCTAAGGGTGCGGATGGTTATACCATTGAAACAGTTGATAAGGATACCGTTGGAACCGACATTATTTTAAAAATAAAAGAAAGTACAGAAGATGAATCCTATGATGAGTTTTTAGAAGAATACCGCTTAAAATCAATTATTAAAAAATATTCTGATTTCATCCGCTACCCAATTAAGATGGACATTACAACAAGTAAACTAAAAGAAGGTAGTGAATCTGAATACGAGCAGGTGACAGAAGAACAAGTCATCAACAGCATGGTTCCAATTTGGAGAAAGAACAAAAGTGAATTAACTGATGAAGACTATGAAAAATTCTATAATGAAAAGCATTATGGATTTGATAAGCCTTTAAAACATATTCATATAAGTGTGGATGGTACAATCCGCTATAATGCCATTTTATATATTCCTGAAAGTATTCCATTTGATTATTACTCAAAGGAGTATGAAAAAGGGCTAGAGTTATACTCAAACGGTGTTCTAATTATGAACAAATGTGCAGACCTGCTTCCAGATTATTTTAGTTTTGTAAAAGGGTTAGTAGATTCTGAAGATTTATCGCTTAATATTTCACGTGAAATGCTTCAGCAAGACCGTCAATTAAAGCTTATTGCTAAAAATATCAATAAGAAAATCAAAAGTGAATTACAGAGCATGTTAAAGAATGAACGTGAAAAGTACGAAAAGTTCTACGATAGCTTTGGTCGTCAGTTAAAGTTTGGGGTATATAGTGATTATGGAAGCAATAAAGATACCCTCCAGGATTTATTGCTTTTCTATTCTTCCAAAGAGAAAAAGCTTGTTACCTTAGATGAATATGTTTCAAGAATGCCAGAGGATCAAAAATACATTTATTATGCAACTGGTGATTCTGTAGAACGTATCGATAAACTACCACAAACTGAATTAGTAGCGGATAAGGGATATGAAATCCTTTATTTCACTGAGGACATTGATGAGTTTGCGATTAAAATGCTCATGAAGTACAAGGAAAAAGAATTCAAATCTGTGTCAAGCAGTGATTTAGGCTTCGAGCCAAATGAAAGCGACAAAGCAACAGAAGAAGAACAAAACGAAAATAAAGAGCTTTTTGAGTACATGAAAAACGCATTAGCTGGAAAAGTAACCGATGTGAGAATCTCTAAACGTCTAAAAACACATCCAGTTTGTCTATCTACCGATGGAGAAATTTCGATCGAAATGGAGAAAATTTTGAACGCAATGCCTGACAACCAGAACATTAAGGCTGATAAAGTATTAGAGATTAATGTACATCATGAGGTGTTCCAGTCATTAAAAGCCGCGTTTGAACAGGATAAAACAAAGCTTGATTTGTACACTCACTTATTATACAACCAAGCACTTCTTATTGAAGGTTTACCAATTCAAGATCCAGTTGAATTTACAAATGACATTTGTAAGATAATGGTTTGATTTTTGAGTGAAGTTGGGTAGAGTGGTTTCGTACCATGACTTGGGTTTTTTTAATAGGTGAGGGGACGAATACGCTGTTTTCGTACCATCGCTTGGGCTGTTTTGAATGGATGATGGTACGATTACGCTGTTTTCGTACCATCACTTGGGCTGTTTTCAACATGTGAGGGTATGATTACGCTGTTTTCATACCATGACCTTGGCTTCATTCATCATGTGAGGGTACGATTACGATGTTTTCATACCATCGCTTTTGCTTCGTTCAACATGTGAGGGTATGATTAGTGTTAAACGATTCATTTTCAACCTGCACATTATAAAAAGCAACAGTATTCACGAGGCTGTTGCTTTTTCTATTTTTACTGATCACTAAATAGAATATTCGCTTCACGTAATGCTTCACAGGCTGAATCAAGTTTTTCAACGGAATCCGCTTCGATCGTATGTAAGTGTACCCCATTCGTCAACAAGGAGAGGAGGGAGGCATTCGTTTCAGATAATTTTTCAATAAACCGTTTAACTTCGAACCGATTCTTAATCATTAATGAACCCACGATTTCTCCATATACAGGATGCTCGACAATCACATCCTTAACAGTTACGCCATAATCAACCAATATGTTAAGCTCATCCGCAGTTTGCTCAGATGTATGTTTCACTGCAATAATTCTTGAAATAGTATCTTGTTTTGGATGTTCCTGTAAATATATATAACCCTGACTAGTCGCAACAATAGGTTCATTTTTCGCCTTCAATAACGAGATATCCTGAACGATTACCTGGCGGCTCACATTTGCTCGTTTTGAAAGTTCCTCACCAATGATGGGAGTAGGGCTTTCCTTTAACCATTGGATAATCGATTCTCTCCGTTTTTCACCTAGTAATTTTTTATCTGTACTCATTTTTTTCACTCCAATTAAAACTGTAAGAGCTTGCGCTTACCATTTATTTTATCAGCAAGTACATTCAGATACAATTTTTAGAGCCATAAAAAAACAGCCTCATTCAATAGAATAGGGCTGTTTAATAGGTAATAGAATTAGATTTTCATAACTCCACCCGTACTTGCATTTGTTACAAGTTTGGAATAGCGAGCTAGGTATCCTTTTTTCACTTTAGGTTCAAAGCCTTTCCATTCAGCTTTACGTCTTTCAAATTCTTCATCTGAAATTTCTAAAGTGATTGAACGATTATTTAAATCAAGCTCGATTATATCACCATCTTGAACGAACGCAATTGGTCCGCCTTCAGCAGCTTCTGGAGAGATGTGCCCGATTGAAATACCTCTTGAGGCACCTGAGAATCTTCCATCTGTAATTAAACCAACTTTTGCGCCAAGGCCTCTACCAACGATTTGAGATGTTGGTGCAAGCATTTCTGGCATTCCAGGACCACCTTTAGGACCTTCATAGCGAATGACAACAACGTCGCCTTCTTTTACTTTACCAACGATAATAGCCGATAGTGCATCCTCTTGAGAATCATAGCAAACGGCAGGACCTCTATGGTATCCACCAACCTCTGGATCAACCGCACCAACCTTAACGACAGCACCCTCAGGAGCAAGGTTACCAAATAGGATAGCCAATCCTCCTGTTTCAGAATGAGGATTTTCAAGTGGACGAATGACATTGTGATCGGTAATTTCACAGCCCTCTACATTTTCTCGTAATGTTTTACCTGTAACGGTCAAACAATCTCCATTGATTGCACCTGGCTTTTTAAGTAATTCATTAATAATTGCACTAACACCACCCGCATTATGAACATCTTCAATATGATGATCGGAGGCAGGGGCGATTTTCGCTAAGTGTGGAACACGAGCTGCGATATCATTAATTCGTTCTAATGAATAGTCAATTTCCGCTTCATTTGCTAACGCAAGAGTGTGAAGCACGGTATTCGTAGATCCTCCCATGGCCATGTCTAAGGCAAATGCATTATCAATTGTATCAACAGTTACGATATCACGTGGTTTAATATCTTTTTCTATTAAATACATTAATTGTTTGGCAGATTTTTTAACAAAGTCTTTTCTTTCTTCGGATACAGCAAGGATTGTACCGTTGCCTGGCAGAGCCAGACCAAGACCTTCTGCTAAACAGTTCATTGAGTTTGCTGTAAACATACCCGAACAAGAACCACATGTAGGACAAGCAAATTGTTCGATTTCTGTTAATCTAGCTTCATCAATTTTACCAGATTGATAAGCACCCACACCTTCAAATACTGAATTCAGGTTAAGTGGGTTTCCAGCTGCATCACGACCAGCTTTCATCGGTCCACCACTAACAAAGATAGTAGGGATGTTTAGACGCATGGCAGCCATCATCATTCCTGGAGTAATTTTGTCACAGTTCGGAATACATACCATTCCATCAAACCAGTGTGCAGAAACAACTGTTTCAACTGAGTCAGCAATGATTTCACGGCTTGGTAGGGAATATCTCATTCCGATATGACCCATTGCAATTCCATCATCAACACCAATTGTGTTCATTTCAAACGGAACACCACCGGCCTCACGAATCGCTTCCTTTACAATTTTTCCAAACTCTTGTAAGTGAACATGCCCAGGAACAATATCAATATACGAATTGACAACTGCTATAAAAGGTTTGTTAAAATCTTCATCCTTAACCCCAGCTGCACGAAGCAAACTTCTATGTGGAGCTCGATCGATTCCGGATTTAATCATATTACTACGTAAATCTGACATAATTACTACCTCCAAATTTTCAAGTCAGCAAAATCTAAAAATTTAAATTATTACTCATTGTAACACTATTTTTAAGATAATCAATTAATAAATTTTATAGTTTTTATGAGAATTTCAATAAATATAGTTTAAAATCTTCATAGATTCTACAAATTTCAACAGTTGACGCATTGATTAAAACAGGATATTCTTCTATAATATAAATAGTTAGTTTAGGAAACAAATTAATTATTTGATGAAGGCTTCATCTTTTAAAATAAAATGTTATAATCGCTTTAAAAGATACACAAAATAACATTATGATTTGTTTTCTATCTTTATTACATAAGTAGAAAGGTTTGATTGTAAATGTCTAAGCAACAAATTGGTGTAGTTGGTTTAGCAGTAATGGGTAAAAACTTAGCGTTAAATATAGAGAGCAGAGGATACTCTGTTGCTGTTTTTAACCGTTCATACGAAAAAACAGAAGAGTTTCTTCAAAATGAAGCAGTAGGCAAGAATTTTGTTGGCGCAAAAACAATTGAGGAATTTGTGAATTCCCTAGAAAAGCCGCGCAAAATCTTATTAATGGTTAAAGCTGGTCCGGCTACTGATGCAACAATTGAATCTTTAAAGCCATACCTTGAAGAAAATGATATTCTAATTGATGGCGGTAATACATTCTTCCATGATACAATTCGCCGTAATAAAGAACTAGAATCAACTGGTATCCACTTCATCGGAACAGGCGTTTCTGGTGGTGAAGAGGGAGCTTTAAAGGGACCTTCAATCATGCCTGGTGGACAAAAAGAAGCTTACGAGCTTGTTGAACCAATCTTAACAGCAATCTCTGCAAAAGTTTCAGGTGATCCTTGCTGTACATATATTGGACCAAATGGTGCTGGTCATTACGTAAAAATGGTTCACAATGGTATCGAATATGGTGATATGCAATTAATCTGTGAAGCATATTTCATCCTTAAAAATGTTCTAGGTTTAAGCACAGATGAACTTCATGAAGTTTTTGCTGAATGGAACAAAGGCGAACTAGATAGTTACTTAATTGAAATCACTGCAGATATTTTCAAGAAAAAAGACGAAGAGACAGGTAAACCACTTGTTGACGTAATTCTTGATACTGCTGGTCAAAAAGGAACTGGTAAATGGACTAGCCAAAACGCTCTTGATCTAGGCGTTCCACTACCAATCATTACTGAATCTGTATTTGCTCGTTTCATTTCAGCAATGAAGGATGAGCGTGTGAAAGCAAGTCAAGTTCTTTCTGGTCCATCAGCAACCGGATTTGATGGAGACAAGCAAGAACTTATTGAATCAGTACGTAAAGCTTTATACTTAAGCAAAATCATTTCTTATGCTCAAGGTTTCGCACAAATGCGTGTAGCATCGGAAGAATATGATTGGAATTTAAATTATGGCGAGATTGCAATGATTTTCCGTGGCGGATGTATTATTCGTGCTCAATTCCTACAAAAAATCAAAGATGCATATGATCGTGACGGTCAATTAGCAAATCTATTATTAGATCCTTACTTTAAAGAAATTGCAGAAGGTTACCAAACATCATTACGTAAGGTAATTTCAGTAGCTGTTGAAAAAGGAATTCCTGTTCCATGTTTCTCTAGTGCGATTGCATACTATGATAGCTATCGTACTGAAACATTGCCTGCGAACCTTCTTCAAGCACAACGCGATTACTTTGGTGCTCACACATACCAACGTGTGGACAAAGAAGGAATCTTCCATACAAACTGGATGGAATAATACCATTGTTGGGGTTTCAACATTGAAACCCCGGCTTTTGTTTGTAATAAGCTTCAAATTCAGATGTAAGGGATTTCAACTTCACCGTTAGAACTTTATTTTTTAGTGCAAAAAAGAGACTACGTTTTAATAAATGTGTAAACTATTTTTAGCTGTCAGTTTCAATAGGAAGGAGTCTAATCATGGGTATACTCCAAGAATTATTAAAGGATATTCCAGTTCCAAAAATGCTTAAAGTCAAACAGCATTTTGATGATTCAAAAATTGAAAATGTTGTAGAAGAACTAACAAACAAATTACATCGAGAAGATGTGAAACAAACTATTAAACCAGGTATGGAAATTGCAATTGCTGTAGGAAGTCGTGGAATTGACGCTTTAGTTGACATTACAAAAACAACTGTTCAATTTATTAAAGACATGGGCGGCAAACCTTTTATCGTACCTAGCATGGGTAGCCATGGTGGTGCAACTGGTGAAGGACAACGAGATGTTTTAAAACATCTTGGAGTAACAGAAGAAAGTGTAGGCTGTGAAATACGCTCTTCTATGGAAGTTGTTAAGCTTGGTGAATTACCAAATGGCTTACCAGTGTATATTGATAAATATGCTTCTCAAGCTGACGGAATTGTTGTAATTAATCGTGTGAAACCACACACTGCTTTCCGGGGCTCTGTTGAAAGCGGAATGCAAAAAATGATCAGTATTGGACTTGGAAAGCAAAAAGGTGCGGAAGCTTGTCATCAATTAGGATTTAAATACATGGCAGAAAATGTTCCTGCAATGGCACAAATGATTATGGAAAAAACACCATTTCTTTTTGGTGTTGCAACAGTCGAAAACGCGTTTGACAGAGTGGCAAGAATTGAAGTTATGCTCACAAATGAAATTATTGAGAAAGAGCCTGAACTTCAAGCACAAGCAAAGCAATTACTTCCGAAGCTATTCTTTGACCAAATCGACGTTCTTGTCATTGATCAAATTGGTAAAAATATAAGTGGAGACGGTATGGATCCGAATATTACGGGTCGTTATCCAACTCCATATGCACATGGTGGTCCGGATGTGAACAAAATGGTTGTGTTAAATCTAACTTCAGAAACAGAAGGTAACGCTAATGGTGTTGGTACTGCAGATTTTACAACACAACGTTTAGTTGACAAAATGGACCTTGAATTCACATATGCAAATGGATTGACGTCAACAGTGGTTGCTCCAACGAAAATTGCAACAACACTTCCAAATGATAAAGAAGCCATCCAAGCAGCCATTAAAACTTGTAATATCTTAGATTTCACAAAGGTAAAAATGGTACGTATCAAAGATACATTGCATGTGAGTGAAATCGAAGTTTCGGAAGCCTTATTGGATTACATTAAGCAACATCCAAATATTGAACAGGCATCAGACCCTTACGAATTCAACTTCGATGCAAACGGAAATCTATTTTAATTCTTTCAGTTAGGGGGGCAACCCCCAACTGGAACATTATTTTGAATAAATTCGACTTAATTTCATTAAAAAGTGGGGAATAGACATGACAAAATTATTTGACTTAACTGGAAAAACAGCTGTTGCTATTGGCGGAAATAGTGTTTTAGGATCTTCTATCTGTAAAGGATTCGCTGAACATGGCGCAAAAGTTGCGATTGTTGGACGAAACCTTGAAAAAACAGAAGCGGTTGTAAAAGAAATCGAAGCAGAAGGTGGAGTAGCGAAAGCTTTTACAGCGGACGTTCTTTCTCGTGAATCCCTTGAAAATGCGGCAAAAGAAATCGAAGCATGGTCTGGCGGAATAGACATCCTTCTTAATGCACCAGGTATGAATAGCCCAACTCCTTTCTTCGAGCTTGATATGGATGAGTATGACAAAATCATGGATGTAAACCTTAAAGGTTATGTTGTAGCAACTCAAATTTTCGCGAAGAAAATGATTGACAAAGGACGCAAAGGAAGCATTATCAATATTTCTTCCGTGTCGTCAACTACACCACTATCTAAAGTATTTACATACTCAGTATCAAAAGCTGGTGTAAATAGCATGACTCAGTTCTTGGCAAGGGAATTCGCACCAAACGGAATTCGTGTAAATGCAATTATTCCAGGATTCTTCCCAGCTGAACAAAACCGTAAAATCTTAAGTGAAGAGCGTGTAGCATCTATCATGGGACACACTCCAATGAATCGTTTCGGTAACCCTGATGAATTAAAAGGAGCAGCTGTATTCTTAGCTTCAGAAAATGCTTCTAGCTTCGTAACTGGTACATTCATTCGCGTTGATGGCGGATTTGGAAGCATGACTATCTAATAAAATACTTCTGTTACGTAATTTACGTGATATAAATAGAAAGAGAACAATTACTACCCGGAGAGAAGGGGAGAAGACAATGATTGAGGAAAAGTATCAAAAGCTTGTGTCGATTCTCCGCGAGATGGAATCCGTTGTCGTAGCTTTTTCCGGTGGTGTTGACAGTACCTTTTTACTCAAAGTTGCTGTTGACACACTTGGAAAGGACAATGTATTAGCGGTAACGGCTGATTCAGAAACTTATCCTTCAACTGAGCTAAAGGAAGCTCAAGTCCTTGCCAAAAAAATTGGGGCAAACCATCGTGTGATTGAAACGTCGGAGCTAGCTATTCCTGGCTACACAGAAAATGATCGAAATCGTTGTTATTTCTGTAAGAGCAGTCTATTTGATCATCTCATTCCAGTTATGGAACGTGAAGGTTATCACAATGTTGTGTATGGAGTCATCGCTGATGATATGAATGAATTCCGTCCAGGCATGAAGGCTGCAAAGGAAAAAGGAATTCGTGGACCATTGCAAGAGGCAAATCTGTTTAAAGATGAAATTAGGGAATTATCCCGTGAATTCGATTTGCCAACTTGGAACAAACCATCATTTGCATGCCTGTCCTCACGGATTGCTTATGGAGAAAAAATCACGATTGAAAAATTAACAAAGGTTGAACGAGCAGAGGAATTTCTTAAATCTCTACAAATTCGTCAGGTCCGTGTTCGTACCCATCAAGACATCGCAAGGATTGAAGTTGAACCTAACGATATGAAAATCGTCTTAGAACATCATGAAGCCATAACAAAAGAACTAAATTCAATCGGCTATAAATATATAACACTTGATTTAGTAGGTTACAAGAGTGGAAGTATGAATAAAGTACTTTCTTAAGTAGAGAATGCTTTGGAATCTTTCCAAAGCTTTTTCTTTGTCAAGAATAATATGATAACATGAAGTCACAAACTACTAAGTATTAACGATAGAACGTGTAAAGGAAGATGTAGGTATGTCACACGAATATGTCATTGGTCTCGATTTAGGGACAACTAGTGCAAAAGCAGTAATCTTTACCTTAAATGGAAAGGTAGTTGCAGAAGCTGAGGATCTTGTTACCTCTTACTACCCTAAGCAAGGATGGGTTGAGCAAGACCCTGATGAAATTGAGCGATCCGCTGTAAAAGCAATTAATATGGCCATTCAGCAAGCGAAAGTAAATAAAGAAGACATCATTAGCTTAGGGATTTCAGCTGCTATGCATTCCATCATATGTATGGCGGATAATGGTGAAGCTCTTTCTCAAGCATTAATTTGGGCTGATGGTAGAAGCACAAAACAAGCAAATGAACTTATGGAATCAGATGGTCTTGAAATTTTTTCGAGAACCGGTATGCCAATTCATCCAATGTCACCATTAGCAAAGCTCATTTGGATGAAGGAAATTGATTATATCCCATATACCCAATCAAGCTATTTCTTATCAATTAAAGAATATTTACTTTTAAAATGGTTTAATCAACGGGTAATTGATTATTCAATGGCATCTGCTACAGGAATGTTTAACGGAAAAACATTTCAATGGGACCATGAAGTGCTTAATAAAGCAGGAATCACAGAGGACATGCTTTCAAAAATTGTCCCACCAACTTATCGATTAACCGACATTAACCCTAAAATTGCAGATGAAATGGGCATCTCAAGTGAAATGCCATTCATTATCGGAGCAGCCGATGGTCAGTTTGCAAATTTAGGAATTGGAGCGATTTCTCCAGGCGAAGTAGCTGTAACAGCTGGCACAAGTGGAGCCATCCGCCAATTTACAAAAGGATTCCAATCAAATACAAAGCATGAAACTTTTTGTTATGCTTTTACTGACGAACATTTTATTGTAGGTGGGCCAACTAATAACGGTGGAATAGCCCTTCAATGGTTAAAAGAACTACTTAACTACCAGGAAAGCTTTGATCATTTTACTGCTGAAGCTAAAAAAGTTGGACCTGGAGCTGAAGGCTTATTTTTCCATCCATATATAAATGGGGAACGCGCTCCATTATGGAAGCAACAAGCACGTGGTAACTTCTTTGGAATGTCTGTTACCCATAAAACGGAACACTTCGTTCGTGCTGTATTAGAGGGAATTACATTTAATCTATACCAAATCGGACAAGCATTAGAAAAACAAGCCGGAGAAACTGAGAAACTTTATGTTAACGGCGGATTGGCACGTTCACCATTGTGGCTGCAAATGCTTGCTGACGTGTTTGGTAAAGAAGTTTATGTCCCAGAGACCCATCATAGTGCAGCATGGGGGGCAGCTTGGACTGCATTAGTAGGCATCGGTAAAGTGAATTCCTTTGAAGAGATCAAGAACAATATCCCAATGGGAGAGCCAGTTGTACCAAATAAAGAAAACCATGAGAAATACAAAGCAATATATGCAAAATACGAAGAAATTGGAAAAGATATTATCAAACATTTTTAAGAAAATCAGCGTCAGTTTGTTGCTGACGCTGTGGCTATCCATCGATTCTAAAGTCGATTAAGGTGTGTGAAACATGGTAGAAGAAATTTTAAAGCAAGTAAAACAAGGATCATTAAGTATTGAGGATGCAAAAAAACAAATAGCAACCTACGAGAATTTAGGATTTGCCAAAATCGATCATCATCGAAAAAATAGACAAGGATTCCCGGAAATTGTTTTTGGCGAGGGGAAGACAAAGGAGCAAATTCTATCAATCATAAATGTCATAAAAGAACGAGGAGACAATGTTCTTGTTACACGAATTTCAAAGGAAAAAGCTGACTTTATTTTACAATCAAATTCTGAATTTGTGTACAATGAAACAGCTCAAGTTCTGTATTGGAAAGATGCTACACGAGATAACAAACAAAGGAACGGCTATGTAGCGATAGTGTGTGCGGGTACCTCGGATTTACGTGTCGCTGAAGAAGCAGCGATTACAGCGGAAGTGTTAGGCAGTAACATTCGTCGCTTCTACGACGTAGGGGTGGCAGGCATTCATCGTTTATTTGATAATATTGAAGAAATCCGAAATGCGAATGTTTCTGTAGTTGTCGCAGGTATGGAGGGTGCTTTGCCAAGTGTGGTTGGCGGTCTTGTTTCCCACCCAATTATTGCAGTCCCTACAAGTATTGGATATGGGGCCAATTTTCAAGGTTTATCAGCTTTATTAACGATGCTTAATTCCTGTGCGTCTGGAATCAGTGTAGTGAACATCGACAACGGTTTCGGCGGTGCTTATAACGCGGTCTTAATTGATCAACTTGCACAAAAAGGAGAACTAGATTAAATGAGAACACTATATTTTGATTGTTTTTCAGGGATTAGTGGGGATATGGTGATTGGCGCATTACTTGACGCAGGTGGAGATCCACAAAAACTTGTTGAGGAATTAAAGAAACTCCATTTTGAGGATGAATACGAATTAACATGGAAAAAGATCGTGAAAAACGGAATCACATCTACGAAATTTGATGTCATTTTAAAAAATGAAAGCAATTTGCACACGCATCATCATGTTCACGACCACGACGACCATGTTAACGAACATCATCACGATCATGATCACCATCATGAACATACTCAGGACCACGACCATGAACACGAACATATACATACGCATGAACATAGCCATGATCATCACCACGGTCATGGACACGATCATCACAGCCATAAGCATGACTATCATCACCATCATTCACATCGTGCGTATAAAGATATTGTGAAGATGATTGAGGAATCTGAATTGGCTCCTGAAGTAAAAGAAATCGCACTAAAGATTTTCAAGAAAATCGGGGAAGCAGAAGGCCTAATCCATGGGCTTCCGTTAGAAAAAGTGCATTTTCATGAAGTTGGTGCGGTTGATTCAATAATTGATATTGTAGGAACAGCTATTTTACTACAACAATTAGAAATCTCCACGATTAAATCGTCATCTGTACCTGTTGGAACTGGAAAAATCCATATTGACCATGGAATTTACCCTGTTCCAGCCCCTGCTACCCTTGAAATTTTAAAAGGGGTGCCTATTGAGCAAAGCGATATCCGTTTTGAACTCACGACACCAACCGGAGCTGGAATTATTTCCGTACTTACAGATGAATTTTGCAGTTTTCCTTCCATGAAGGTAGAAGCAATAGGCTACGGGGCTGGCACAAAAACGTTTAAAGATCAACCAAATGTTCTTCGAGTCATTATTGGAGAATAAATGTTTTTTTGTCCTCACTAAGGAGTGGGGACTTTTCTTTTTTAAAAATCCTTTATTGACAGAAGTTTTATTACGCAGTATAATTATCTCTGTCTATTATACACATCT
>NZ_SLUB01000024.1 GCF_004799755.1 Bacillus timonensis | reverse complement strand
CTACGCTCAACGTAAAGTTGAGGTAGAAAGTGTGTTCGGTCACATCAAGGGCAATAGGTCGTTCCGCAGATTTTCCTTGCGGGGGCTCGACAAAGTACATGTCGAGTTTGGGATTGTGGCATTAGCCCACAATATGCTGAAAGTAGCAGGCATCCGCCAGTTACTTTCAGAGAAAAATCGAAAAACTCAAAAAGGGCAAGGGAGAAAAACGAATTGTTTTTCCCCCTTGCCTTATTTTTTAGGACTTATCGGACAGTCCCTACCTCGAATAAACGCTATCACAAGTGTTAGGCGCTGGTTCATAATAGCAATGATTTTTAAATTGGCCTGCAAATGGTTGACCGTACCATGTAGGTGGACAAGGACCATACGGGTTAAAATACCAAAGAGAATATTTGGAAGGGTGTTCCCTCCAATAGTCTAATGTCTTCTTCGCGAGCCTTTTTTCCACAGTTCTAGCAGGATTATAAAACAAGTTGCCTTTTTGGACTGCTTCGAATGAATAATTTCCACCTTGTACATGAAAAATCACTTGCCGTATGGACCTTAGATCTTTAAAATCTAAACAATCGGCTACTGCGCGATTTACAATGACATTACCAACCATCAGCATCCCTTGTCGCCCTTCAGCCTCAGCCTCTGCTCGCATCATCCTTGCCACTAAATTTACATCATTGTCCGTATATTGTACTCTAGGCATTTTCATCACCCCTACAAGAATTGTATGAATACTTTCTCCAAAAAAGTCGGTTTTAAATTATTTTTGTTTACGTTTCAAAATAAAGAGCTTGTATTCTGAATAAAACGCAAATTACTAGTTGACAATGTTATGAAAAAAATGGTAATCTTCAAGAATACTAATAAAAATTTTACAAAGGAGGAAAGGACAATGAGAGACATGAAAACACGTAAACTACACAACAATTTTATACATTGTCCATACCTATATTTGTAGAATTGTAGATTCCTCATGAAATAACAGGTATGGTACGCCTACTATACCTTTACAAAAGATGCATGCTCTTTTTAGGGTATGCATCTTTTTTGTGGAATTTTTTAGTGAATAAGTCTAGCTACGGGCGCCATCGGCTCGAGGTCATAAGCCAATACCTTCAGAAGGCAAAATGCGCCTTCTATCAGGTCTCGTCTTATGCTTGTCGCCGATAAGCAGGCACCCTGCGCTTTTCAAACATGAAAGGGAGTAGAGACAATGTGGAAAAAGCGAAGAGTATTGATTTTTAACAAGGAGTTGCTAGACAGTGGGTAGCTCAGGGCTTTCAACTGTGAACGAGAAAGAAGGTATGAGAAATGTTTGAAGTATTAGGTAAACTTGGTTGGTTTTTTAAAAAATATTGGTTGCAATATACAATTGCTATCGTCTTGTTAATGATCGCCACAGTGTTGGAAGTAATTCCACCTTATTTACTGGGCTCCATTATCGATGTTTTAACAGCAGGAGAAATGACTAGGAATGTATTGATTCAATATATTTTAATATTCGTAGCCATTATCGTTTCTGGCTATTTCTTAAATTTCTTTTGGCAGTACCGATTATTTGAAGGTTCCTTAAACCTTGAAAAAGTCATGCGTCGTAAGTTAATGCGACAGTTTTTAAAAATGACACCTACCTTTTATGAGAAGAACCGTACTGGTGACTTAATGGCCCGTGCAACAAACGATTTGAATTCCGTTTCACTAACCGCGGGTTTTGGGATTATGACATTGATCGA
This sequence comes from Bacillus timonensis, assembly GCF_004799755.1. Classification (GTDB taxonomy): domain Bacteria; phylum Bacillota; class Bacilli; order Bacillales; family Bacillaceae_L; genus Ferdinandcohnia; species Ferdinandcohnia timonensis_A. The sequence continues at coordinate 62,212 of NZ_SLUB01000024.1, read as the reverse complement.
TTCCACCTTATTTTTAGGAACGATTATTTTAGCAATGGGAATTATGATTTCGTGGAAATTAACGTTCTTTTCAATGCTGCCGGTTCCGATTATGGCCGTGCTCATTCAATATTTAGGGAAAATTGTCCATGAACGATATATGAAAGCCCAAGATTCATTTGGAGAATTGAATGATGATGTTCTAGAATCTGTTGCAGGTGTGAGAGTCATTCGCGCCTATGTCCAGGAAAAGAAGGATGAACAAGTCTTTGCTGATAAAAGCGAAGAGGTTTACCAGAAAAATATGCATACAGCGAAGATTAATGCTTTGTTCGGCCCGATTACGAAAGTCGGAACAGGTATTAGCTATGTCGTAGCACTAGGATATGGTGCATTTCTTGTAGCAAATGGTGAAATGACAGTAGGTCAGCTTGTTACATTTAATGTCTATCTAGGTCTTGCCGTATGGCCCATTTTTGCAATTGGTGAACTAATCAATGTCATGCAGCAAGGGAATGCTTCACTGGATCGTGTGCAAGAAACGCTCAATTATGAGGCAGATGTTAAAAATTCAAATGATCCAGTTGCTGTTTCGACACCGAATAGGATTGGATTTCATGATTTAATGTTCCAGTATCCAACGAGTCAGGTGAAAAACTTACAGAAGATCACCCTGTCCTTAAAAAAGGGAGAAACACTTGGTATCGTTGGGAAAACAGGTGCTGGAAAAACCACATTTTTACGACAATTACTACGCGAATATCCATTACAGGAAGGGCAACTCAGTATTGCTGGAATTGATATCGCGTCACAGACGAAGGAACAAATACTTGATTGGATCGGATACGTTCCACAGGATCACGTGTTATTTTCACGGACGATTCGAGAAAACATTTTGTTTGGTAAAGAAGATGCTACGGATGCAGAAATCGAGAAGGCGATTCATTTAGCATACTTTAAAAAAGACTTGGAAAACTTACCAAGGGGACTCGAAACCCTTGTAGGTGAAAAAGGGGTTTCCTTATCTGGAGGACAAAAGCAACGTGTGTCCATTGCACGTGCACTTATCAAAGACCCTGAAATCTTAATCCTGGATGATTCGCTATCCGCGGTTGATGCGAAAACAGAGGCACGCATCATCGAAAACATTCAGAATGAGCGAAGTGACAAAACAACGATTATTACGACACATCGTTTATCTGGTGTTCAACACGCTGATCATATTATCGTGCTGGATGAAGGGCAAATTACAGAACAAGGGACTCACGAAGAACTTCTAAGACAAAATGGTTGGTATAAGGAACAATTTGACCGTCAGCAGCTAGAGGAGGGTCGGGCATGAGTACAGGTAAACGATTAACAAAATATGCGATGTATTACAAGAGACCTATTTTTATTGGACTGTTTTTCTTAACGATTGCAGTCTTTACGGATTTAGCAGGTCCATTTATTGCGAAGTACATCATCGATGAATATATGGTCATTGGAAATATTGAAATTCAGCCAATTGCCTGGTTGCTTTGCTTATACCTCATTTTAGCCATCGCAACGGCGATTTTACGATATTTCATGTATATTTATTTACAAGTGGGAGCGAATCGGGTCATCCAAAAATTGCGTAGGGATGTATTTGGGCATATCCATACATTGCCGATTCAATTTTTTGATCAACGGCCAGCCGGAAAAATTGTCGCACGGGTTACGAATGATACAGAAGCCGTTCGAAATCTATACGTGCAGGTGCTTTCAAACTTTGCCACAAGCTTTATTTCAATAGCGGGTGTTTATATTGCCCTATTTATACTCAATTGGAAAATGGCAATGCTTGCATTACTCATGATTCCGCTCATTTATGTATGGATGATTTTATACAGGAAATATGCATCACAGTATAATAAAGTGATTCGTAAAAAAATTGCGGACATCAATGCGATGATCAATGAGTCCATTCAAGGAATGACGATTATTCAAGCCTTTCGTCGTGAAGAGCAAATGACGAAGGAATTTGATGATATGAATAATGAGCATTATGCATATGGGCGAAAACTTTTATTATTAGATTCTGCCACTTCATTTAACTTAGTAAATACTTTACGTCTCATGATGTTCACCGTTTTCATTGTTTATTTTGGCACACAATCATTATCGGTAGGTGAGGTTGCCTCGGCTGGTACATTGTACGCATTTGTTGATTATTTAACAAGATTATTTAATCCGATAACAAATGTAGTGAATCAGTTTTCCCAATTAGAACGCTCTCTTGTAGCCGGAAAACGAGTATTTGATGTATTAGATTTAAAAGGGGAAGAGGTATCCGAGGAAACCATGCCAAGATATGATGGCCATGTGGTATTCGAGGATGTCACTTTCGCCTATAAAGACGATGAATATGTATTAAAAAATCTCTCGTTTGAAGCAAAACGTGGTGAAACGGTTGCTTTGGTTGGTCATACCGGTTCTGGAAAAAGCTCGATCATGAACTTGCTTTTCCGCTTTTATGATCCATCCATAGGAAAGATTTATATCGATGGAATCGACATCACGACCTTGCCAAGACAGACCATTCGTCAGCATATGGGAATCGTCTTGCAAGATCCGTATTTGTTCACGGGTACGATTGCCTCAAATGTAAGTTTGAATGACCCGAAGATCACACGGGAAACAGTAGAGAAAGCATTACAAGCAGTTGGTGCAGAACGAGTTCTTAAGAATCTGGAAAAAGGAATCGATGAACCGGTAATTGAAAAAGGAAGTACACTTTCATCAGGTCAACGTCAGCTTATCTCATTTGCACGTGCACTTGCGTTTGACCCAGCGATTTTAATACTTGATGAAGCGACTTCCAATATTGATACGGAGACCGAAGAGATTATTCAACACGCGATGGATGTTCTTAAGAAAGGGCGCACAACCTTTATTATTGCTCACCGCCTGTCAACCATCAAAAATGCCGATCGCATACTTGTATTAGAGCGAGGAGTCATTAAAGAACAAGGAACCCATGATGAATTATTGGCTCACGGCGGTATATATGCAAACATGTATCGCATGCAAGCACAGTCCCTATATGCGTAAGTTTTTTGGACCACACGAGTTAAGGCTCGGTGGTCCTTAATTATAAGCCCTATCGTTTGATATCTCTTCCTCAACTTGTAATAATAAAAGAAATACAATCTGAAAGGGGCTAGGTGGATGAAGGTTTGTGTAGTTGGAGCAAATGGACAAATCGGAAAACAAGTGGTGAAGCTTTTGAAGGAAAGTGGTGAGCATACACCACTCGCTATGGTACGTAAGCAGGAGCAAGTAGCCTATTTTGACAATCTAGGTGTTGAAACAGTCTTTGCAAGTATTGCAGATAGTGTATCAGAAATTCGTAAAGCAATTTCGGGATGTGATGCAGTTGTATTTACTGCAGGGTCCGGCGGTCATACAGGTCCAGATCAAACCCTCTTAATTGACCTGGATGGTGCAGTAAAAACCATTGAAGCCGCAGAACAATCTGGGGTCAAACGCTTTGTCATGATAAGTGCATTAGGCGCTAATCAACGTGAAAAATGGAATGAGGCCATCCGTCCATACTATGTCGCAAAGCATTATTCAGACCGAATTCTCGAGCAAAGTGAGTTAACCTATACGATTGTTCGACCTGGTGGCTTATTGAATGAGGAAGGCACTGGGAAGATCGCTGTAGGGGAGAATTTAACGAGAAATACAATCCCCCGTGCAGATGTGGCAAAAGTGATTGTTGCTTCGTTAACAGAGGAACGTACATTTAATCAAGCTTTTGATCTTGTAAGTGGCGATGAACCGATCGTGGATGCATTAAAAAAGATATAGAGTATACATACGCTTGCGACATGTTTGTGTCGCAAGCGTTTTAACTTATTGATCTGCAGGAAATACTATTCCCATTTGCTGCCGGGCTTCGTCAAGGATTTCCATTACAGCCAATGAGTTTTCGTATGTATTGACAGTTGATTCGATTGAACCATGTTTAATCAACTCGATAAATTCCTTTGCCTCATAATACATCGTGTGCTGCTCGGGGAGGATTGAAAGATCTTCGACACGACCATCCCGATAACGAATTTCAACTTTTTCAGGTGATGAGATTTTATCAATCAGAATGCTACCATTTTCACCTTGTATTTCAGAAGGGATGTAAGAATTCGTGATTTTCGAAAACATCATCATACCTTCCATCTCCCCGTAATAGGCGAGAATACTACCTTCGCCATCTACACCAGAATCAAGCATTAGCCCACTTGCTTTGATCGAATCGGGCTTTCCAAATAAATGGACCATTGGATACACACAGTACACGCCAATATCCATTAACGACCCATTTGAAAATTCAGGTTTAAAGGCATTTAATACCGTACCTTCCTTATAGGCATCATAGCGGGATGAATATTGACAATAGCTCGCAAAATAGCGACGAACGGGACCGATTTTATGCAAGTTCTCCCGAATGTTTGCATAAGAAGGGAGAAATCCAGACTTCAATGCTTCCATTAAGAGCACTTGATTTTCCTTTGCCGCTTGAATCATTTCTTTTAGTTCTCTCGTATTTGAGGCAATCGGTTTCTCACAAAGAACATGCTTGCCATGATTCAATAGAATAATCGCTTGTGAGGCGTGAAAGGAAGTCGGGCTTGCGATATATACAGCATCAAAGACATTAGATTGTGCCATTTCCTCAATCGATGTAAAGATATAGGGTGCTTGATATTTTTCAGCAAACTTCTTTGCACGTTCCTCTGTACGCGAGTAAACAGCGGTTAATGAAAAATCCTCGATTGCCTTTGTTGCTTCTAAAAATGCATCTGTTATCCAGTTAGTTCCGATTACTCCAAAACGAATCATCTATTTTCCTCCATAAACAAAAATTAGTGCATATACTTAATTATATCAGACATACACAAATTGAAAAAAATGATAAAATGGGAAAGCACAACTTTATTAAGTAGAAATCCACTACATTTATTAGTGAGGTAATGAATGTAAAAAAGTATCCAATTTCGATGTGGGTTCGAACCTAGACTGAATAAAGTTAAGCCTCCGGCGGATGCCACGATTTTTCAGAGGAAATTTTCGAGCTTGCTCGAAAAAATCGGGCGCAAATACGCCAAGGCGCATTTGATTATGGAATAGGGATGATAATAGTGAAAGTGTTTTTTAGTTCATTACAATGGCTTGCGTTTATCATTGCGAGTTCGATTGTCGCACCAATCGCGATAGCAGCTCTTTATGGAATGGACCCAGCGGAAACGGCAAGCTTTGTTGCGCGGACGTTCCTAGTACTTGGATTATCAAGCTTAGTCCAAGTGTATTTGGGGCATCGTCTGCCGATTAATGAAGGGCCGGCCGGTTTATGGTGGGGCGTATTTATCATTTATGCAGGTCTAGGGCCCACCTTGTACGGCTCAGGGGAAGATACACTCCGAGCCATAGAAGCGGGTATTTTATTTAGTGGAATTTTATTTATGCTTTTAAGTGTATATGGAATTATTGATCGAATTTCAAAGCTATTTACACCGGTTGTAACCGGGACGTATTTGATTTTACTTTCCCTTCAACTAAGTGGTTCATTTTTAAATGGAATCTTTGGAGTGGGGTACCGGGGACAAGAAACGGTATATTTAAAAATCTTAGTGATTTGTCTGTTTATTATTGTTTTTACGTTTGTTTTTGCAGAAAAGGGACCTCGAGCATTGAGGCAATACTCCGTTCTTATTAGCTTAGCTCTTGGTTGGATCATTTTTGCTATTTTCGGCCTTACTGACCCAATCAAAGTGACATCGAATAAATGGGTGGAATTTCCTCGTCTATTTGCCTTCGGGAATCCAGTCTTTGATAGTGGAATGATTGCCACAGCGATTCTTGTGACGTTATTGCTGTTAACAAATTTAATCGCAAGCATACGAGTTGTTGAGCAGGTGCTGCATTCCCAACAGATTAAAACGGAAAAAACGAGATATCGTCCGGCTGGATTTATGGCAGGGGTTAACCAAATTTTCGCAGGGATTTTTTCAGCGGTTGCACCCGTACCCATCTCAGGAGCGGCAGGTTTCATTGCAACCACGAAAATTAATACAAAACTCCCTTTTATAGTCGGTAGTTTTATTTTAGTCGGCATTAGTTTTTTTCCTAAAATCATGAATTTTGTTTCTGGGTTGCCGGCACCAATCGGGTATGCAACGGTATTTATCATTTTTGCCAATCTCATGCTGCCTGCGTTAGCTGCATTTGAAAACTTGTTGAATAAAAGTCGTTCCCGAATGATTATTGTGTTTTCTTTATTTGTTGGGGTTGGGTCGATGTTCGTACCTTCAGATGCTTTCAAAGATGTGCCCCCTATTTTAACGTCTATATTAAATAATGGACTTGTTCTGGGAACAATTGTCGCCATCTTAATTGAACAAACTGTTACACGACTAGGCTCCAAAAAGAAAGAAAGAGCCTAGTCGGAAGGCAGGCAATTATGCTACTATAAAGAAAAATTTGTTAAAAGCAAAATGTCTAGTAGGTGACTTGATGGATACGGTAAAAATGTATAATGCTTTTACGAGAAAAGCCTTTATGAGGTCAGCCGCCTATCGATTTGATGTGTGGACAAGGCTGGTTTCAAATATTATCTTTCTATTAATGTGGATGTCCATTTGGTATGCACTATATGCTGGCAAAGAAGAAGCAAGTGGAATTTCTTTAACAGCCATGCTTACCTATGTAGTCGTCAGTCAATTTTTAACGGCAGTGAATGGTGCTGGGACGCCATTGTGGGAACTGCAGGAAAAGGTTCGAACAGGTGACATTGCACTTGAATTAATGAGACCTTTTGATGTTCCGTTACGCTATTTATTTGCCGATTTTGGCAGTGTCGCATTTTATATGTTAACCGCGTTGGTCCCGTTATATTTTCTGTTGTTTTTCTTTGTTGATCTGAGCTTGCCAACCTCATGGCAGACGTGGATTTTATTTATTATTTCAGGTTTTTTAGGCTTTCTCATTCGATATTGTATTGAACTGACATTTGGTTTATTTACATTCTGGCTCATTGAAACAGGGGGAATCGAGGACGTTTTTTATTTTTCGGTTTCACTTCTATCCGGATCGGTCATCCCGTTGTGGTTTTTCCCTGGTTGGTTGCAAACGCTCGCATCCTATTTGCCATTTCAAGGAATCTATTTTATTCCGAATGCTATTTTCATAGAAGAGATTTCAGGTAACGAGGTCTTTCTATCAATTGGGATTCAGTTATTTTGGGTAGCAGTTTCGTATGGAATCCTCCGATTTGTTTGGAGTAAGGCATCAAACAAAGTGATCGTTCAGGGAGGGTGAAGCATGAAAAAAATAGTCGATTACATAAAATTATATTTTCGCCTCGTCGGAGCAGGTGTCCGTGCCCAAATGCAGTATCGCTTTGCATTTATCATGCGCATTGTCGGGATGGTCGCAGCCTATACAGGTACTGCTATCACGATGTGGGTTATGCTCTATCAATTTAAAGAACTAGGAAAATGGAATTTCTATGAGTTGCTCTTTTTATTTGCACTGGCCGTATTGTCATGGGGATTTTGTATCATTCTCTTTTTCCATTTTAGAAGCTTGGATACGTATATTGTGAATGGCACCTTTGATCGGTTCCTCGTTCGCCCCATCAATCCATTCTTTCATTTTATGGCGATGAAATTCGATATCGGGGCAGCGGGGCAGTTTATTTTTAGTATCTTGGTCTTTATTTGGGTGAGCACTGCCCTTGATATTCATTGGCAGTTTGGAAAAATTCTCTTTTTACTTGGAGCCGTTATCGGAGGGATTTTGGTTCAAGGGGGACTCCTCGTGTTTATATCGGCAATTGCCTTCTGGACAACAAAATCAGAGCGTTTTTATTGGGTCGTGATGTATCCAGCTCGAAATTTAACAAACTATCCTCTTGTGATTTATCCAAAAGTGGTCCAATGGGTAACGGCGTTTGTTGTTCCATTTGGGTTTGTGAACTACTTCCCGGCAGCGGTGATTTTAGAGAAGGAAACACCTTATTTTCCTTCCTCTATTGGGTATTTTACACCACTAGTGGGAATCGTGTTTTTTATCGTTGCGTATCATGTGTGGATGCTTGGTTTAAGTCGCTATAAGAGTGCTGGATCGTAAAAAAAGGGGGTTCCATCTTGGCTATTATAGAGGTCGAAAATGTACGAAAAGAATTTAAGATTGCAAAAAGAGAGACCGGGTTCATGGGCGCTTTAAAAAGTGTAGTGAACCGGCAATTTGTAATGAAAGAAGCAGTTAAAGATATTTCATTTTCGATTGAAAAAGGGGAAATGGTGGGATACATTGGACCAAATGGTGCTGGGAAATCAACAACGATTAAAATGCTTACCGGCATTCTAGTTCCTACAAGCGGGTCAATCCGTGTTAACGGGATTATCCCTTATGAAAATCGGAAGGAAAATGCGAAAAACATTGGCGTGGTGTTTGGCCAACGGACCCAGCTTTGGTGGGACCTGCCAACAATCGAATCTTTTGAATTACTAAAGGAAATTTACCGGGTTCCAGATGTCCGTTATAAAGAAAATATGGATACTTTTACAGACATTTTAGGCCTGGGTGAGTTTTTGAACACACCTGTTCGTCAGCTTTCACTAGGTCAGCGGATGAGAGCAGACATTGCAGCATCCCTGCTGCATGACCCAGACATCTTGTTTTTGGATGAGCCAACGATTGGTCTTGATGTTGTGGCGAAAGAAAAAATGCGCGAATTTATTCAAGAAATCAATAAGCTTCGAAATGTGACGGTTATTTTAACTACCCACGATATGGAAGACATTGAAAAGCTATGTACGCGAATGGTTCTGATTGATCATGGTCAAAAGGTGTATGATGGCGAGATTGCATCGGTTAAATCGCGTTATGGAAAAATGCGGACATTGATTGTCGATGTTGAGGAAAATGGAATCGACCTACAAGTTTCAAATGGGGAGATTTGCAAGGAAGAAGGAAACCGAAAATGGATTCGTTTCAATCGTGATGATTACTCTGCATCAGATGTGATTTCCCAAATTACGCAAACCCATAATATTACGGATTTGACGGTAGAAGAGCCTGAAATTGAGTCGATTATCAGTCGAATTTACCAAGAAGGCTTTACGAAGGAAGAAGTTCCAGTGAAAGTGTAGAAAAAGGATTTCCAAGTTGGTCTATGAAATCTTAAATACTGTCACTAATTCAGAAATACTGTCACTATATTCTAAATACTATCACTAATTCAGAAATACTGTCACTAACAAAAAAGCCCCGAAAATCACCTTTCGGGGCTTTACCATTTAGAAAAACAAATACGCCATTCCAACAATAATTGGCAGGGTAATCAGCGTCCGCTGTAAAAAGATAATGACTAAGTCTAGGAACGACACTGGTAATTTTGAACCGAGCAATAATCCACCAACCTCTGACATGTAGATTAACTGTGTAATGGATACTCCTGCAATTACAAATCGTGTAAGATCATTCTCGATATCGGCCCCAATAATGGTAGGGAGGAACATGTCTGCAAATCCGATTACCATCGTTTCAGATGCGGCAACCGCCTCTGGCACCTGAAGTAAGGCTAGAATCGGTACGAATGGTGCACCAAGATATTTGAAGGTCGGAGTGTATTCCGCAATCAGAAGGGCGATTGTTCCGATTGCCATAACGACTGGTACAACACCCAACCACATATCTAAAACGTTTTGCATGCCACCTTTAACTACTTTCGAAACACCTTCGCTTTTTTTTGCTTGGACGACGGCTTGTTCCATTCCCCACTGGAAACGACTTACATTGCTTGGAATGGTTTCGTCCGCCTTTTGTGTCGTACCTTCATAATACGTATCCGATTTTCTTGATAATGGCGGGATTCTGGGTGTAATAATCGCCGCAACAAAACCTGCAAGTAGGATTGTAAAATAGAACTGCGCAAACATATTCTCTAATCCCATTTGAGCTAATATCACCACTGTAAATGTGATGGAAACAACGGAGAACGTTGTTCCAATAATGGCTGCTTCCCTTTTTGTATAATAGCCTTCCTCATATTGCTTATTCGTTAGAAGCACACCAACGGTTCCATCTCCTAACCAAGAAGCGATGGCGTCAACAGAGGAACGTCCGGGTAATCTGAAAAGGGGACGCATCACCTTTGTCAGCAATGCACCAAATAGCTCTAGTAGACCAAAATCAAGCAATAATGGTAAAAACAGTCCTGCAAATAAAAAGACCGAAAATAGAACAGGGATTAAATCAAATAGCAAAGTACCACCTGTTGCATCTGACCAAATAGCGGAAGGACCAAGCTTGAAGAGGGTCATAATTGAAAAAATCATCCCTAAAATTCTTGTTACAACCCACACTGGAGACACATAAAAGAGTCCCGATAAAAACGGAGATTTCGTAATAAATGCAGGTTTAACGAATACTGTAAAAATCGAAATAATCCCAGTAATCGCGATTAAACCGGTCATGATATAAGGAATTGAATCCCCTAACAAATCTTGAACAATGCCTGCCAAAATGGCAACAGGGATTGTGAATGTATCTTGGTACTGAAAGGGTACAATAAATAAAATAATTCCAAGTAAGGATGGAATAATAAATTTTAAATAATCAGTCGCTGCTGGTTTTTCTTGTTGTTTTTGAATTGCCATAGTTGTTTCACCTCATTAAAAAGTCACAAATCCTACTTTATAACAAATTGCATTAAAATGCGAGGGTTATTTTTATAAAAATGCTTCCAATCGCATAAAAATACTATTCTGAAAACACGGTTGTTTTTTGTATCATACCCAACTAAAGGGAATACTAAAAGAAAGGAGTGGTTACCTATGAAAAAACGTCAAAAGCAGGAAGAGCCAACAATTGCAGTTGGAATGGACACAGAAGAGGAATTAAGAGAAGATGCGTCAATGAATGAAATTGAAAAAGGGGATTACACACAAGTTACAACCCTTTCATATGACGAAAATGATCCGAGCTAATCACGAGAAAAGCATTGTCACTTTGTGATGATGCTTTTTTCGGTCATCATACCCAAGTTTGCTGATTTTCTTTAAGAGACAACCTCTAAAATGCTAAAATTGTAGTATACTAAAAAAATGGACTTATAGTGGTAGATTTTTAAACTAGGAGAATGATGATGTTACAGAAGCTCAACAAAAAATTAGAGAAACTGATGCCACTCATTACACCTACAAGTGTCGTATTGGGTGTCTTATTAACTGCATACTTGGCCCCTTTTTCGTATTTAGTACCATGGATTTTTGCATTTATCACGTTTTCAGGAGCATTAAGTTCCAGTTTTAGTTCATTAAAACGAGCAATCACACATCCATTCCCAATCTTGATTGCTCTTTTTACATTACATTTAATCATGCCTGCATGGGCTTGGATTGTGGGGCATTTAACTTTTCCGGGTGACAGCTTTACAATTACTGGGTTGATTTTGGCAGTGGTCATTCCAACTGGTATTTCAAGCTTTATCTGGGTTGCGATGAAGCACGGAAATATTGCACTTACACTTTCTATTATCTTAATTGATACATTGATTTCGCCATTTGTGGTTCCATATAGTTTAACGTTATTTGTCGGCAGTAATGTTGAAATGGATATTTTAAGTATTATGCAGGGTCTCTTTTTCATGGTCGTGCTGCCTTCTGTTCTTGGGATGCTCGTTAACCATGTTACTAAAGGAAAGTGCACAAAAACGCTTAGCCCAAACCTAGCGCCATTTTCAAAGATTGGCCTTGGAGTAGTGGTGATGATCAATAGTGCTGATATAGCACCCTATTTGAAAAATGTAAACCTGAAACTGATCCTGATTGGAGCGGTCGTTTTCTTCATTGCCTTTTGTGGATATTTAATCGCATGGGGAATCGGGCGTTTCATGAAATTAGACTCCGATGTGATAATTGCTCTTATCTTCACGGGGGGCATGCGCAATATTAGTGCCGGAGCCGTCATTGCCATTACATTCTTCCCAGCTGAAGTCGCTGTTCCAGTCGTAGTGGGGATGCTCTTCCAACAGATATTAGCTTCTATTTACGCGTTATTCATTGATCGTGTATATTCATTCGAAAGCCTTGAAAGAAAATTCTCTGCATAACCAGCGTTAGCCGAAATGGCTAGCGTTTTTCTTTTAAAAAATGATTGAAATTCGTAGTGCAAAGACATACGATGTTTATTGTGCTGTGAATTACAAATAAAATTTACGAGAAGAATACTATAAGACATAATAAGGGGGATTTACATATGGTAGAAGCAAAGTATTGCAAGGAATCTTTTGTTGTAAAGACAAGTAATGTATTTCCGCCTGATACGAATTATCATGGTACCATGTTTGGCGGAAAACTCATGGCCTATATTGATGATGTTGCATCCATTGCAGCAGTTCGTCATTCACGCTCTCCAGTAGTAACAGCATCGACTGATTCTGTTGATTTCCTTCATCCGATTCAGGAAGGAAGTTCTGTTTGTTTAGAAGCGTTTGTCACATATACGGGGCGGTCCTCGATGGAGGTTTTTGTTAAAGTGATTGCAGAGAATTTATATACAGGCGAACGGCATATTTGCGCATTATCGTTTTTAACGTTTGTTGCATTAGATGAGAACGGAAAACCAAAGCCTGTTCCAAAAGTTATTCCAAAGTCTGAGGAAGAAAAGATGCTTCATGAATCTGGCAAAGAACGCGCGGAAAATCGAAAAAGACGTAAAAAAGAAAATGAAAAAATGGCATCCAAATTTAGCATTGCCTTACCTTGGGAAGTATAAAAAAGGATGTCCTGGTCATTTACGACTAGGACATCCTTTTTTGTTCTTTTAACAAATCACGGATTTCAGCAAGTAATTGTTCCTCTTTTGTTGGCGTTGGTTCTGCAGTAGGTTTTTCTTCTTCTTTTTTCTTAAAGCGTTGGAAGAAGCGGATAAAAAGAAAAATAGAGAAAGAAATAATTAAAAAGTCCAAAACGGTTTGTAGAAAAGCACCATACATGATTTCCTCACCGTTAAAGGGGATAGAAGCCTCTGATATGTTTACCCCACCGAGCAAAAATCCGATTAACGGCATGATAATATCATTTACCAATGATGTAACAATTTTTCCGAAAGCTCCACCAATAATAACCCCGACTGCAAGGTCAATCACATTACCCTTTAAAGCAAATTTTTTAAATTCATTAAGCATATTGACCCCTCCTTTCATAACCCTTTTTATTCTATCCAATATCGTGAAAAAGAAAATAGTTCAAATGGCTTATCCTTTGAACTTCTCTAATTGATGTAGCATGTTTTCATTTCGTAAAATTTCAATCTGTCGTTCACCTAATAAGTCAAAATGGGGAAAGCCTGTCCGGTTATGAATGTACTTTGAAGGAATCCCATATTTATTGCCCCATCTTTTAAGCTTTTCAAGGTCGGCGCAGCCAACCTTTGTGACGGTCGTCATTCCAGGGAAACGGTCGTCTATCCAATAATGCGTCAAAAACGCAACTTCCCCTTGTGATACCTTTTTCTTCCACTCCACAAGTTCCTTTCGTTTAATACCAAAAGCCATAAAGTTTCACCTCATACACTAAACTTTCAAAATGACGAAAGTCAGATTTTTTGATTGTTTTCACCTTGCTAAATGCTCAAACGTCTTCTTATGGAAGTAATGTCCATTTACTCCAAAATTCTTAGTCTTATTATATCAAAAATAAAGAAAGTCAATTAGAATGGGTGAGCATGTGTAACATGAGAGCAAATCCATCATCTGAATATAGGTCCTAAGTCATAGCGTATTTTGTTGTAAATTGTAATGTTTTAATAACTGGTAGATAATTTATCCTGTTTACTTTATAAAAAAGAAGAAAATATTCTTCTTTTATTATAAATATGCTATTATTTAGATAATTCAAAAAAAGGAGGGCGGACATTCTTGCATCGTTGAAATACATAAAGGTAACAGAAAAGAAAAGGTGTAAAAAAGGAGCGAGATATGAAAAAATTAATTGCTGTTGTTACTGCTTTCTTATTGTTAACTTTTTTGGTAATTCCGGTTTCAGCTAAAGGCGGGAATGATACTGCTAGGAAGAATGTATTACAAAATATAGTAAAAGATCCGGATAAAAAGGCTAGAATTCTCTGGTATGACTTGTCAGCGAATATCGAATATTTAAATACGAAAGAAAAAGTGAAAGAGATTGTTGGCAAAACGGCTAAAGCAAATATTGATACAATTATTCTAGATATAAAAAATTCAACAGGTTTTGTTGCCTACAATAGTAATTTAGCTCCTCATGCAAGTACATCTAAGAAGATTGATAAATTTCAAGGTTACCCCGAGAATTATGATTTATTACAAAATGTAGTAGAAGAGGCACATAAATACGGGATAAAGGTCCATGCGGCTATTAATGTTTTCTCAGAGGGAAGCACTACTTACCAAGAAGGGCCTGCATATGAGAATCCAGAATGGCAATCCGTCATTTATGAGGGTTCAAGGGTAGCTACAGCTGCTAACAGAGAAACAAGAAAAATTGATGGTTCAAATACTACAAGAAATACAAACTATCTTGTATTGTATACGCCAGATAAGTATGATGTCTCTCCTGCAAACCGTTGGGGGGCTGAGGTTCAAGTCACAGATGGAGTTGTAACACAGGTTTCTGACCGGAACACATTTGGAACACCAGCGTTAGAAATTCCTGAAAGCGGTTACGTTTTGTCTGGTCATGGTACAGCTAGAACTTGGTTACTTGATAATGTGAAGGTTGGAGATACGATTGATGTCGCATCAACTGAAATAAAACTTGTACCATCTTCACAAGCAGCAGGGCATTCAACATTTGTAAACCCAATTCGTGAAGATGTTCAAAATTATGAATTAGGTATTATTGAAGAATTAGTTACAAATTATGATGTGGATGGAATTGTTTTAGATCGCGCGAGATACAATAATATTTACGCTGACTTTAGTGAATTAAGCCGTGAAAAATTTGAAGAGTATATTGGTTATGAAGTTGATAATTTCCCACAAGATATTTTTGAAATCAAGTTTGCTGAGAACGGCCAGCAAAATATGGTAGAAGGTCCTCTATACCAAAAATGGATTGAATGGCGTGCAGGGAATATCCAGTCTTTCTTTAAAAAGGCTGAGAAAACAATCCATGATATAAAAGACGAGGTATATTTTAGTACGTATGTAGGTGCATGGTATTCTGATTATTATAGTGAGGGTGTAAACTGGGCAAGTAAAACCTATCAACCAGATTACAGCTGGACTTCACCGGATTATCACAAAACTGGTTATGCTGAAACACTCGATTTCATCATGACAGGTACGTACTTTGAACATGTTACAAAAGATGAAGCAATTGCAAATGGTAGAATTGCTGAGCATAGTGTTGAGGGTTCTGCTGAGTTAGCAATGGATGTTATTAATGAATCTACATTTGTTTATGGAAGTTTATATCTCAATCAATATATTAATAATCCTGAGCAGTTCCGTAAGGCGCTTCGCAAGGATATAGAATTGACACATGGTGTTATGATCTTTGATTTAGTATATCTAGAATTGTTTGACTGGTGGCATATTGTTGAAGAGGAATTTGCAAAGCCTAGTACAGCTCCGCATCATATACCTGGATTCCTTAAAATGGTTCGAAGTGATACGTAATAGACAAGGAGGAGTGGGTTTAATAAACCTGCTCTTTCTTGTCGTGTCGTAATAGTTTTAATTGAATAAATAAACTTGAAAACCCAAATTACTCAATCGCAAGGGAAAATGGGTAAATTCTACTTTTATAAAGAGAAAGGATAATTATTATATGAAAATACAAATTCTAGGTACTGCAGCGGCAGAAGGATTTCCGGGACTATTTTGCAATTGTAAACATTGTAAGAAAGCAAGAGAATTAGGAGGTAAGAACATCAGAACACGTTCCTCAACAATTATTGATGATTCTATTAAAATTGATTTTCCACCAGACTCCTATCATCATGTCTTAACACATAATCTCGATCTTTCAAAGATAGAACATTTGTTATTTACACATACACATATGGACCATTTTAATCCAAAAGATCTTGGAATGAGAACACCAGGATTTGCTCATGATTTTTCATATCCGCTACATATTTACGGAAATGACGCAGCTATCTATAAATCTAAAGAAGTATTATGGCACACTGATCAATATTTTACATTTACTTTAATGCACCCTTTTACTACGTATCAGGTCGGTACAGCAAAGGTAACTCCCTTGCCTGCAGACCATAACCCATTAGAAACATGTTTACTCTTCTACATAGAGAAGGATGGTAATAGGATATTTCATGGTCATGACACAGGGTGGTTTCCTGAACAAACATGGGAATGGTTATCCACGAAAAAGATCGACGTAGCAATTTTGGATTGTACACATGGACAACTACCGGAGCGAAGAAATCATCTTAATATAGAGGCAGTGAAGGACATCCAGAACGTTTTTCTTGAAAAAGGGATTATGACGAACAAAAGTCAAATGATTGCGACTCATTTTTCTCATAATATAGGTCTAATGCATGAGGACCTAGAGGAAATCTTTGCTTCCAGTGGCATTAAGGTTGCCTACGATGGAATAGTACTTCATGTTTAAAGTTCTAAAGAGTCAGCAAGAGGAAAATGAGGACTAAAAATTATGCTAAAAAACATAAGGACGAGGGAACAAATGATATTTTATGAAGAACAAATCAAAGAATTTGAGAATTATAAACCGGAACTAACTAAAGCAATGGACTTTGACCAATTTTGGGAAGAAACCTTGAAGGAATCGACTGAAACTCCACTTCAAATTGAAATGAAAAAGATTGATTACCCAATTAGTCAAATTCAAGCCTATAGCTTGGTATACAAAGGATTTGCAGGAACGCCTATAAATGCCTTTTATATTTTACCTGAAAATCAAACTGATAGATTACCTTGTATCATTACATTTCATGGTTATGGTGGCAACAAAGGTTCAATTTCTAATTATATGAAATGGATTATTCAAGGATATGCAGTTTTAGCAGTAGACTGTCGAGGGCATGGGGAAAGTGCCGAGGATACACACTATTCCGTTGGTGCTACTGGAACATGGGCCACACAAGGAATCCTTGATAAATATGAATATTATTATAGAAAGATATATATGGATTGCAAACGTGCGGTCGATGTTGTTTTTGCTAGAGAGGAAATCGATAAATCCAGAATCTGTTTACTTGGTGCGAGCCTGGGGGGAGGAATTTCACTAGCGGTTGCAGCACTAGACAATCGTCCTACTTTAGTTGTTGCGGATGTTCCGAATATGTGCAATATCGAACTTGCTGTCCAGCAAAAATTCGAAGGGTCTCTCGTTAGTATCGAAAATTTTATGCACAGATATCCCGAAAAGAGTAAACAGGTATTTGAAACACTTTCATATTTTGACAATCTTAATTTAGCTCCAAAGATTAAGAGTAAGACCAGAGTTTCGGTAGCCTTTAGAGATTTAATTTGCCCGCCTCAATCCATTTACGGCGTATACAGTCACATTGTTGCAGAAAAATCAATGATTGCATATCCTTTTTCAGGACACGATGCCCCAGGAATCATATCACATATCGATGAAACCATTGCTTATGTTAAAGAAAATTTATAGATTTTAGAGAGAATGGAGAGGCAATGAACCATAAAATTAGTACTCATATTCTGTTTAGATTTAAAATTCTAAAAATTGAAATAATTGTATTGACATGGTAATCTTCTTGAAATAAAATAAATTGTGAAGAATAATTTCACTTTCAACATGTTATTTTGGAGCAAAGTTTCACAGGTTGTGAAATCATCTTCAATTAAAAAAGGGGGAAATCGAATTGAAAAGAATGAAAAGGCTTTCAATGTTGTTGATCGTTTTAATGCTTTTTGTTGCAACTGCCTGTTCGAAAAATGAAAGTACAGGGAAAGATAACGAAGGTAACAAAGATGAGGAAAAGAATGTTGAAATTAAGTTTTGGACGATTTCGCTAAGCCCTACATTTGATGATTACATAAACGGTTTAATTGACCAGTTCGAAGGTGAAAATCCTGGAGTAACGGTTGTGTGGGAAGATATTCCATACGATACTGTTGAACAAAAGACATTAACTGCTGCAGCTTCTGGACAGCTTGCTGATGTTATGAATTTAAACACAGACTATCTTAAGAAGCTTGCAGCTGTTGGTGCTGTTCTAGATCTTACAGAAAAAGCAGCAGATGTTAAAGATGATTTCTTTGAAGGTGTATGGGAAGCAGGAAATTTAGGTGACAAAACATATGCTCTTCCTTGGTATCTATCAACTGGTGGTCTTTTATACAATAAGGAATTATTAGAAAAAGCAGGTATTGACCATCCGCCTGCAAGTGAAGAAGAAGCTTGGGAAATGTCGGAGATTCTTTATGACAAGTTGGGGGTATATGGAAATACACCAATTGACATTCATTTATTCTTACCACAGAATGGTATTCCATTAGTTTCAGAAGACTTGAAGAGTGCTGCCATTAATACGCCTGAGGCGGTTGAAGTATTTAAGACTTTTAAAGAGCGTTTTGATAAAGGCTTGATTCCTAAAGAAATCTTGTTAGCTCAAGCAAAACCAAACGAGTGGTATGCACAAGAGAAAATGGCATGGTGGGGCACTGGACCGCAACTTTATCGCCAGGTTAAAGATTTATCCCCAGAAGTATATGAAAAATCTGATGCGGCACCAGCCATCGTTGGTTCGTCAGGTTTTAGACATGTTTCGATTATGAACATTGCGGTTTCTGCAAAATCAAAGGCTCCTGATGAGGCAGTTAAATTTGCTAAGTTTGTTACAAACGCTGAAAGCCAGTTAGCATTCAGTAAGATTGTGGCAATTCTTCCATCGGTAAAAGAAGCTGCAGCTGATGAATTCTTTACCCAAGGTGAAAATTCGGATGATCCTGCAGAAAAAGGTAAATTTTATGCTGCAAAACAGTTAGATATTGCAAAGGATATGTTTGCTCCTGTTGAGAATATTTCAGAAATTAATAAGGCTGTCAATGAAGAATTCCATAAGGTCTTATTAGAAGATAAAGATCCACAGAAAGCGATTGAAGACGCTGAAGCAAAAATTAATGAGCTTCTTAAGACGAAATAACATACATCAAAAACCTAGCATCATTTAATTAATAGAACAATAGTAATTATCTATGGCATTCATGATTGCTTAGGCATAGTGAATGCCTTCTTTTCTAAGGATTAACTAGTTACTAAATTAGGCTGAAATTAGTAGCTTGGTTAAAACCGACTAGCATTCGGACTATGGTAGGAGTGATTGTATGTATAAAGCAAGACACGCTTGGATGTTTCTTTTGCCAACCGGTATATTGTTAACGACGTTTACCTTACTTCCAGCGCTAGCAGCGTTAGGACTTAGTTTTACTGACTACAATGTATTCATGGGGACGGTAGATTGGGTTGGGCTTGAAAATTTCATTCGAGCCTTTAAAGATGAAGAGTTTTGGAATGCCTTAAAAAATACGGCGTATTATTGGATTTTAGTTACACCTGCATTAGTCGTTCTACCCGTTTTTCTGGCCATTCTCGTTAATCAACAATTAATTGGTATTAAGTTATTTCGATTAACGTATTACTTCCCAGCACTTGTTTCTGTTGTCATTACAGCAATTTTATGGAATTGGTTATTTGCAAGTGACGGAATCTTCAATTATTTATTAAGCCTTATTGGAATAAATCCGATTGATTGGTTAACAAGTAGGAAATTCGTAATGATTAGTCTAGCGATTGTAACGATATGGCAAGGCTTGGGTTACTATATGCTTTTTTATCTAGCAGGACTTCAATCGGTGCCCACAGATTTGTACGAGGCAGCTGAATTAGATGGGGCAGGGTTTTGGAAGAAACATATTCACATTACGTTTCCTATGTTGAAGCCTATTATATTTTTTACGGCCGTCATATCAACAATGTCAGCGTTCAAGGAATTTACCTTAATGTTAACAATGACGGATGGCGGACCAATAGGTGCATCCAAAACAGTGGTGTTCATCGTTTTTGAAAAAGCATTTAGGCAATTGGAAATGGGATATGCGAGTGCGATTTCTTTTATTCTATTTATTATTATACTCATTTTGACTTTGTTAAATAAACGGACATTGGATAACCCGTCTTAAGGAGGTAGAGTAGTATATGCACCCTACACAAACAAACACCAGTACAGGACCGGACATTAAACCAAAAAGGCAGTTTCGGAATCTACCGAGTAAACGGAAGATTAGTCGCCTAATTATCTCCTATTTCTTTTTGAGCGTCATAATGGTTGCTATGATTGTTCCTTTTCTATGGTCAGTATCGACTGCATTAAAGGGACAAAATGAAGCGATCTTTTCATTTCCTCCTCAGTTTATTCCTGAAAATATCACCTTAGATAATTTTATTACAGTATGGAATACACTCCCAATTCCTCTTTATTTATGGAATAGTACAATATTAGCTTTTTGGGGAGTTCTTTTACCATTAATATTCTGTTCGCTAGCCGCTTTTCCGTTAGCCCGAATGAATTTTAAAGGAAAAAACATAGTGTTTTTAGTCATTCTATCCACAATGATGATTCCAGGAGAAGTAACAATGATACCGATTTATTTAATCCTAGAGAAACTTCACTTAATCGGTTCGTTTTCTGGTGTTATCTTACCAGGGGCTGTTTCCGCATTTGGTATCTTTTTGATGAGGCAAGCATTTATGGGTATCCCTAAGGAAATAGACGAATCTGCCATTATCGATGGTGCAAAACCTTGGCAAATATGGTGGTATATCATGATTCCAATGGTAAAGCCAATGCTTGCGACTCTAGCCATTTTGAGTTTCATAGGTTCATGGAATAATTTCTTATGGCCGCTCCTTGTTTTACAGGATCCAAACACATATCCGTTAACAGTGGGCTTATATGACTTAAAAGGAGCCTTTGTAACGAATACTCGCTTGGTATCTGCTGGTGCAATAATTGCCCTTATACCAATATTAATAGTTTTTGTAGCTTTTCAAAATTACTTTATTAAAGGCGCCTATAGCAGTGCAGTTAAAGGGTAAAATTTACCCAGCAAAAATTCTATTCGTATCCAATTACTTAACAAACTATATTTAAGTAATTCATGTACTTTTTTTGGTTAAGAGTGAAGAAATAATCCTTTTTGGTATTTTGAAGGTGGATTATTCTTTCAATGAATTGGACCGATTCGAATAAAAGGGGGAAATGATGAAGAAACAAGAGTTTTTGAACTTAATATATAAACAATTAATCGTATCGTGTCAGGCTTTAGAGAATGAGCCATTACATGGGGCGATGTACATGGCTAAAATGGGTGTTGCCGCGAAAATGGGTGGAGCTGTAGCGATACGTGCAAATGGAAAAGAAGATATCATTGCCATTCGAAAAGCGACAGGGTTACCTACGATTGGGATCATAAAAAGAAATTATCCGGAAAGCGGTGTGTTTATAACACCTACTTTAAAGGAAGTTAAGGAGCTAATAGAGTCTGAAACGGATGTGATCACCCTTGATGCAACGTTTCGGGAG
Organism: Bacillus timonensis; assembly: GCF_004799755.1. Classification (GTDB taxonomy): domain Bacteria; phylum Bacillota; class Bacilli; order Bacillales; family Bacillaceae_L; genus Ferdinandcohnia; species Ferdinandcohnia timonensis_A. Next base: position 40,621 of record NZ_SLUB01000024.1, on the reverse strand, counting down.
CGACCAAACGGAGTTACTTTCAACGATTTGGTTTGGTATATAAGAAATCATAGTACTAGTTTAATCATGGCTGATGTATCAACTGCTGCAGAAGGTATTGCTGCAGTTGAAGCAGGGTGTGATCTCATTTCTACTACACTCTCAGGATATACGCCATATAGTCCCCAAATTGAAGGACCTGATTTTGAACTCATCAAGGAGCTTACTTCTAGTTGTAAAGTGCCAATTATTGCTGAGGGTAGAATCTCTACCCCGGAAGAGGCACTTATGGCCTTTGAAAATGGTGCCCATTCAATAGTTGTAGGATCTGCAATTACGAGGCCGCAGGAAATAACGAAGAAATTTGTAGATGGAATTAAAAAAGCAGAATTAAAGAATTTATGAGGTGATAAAAATGATTATTAAGGACCTCGAAGTCTTTCCTTTATTATTACCGATGAAACAAAGTTTTCAAATTTCAGGAGGGACAGTAGGAGACGGTAATCAAGGTGCACCACATGTTTATGTGAAGATTATTTCTGAGGACGGCATCGAGGGATGGGGCGAGGCTAGACCTAGCCATAGATGGAGCTATGAAACGATGGAGTCTGTTGTTTCAACCCTTCAAAAATATATTAAACCTGCAATTATTGGAAAGAGGGGTGATGACCTCACTACTTTACATGAAATAATTGACAAGGAAATTTCTTCTGGAATCTCCAAGGGACAGCCCATTTGCAAAGCAGCTGTTGATATGGCGCTTTATGACCTGATGGGGAAAAGTTCCAAGAAATCATTGGCTGAAATATTGCTTGGTAGGTCAAGTGAAAAAATTGACCTGTCTTATCTCATTAGTACAAGTAACATTAATGAGGCTGCAGGTAAAGCCAAATATGCAAGTGAGAATGGTTTTAAAGCGGTTGATGTGAAAATCGGATTCAATGTTGATTTTGATATGGAAGTGTTAGAAACAGTGAGAGCAGAAGCCCCCAATCTCTTTTTAAGGGTTGACGCTAATCAAGGTTATACTCTACCCGAAGCAATAAAAGCAGCAAAAAAAATGGAAATAATCGGTGTGGACGTTTTTGAACAGCCCTTAAAAGCAAATGATTTGCTAGGTCATCGAGAATTGAGAAGAAAAACGTCAGTACCTATTGCTTTAGACGAGAGTATTTGGAGTCCAAGTGACGTGTTACAAGCTATTCGTTTAGAAGCATGTGATTATGCTGTGATTAAACTCACCAAAATGGGAGGCATTACTGGTGCAAAATTAGCAGGAGAAATTTCAAAAGAAGCAAACCTTGGTTTACTTGGCGGTGGTTTAACAGAATCGTCTTTAGGACTCACAAGTAGTGCACACTTGTTCAATTATTTAGGAATCACTCTTCCTTCGGATTTGAATGGACCGTTTTTCCTAACGGATGATCCGATTCAGAACAAAGGAGATATTGAGATGGGATCAATCTTACTACCTTCAGGATATGGTATCGGGTGCGTAGTAGATTTTAATAAGCTTGAAACGTATAAAACTCAAGTATAGCAGGAGGATAAAATGGCTCGAAAAATCAGATTTGGAATCATTGGTTGTGGTGTGATTTCTCCTTTACATGCTGAGGCGATTAAAGCATGTCCATTTACTGAACTTGTTGCAGTTTCTGATTTGAGATTGGAAGCAGCAAGGAGGTTTGCCGAAACTTTTAGTGTCCCTACCTATTTATCTGATTATAAAGAACTTCTCGCGATGGAAGATATTGATGTCGTTTCAATCTGTACACCTAGCGGGACACATGGTCAAATTGCCATTGATGCAGCAATAGCTAAAAAACATATACTTTGTGAGAAACCACTCGACATACAGTCTGAACGGATGACGGAAATGATAGAGACATGTAGGGAACAAGGGGTAAAGTTAGGGTGTGTATACCAGCGAAGAGCCACGGCCATTGTCAAAAGAGTTAAAAAGGCCATCTTAAACAATGAGATTGGTAAATTGATACTATGTGATGCCTACTTAAAATATTATCGAGACCAAGCCTATTATGATAGTGCTGGTTGGCGGGGTACATGGGAAATGGACGGTGGAGGGGCACTAATGAATCAAGGTGTCCACGGGATTGACCTATTTGTTTGGTTAACAGGTGGGGTCTCGAAAGTCTTTGCAAGAACGGCTGCTTTATCAAGAAATATTGAGGTCGAGGATACTGCCGTGTCTGTTCTAGAATGCAAGAACGGAGCTTTTGGAGTTATTGAAGGTACCACCTCCGTTTTTCCTGAGAGGAATACTCAAATTGAGCTTTATGGAGAAAAAGGCACAATTATCTTTAACGATAATGGCATCCAAGAGTGGATTACCATGGAAAAAGGAGATATTACGAAAGAGATAAACATTGACCAGGAAAATATTGAAGGCGTAAGGTCAATTGGCCATTATTATTTTATTGAAGATATGGCTAAAGCAATTATCGAAGACCGAGACCCTATCGTGCCTGGTGAGGAAGCAAGGAAAGCTGTTGACTTAATCCTGTCAATCTACAAATCTTCTAAAACCCAAAAAGAAGTTTACTTGTAAGGTAGGCTTAGTTATGAAAATCTATGTGAGTGTTGATATGGAGGGAATCGCAGGTGTTTTACTACCTGAACAGTTAAAAAAAGGAGAACGGGCCTATGAAGAGGCTAGGAAACTCTTAACTGCTGAGGTAAATGTAGTGATTGAGGCGCTAATTGAGGCTGGTGCTGATGACATTTACGTGAAGGATGCTCATGGTACAGGGTACAACTTTATCGCTTCAGAATTACATCAAGGGGCGAGATATTGTATGGGGGCAACAAATGTAGCCAATCGCTTTCCTGGGTTGGATTCATCGTTTGATGGTGCTATGTTGATTGGATATCACGCAATGGGTGGAACTGAATTTGCAGTTAGGGACCATACAATGACATCTCTTGGATGGCAATCTATACACCTCAATGGGAGGCCTATTGGTGAGATAGGAATTGATAGCCTGATATTTGGCTTACATAATGTACCCGTCCTTTTCGTGACGGGGGATAATAAGACGTGTGGAGAGGCAAGTAAGGAAATTCCTAACGTCCGAACTTACGAAACAAAAGAGGGGTTGGGAAGACATGCAGCATTGGTTAAACCACCTAAGCTAGTATATAGGGAATTAAAAGAAATGATAAAAGAATCAATTGATAATCGAGAAAATGTGTTGCCTGTAACATTAGATGGACCATACGAACTAGTAATGAAATTTTTAAGCACAGACCAAGTAGATCAGAGGTATTTTGATGGTAGGCGAAGTAAACGTATTAACGGTTTAACAGCTGCATATTCATGTGACGATATTCTTGAGGTTCTTTCATTAGCTTTCTAAATAGTTGTGGGTGGAGGTGAGTAACAATGGAATATTCACTTGGAATTGATATCGGCGGTACAAAGATAGCGGCGGGTATTATGAATAGAGAAGGCAGTGTCTTAATAAAGAAAACATTTTCCACACCTAAAGATAAAAAGGATGCGATTGTTCAGTTACTCGAAAATATCATTTTTTCCCTATCTGAGACAGCGAAAATGGAAGGGAAAAAGCTGGTTGGCATAGGAATTGGTACTGCTGGACAAATCGATTTTGAAAAAGGCAAAGTTCTGTCTGGAACAGCAAATATCAAGGATTGGAATGATGTTCCATTAAGAGATATTCTTTCAAAGAAAACCGATTTGCCTATTTTTATAGAAAATGATGTAAATGTTCTTGCCCTCGCTGAACAACAACTTGGTGTAGGTAGGAATGTTGAAAATCTTATCTGCCTCGCTCTAGGCACAGGCGTTGGTGGTGGTGTAATCACAGGAGGTCATTTACTTCGAGGTGCATGGGGTGGTGGTGCGGAATTAGGTCACATTACAGTTGATATGAATGGACCTTTATGTAATTGTGGATTTCAGGGGTGTGTTGAGACTTATTCGTCAGGAACGGGAATCGCAAGAATGATGAGGGAAGAAATAAAATCTTATCCTGAAAGTGAAGGGAACAGTGAACTCTTATATTATCAAAAACATCCAGAAGAAGTAACAAGTAGACTTGTATTTGAATTAATGAGTGCAGGGAATGTAGTAGCAGAAAAAGTGGTGAACACAGCTATTAATGCCCTTTCATTTGCGATAGTTAGCATGATCCATACCTTCAATCCTTCACTAATCATCCTTGGTGGAGGTGTATTACACGAGGGTGAATGGTTTATTCAAAAGGTTCGAAAGAGAGTAGGTGAATTGGGTATCCGTTCCCTTGTTGATCCAGTTGAGATAAAAGGTACTCAACTCGGTAATGATGCTGGATTAATAGGCGCGGCCATTCAACCATGGGTGTATGGAGTAGATGTAGGGGTTAAATAAGACGTGGATAAACAGTAAGCTCATATACAATTTGAGGAGGATCGACAATGAAACCTATAAAGATTGGAGTTATTGGTGCGGGAAGTATTTCAGACCTTCATTTTGGTTCTTATGCCAAGAATGAAAATGCCAAAATAGTTGCAGTTTGTGATCTCAATATTGAAAGGGCAGAACAACAAGCAAAGACATATGGTGTAGAGCATGTATACACGGATTACCATGAGCTTTTAGCTAATCCCGAAATTGACGCAGTCAGTATATGTACATGGAACAATAGTCATGCTGAAATAAGTATTGCTGCACTTAAAGCTGGCAAGAACGTACTTGTAGAAAAGCCATTATGTAAAACGGTAGAAGAGGCATTGGCCATTGAAAGAGCTTTAAAGGAAACTGGTAAGCTCCTCCAGGTTGGTTTTGTTCGACGGTACGCAAGCAACACTCAGATTCTTCAAAAATTTATTCAGAATGATGAATTAGGTGATATCTATTATGCGAAAGCCTCTTGTATCCGTAGATTAGGTAATCCAGGAGGTTGGTTCTCTGACATAGAACGGTCCGGTGGGGGGCCATTAATTGATTTAGGTGTTCATATGATTGATATATGCTGGTATTTAATGGGGCGGCCAAAAGTAAAAACAATTAGTGGTAATACATATCATAAACTTGGAAACAGATCAAATATTAAAAACTTATCTTACTATAAAGCATCAGATTTCGATGCAACCAAAAATACAGTAGAGGACCTTGCAAATGCTCTTATCCGTTTTGAGAACGGAGCATCATTATTTGTTGATGTAAGTTTTTCACTTCATGCGAAGAAGGACGAAATATCTGTTAAATTATTTGGAGAAAAGGGTGGGGCAGAAATTGAACCCGAACTCCTAATTTTTTCAGAAAAGTACGATACAATTGTTAATCTGAATCCACAAATTGACAATTTGTCATTTGATTTTGTGAAGGCGTTTCAATCCGAAATCGATTATTTTATTGAATGCTGTCGTACTGGAAATGAAACCATTAGTCCCGTGGAAGATGGAGTGGAGATGATGAAAATTTTATGTGGAATATATGAATCTAGTAAGAAGGGGACTGAAATTTACTTTTAATGTACCAATTGACAGCCTAATTGAATAATAGAATGATGGTATACTTTGCCACTAAGCTGAAAAGAAGGTGTAGAAATTGAATACTTTGACGAAATCAAACCCCATATTAATGATTACAAGTATCTATAAATCACTCACAAAGGCTGAACAAAAAGTAGCAGATGTCGTAATGATGGACACGGAAGAAGCTGTCTACTCGTCGGTAACAGATCTTGCAGAAAAATCAGGAGTAGGAGAGACAACTGTTATTCGATTTTGTCGGAAGCTTGGATTTCGTGGGTATCAGGAGTTTAAGTTAGCTGTTGCACAAAACCTTGTTAGTCCTGAAGAGCATGTTCATGGAAAAATTGAAGAGAATGACACGCTTGAAGTGGTTTCTCGAAAAATTACAACCCAAAACACACATGCACTTGAAAATACGCTTAACTTATTACAAACACAAACACTTGAGAAGGCTGCCAATGCGATTGTCTCGGCTAATCGATTGTTTTGCTTCGGCATTGGTTCATCCGGTATAACAGCATTGGATGCAAATCACCGGTTCATGCGTTTTGGATATAACGTTATCCATTCTGCTGATTCACATGTCATGGCAATGAATGCTGCCCTCGTAACAAGGGATGATGTTGTCTTCGGCATATCCACCTCAGGAAGTACAAAAGATGTAGTTGACGCAATTCGAATTGCTAAGGAAAATAAGGCCTTTGTCATTTGTTTAACCAATCATGCACGATCACCCATTACAAGGTATGCTGACGTTATCTTATTAGCGGCGTCCAAGGAATCTCCACTTCAAGGTGGTGCATTTGCTTCAAAGATTGCACAACTTCATTTACTCGATATTTTAACAACTGTGATTGCCTTAAAGGATAAGGACCAAACTTTCAAATCTATTGAACAGACAGCAAAAGCGGTTTTAGATAAAATGTACTAATTTTTGCTTTGCAATAGATGCAGTTGTTTTTGCTGCATCTTCTTTTATACGAATAAAGGTTGGGGTGACGAAAATGAAAACCAGTGTTAGTATGTATAGTTTACATAAATATACAGTAAATGAAAATCTGGATGTGTTTGGATTTATTGATTATGCTTCTTCTATTGGTTTGGAGGGGGTAGAACTTTTAGACATGTACTGGAAAGATGTGGAGCAAGAATTGCCAAAGGTGAAGAGTTTATTGGCAGAAAGAAATCTCATGGTAAGTGCCTACGATATTTCTAATAATTTTGTCAGGACCAGTGAAGATGAAAGAAAAATGGAAATTCAAAAAGTATACAACGGGATAGATATTGCTAAAAAGTTGAACACCAATGTCGTTCGAATTTTTAGTGGTGACTTATGTGAAAGCGTTTCTTTTGTACAAGGGAAATCTTGGATTATCGAATGCTTAAAAGAATGTGCTACTTATGCTGAAGAACAAGGGGTGATTCTTGCTATTGAAAATCACGGTTATTTCGCTGGTAGAAGTGAACAAGTTATTGAATTAATTGAAGCTGTTGGTTCTAACCATGTAAGATGTACTCTTGATACAGGTAATTTCCTTTTAGTAGATGAAGAGGCTAGTCATGCCGCAACGGCACTAAAAAAGTATGTTGCACATGTGCATTTTAAGGATTTTGTTAATGTAGGAAAGGATAACGAGGGTCATTTTTTCCTCTCATTATCCGGAGATAAATTTTTAGGAACAATCGCAGGGGAAGGAAAAGTGGATTTGCATCATGTTATTCATGAACTAAAAAGTGTCAATTACCAGGGATGGCTTTCTGTAGAATATGAAGGAACCGACGATCCAAAGGTAGGAGCAGGGAAGTCTGTTGATAATCTAAAACAAATATTACAAGCTATGTAACCGTTAAACTCACAAAATTAGAGATTTACATACAAGAATAAATAACGAGCCACTCAAAATTACTTGTATTAAAGATATGGGTTTGGGGTGGTTCATCATGATGAAATCAAACATAATTACGCGAGAAAGAGGTGGTATCGTGTTTTCGCATGATGGAAGGTTATTCAAAGTTATGGAGGTAATTGGAAACATCTGTTTCTTAAACGTATTATGGCTGATTTCCTCGCTTCCTATCATCACAATCCCAGTTTCAACGGCTGCTATGCTTGGAGTCATAAAAGATTTATCAGAAGGAAATGAGCCGTCTTTAACAAAAGCATTTTATCGTTATTTTAAGAAATATTTTAAAAAGTCTAGTGTAATTGGACTACTTCAATTTCTCATTGGGGTTATATTAGTGGCTGATCTTCTCGTAATGTGGAATTTGGAGGGGGTTATTCGTTATATCATGTTTCCTTTATTTGGCTTATTAACTATGATTTTTTTATTTATGTCCTTCTATATATATCCATTATTAGTGGACTTTGATATGTCTTACAAGGAATTAATTAAAAATTCGTTTTATTTATGTACAACCCGACCTGCTACTCCAATCATCATGTTCCTTTTTATAAGTATCATTATTTTTACTTGTACATTTATTCCATTTCTACCCATTTTATGTACATTTAGTCTATTAGGGCTTGTAAATTACTACACTTGTAAAAGAACCATTTCTAAAAAATTGCTATTGAATAAAGGAGTTTGCATATGAAAATAGTGTATTTACCGCTTGATGAGAGACCATGCAATCTTGTATATCCACAACAATTAGCCGCTGCAACAGATGTTAACCTACATGTACCTAGTAGGGAAATATTAGGAAACAAGAAAACACCTGCAACATATAGTGATATTCGAAATTGGCTAGTCCAAGAAACAAAGGATGCCAATTACTTAATCATTTCCTTGGATATGCTTGTTTATGGCGGCATTGTGCCTTCGAGATTACATAAATTATCCGTGGAAGAATGTCAAAATAGGCTTGAACTGATAAAAGAGGTAAAAAAACAAAATAAAAATCTCACTATTTTTGCGTTTAACTTAATTATGAGAGTTCCAAATTATAATAGTAGCGATGAAGAACCAGACTATTATGAGCTTTTCGGTGAAAAAATCTCAAACTATGGAAAGTTAGTAGATAAAGAAATAAGAGGTCAACTTACCGAAATTGAAGTACAAAAGCTTACTGAACTAAAAGCTGAAATTCCTCTTGATGTATTAAACGATTTTATCGGGAGAAGAAAGATTAATTCCTTTATTAATAACGCTTCAATTGAACTTGTTGAAGAAGGGTTGATTGACTCATTAATTATTCCCCTCGACGATAATGCTGAATTTGGTTTTAGTTCGATTGAGCAAAATGAACTTGTATCTAAAGTTGAACAATTGAATTTATTTGATAAAATAGCGATCTATCCTGGTGCAGATGAAATAGGCTGTACTTTGTTTACAAAGGTTTTTTGTGATATACATCATTATACACCATCTATTTTCATCAGATATTCCTCCACTAATGGACCGTTTATTATTCCAAAATATGAGGATCGAAGCTTACATGAAAGTATAAAGTCTCATATAACCGTTATGGGTGGTATTGTAGCTGACAATTCGATAGAGGCCGATGCCATTTTATTTACACATTCACCTTCTGTAAGTCAATCGGGGGTCGCTGAACCAAATCAAGCATTTCATGAAAGGCATAAATCGTATTTCTCTGAGATTAACTATCGCGAATTTGTTCAAGCTTTACGATATTATGTGCAAAAAGGAAAAGTTATTGGATTAGCAGATGTTGCAACCTGTAATGGAAGTGACCAAACCCTGATGAATCTTATAAAAAAAGTAGGTTTACTGGAACAAGTCCATGCCTATGCGGGATGGAATACATCAGGAAATACATTAGGAACCGTCATTTCACATACAATTATTGAATCATATTATAAAAAGCAAAGCCCAGAAAATGAAGGTAGGAAAAGCAAAAGTAGAGAGTTCTATTATTCTAGGCTAATAGAGGATTGGGGCTATCAAACAATTGCTAGAAAACATATATCAATAAATGATGTAACCTGTCTTGGCGGAACTTATTTTGATATTTCAGACCAATTAGAAGAAATCCAAAACCTTATAAAAGAACAGCTGACTATTTTTATAGAGAAAAACCTATCCGATCTTTCTGAGGGGAAAATCATCTTACTTCATGTCTATTCCCCATGGAAGCGCATGTTTGAAGTTGGGTTTGATATGCAATTTAACCTTTTGGGGAGTGAATGCAGTGAAGTTGGAACAAAGGCTGATTTGAAAGAGAAATAAAACCTCGTGAGGTTCGAAATAATCACAAATTGTTAAAAGAGTTTCAACAATTATTAGTCTCTGAAGGAATTGAATTAGACTGGCCAAGGGTCGTAGGGGCAATAACTTACAAAAAAGACTAGACATGAGGTATATAATTTTTTCGTACATTTTAATAATCAGCTAATTTTACATGTGAGGAGTTTTTTAAAAAATGCTTCCATATCGTTTACTCGCTTTAGATTTAGACGGTACAACCTTAAATGATAACAAGGAAATTACACAATCGACTAAATACTGGGTTAAAAAAGCGGTTCAGAATGGAGTTATTGTATCCATCGCTACAGGTAGAGGTCGACAATCTGCAGAGACGTTTAGAAAGGAATTAGGACTTACTTCACCGATGGTGTTTTTAAATGGAGCAGAAATATGGAAAACGCCAGACGATTTACTTGAAAGACATCATTTAATGACTCACGACATCCTTAGGCTTCACCAACTTGCTACGCAGACAAACTCCTGGTTTTGGGGATTTACTGAAGACCGTCTTATTAGAAAACCTGATTGGCAGGATGAACTTGTAAATGGAAAATGGATGAAATTTGGCCTGTTAAATGATAATTTATCTTTAATTAAAGAACTGAAGGTTGAATTAGAAGGTTGGAGCCACCTCGAAATTACTCAGTCAGCAGATAATAATATTGAAATTTCAACAAAAGGGATAACAAAGGAGTATGGAATTCGAAAGGTCTGCAGTTTGTTAGATTTTGGATTAGACAACGTAATGGCAATTGGGGACAGTTTTAATGACTTCAAGCTATTAACTTCTGTTGGGTTAGGGGTTGCAATGGATAACGCGTCACCTGAAGTTAAAAACGCTGCGGATGTTATTACATCCTCGAATGAAAAAGACGGGGTAGCGAAAGCGATATGCCAATATATTTTCGAAAAGGATTACACGGAGAAACTTTAGCATATGAAAAGAAACTAATCAAAGCAGTTTGCATGTTTTATGCCAACTTGTTGTTCTACATTCAAAATATCCTAATAAACTTTTAACATCGTCTAAGAAAAATTCGATAGGAGTGGGATTTTGAAAAAGGCTGATCAATTTATCGTACATGCAGACAGAGCAAAGGTCTATTCCGTTTTTATGGACCCAATGAAGTTAGGCCGATGCTTTCCAGGCTGTAAAGAGGTTAAACAATTAAGCCCAACAAAATATGAAACATTAGTTGAGGTGAAGGTTCAATTTGTCCCCATTAAAATTCAGGGAGTAGGGGAACTGAAAGAGACCATTGAAAATAAAAAAATTGTTGTGGAAATGAAGGGGAAACCCGTATCACTAGCGGGCTCCTTTACAAATAGACTTACAGCAAACCTAAAGACAATTGAGCAGGATAAAACACTAGTTGAATATGAAATGGATTTTGAAATGACGGGAAAATTAGCCAAGGTTGGTGAGGTTCTAATGAAAGGGTCAAGCAATAAACAATCCGAGGAGTTCATGAAAAACGTACAAGAGCTGTTCGCGCATACGTAAAAAGGGTTTTTATGGCTGATACAACCAAGCAATATCAAAGAGATTAGTAGAAAAAATTCTGCTAATCTCTTTTATTTTAGAAAGTACTTTCAAAAGACTCCTGGACAATTCGTTCTGGATGTGAGTAAACATTAAGTTTGCCACCACGTATAAAGCCAACAGCCGTGATATTGAGTTCTTCTGCCATTTTGATCGCTAAATCGGTAGGTGCTGATTTTGATAACACAATTCCGACTCCGATTTTTGCGGCCTTTAATAAAACTTCTGAAGAAATTCTTCCGCTAAACACAATTACTTTATCTCGAACTGGAACTTTATTCATTAAGCAATAACCGTATATTTTATCAAGGGCATTATGTCTGCCAATATCGGTTCGGTTCACAATCATGTCAGTAGGTGTACAAAGTGCAGCATTATGCACACCCCCTGTGTCTTTAAAAACAATACTACTTTGCTGCATTTCATTCATTAAATGGATGCATTCTTCCGGTGTAAGGGTAATGGTTGATGTTGAAGTCTTAGCTGTTTTTGCATCATTCACAAAGTAAAATTGTCTGCCTTTTCCGCAGCAGGAACCGATAAAGCGCTTTGAATAATATTCCTGACTTGTTGTCACTTCGGTTGTTGTTTCCACATATGCATAGCCCTGACCTTCGTCGATATGAAGGCTCTTAATTTCATCTTTGAAGCGGATGACACCCTCTGAAGCCAAAAAGCCAATGACAAGTTCATCGAGCTCGGAAGGGGTACAAACCATCGTCGCAAATTCCTGTTGGTTCAAAAGAATGGTTAATGGAAATTCAGTCACGATTTGATCTTCTTCGTCAATTAATTGACCATCTTCAAATTTGATAATACCTTTTCGAATGGTAATAGACTCTACCATTTTTACACCACGCTTTCCATGTAAACTGGACCATCATGCTAATCCCTATTTGATTATTACTATATAATCATACTTTTTTTGGTAAAACAACTATAAAGTTTTTTTACAACTCAAAATAATTTAATAAAAAGCTATTGTAATATTCTGCTAGGTTTGATAATATCGTAACAAATAGTTCACAATATAGACACACTTTTGTCACAGGATAGCGAACCTGTCTCTCGTGCAAAAGGTGGAATATTGGAAACGATTACTGTTAATTTTGTAGTAGCGATCCTGCTAGGGAAATTAACCGTCATCATCCTTTTTATGCTTATTCAAGCATAGGGCTGCTGGCGGTTTTTTATGTTCTAGAATGGGTTCCTACAAAATGAACATGAACACCACTATTTCAAAATAAAGGAGAGAAGAAATGGAAAAGACAAAAAATCGTTGGCTGATTGCAGCCTCGGCAGTTGGAATTCATTTATCGATTGGTTCTGTTTACGCCTGGAGTGTATTTACAAAGCCACTTCAGACAGAATTTGGATGGGATTTAACCGACATCAGCATGACCTTTAGTATCGCGATTCTTTTCTTAGGATTATCCGCAGCTTTTCTTGGGCATTTCGTTGAAAAATATGGCCCGCGTGCATCTGGAATACTAGCTGCTATTTTCTTTGGTGTCGGAATCACAGGTTCTGGTCTTGCAATCAACTTAGAATCACTGCCATTATTATATTTATTCTATGGTGCTTTAGGTGGAATTGGTCTAGGCGTTGGATATATTGCACCTGTGTCCACATTAGTAAAATGGTTCCCAGATCGACGTGGTATGGCTACAGGACTTGCGATAATGGGCTTTGGATTTGCATCCCTCATTAGTAGCCCAATCATGCAAAAGCTTATTGTTTCAGTAGGAATAGCAAATACATTTTATATTCTAGGTATTTCTTATTTTATCATTATGATCTTATCATCTTTATACCTTGCTCCACCTCAAGCAGGTTGGTTGCCAGCTGGATTTAAAGAAAAAGTATCATCTGGTACGACTAAATTAAAGCAGGATTTATCACAATTAACGGCAAACCAAGCTGTAAAAACAAAAAGGTTTTATTATTTATGGCTTATGCTCTTTATCAACGTGACGTGCGGTATTGCCATTATCTCTGCTGCCTCACCACTAGCACAGGAAAGTGTAGGATTAACTCCAGTTGCGGCTGCAGCATTAGTAGGAGTTTTAGGCGCATTTAACGGCCTTGGACGTATTGGTTGGGCATCAGTGTCTGATTATTTAGGAAGACCGAATACATATACAGTATTCTTTGCCATTCAAGTAATTGCCTTCCCGTTACTGCCACATGTGTCAAATCCAGTATTATTCCAAATTTTACTCGCCCTTATCTACACGTGTTATGGTGGAGGATTCTCAGCAATCCCTGCATACATCGGCGATTTGTTTGGAACAAAACAACTTGGGGCGATCCATGGTTATATTTTAACGGCTTGGGCAGCTGCAGGACTTGCAGGTCCAATGTTTGCTTCATGGATTCGTGATACCACAGGAAGCTACACACAAAGCTTAACGGTGTTTACGGCATTATTTGCGGTCGCATTGGCGATTTCCCTTTTAATCCGTTTAGATATTAAGAAACTACGAAATCAACAAGCTGGAAAAGGTGCTGAGCTTGCTAGTTGACATTCATTGGTAATCTTGATTAACTAAGGTTAATGAAGTTACTGATAAGAGGGTAGAACTAAAATGAATAAGTACGAAGCCGAGTTTAGCAATCTAGTAAGGTCTTTCCGGAAAAAACACATGGGCAAAGGACCGAGTAAAATCACAACAACCTTTTGTAAAAATTGGGCCATATGTGAAATGGAAGGAAACCTATCTCCAGTGGAAAAGTTTATTGCGGCCGCAGATGAAGGAAAACAAATGCTTCGTGCGGCAAGAACTGAAATGGTAAAAGAAATGTATCGAAAAAATAGACCCGTTGAAATGGAAGAATTTTTAGGTTCAAACCTAGTTGATTTATTTGTAGATATTGATATTGACCGAGATTTCGGAATGTCCGTCTTTGTATTTGATCAAGATTTAGAGAAGAAGTTTTCAACTAAATAAATCACAACATCATGTGTTGGCACTTGGTAGCGACCCTGCTAAAGACTAACCACCGTTGCATCTTTCTAACATCCTAGAATCATGTTTCGGTGGTTTTTTCTATAATAAAAGACTTTTTAAAAGGAATAAGCAGTATGAATGCCGAAAGCTTAGTTAATATAAGTTAACTTTTACCATACACATAGTAATAACGAGTAGGAAGAGGGGGATTAATCATGGGAGAAACTAAGCATCAGGGACCAATTAAGTCTACGAAAATGCCACAACCAAAGCACTGGGTCAGTCCGATTCCCTTTGGTTTAGGAAAGGTAAAGCCAAAGCACATTCGTGACACGATGAAAGTCGCATGGGAAAATAAGGACAATCTCGGATATGCAACCCGCATTATAACACAGGGGGTATGTGATGGCTGCGCTCTTGGTGTTTCCGGTCTTTATGACCAAACGCTAAAAGGTCCACATATGTGCACAACTCGCCTGAATGTGCTACGTCTAAGTACAATGCCAGCCATTGATTCAGAAATTCTTCACGCTGATATTGATGAATTGCGTAAGTATAATAGTACCGAACTAAGAAAACTTGGAAGAATACCGTATCCAATGATTCGTAGAAAGGGAGAAAGAAAGTTTTCCAAAATCTCCTGGGATGAAGCAATGGATATGATTGCGGAAAAGATGAAGAAGTTGAATCCGAAGCAATATGCTTTTTATTTAACTTCTCGTGGAATTACGAATGAATCCTATTATGTAGCCGCAAAGGTTGCTCGTTACTTGGGTACGAACCATATTGATAACGCTTCACGAATTTGTCATTCTCCTAGTAAAACAGCCATGAAGCGTTCCGTGGGTGTTGGGGCATCGACCGCCAACTATCAGGATTGGATTGGTGCAGACGTGTTACTATTCTGGGGAAGTGTGGCATCGAACAGCTCACCTGTTTCGACGAAATACATGCTTGAAGCGAAAAAGCGCGGTACAAAGATTATCGTTATTAATCCACATAGAGAACCGGCGATGGATAAATATTGGATTCCGTCTAATATGGAATCTGCATTATTTGGAACGAAGCTTGCAGATGATTTCTATCAAGTGAACATTGGTGGAGATATTGCCTTCATGTTCGGAATTATGAAGCATTGGTTTGAAATGGAGGAAAATCAACACGGTTCTGCAATCAACCATCAATTCGTGAACGAACATGTTAACGGCTTTGAAGAATTAAAAGCTCATGCTATAGCGCAAAGCTGGGATGAGATTGAGAAATCTTCAGGCGTCTCGATGGAACGAATGATGGAGTTAGCAAAGCTTCTAGCAAAGAGTAAAAATGTGGTGTATACATGGGCGATGGGGTTGACGATGCATTCCTTTGCGACCGATAATATTTCACAGGTAGCAAACCTTGCCTTACTTCGTGGTCACCTTGGTCGTAAGCACAACGGATTAATGCCGTTCCGTGGTCATTCCTCTGTACAAGGGTCAGGTGAAATGGGAGCAGATCCATTTGTTCTGCCTGGTGGCGAATTTGATGAAAAAAATATTGAGCGAATGGAAAAGGTGTGGGGCTTTGAGATTGAAAAATGGCAAGGCGATATTGTTGGAGTCACCTTAGAGAATATTGTGCTTCCAGACGACCACGAAAGAAAAGTAAAGCTCTATTATATGTCCGGAGGTAATTTCCTTGAAACGATGCCAGACCCTGGTTTTGTTGAAAAGGCCCTATCTGAGCTTGAGATCCGTGTTCATCAAGATATCATTTTAAATACATCAACCCTATTGGATGCAAAGGAAGCCGTGATTGTGTTGCCTGCCAAAACCCGTTATGAACAAGAGGGTGGGGGAACTTCGACTTCGACTGAACGAATGGTGTATTTTTCACCTGAAATTGAAGGGAACAAAAATGAGATAAAAGAAGCTCGCGCAGAATGGAAGATCTATGTCGATCTTGCCAAGCGAGTTAAACCTGAAAGTGCGCATTTAATTGATTTTAAGAGTGGACAGGAAATTCGCGACGAAATTGCAATTGCCAATCCGAATTACAACGGAATCCAACATCTCAAGAAAAAAGGGGATGTGTTCCAATGGGGAGGAGCATGGCTTTGTGAAGGCGGAGTGTGTCCGACGCCTGATGGCAGAGGGAACTTAATTCAAGTTGAAATTCCTGATTTCGGTAAAAAAGAAGAGCAATTCGTGTTAACCACTCGCCGTGGGAAGCAATTTAACTCGATGATTTATAAAGAGGTCGACCCATTTAATGGAGCAGGTCGTTATGATGTGTTAATCAATCCTCAGGATGCTAAAGACCTTCGTGTTGCAGAAGGTGAAGCAATCGTTGTTCACAATGGCTTTGGAGTTTTCCAAGGAAAAGCAAAATTTGCGGATATCGCAAGAAAAAATCTTGGCGTGTTCTTCCCAGAAGGTAACTTCCTCCTTCCAAAAGGCCGCTATGAAAAATTTGCAGGAATCCCTGATTATAACATTGCCGTATACGTTGAGAAAGCAGAGCGTTTCAATGCACGAAAAGATACACAATATCAAGAAAAGGAAATTGAGGATGATCTAGACATTAATCCTCCAGCATAAAAGATATGCCTCCAAAACTAAAAGTTGGGGGCATTTTTATGCTTGAAACAGGGAATTGATAACAATAATGTTACTTTTTCTGAGGTGTTACAATTGATTTCGTTTCGTGGAGATGCACATAAAATCTTTTTAAAGCTAAAAAAGAACGCGCGAAAAGACCGAACTTTTACACATTTGAAGGAAATGGAGGAAGTGCGTTCCATCCAGTCCTTTTATGAAGGAATTGACTCGCAAACCTTAAAAATTATTTATTACCGCATGTTAAAAGAACAAAATGGCTCCGGCATCATTCCCATTTTAATCACAGCCATCCCGTGGTTTTTATTTCTTTTTTCAACCCAAATACAAAAGTTTTTGTTTGGAAGAGGATATCTTTATTTAATTCTCTTCACGATTATTTATTTTTTTCTCCTCTTTTTTACCGTCATTCTACACTTTCGTGAAAAAGCGTGGGCATCATTTCATATTCAAATGATTTGCGATATTTTGGAGGAACGAAAAAAAGTTGGGAAATGAATTCCCAACTTCTTTTTAATACAGCATAAGAATAATGGTTAAGGTTAAAATCCCCATCATAATGGATGAAATCAACCCTACAAATAAAGGGCGTAAACCAACGGACTTAATCTTTTTAAAATCTGTCCCAAGACCAACGCTTGCCATCACCATGAGGATTAAGAATTTCGCGACTCCATCTGTTACACTGGTAAAAGATGTGGGAAGTGAGAAAATCGTATTAATCGCAACAGCTCCGGCGAAAAATAAGATAAAGGTTGGAAATATCTTGCTAATTTTCACCTTGTTTGTCTTGCTCTCTTTAGATTTCATAGAAATAAAGATTGACAGAATCAACATCACAGGAACTAGCATGAGTGTTCGAATTAATTTAATCACAACAGACGTATCTCCGGCTGCACTGCTATAACTATACCCCGCAGCAACTACTGACGAAGTATCATGAATCGCGACACCTGCCCACATTCCAAAAATATTGTCGGGCATCGAAAAAAGTTGTCCTAATAGAGGATAGAATAATACGGCTAATACATTATAAGCAAAGATTGTATTAATCGCATATGCCGTTTCTTCCTCTTTGGCGCGAATAATCGGGCTTGATGTGACAATGGCGGTAGCTCCACAAATGGCGGTTCCAAGTGAAACGAGAATCGGGATATTTCCTTCAAGTTTAAACAGCTTGGCCAAAATAAAAGTAAATACAATTCCAGATAAAACCGCGATTATGACTAAAAGAACTGCCTCATATCCCAGTTGGAAAATACTAGCATAACTAAGACCGAAACCAAGCAGTACAATGGCCGTTTTCAGTAGTGTTTTTAATGTATAGGAGATACCTTCCGTATAGACAGCAGGAATGTGTAAAAAGTTACGGACTAAGATCCCGATGATGATGGCAATCACGGCACCACCGATTAATGGGAAATCTTTCCCTAAAGAGTTAGCCAGTACACCGATAATAAAAACAAGCGCGATACCAGGCAGCTTATTTCGAAGTGAGAGTGTATAATCGAATAAAAAAGATTTTTTTTCATAAGGTTGTGATACTTGTAAATCTGCATTTCTCACGTGCTTCATCCTCAACATAGTTTTTTAGTTTTATATTACCACACGGAAGATACCCTTCCCACCTTTATCTTCTTCCTTTATAATGAACTTAACTATAGATTAAAGATTAAAAACGCCACGTCAGAGTGGCCACACTTTTTTGATCCATTTCGTGTGGATAAAAAAAAGAGGAAGTGATTTCTCACTTCCATACACGAACAGATAAAGAATAAGGAGCTAACACCACACTGTATAGTATGCACGAAGGTACACGGACATGTGGGGTAGTACACTGCGTCAAACGCACATTTTTAACAATTTAAGTAAAATAATTTAAAAAGGTGTTTTCTATGATTGAACAAGCAAAGCAAGTTTTACAGTCGTATTTCGGCTATCCGTCTTTTAGACCGGGGCAGGAATCCATTATCGAGAACATTTTACAAGGATACGATACACTCGCCATTATGCCTACTGGGGGTGGAAAGTCGTTATGTTATCAAATCCCTGCTCTGATTTTTGAGGGAATAACGATTGTCATTTCACCATTAATTTCGTTAATGAAGGACCAGGTAGACACGTTGCTTGGTGTGGGTATATCGGCTACTTATATTAATAGTAGTATTTCCATGCAAGAAATTCAGGAAAGACTGCAGGATGCACGCGCTGGTCGCTATAAAATCATATATATTGCTCCTGAACGACTCGAATCCTCTCAATTTCGATCTCTTTTATCTTCCATTCCCATTTCAATGATTGCTGTTGATGAAGCGCATTGTATTTCACAATGGGGACATGATTTCAGACCAAGCTACCGAAATATCCACGATATGATTGCGGAACTACCATCAAAACCGGTTGTTTCAGCATTAACCGCAACCGCAACGGTAGAAGTAAAAGAAGATATTTGCAGCCAACTTCAAATTGACCCTTATGCTGTATTCATCACAGGGTTTGCGAGAGATAATTTAACCTTCAATGTCTTAAAAGGTGAAAACAAGCGAGATTTTGTGAAAAGCTTTTTATTAGAAAATAAGAACCAATCGGGAATTGTCTATGCAGCAACTCGTCGGGAGGTTAATGAACTTCATTCATTTCTAGAAAGAGAAGGTTTTTCTGTAGGGAAATATCATGCAGGACTATCGGATGAAGAGCGAAAACAAGCGCAGGAAGATTTCCTATTTGACACTGTGAATGTTATGGTAGCCACAAATGCATTCGGTATGGGTATTGATAAAAGTAATGTAAGATATGTCATTCACTACAATCTACCGAAAAACATTGAAGCCTACTACCAAGAAGCGGGACGAGCAGGGCGTGATGGTGAAAAAAGTGATTGTTATCTATTATTTGCATCACAGGATATCCAACTCCAAAAATTCCTAATCGAGCAATCTACGGTGGATGAAGTGAAAAAAGAGCAGGAGTATCACAAGCTCCAGCAAATGATTGACTACTGTCACACTGAGAAATGCTTACAAAGCTATATTTTGGAATATTTCGGGGAGAAGGAGAGCGTGGAATGCGGTCGCTGTGTGAATTGTAAAGATGACCGTGAAAAAATCGACGTGACAACCGAGGCGCTTATGGTGTTTTCATGTATCAAACGGATGAAGGAACGTTATGGAAAGACCTTAGTTGCGCAGGTGTTAAAGGGTTCAAGGAATAAAAAAATTCAAGATTTTGGTTTTACTTCCTTGTCGACCTATGGGTTATTGAAACAGTATTCAGAAAAACAAATCGTCGGCCTAATTGACTTTTTGGCTGCAGAAGGGTATGTCAAACTAACAAACTCTCAATACCCAGTGCTCATCCTTGATGCAAAAGCATTACCTGTTCTAAAAGGGGAAATCAAAATTTTCAAGAAAGAACAGGTGAAGAAAAAGCAAGTTGTCACCGACAATACATTATTTGAAATTCTCCGCGAGGTACGTAAAAGCATTTCTACACGTGACGGGGTTCCGCCGTATATCGTATTCTCAGATAGTACATTACGAGAAATGAGTGAAGTGGCACCTGTAGATGAGAAAGAACTTCTTGAAATAAAAGGGGTTGCGCAGATGAAACTAGAGCGCTACGGTGAAGATTTCTTAACTGCGATACGGGACTATGTCGAGGAAAAAAGTACAGCTAACTAAAGGCACCACATTTGTGGTGCCTTCCCTTATGCTTTAAAGAGTTCTTCCATCGCAAGATTGCGATTTTGTTGTTCTTCTTCAGAAGCTAAATCATACTTTTTTAAGAGGTGAAATAATTCGTTTAGTGTTAACTGAGTGCGTTCAGTTTCTAAGAATTGGACCGCACTGCAATAAAGTTCAATAGGCAAAAAGCTTTCTTGGCTTTGAAGTTTTTTGATTACATCTTCTTTTGTGTGATTGATATTACATGTGGACATTTCCTTAACCTCCATTCTTGATCTTACCTTCAATTCTAGCATGTTTGGAGGAGGATGAATATGGTAGAAGAAATTACGACTCATTCATCCCAAGTGATATCCCACACTACATATTTTATAACCATCTGGTAAAATGGGGAAAAATAGAAGGGGAGGGTTGAGGATGGCCTATTATATTTGGATTTCCATAAATGCGCTGCTCGTGATTAGCACATTTATTTACATATGGATTTTTAGAACACATGACTCTCAAATCCTCACATTAGGGCAAGCTTTCGCCCAAATCGCACTTATCCTTTTTATCATCAATGTAAATATGTATTTTATCTTTCTGGTCATCCGCAGGACAAAAGTTCGAAAGCTGAAAATTACACTTGCAAAGATGTCACGCTATATGATGAAATCTCATATCAAACTTGCTATCATTGGAACGATGTTAATTGTGTTTCATGGGGGAATCATGCTTGTCAAACTTGGAGAAATCGTGGGATATGCAAGTCCTAAGATCATAAGCGGAATGATTGCCATTCTATGTCTAGCACTGACGATGTTTGCAGGGTACCTACGCCATAAAAAATCTTCGGGAATTCGGCGAAAATTCCATTACACAACTGCTTTTATTTTCACCTTTGTATTCCTGACACACCTTTTTCTTCCTATATAATAGAAAAAGACCGCCCACATTTCCGTTCTGGTTAGTCCCGCAACAAGCGATGTTGGAAGTAGTGGACGGTCTTACGTTTAGTATATGTTTTGAGGTCAGAGTATTATGCGTCCTTCAAAGTGGAAATAATGCTATTTTTAATGTTATTCCAAAGCGCTTCATCTGTTGTAATTCGTTCAGTAAACGATTTAATAAATGCCTTAAATGCAGCATCATATTCAGGTGACTCCTTATCAGGAACCTGTGCCTTTAATTCATCTGCAATCACTTGAGCTTCAGGTGCTCTTGGTCCCCATTTACCAACCTCTTCAAAGTCCTTATTCACGAAAATAATAATTGGAATGGAACGAGACTTTCCGTTTGTCAAGTATTGATCCATTAGCTCTAAATTTTCATCGCGAATCAAATATCGAGTTTCGAGCAAAGCCTCATCTGCAATTCTCATGAGGATAGGAAGGTTGACCATTGCATCCCCACACCAATCAGCGGCCAGAATGATGGCTTTTAATTCTTTTTCCTGAAGCGCTTGGAGTAGGTCTTTATCAGATTCGTCTAAACGAAACTGATTATACACCTTTAGTAAATTTTCTTTATGAACTTTCATGCTGTTAATGTAGTCGTATTGGTTCATGCCTTTTTCAAACCATGGCTTTAAGTTTGTCATTATGTATGCCTCCTCAAAATTGATTACCTGCATTTACTATAAATGATTAAGGAAAATCATACCACTAAGTTGCTTATGAAAAATCATGAACTGATTCGTAAAACTCATAATAATCCTGTGTAGGAAATCTTGGGATCATCAGGTCTTCTTCAACAAGAACATCGGTCAACACACTGTAGTCACCATGGGCGGAAGGCATCTCCGTTTGCGTCCATTTCCAACATGCTCCTGTAAAAGCAATTTGATTTCCATTTAGAAGTTTGATTTCGTGTAGAAGCCCACTCAGTTCCACATACCCACTTCCATTATTTTCTGCTAGTTTTTCGAGTATTTCTTGCTTTGAAATATTCATTTTCATTCCCCCAATATTTGATAGTTTGCCTACCGACGTTACAAATAAGCTATCCAAGTATTGTTAGTTGAACCGTTCATATTTGGTTAAAAAACGAGACAAAATAGAGTAGCCAGGGTATTCTTCCTTTGGTGATTAAGCATGAGGAGTGGGTGCTGTTGTGAGATGGCAAAGATCACTGATGGATTTACTTAAAAGTCGAAAAGACAAGAAGATTGCACTTGCCATAGATACTTCGACCAATCAAGTGCGATCTATTTTAATAAACAATATCATAAAGTTTTTTGGAGAAATGGTTCCGGAAACACAGCTTGTCCAAGCTGATTTTAAAATAAGAAGCATCACTTCCATACAAAATCCTACTATTAAATATTATACGCATGGTAAGTCCTCCTATACGGAAGTGCTGGAGTGGGCAGATCAGGAGAAAATTGATACCTTATTTTATATAACGGATGTGACAGGCTATTTTTACGATGAGTTGGATGTAAAAGCTGAAGTATTCTGGCTTATTCCAGATGATTATCTACCGAAAGTTCCATTTGGAAAAGCAATAAAAGTGGCATAACATGGACAAACCGTCTGGAACAATGTCGTTCTAGACGGTTTTTTCTATAATAAATTTGATTTTATAAGCGTATTTCATACTTGACGGATTCGTATTATCTGCATTATGCTTTAATACGTTGATAAATAAAAAGGAGGAAATCGTATGAGTTTACTTGGTATTGTAAATATCGTGTTTATGGTCTTATTGCTATTATTATTAGTTTATATGCAAAAAAAGCATGTCACATTTTCAAAACGAGTATTTACAGCACTTGGCTTAGGAATTGTGTTTGGTCTCATCCTGCAACTCATTTATGGGGCGGAATCAGAAATCATTTCTGAGTCGATTAGTTGGTTTAACATCGTTGGGAATGGATATGTGAAATTTTTACAAATGATTGTCATGCCTCTTGTTTTCATTTCAATCGTATCCGCATTTACGAAAATGAAATTGGCAAATAATATCGGAAAAATTAGTTTCCTAATCCTTGCGATTTTAGTAGGTACAACTGCACTTTCAGCACTTGTTGGGGTTGGTACAACTGTTGCATTTGATTTGGAAGCGATCCAAATTGAAGCTGGAGATGCTGAGACAGCAAGAGGAGAGGCCCTCGACCAGCGTTATGCTGATATTCAAGATAAGACGTTTCCCGAACAAATTGTCGATTTATTACCAGCCAATCCATTTCTAGATTTTACAGGCGCTCGTCCAACTTCAACCATCGCGGTTGTTATTTTTGCGGCGTTTATCGGTATGGCTTACCTTGGTGTTCGTCGTAAAGATCCAGAAAATGCAAATCTGTTTGCGAAGATGATCGATGCGCTATACTCCGTTATCATGCGTGTTGTAACGATTATTTTACGCTTAACTCCTTATGGTGTTCTTGCGATTATGACTCGTGTGACAGCTACCAGTGATTATGGGGCGATTTATAAGCTTGGAAAATTTGTAGTTGCCTCTTATGTTGCATTATTGATTGTGTTCGCAATCCATTTATTGTTGCTAACATTTGCTGGTTTAAATCCGATCACTTATCTGAAAAAGGCATTCCCAGTTTTAGCATTTGCGTTTTCATCACGCTCTAGTGCAGGGACATTGCCACTCAACATCAAAGCACAAACAAATGATTTAGGTGTTTCCGAAGGTATTGCCAACTTTGCTGGTTCGTTTGGGCTTTCCATCGGACAGAATGGTTGTGCCGGCGTATATCCAGCAATGCTTGCTGTGATGATTGCTCCAACGGTTGGAATAAATCCATTGGACCCATCCTTTATTTTAACAGTAGTCGTGATTGTTGCAATTAGCTCATTTGGCGTTGCGGGTGTTGGGGGAGGCGCAACATTTGCTGCCATCCTTGTCTTATCAGCTCTCGATTTGCCTGTAGCATTAGCAGGTTTATTGATTTCTGTTGAACCATTAATTGACATGGGGCGTACAGCTCTTAACGTAAGCGGCAGTATGACAGCTGGTGTCCTTACAAGTAGAATGACTAATGAACTTGATAAGGAAACATATTCAAGCCCTACTCAATCACTGGGTGCATAATGTCAAGAAAAGTAAGATCCTTTATAGGGTCTTATTTTTTTTGCATGAACAGACCGTAGAACCACCACTGTTGAAGTTTCACTTTATGGTAAAATGATATAAAAACCGGGTTTGGAGTGGATATGTTGGAGATTCGTTTTGACCATGTTGTTCATTATGTGAAAGACCCACATGCCCCTATGGCAGCTTTTCAGTTGCTGGGTTTTCATCCTGTTAAAGGAGGAAACCATGATAATTGGGGGACTTATAATACATTATGTTATTTTAAAAAGGTAGCTTATATTGAATGGATTGGAATCCACAACTTAGATGTAACAAGAGAAGGGAATCATCCGTTTAGCAGCCATCTTTACAAAGACTATCAGCTAGGAGAAGGACTATCTCAAATTGCGTTTCGAACATCTTCAATTAAAAAGGTACAACTACATCTAGCTGAAAAAGGTGTTAAAACTCTCGGTCCATATCCTGGATCACGAAAGCGACCAGACGGCACTTTGCTTAAATGGTCGATGCTGTTTATAGAGGAATCCCATCCTATGCCTTTTTTTATTGAGTGGGGAGAAGAGAATGAAGTAAGGGTAAAAGACCTTGTTACGAAAGGGTTGTATATTCCGGACGGCAAACGCATTTCGTATATTGGCTACTCGGTGAAGGAACCCGAAATAACAGCAAAGCAATGGTCCGATTTATTCAAAGGGACTATCTCAGACACGGTTCTGCCTGGTACTGAACAGTACGCTTTTAAAGTACACTTTGATTCAATCGAAGTCTATTTTTGTAATGAAGATCATCCAAGAGGGGAACGGCCATACAGGATTGGAATTGAACCGAGCAAGGGGAAAACAATTCAGTTACACGGTGCAACCTATAAATTATGAAAAAGAACCAACCGCACGTTACGGTTGGTTCTTGTCTTGGGCGAGATACACTTTTTATCATATTATTTATTGCCGCGGTAGATTTGAAAATCTTAAACAACGAAAGCCCTACCTCTCTTTCGTCCTTTCGGCTCCGAAGCCGGTCCAGTGTGAATAAGTCTTTCTCAAAAGTAAAAGATAAAACGAACTATCTTTATTTATATAAATAATTATGTTATAAGTTTTAAGGGAGCAAATAACTACTATACAGCAAATTGAATTTATTGTCAAATGGTTACGAGGTGCTTGTCATGTTTAAAGAAGTTTTTAAAAAGCGATTGTGGCTCATCTATTTTTTGGCAAGCCTGTTTTGGATTACGTTTTCCGAATATCTCCTAGATAAATTTCCATCTGTCAATGTGAATTATTTTCAAATTGGAAAAGGGCTCGTCTTTGTTATTATTACAACGGTTCTCTTGCATCTTTTCATCAAAAAGCATGATGCTTATGTAAAGGCTTTGGAAGAGCAAAAAGAACTGACGACACTAATTAATGCGATGCCCGATTTCGTCTGTTTTAAAGATGGACAAGGACGGTGGATTCGTGTCAATCGGTATGCAAAAGATCTCTACAACCTCCAAACAGAAATGTATAAAAATAAAACGGATCTAGAAATTGCACAGATGTATCCAGATTTTGCGGAATACTTGCTTCAAAATATCCAATTAGATGAAGAAACATGGATGAAGGGGATGGAGACTCGTTATGAGCAAACCATCATGATCCCAAGTGAAGAACTTAAAACCTTCGATGTTATTCGTGTCCCTTTATTTGAAGAGGGAAAGAGAGCGGGTCTTGTTACTATAGGAAGGGATGTATCAAATGAGAAGGCTGCTGAAGAGCTTGCTCGCAGAAGGGAGAAACTCTCTGTCGTAGGTGAATTGGCTGCTGGAATTGCTCATGAAATACGAAATCCTCTTACGACAATCAAAGGCTTCGTCCAATTGCAAAAGGAAAAAGACGAGTCTAACACTCAAATATCAGATATTATCCTTTCGGAGCTTGACAGGATTAATCAAATTGTTAGTGAGTTACTTGTTTTTTCCAAGCCGCAAAGTAAAATTCTAAAAGAATTTAAAGTAAGCGACCTCATTGATTATGTGATCAAGCTTACCTCACACGAAGCAATTCTACATAATGTAGAAGTAAGAGTTGAAAATGATGCTGCTAAAGCGATTCTTTATGGAGATAAAAACGAACTTATTCAAGTATTTGTCAATGTCATTAAAAATTCAATTGATGCCATGCCGGCTGGAGGGAAAATAAGAATTCGTACGAAGGTCAATAACGATAAAGTAAAAATTGAAGTCATCGACACTGGCGTTGGAATTCCAAAAAAACGACTTAAAAAAATAGGAGAGCCATTTTTTACATTAAAAGAAAAAGGAATGGGACTTGGTCTCACGATGAGCAATAAGATTATTCAAGACCATAAGGGGACATTCCACATTAAAAGTAAGGTTGGATTTGGAACGAAAGTAATGATTAAATTACCCATCAGACATCCGTAAAAGGAGAGCTTATGGAGCTTAAATAATTGATTTCTACTCCTCGCTCAGATAGGATATGAAGGGTATGTAAAGCTAAAAAGTGGGGAATTATGATGTCTGATATTATCATATCTAAAGCTCTAAATAATAATGTTATTATTGCAGATCACTCCGACTATGGGGAGGTCGTTATAATCGGGAAGGGTATTGGCTTTAACCGAAAGAAACATGATGTACTATATGATGCGAATGTGGAAAAGCTATTTGTCCTAAAGAATGAAAAAGAACAAAAAAACTATATTAAGCTCCTACCATATTTAGAGGATGATTTACAAAGAGTAATTATTTCAGCTATAGAGTTAATTAAAAGCAGAACGGAATCGTCATTGAATGAGCATATCCATGTGGCCTTGACCGACCACTTGATGTTTACTGTCGCACGGGTTTCACAGGGGATGGAAATCCGTAATCCTTTCTTAATAGAAACGCAAGCATTGTATCCTAGGGAATACGGAATAGCCAAAGAAGTAATGCATCTATTTAGCAAGGAAAGTAATATACACTTACCTGAGGGAGAAGCAGGGTTCATAGCCCTCCACATCCACAGTGCAATAACCAATAAAGAATTATCGGAAGTAAATCTGCATTCTCAACTTGTGACAAAATTGGTGCAGACGGTGGAAGAACAGTTAAAAATAGTGATTGATAAAAACAGCATTGATTATATGAGACTTGTACGGCATTTAAGGTTTGCAATTGAACGGGTAAAAGCTGGTGAGAAGGTAGAGGAACCTGAAATAATCACGGCTCTCTTGAAAGAAGAATATCCATTATGTTATAATCTCTCATGGAAACTCATTAAGATCATGCAACAAACATTAAAGAAGCCCGTTTTTGATGCTGAAGCTGTCTATATTACGATGCATCTGCAAAGGCTTCAGAAGAAAATGAAATAGCATACATTGTTTTTAACGTGTCACTGATTCGATCAGGCATGAGTAAAGAGAATGATTAAATGAAGTGTAACAGGATATACTTTCCTTTTTTCGGAGATAGGATCCGTGCAGCTTCTTTTAATTATCTTCCTTACTCATGTCTTTTTTTATTTTTCTGGAAACTCTTAATGAGAATGAAAAAATATAGGGGGATTTTACATGTTTAAACAGTTTTTTGGCGTCCTGCAAAAGATTGGTAAAGCGCTGATGCTACCTGTAGCGCTATTACCAGCAGCAGGTCTTTTACTGGGGATAGGAAATGCAATGCAACAAGAAACAATGCTGCAATATCTTCCGTTCCTGGATGCTGATTGGATTCAACTCGCCGCATCAGTGATGGAGGATGCTGGTGGAATTGTCTTTAGTAATTTGGCCCTTATCTTTGCGGTTGGGGTAGCGATTGGCTTAGCCGGTGATGGCGCAGCAGCACTTGCCGCTTTAGTGGGTTATTTAGTGCTAAATCAGGTAATGAGTTCATGGCGGGGAGTAACTCCAGAAATGCTTGCTGACAACCCCGCATTTGCGTCCGTTTTAGGAATTCCAACATTGCAAACAGGTGTATTTGGAGGAATCATTGTCGGTCTCATCGCTGCTTTTGCCTACAATCGCTTTCATGATATAGAAATGCCTTCATTTCTTGGTTTCTTTGCAGGTAAACGATTTGTTCCGATTGCAACAGCCGCATTTTCGTTTATAGCAGGTCTGTTATTATTAATCATTTGGCCACCAGTGCAAGAAGCAATGAATAGTGCTTCTCTATGGCTAATCGAAGAAGGTTCGTATTTTGCTGTATTTTTCTTCGGATTAATCAAAAGATTACTGATTCCGTTTGGATTACATCATATTTTCCATGCGCCGTTTTGGTACGAATTCGGTTCTTATACAACACAAGCTGGCCAAGTTGTTAGGGGAGATATGACAATCTTCTTTGCCCAATTGAGAGATGGAGTAGATATTACGTCTGGTAACTTTATGGCTGGTGAATTTCCGATTATGATGTTTGGTCTACCGGCTGCTGCACTTGCGATGTATCATGCTGCACGTCCAGAAAATAAAAAACTTGTAGCCGGATTATTGGGTTCAGGTGCCCTAACATCGTTTTTAACAGGTATCACAGAGCCACTTGAATTTTCATTTATGTTTGTGTCTCCAATTCTATTCTTAATCCACGCAATCTTGGATGGATTATCTTTTGTTTTAATGACGGCTTTGAGTGTTAATATAGGCTATACCTTCTCAGGTGGAGGAATTGACTTTTTCTTATTTGGTATTTTGCCTGGTAGAGAGCCTTGGTGGATTGCAATATTAGTAGGTCTTGTGTTTGCCGTTATCTACTATGTGATCTTCCGTTTTGCCATTAGTAAATTTAATCTCATGACACCTGGACGTGAAGTAGCAAAAGGGGAAGAGGATAAGGAAGAAAAGGCTGGAGATCTCGCTTTTAACATCCTAGATGCAATGGGCGGACAAGAAAATATTGCCCATCTTGATGCGTGCATTACTCGACTTCGTGTTTCTGTAAATGATATTAAAAATGTAGATAAGGATGAGTTAAAAAAATTAGGAGCCGCTGGTGTGCTTGAAGTTGGAAATAATATTCAGGCAATCTTTGGCCCACGATCTGAAATCATTAAAAGTCAAATGCAAGATGTAATGACCGGGAAAAAGCCCCGTGAAGTAGAAAAAAGCCGGAATGAAGAAATAAAACCAGATATATTGGCAAATGGACAACAGGCTGATGATGATTTTGTATCACCAATTAAAGGTGAATTAAAACCAATTACTGAAGTTCCTGATGCTGTATTTTCTGGAAAAATGATGGGTGACGGCTTTGCAATTATTCCATCAGAAGGTGTAATTGCTTCACCTGTAAATGGGAAAATTATCAACGTGTTTCCAACCAAGCATGCGATTGGTATTCTTTCTGATTCAGGTCGTGAAATTCTAATTCATGTTGGGATTGATACAGTTAATCTAAAAGGACAAGGTTTTGAACTATTTGTGAGTGAAAATGATAAGGTCGAAAAAGGCCAACCGCTTTTAAAAGTGGATTTAGATTATATTAAGGAAAATGCAACCTCAATTATGACTCCGATTGTATTTACAAACCTTGCAGAAGGAGAAAAGATCGTTTATAAAAAGCAAGGAACTATTAATCTCTCTGAAGAAAATATCATCGAGATTACAAAAGGATAACGAAAATAAACAGACAGACCATAGGCAATTTTGTGGGTCTGTCTGTTTTTATTTATCGTTTCTATGAAGGAGAGTTCATGACTCTCTTTTTTTAATAGAATTAATTAATTCCAAGCATTGCAGAATAATTATGTTGGAATATATCTATATTTTTGATAAATTTAAATTATCATAGAATTACATATTTTAGTAAATACGGGGGGCGCTTATGTCTATACAAGAGAATGTGCTAAAAATCAAAGAGAATATTGGGAAAGTGATCATCGGAAAGGATGATGTGATTGAGTTAGTCCTAAACTCTCTTATTAATAAAGGTCATATTTTACTAGAGAGTGTTCCTGGTACAGGCAAGACAATGCTTGCGAAAAGTTTTGCAAAATCGATTAGCGGAAATTTTAAGCGCATTCAATTTACTCCAGATGTGCTGCCAAGTGATATTACCGGGATCCAATTTTTTAACCCGAAGGAGCAAGAATTTCAGCTTCGTCCTGGTCCGGTGATGACCAATATCCTGTTAGCCGATGAGATTAACCGTGCGACTCCAAGGACGCAATCTAGTTTGCTAGAGGTCATGGAAGAACGCCAGGTAACCATTGATGGTGAAACATTAAAACTGCCTTCACCATTTATCGTAATTGCTACACAAAACCCAATTGAGTCACAACAGGGAACTTTTCCACTCCCAGAGGCCCAAATGGACCGTTTTTTTGTTCAAATTGATCTTGGCTATCCAAGCTTTGAAGAGGAAAGGCAAATCATGAGAACGTATCGGCAAAGCAACCCGATCGAGGACATTTTAGAGGTTCTTACAAAAGAAGAGATTCAATCCATGCAAGCTGAAGTCGGGCAAGTAAGACTTGCTGATGAAGTTGAGGATTATTTAGTACGAATCGTTCATGCCACTAGGAAGCATGCTGATATCGAAGTTGGAGTAAGCCCGAGGGGCACTCTAGCGTTGATGAAAGCTGCCCAAGGTAAGGCGTATTTAGAAGGACGTTTGTTTGTGACTCCAGAGGATATTAAGTTTATGGCTCCGTATGTGATATCACACCGTCTTGTACTTACGATGGAGGGATCATTGAAAAAGACGAATCGCCAAATCGTTCAGGAGTTGCTTTCAACAGTTTCTGTTCCGGTAGAAGCTGGGGCTGTTAAGTAATGAACTGGCAACGGCAAATATCGATTGGAAATGAAATGTCGTACATGATGTTTCTTTCTTCCATATTTATAGTAGTGGGGATCCTTTCTCAGGTTTTTTTACTTGTGTTTGTTGGGGTACTATTCCTTTTATTTGTCTTTCTAAACAAATATTATTTAAAGCATGTTGGAAATAAAATAACTGTTTCTGTTGATAAAGAAACTGTCAAACTCTTTAAAGGTGAAGAAAGTGATTTTTCTCTTACATTAAGTCAAGAGGGACGATTACCAATCTTTAATGGTCACATCCGGATGACGATCGACCATGTTGTCGGTTTTAAGAATGAAAGAAAGGTACTAGAAACGGAACAGATTGAACTAACTCTACCCCTTACTCTTTTCGGACGACAGGCGTTTACGACAAGACTTCCATTTGAAGGGAGGCAAAGGGGAGTTGCGAAAATCCGTACACTTGAGGTGAGAATTCCTCATTTATTTGGCTTTGGTGAAGCGTATCTTCGCTTTTTGAAGCCGGTTAGCTTTGAAACGATCATTTATTCTTCACCTGAAACAGTAGGGGGAATTGAAAAAATCGTTCCAAAAAATCAAGGGGAGTACCCAATCCGGACTTCGTTTTTTGAAGACATGACAGCGATTGTCGGGACGAGGAGTTATGTACCTACTGATCCATTTAATAGAGTTCACTGGAAGGCGAGCGCCCGTACAAATCAATTACAAACAAAACTATTTGATCAAACGGCTCAGTTTTCATGGACCATTATTATCAACGTTCGGGAACGAAAACTGGAGCAATATTTAAGTGGGTTAACGTATTTGCTCGAAACAGCAACCGTAAAAAATATCCCTTTTGAGGTTTTTGTCAATGTAAGAAAAGCCGGTAAAACACCATATATCCATCTCCCACTTGGAGTTGGGAAGGAACATTTAGCAAAAGCACTCGAATTGATTGCGAGGCTGAGTAAGCATAGTGTGACAATTCCGTTTCATTACATGATTCATACGATTACAAGACAACAGCAACTATCACCTTATATGATCGTGTTAGGAGAAATGGAAGAAAATGAGCCATTGATTTTACGAAGCTTTGCTAGAAAGGGTGTCGATTGTTTTAAGGTTATCGAAAATGAGGATGCGATTTATTTACAGAAAGCTTCCTCTTCAGTGAAGAGGGGGGATTCATTTGCGATTTAGTCAAGCTTTACTTAAATCCTACCAATACGTAATGGAAGTAATCCTTCTCTATATTTTAATCATGTTGTTATATATTCACACGGAGCAGCTGCCACCCATTCTACCATTTCTGTTTATTACAGGTGTTGGAGCAATGGTAATTGCGTTCTTGTTATCACTGATGAAATCAAACACTCCGTATGTATTTATTATGGCGGTTGTACCATTGTTCGCTCTTGTAAGCAGTGAAATCGGAATGTCTTTTGGTCAGAGTCTAGTTCTTGCGGCTATCGTTTGTTACCGAATGATTGTTCATTTTCATAAAACTCCGAAGCTGACTGAAGGATTTATCTTAAATGGTAGCTTGCTTTTTAGTGGACTTACGTATTTTGCCGCAAAAGTTCAAGGGTATATCCATAGTGATCTTGTGTTGTATTTGCTTGTGACTCAATTGGTGTTCTTCATGATTGGTAAAATTTTAAACAGTGTGGGTACGAGTTCACTTGTAATGAAAGACATGGCAACGAAAAAAGGCTCATGGTCTGTAGTCGGTTTATTTAGTGGTCTGTTTGCAGGTGCAATTGGTGTTGCGGTCATTTTTCCAATTCTTTTTGTGAAGAGCTTGTCCTTTGTATCCACGATTATTGGGACAGGCTTGTATTGGGTCTCAAAGCCACTTTTTAATGCGGTAGAAGATATTGAATCATTTAGAGGCTCACGTGGTGAGAGTGTTGGTTCCTTAAACTGGGACGAAACGGAAAATAAAAATCCGTTTTTAGAAATGCTAGGTAGTTTTGATATTTGGTTTTATTTATCGATTTTAGGGGTGCTTATTTTAGCGGTGATCCTCTTCTTATTAGCTAGAAAGAGATTTGTAAAAGAGGCAGTTGTTTTGGGAGATGCCTATCAATATGCAACAGTAACTGAAGGGATTTCAGTACCTGCTGCAAAGTGGAGAAGGCCGAAAAGACAAACCCCACAGGCAAAGGTTAGAAGGCTTATCCTTGAATTAGAGGTCCTTTCAGCTCAGAACAATCTCGGCCGCTATCATCATGAAAGTGTGACAGAATGGTTAATGCGAAACAAATTCCTTGATGAACGCCTAGTTGAACTCTATGAAAGAGTAAGGTATGGCGATGAAGAACTGAATGATGATGAAAACGCATCTTGCGAGGAAATGGCGAAGAAAATAAAAGCAAAAATAAAAGACGTAAAAAAGCAAAAATGAAAAAGAACCTGACATTCCATTTTAAAAGGTTCCGATTCAGGGTGCAAAACAGTAAATCACAATAACGTTTTTAGCGTGAATTCACACACGAATTCACGCTTTAATTTTCTAGTTATTGTAACGTTTAATGCAGTTTTTATAAAAAAAATATAATTAAAACTCACATCTGTTTTTGGGGGTGTGACAATACTTGTTTACAGTGAGAAGGTACAATTGAAAATAGGTGTGTTATTGTCGGTGAATTGCTTTTTGGTTCAAAGTTGAGGATGCAACAGCGTGTTTGCTGAATAAAGTAGATTCTAATAATAAATGAGTTACTCAACTTCGGACACAACCGCGTTGTTTTAGCTTTCCCTTGTCCGAAGATGCCTCGACTTCGGACACAACCGCGTTGTTTTAGCTTTCCTTTGTCCGAAGATGCCACGACTTCAGACACACGTTTGACTCTGATTTTTACTGTGATTTGCCCTCAGAGACCATACGCGTTTTTAATAAGATAATTGGTCTGTTTGCACCTCAAAACGGAACCTGACATTCCATTCAGGTTCTTTTTTCGGTCAAACAAATTGTTTACTATTTTCTTTTAAAATCATCTCAACTGCTTCAGCAACGGATTCAACCTCGAATGTCGCTTCTTTTTTTACATCATCATGTGCTGTAGATATTACAAAGCTATAAGGCGTTAAACGAAACATGGGGATATCATTAAAAGAATCTCCGATGCAGGCTATTTCTTCAGGTTTTAACGAAATCTCATCTAGTAGCTTTTTAATCGCATTACCTTTACTGATTTCCTTAGGCATGATATCCAGAACATGTTTTTCCGAAATGAATAAATCAATCTCTTCCTTAAATTCATTTGCAAGCTTTTCATACATGTCGAAAATTTCATTTTCAAAGCCGATTAATGTAATCTTTGATGGTTTGACGTCGCTAAATTTTGAACCGATTTCTGGGTCAATGATGATGGGGTGGAACATTCTTTTTTGAATATCGTTCACATACTCATTACTTTCATGTGTGAAATTTGTATCAAAACTACAAACAATCGTAACGAATTTAGGGTCCAATACTCTTTTATAAATTCGTTCAGCTATTTCTGTTGTAAAAGTACGAGAAAAAATAGATTTCTCATCGATCGTCGATGCAAAAGCACCATTTTGACTAATTCGATGAAATTTCTGCCCAATCGATTTTAATACTTCTTTTATTTCAGTATCCATTCTTCCAGTCGCAATACTGATTTGAAGTCCTTCTTGTAATGCCTGTTTTAAGGCTTCGGCGTCCTCAGATGTAACTGTATTATTTTCCTGTAATAGTGTTCCGTCTAAGTCACTCACAATTAGTTTGATCAATGAAAACACCTCCAACTTTCGTATGTAAATAAAATACAATATTTGCTTATTATACATGATAATCGTTAAGGACTGGTATCCCTAAGATTTTGATTTTGTAAAAAATCATACAAGTAATCATATATTTTGTAAATGAAAAAGATTCTCAATTTTTCTTGTTGTCGGATTATGAGGCAAATTGTTGAAAAAAATTTATTGTCTATGCTATACTTCTTTTGTAAGTGGTTAGATTGTAAAGCAAAGTGCAATGACTCAAATTTTCAATTTACATTTTACATACATTTCGCATTTACGTGTTACTGATTCGATCAGGCATGAGTAAAGAAATAGAAATTGCTAGGAGGAAAGGGTTAAATCTTCTCTCTAGTGTTTTATTGTCTTTCTCGTGCCTTTTTATTTTTTTGAACGGACACATACATGCGACTCTTTCTTTACATATCTATCGAAAACGAACAAATACTACAAGTAATCATTTTGATTCTTAAATAATTGAAAAGGGGAAATAATCCATGGCAGAAAAAACATTTAAAGTAACAAGTGAATCAGGAATTCATGCACGCCCAGCGACAGTATTAGTACAGGCAGCTAGTAAATATAATTCAGATATTCAATTAGAATATAACGGAAAGTCTGTTAACCTAAAATCCATTATGGGTGTTATGTCTCTAGGAATCGGTCAAGGTGCTGAAGTGAAAATCGTTGCTGAAGGTTCTGACGAGACAGAAGCAATCGCTACTTTAACAGAAATCATGGCGAATGAAGGACTTGGTGAATAATGTCTAGTATGATAAAAGGGATTGCTGCTTCTGCTGGAATTGCGATTGCAAAAAGCTTTCGTCTGGAGCATCCTGATTTAACAGTTGAAAAACAAACAATCAGTGATAAAGATGCTGAAATAAAGCGATTTGAGGAAGCAATCAATCAATCAAAAGATGAATTAGAAGTAATTAAAAATCGTGCAAATGAAGAACTTGGTGAAGACAAAGCAGCCATCTTTTCTGCTCACCTTCTCGTATTAAGTGATCCAGAGCTACTTAATCCGATTAAAGATAAAATCAGTTCTGAAAGTGTAAATGCTGAATTTGCCTTGCAAGAAGTTGCAAACATGTTCATTACCATGTTTGAAGGCATGGATAATGAATATATGGCAGAACGTGCTGCTGATATTCGCGATGTCACAAAACGTGTACTAGCGCATTTGTTAGGAGTTACCATCTCGAATCCAAGTATGATTTCAGAAGAAGTAATCATTATCGCGGAAGACTTAACTCCATCAGATACGGCTCAATTAAATCGTAAATATGTAAAAGGATTCACAACTGATATTGGAGGTCGTACCTCTCATTCTGCCATCATGGCAAGATCGATGGAAATTCCAGCTGTTGTTGGAACAAAGGCTGTTACCTCAACTATTCAAAATGGGGTTATGGTGATTGTCGATGGGCTTGATGGTGATGTTATCGTTGATCCTTCTGAAGAGGTTTTAGCCCAGTACCGTCAAAAGAAAGAACAATATGAAGCTCAAAAGGCTGAATGGGCAAAATTAAAAAATGAAAAAACCGTTACAAGTGATGGCGAGCATGTTGAACTTGCTGCTAATATTGGAACTCCAGAAGATGTAAAAGGTGTTCTTGAAAACGGTGGAGAAGCAATCGGACTTTATCGTACAGAATTCTTATACATGGGTCGTGACCAGCTTCCTACTGAAGAAGAGCAATTCGATGCGTATAAAACCGTTCTTGAAAAAATGGAAGGCAAGCCTGTTGTCGTTCGTACACTAGACATTGGCGGAGACAAAGAACTTCCATATTTAAATTTACCAAAAGAACTTAATCCATTTCTTGGCTTTAGAGCGATTCGTCTTTGCTTAGAGGAACAGGATATTTTCCGTACACAGCTGCGTGCATTGCTTCGTGCAAGTACATTTGGTAACCTAAAGATTATGTTTCCAATGATCGCTACACTTGATGAATTTAGACAAGCAAAAGCTATTTTAATGGAAGAAAAAGAAAAGCTTGTGGCGAGCGGAACAGCTGTTTCTGATTCCATTGAAATTGGTATCATGGTTGAAATTCCGTCTACTGCAGTATTAGCTGATCAGTTTGCAAAAGAAGTTGATTTCTTTAGTATTGGAACAAATGATTTGATTCAATACACAATGGCTGCAGACCGAATGAATGAGCGTGTGTCTTACCTTTATCAGCCATATTCACCTTCAATCCTACGCCTTGTTTCGATGGTTATTGAAGCAGCACATAAAGAAGGCAAGTGGGCAGGAATGTGTGGAGAAATGGCCGGTGACACCATTGCGATTCCAATCCTTCTAGGCCTTGGATTAGATGAATTTAGTATGAGTGCAACATCCATACTACCAGCACGTACTCAAATTAAAAAGCTTTCAAAAGCTGAAATTGCAAGTAATAAAGAAAAGATTCTATCTATGAGCACAACTGAAGAAGTGGTTGAGTTTATTAAAGCAAACTATATGAACTAATGAAGAAACGAGTCTAGCTTAGACTCGTTTTTTTGCATGAAATGGGTTTTTCCATTCCATTAATAATCCATAATTACAGGATTCTTCGTCTTCAAGATAGTTATCAATTAGCTGTAAAGGCGTGCGTCCACAACGGAGGAGAAAGGTGATCACTGGGTCTTTTAGTTCGCCTCTCATTACTTTTTCAATGTATTTGTCCGCACTCATTTCTGTGGCGTGCTTTGAGTACCCGGAAATTCGGCCCCCGCCTAATAATCGTTCTAGATTTAAATGAACAACAACCTCATACATCGATTGCATGAGCCATTTACCTAGTCCATATTTTCGGTATGCTGGACTCACACAAATATCTACAATGTATAATGTGTTGCCACCGGGGTTA
The DNA here is from genome assembly GCF_004799755.1 of Bacillus timonensis. Classification (GTDB taxonomy): domain Bacteria; phylum Bacillota; class Bacilli; order Bacillales; family Bacillaceae_L; genus Ferdinandcohnia; species Ferdinandcohnia timonensis_A. The sequence continues at coordinate 2,741 of NZ_SLUB01000024.1, read as the reverse complement.
TGATTTCGTATATATCCATTATCCGTGATCTCTTCCCATGTATGCTTAGGATGGCTAGGGTCAAATGGAACTAGTAAGCCAGTCATAGACCCGCAAATTGTTCCATCGATTTCAACGCAAAGAGCACCTTCAGGAAATAAGGTGACATGATTATATAATTGTTCTTTATTCCACCATAATTCAGAAGGGAATGGTGGGGGAAAGCTTTCCTGTTGAACTTGAATTAAGGTATCAAAATCTGTTTCACGATAATTACGGATCACGCACTTTTTCGGTTGGTTTTTATCAAACACATACATTTCTTTTCGAAACATGCTATTCACCTCAAAACACATTGTACGTTACAAATCGTGTAATGAGAAGGAAAACTATTCGCATTTTTGGTTTGTTTCAAAAAACTCATCTACTACTTCTTCAATTAAGGTAGGCTCGGGCTGTTCTCCTGTAAAAGCGAAAGTCAATTCCTTGATAAATTCACCATTACGATATACATGAACAGCACCTTTTTGACTAATCACACTAAATTCTGTTTCAAACCGATAGCCTTCACGATCAATTGCACCCATTATCATCTCGCCTCCAAACTTTCATGATGTTCTTATTGTTTCTTATTATTGAATTAAAAGTACATATTTTTGATAAAATACGCCAATTTAATGATGAGGAGGTATTAGTTATGCCAGACAATGATCGAGATTATCACGCACGCGACCCACATTTTGATGGGAAATATGAGGGGATTATTAATGATGATATGACTAGTAATAAAATCGGGATTAGGTCTGACGTGAGCCCCGAAAACATGGCCCAATCCAAAAATCCTTATCATATAAAACCAAAAGTTGATAATGAAATGAAAAAGTTTCAGGAGATACTTAAAGAGAAATAACATGAAGAAAGCCAGCAACCATTAATAGTTGCTGGCTTTCTTATTAGTAATGGTGATCTTAGCACCAAGCAGCTCCAACGATGATTAGAAGGATGAATAGTACAACAATCAACGCAAAGCCTCCGCGGAATCCGTAGCCACCATATCCGTATCCACATCCACCGTAACCAAAACCTGGGTATCCGTATCCAAATCCCATAACACATCTCCCTTTCTATTTTATAATCAACCTTTAATTTACTTAAAGAATTACCATCCTACATAAGCAGACCCTACAATAATCAATAAAATGAACAATACGACAAGCAAAGCAAAACCTGTTCCATATCCTACTCCACCACTCATTTAGAACACCTCCATGTATCTGTTTGTTATATCCTATGGTAAATGCACAGAGTATGTAAGGTACAAATCCCCAATTTTCCTAGATTTTTTTAGTCATGCTCTATTTTAAAATATGATATGATGAAAATAAAAAAATGAGGGAGTTACATGAATGGTACATAATAATGTCTTACATCAAAACGCGGTAATTGGATTTGTTGGAATAGGTGTCATGGGGAAAAGCATGGCTGGTCATATCCTCTCAAAAGGACATAAAGTTCTCGTTTATACACGTACGAAGGAAAAAGCACTTAAGCTCGTTGAACAAGGCGCCGTTTGGAAACAGTCAGTAGCAGAAGTCGCTCAAGAAGCAAATATCGTTATTACAATGGTAGGATATCCATATGATGTGGAGGAGGTCTACCTAGGTGAAAACGGGATTTTGGCACATGCAAATGAGGGAACTTATTTTATTGATATGACAACTTCGACTCCTTCTTTAGCCATCAAAATTTATGAAACTGCAAAACAAAAAGGCATGTATTCCTTAGATGCCCCCGTCTCAGGTGGAGATGTCGGTGCAAAAGAAGCAAGACTAGCCATTATGGTCGGTGGCGATCACGATGTTTTTGAAGCATGCAAGCCACTTCTAGAAATAATGGGACAAAACATTGTGTACCAAGGACAAGCTGGTTCTGGTCAACATACGAAGATGTGTAATCAAATTGCGATTGCATCAAATATGATTGGTGTTGCAGAAGCAATGGTCTATGCGAAAAAATCTGGACTTGATCCTGAAACCGTATTAAAAAGTATTTCAACAGGTGCCGCTGGAAGTTGGTCCCTGAGCAACCTTGCTCCTCGCATGATTGCTGGTAATTTTGAACCTGGTTTCTTCATTAAGCATTTTATTAAAGACATGGGAATCGCTCTTGAAGAGGCAAAAGCAATGGGAATGGAAACACCAGGTCTAGAGCTTGCTAAACAAATGTACGACGAATTAGCTGAAAAAGGGGAAGAAAACAGCGGTACACAAGCCATCTTCAAGCTTTGGGAATAAAGCGTTCGATTCTTGTATAGAAAAACCCTTAGAGAAGAAAATAAGGATGATAATCTCTAAGGGGGTGCACGTTCTTATGGCAAAACGAAATAAAAAGAATGATCCCGAACAAAAGAACAAAAAAGGGTTCGATTCGGCTGTAACCGATACCGAATTTGGGAAAGAGTTAGGTAGTGCAGCAGCAAACAAAGCACACAAGAAAAAAGCAAAGAAAGAAAAGGCGTCTAAAAACGATGGAAAATACGAAGGTGGACTTTAATTCCCCACCTGCTAAATTCGACAAGTATATGGACTTGTCGAATTTTTTTCTGCCATCATACTAAATAAACGTAAAATCTAGGTCACTTCACGTACCTAGATTTTTGCATGTGAACAATCTTCAAAAAATAATGGGAATTTTGCTGAATTTTCTTTATAATAATAACAAAACAGGTCTTTATACCTATGGACTGTCTCTTATACACATCT
>NZ_SLUB01000023.1 GCF_004799755.1 Bacillus timonensis | reverse complement strand
TCTTATATTCATTCATAAAGGAAGAAAAAGAAGTGTACTCTGATATATCGGTATTAATTATTTTTGTTTCTATAAAACTAGTTTTTTCTGTTCCCAATAAAAGAATATTATATTTCACCTTTATGTCGTAAATCAATTTAACAAATGTTTGATTTGCAATATAACTATCATCAAAAGAATCCATATCTATAATAATATTTTCTACTTTTGTACATAACGAAAACAAAACATAACCCCCCTTAAAGTTCCCTTAATAAACTTATTAGCTCCATTGCATTATTAACTATATAATCCGGGACTGTTTCTATTAATTCTAGCCTTGCTGATTCACCCCAAGTTACTCCTACGGATGTCATTCCTGCTCTTTTCGTTGCTATAATATCATTTATACTATCACCAATAGAGATAATATTCTTAGGTGAAACCCCTAAGTTTAAAGAACATTTTAAAAGGGGGTCTGGAAAAGGCTTTCTTTTTTCACAATCATGAAAACATATTAAATCATCATAATAAAAATTGTGTTGAGAAAGTACTCTAGTTGCATAAGACCTTGGCGAATTAGTAACTATCCCTACCTTTAAATTCCTTTCCTGTATAACTGATGATAACTCTTTACCAAAGTAAGAAAAGGTTTTAGTTGGAATATATTTATAACATTCACTCCAAGGACTTTTACGTAAATGCTTAATTTCAGCAGTATCTATAATTGTGTCATCGAGATCAAAAATAACACCCTCAAAACTTGACATATACATCCCCCTCTTTGGTACTAGATCAATTTTACCATAATTTTCATACTAATAAGTCAAAAAAGATTTCAAAAATTAGACTATTACACCAATACGAAATCAGCTTACAAATATTAAATAGCAATTATTTTCTTTAATACAAAAAAATAAAGATATTGCACAATGCAATACCTTATTATCAAACTATAGTCATAGAAGTGCCTATAACCTCACACTTTTCGTATAAATGATGGATTATTCGTATCAAGATTGTACAATTCCATCTATTTCTTGATTAACTCGAGTATAGTCAATCCTATGTTGTTTAGAATTATTGACATTTTTGTTGGTTGACTTTTTCGAATTGTTGCCTCCTTCTTTCCATGCATGAAAAAATAAAGAAAAATACTTACTAAAGCAACTATGCCTAAAATGGAATACAGCTTGCTGTATCCGGTAAACGGAATGAGAAAACCTAATAGATAAGGATCAAAACCAAGCCCTGCTTCTAAAAAAATATAGTAAGTCGAAGTTGCGAGTGCCCATGCGATGAGCGGGAGTTAGCTTTATCGCTACAGCTTGAGTACATGACTGCATATTCCCAAATCCAAGCCCGATAAGTGCACCAGATACAAGAAGTGTGACACTGTTATGAGCGATGCTTAAGAGAAACATCCCAATCGCTAGTATAAAAAAGGCCGGATACATGACATAGTTTTCCCCTTTATATCCATTAAGCGACCAGTGAAAGGACGTGAATGGAGAATTGCAATCGAATATACAATGAAGAAAAAGCCTACAACAGTTACTAAATCAAGTTCAATCGCATAAAAATTGATAAACGACAGAACACTTGTATGGTTGAACAAATAGAAACATACTGTGAAAGCCTTAGAATAAATCATCCAGATTTGAATATTGTACAGGGTGATATTATGGATTTGAATAAAAACAAAGGTTATGAATTAGCTAAACATACTATCGAAGGGATACTGGTAACAAAATATACCCCCTAGGATTTAACCGAGGGGGGACAATAACAGAAATTATGTTTATTAAGAGTGAATTTAATTTATTTCTTTATGAACTATCCTTAAAAAGGTTTTATTTTATTTATTCTAGTCATTTCATCACCAAATAAATGATCCATCACGATTCTTTATCTCTATAGTATTCATGATAACCCAGTTCGGCCTTCTTATTAAATCGAATATATCGTAATTCAATATCCTATGACCTTTACTTTCGTACCTTTCAGTTACAGCTAGTAAACTATTATTAAATTCACTTCTGTTTCTTTTTTCCCAAAAAGGATGAACAAAAATTATTGAAATTGACTCTTCTGGGAACGGTAAGGTTAAAATAGGTAATTCATCACTCCATTCAACAGTTGTTCCTCCATAATTCACTAGAATACTGTTAAGTGCATTCTTAACTAAACCTTTCCATTTTCTATCTATACTAGGTATAAATGTACTGTCCTTAAAAATTGAAGCGACATCTAAAGCAAGTCGCCAATCCAAAATAGGATGGTAACCCATATTTTCATAGGTTCTCAAACAATCATAGCATGAAGTATCACAATTATGACCTTTAATAGAAGGAATATGATTAAACTTTTCAGTTAAATCCTTAATAATTTCAGCTAAAATTTTTTCATTCGCCAAGTGTTTTGAATATCCTGCACCATTTATTAGTCTATCTGCAATAAATATTTCTCCAAAAGTACGATTTTTGGAAGAATCTACTTTTGCCCTTATCCCAACTTGAAGTTCATCTGCATCAACATCAAGAATCGAGGAAGCAACTCTTCTAAACAAATAACCAAAGGATATTAGGCCAGACTTGACACCTAAATTTGTTGGATCGAAGGATATTCCATACTCTATATTTCTTGGTCCAAGAACTAATACCTCAGTATTTTTAATTGCAGCTAGAGCTACAGTCTCAATAGCGTCTTCTTTAAGCATTGGCTTAAACCCATCTTTATTAATTGTACTGGTTTCTATCCAACCGTCAAATGGATTTATTGCTTTTTGGAATGTAAATAATTGGCCATAATTGTCATTTATAGAATAAACATTCCCATCCTGTGACGAGTATTTAATATTATATAACTGTTTTATATTCTGATTAATATCTGCATCATCAGCCAACCTTGGAACAGAACCACGAGAACTCCATTCAAATTCTTCATTATAATCTCTCTTTATCCATTCACTTCTAAATCCTTGTGGTTCTGAAATTGGGATCTTTCTAAAAATAAAACTATCATCTTCGCCCAAAGGGGTGCCACATGAAGGACAATTCTTAGGGAATAATTCTTCCTGGTCAAACAGTATATGACAATTTGTACATATTGCAACATTTCTTATCGTACCTAGTGGATTTTCTTCTGGTACAATTTGTCTCCCTCTAACCCAATAATGTGCTATTCCTACCGCTTTATGCTTAACCTTATCTTTTATTATCTCTGAACCTGGAGAATATTCACTAATTGCTATTTCCAAATCCCTATCAACTGTTCCACTTTCTAAAAATTGAGGAGGCAAATTTCTATATCTTTTATCATGATGAAATAACCTAACCCTCGTTGGAAATCCAAACATTGGGAGCAAGCCAGCAGCAGCCAAGTTTTCACTTAATGAGTTTGATGAATACCTAGTATCCTTCGAAACATTAGTAATTTTCTCAGTGAGTTCACCTTTAATAATAGCGGTTTTAAGCTTCTGTATCTCTTCGTCTTGTACTTTAGATTGATATAACAACCCCTGTACTATACTATTTAATCTCTTATTACCCTCGTTTGACTGGAAATAGGATTGGATCCTATCTTTATATAAATCCCAATCGTCTTTATGACCAAATTCCCCATGCACACTATCCCCGCCATCGATCTCCTCAATCAGTCCAGTCTCAGTAAATGCATGGAATAGCATCTCTTTATATAATACTCTTGATAATATTTTCAGAGATTTCAAATCAATATATGGTTGGGGTGGTGGATCACCAGTCATTTTATCTAAATTATAAAAATACCAGTCATCATGACTTCGCCCTCTACACAAAGTAAGACTTATCGAGAGTGCAGAACCTCTTCGCCCACAACGACCAACTCGTTGTTGATAGTTAAATCTTTGTGGAGGCATATTAGACATTGCCACTAGTCGCAGCGAACCAATATCTACCCCGGCCTCCATTGTTGTGGTGACACTTAAAATATCAATTTCATCCACTAATGGTATATCCTCAAAATCATATATCGATTGGAATAATTGCTGCCTTTTTGAGGCAAGTTCGGAATCAGTTTGACCTGTCATCTCTTCTGAGTGAAATCTTCTATAAGTTTTCTTATCCTGTGATAAAAACCTATAGTAATCATTAATTTTAATACCTTCTATGGTGTTTTCCTCAAGGAATGAAAAACAATCTGTACAAACGTTACATGATGCATGAAGATGATTCCTACCACACTTCTTACATTCATAAACATGTTCTGCTGAAGGAACAATATATATTTCATCAGAAACTATTAAATAATTTTTTACTCCTTTTAAATTTTCAAAGATTCTTTTAGCATTAAAAATTAGGTCTTCCTCATTTAAATTATTTGCTTTTGCAACAGCCTTCCAATAATTTTTTAATAAACTTGGTGGATTATCCGATAGAGACCTGTTTAAATCATATCTTCTTAGTCCACCGAGTATCCTTATTGAACTATCGATAAGTTGCCTCCAAAATTCGGGTTGTTTCCCCATCTTTTCAGACAGTATCATATCGAAATCTGTTGTAAGTCTTGCAAGACATAATGATTCGAGATCCCTTTTTCTTTGAGAAAAAAGTACATTTGCGAGGACATTATCTCTTAAGTTATCTCTAATTTTCTTTCCTAATTCATCGAGTTCTACTGGGTGTGATTCAAGACTAGGTACCGGACGTTCTAAGTTACTCCAATCGTAAAGCTGTACCCATTTGTAGCCACCTAGTTCATTTAATGAACGGTCTGTTCCTCCAGGATTAATACCCAATTTAACTAAACTAAGTTCAATTGGTTTCCATAATTCCATTAGTTTTACAGGCTTATCAATCGAATCAAGTATTTTTTTTGCTTGTTCCTTTTGCTGTTCTAAAAGTGCTCCGAGATGATATAACTGTAGCAACATAGCTTGACTATTGTGGTTATAAAGGTACTCTTCTGCCTTTAATTTCTCATTATCGCTTAACTCATGATTCTGGAGTTGTTTTACAAATGACTTTAAAGGAATTTGTTCGTTCCCCATTACAGAAACAACAATGTATCTTAAAAGATGATAGTAATGATTTAGTTCGATTTTGGCAGAAAGTTTAGCTGCATCTTGACGACTATCTGAAAATAATACTGATTTAGGTGATTCATTATCAGGTAATTCTCTCATTAGAGAATCTAGCATAACTTGTGCTATCATATCAAAACCTGTTTTTTGTCCCCTTATTGGAGATCTAGTTCTCTTAGTACTCTCTAATGGTTCGTTTTTTGTAAGGGGACCTTTTGATTCCCAGTCATCAGCACAGTGAGGACATTTAATTGGAAAAGCAGGCATTTGATTTCTACTTTGTTCATCCCCTTCTATTAAAAATAAATAAGCGTTATGTTTATCAAAACTAATATCCCTCTTAATTTTACCAATTTTGTTTTCATAGTTTGCCTTTGTCCACGAGAATTTTAGTTTACCTTTTCCATTATCAAGAGTTCTCTGCCATGTTTTTATATCATCATCAATATTTAAAGATGGCCAAACAAGTGCATATTCACCGTATTTTTTTTGAAAAGGTATCTTATCTGGCAAAGAATCCAGATTAGGATAATCGGCGGATAGGTAATAAACATCTTCCCCTTCTCCTTTACTTTTGTATCCTCCTAAAAAGGAATCTCCACAATTTTGACAATAATAAAAGTCTAAAACCCTTGAACCACAACTACATTGAACTTTAGGTTGATTATAAAGTTTACCTATCTTTCTGTCCTTATACTGGAATTTTTCATCTACCGCTGAACACTCAGGATTTGAACAAGCCCAAAGCCCCTGAAAGTTCCTAAAGAACAAATGAGCTCTAATAGGTAATAAAACATCTCCATCTTTTTTTACATTAATTATTGCATGAAGAAGTCCACCTATGGCTTTTATTGATTCACAATTCAAACCAAATATTTTATTGTTAAGCTCTTTTAATGATTTTGGCTTTTCGCATACTTTTAAAAACTCATTTAATACCCCTGATTCATTAAGTACTTTATATAAGGATTCCTCGATGTTATAGCTATCAAAAGGCTTATTAAATTCTTTACATAGTCCTTCAACTGCTTTGACAAAGTCACTATTACATAAATTGTAATAATCTATGAATGCTTTAGCGTTATTTCTAAAAGACGTATTTAAATGAAATAAATTCACTCCTTCTCTAGCCCCTGTTATAATTTCAAATTTATCCACAGGAATACCAAAAAAATCTTCTAAAAATTCTTTACCACCCTCATCTAAAGAGGCACTTGTAGCAATAACTCTCAGTTGGGGACTTTCAGGTGAAAGTCCTAACCGGCTTAATAAAGCTCTAATAACATAGGCAACCTCTGTACCCGCAGTTCCCCTATAGGTATGTAATTCGTCTAAGATTAAATAAAAAACATTATTCGGGTCTTTTTCCAACCATTGTTTTGTTTTATCAAACACTTTCTGTTCAATCGACCTAGTGAGTATGATATTCAACATACTGAAGTTAGTGATAAAAATATCTGGTGGATATTCTTGCATGTCCCATCTAGATATACTTTCAGACCCGCCAATTTGATTAATAAATGTTAATTTTTCCTGATATTTTTGTTTCAATCTAGTTTTTATTAAAAGAACTTCATCTTTACTCCATGTTTCTGATTTTAATAATTCACTATTTAACTCACTATTTAATTCAAGTTTTATCTTTTGTTTTATTTCATAGGTAGGCTCACTGTTAATACTCTGAATTAATTCTCTAAAATATTTATCTAATTGATTTTGCTTCCTATATAGTTGTATGCTTATTTCTTTAAGTTTCTTAACTTTATTCTTATTGGAGGGTTCCCCTGGAATTGGAGTTTTACCAGTATACCTACCAAAATGGATTCTGTTTCCACCTCTATTTTTGTCAAGCCACTCTTTTGCTTCATCGCTATCTAACGCCTTTCTTAACCTTACCAACTGATCCTCAACTAAGGCATTCAAAGGATATAGAATCAACCCTCTAATAGCTGAATCTCGTTTTTCATTACCTCTCATCGGATGCCATTTATCCCCTAATTGCCACCAAGGATTTGTCTTTTCTCCTGGCTTTTCCCACCCTTTTGCCTCATTTAAAATATTAGCAATTAGAGGGAGTAGGAAACTTTCTGTTTTCCCAGAACCTGTACCTGAAGTGACAACAACATTTTTGTTGTTTTTTAATACTTCCTTAAAAGCTTCAAATTGGTGTAAATGTAGTTTATGATTTTTACCAAAAAGGCCTTTTGAGGCAAATTCTCCGAAATCAGTAGCCCATCCGATTGATTTACAAGCATCCGCAACATTTTTATTAGAGCTTTTAAAAGGAGGCAATGCCTCAATATATGGATATTGATATATATTGCCTTCTTTACTTAATATAGCTTCCCGCTCTTCCATTAACTTTTCATGACCTAATGCAAAAGGGCTATCCATATACCTTATATACATATCTCTCATTCTATTAAAAATACCAAGAACATCATTCATATTAAACCACCCTATTTATTATAATTAATTTCAATACCTAATTTATATGCTAAAGATAAAGCAACTTCATGTGGAACATTTCTATAGACCCTATAGCCATTACTTTCTATTGGGCATTGTCCTACACAAGAAGTTAATACTCTCTCGTATAGCTCCGGTAACTCATATCCCTGTTTGACCTTTAATTCATAATTTTTATATTGTAAAGACCGTTGCCTTTGTTGTTGCGCTAAATAAAGTTTACCTATTGCTCTTTCTAATTTTATTGTTTTATTATTGGATGTCTTATAAAGACAAATATATTGGCCAAAGCTATTTGCATATATTTTTAAAGGAGAATCTTTATCTTTAATCCAACTATGACTAAATAAATCCCAGCCTTTAACTACCCAATAAGTATTAGTACCTCTTGGCTCCGGATATTCTCTTGCATTACTTATATAATCGTTTAGGGTAGGTAAACATCTCAATAAATCATAACTAAAATAATCTAACCCCCAGTTAAAATTAATACTTAAGGTATTAAAAAATTCTTTTAGACTCTCTACCGTACTACCCAATAAATATATTGATAAGGGTTCATATTGTGATAAAGGTATAGCCTGTAAAAGCTTTATTTTTCCTTCGGTTAAGTTCTTTAATTGATCAATTGATTCTCTAGTTCGGCCACCAGTTAAATAAACTAATGGGTCATTAGAAGGCATAACCGCAATTGACATGGGAATTACGTTCCAAAAGTACTTATTAGAATCCCCATCCCTTATAAATTCAACAAACCCTAGTTGAGAAAGCTTTTGCCTTACCTTATAAGATGTCAAACCTATATTCTGAGACCCAAAACACCATTTTACTCCTTTTAGAAATGATTCCCAGTTCCCCTCTTTTCTAATAGTTAGATATTCAAAGAATAAATCTATAGGGCGAACAACTGTAGTAACATTTCCACTAAAAGTAACCCCTATATCCTTGTAGCTACGATTTATATTAAAAGGCATAGCATTAATAAACTTCGGGATAACTTTTGTGGTGTTAGTATCTTTTGTACTTAAAAAAGCTTTATATCCTCTTTGTTTATACGGTCTAGGGTAATCCTCCAACGAATCGTATATATATGTGCCTGCAATTTTAAGGTTTCCATCAGAATATTCCTTAGGTTTAAAATCTGAAAATGTAATTAAATTTTCATGATTATTTTTTAATAGAATTGTTTTCTCAGTATCATTAAAACGAATTTTATAAATTTTGGATTCTATTAAATGAAGATTCCGAAAATTAATAGTATCCTCTCCGTCTATTAAAGAAAATACTGGAACATCGTTTATATATATAGTTGTTTTTGGGGAAGTTACTATAGATACCTGTGGCGGTGCATCTAATAACCATTCCATATTCCCTACTTTAAGTCCATCTTTTAATGATATTTTATCTTGAGCTTGAGTAAAAACAAAATGATTTTCTAAAAATTGTGAACCAATAATTTCCTTTTCATGGATTTTAATTATTAAACATTTCCAAAAAGAAGATAGGTTTGAAATTGAGATTTCCTTATTTAAGAATCCATTTAAATCAACCCAACTTCTTATTTCTTTTTCAACCTCAGAGCTAAATAATACAAGGTGATCTTTCCCCTTTACTACGCTCTCCCTGTTAATCCAGGCATTTATACCTATATCAGTTCCTCGATTAAAGAAAAACAGATTTCCTCCTTTAAAAACAAATTCAAGTTGGCTATTAAAAAGTGAATATGAATGCTTGTCAGCTATTATATGGTTCTGATTTGAATTAACCTCCTTATAAAAAGTGTTATTATTATACATAAATCCCTCTAGTTCTTTCTTTTCGATACTTTCTTCTAAAACAGTGTCCTCATCGACAATAGCAAAAAAGCCTAATTTTAACTTTGGATTAAAAAAGTTAGATTGCTTATCTTCATCTATACGTAAAAATAAATTATACTTTTTTGGTTTATTTTTTTCGTGTTTTTCGACTAAACTCCCTTGTGGCTCAACGTTATTATTAGTTCCATTCCAGTTTTGATATTCAAATAGTAATGCCTGTATTATTCCTTCTTGTATTCCTTTATTCTTGTTAAAAAATAGTCTTGAAAGTCGGTTGACTTTTGTTGAAAGGAATAATTCCAGTTGCTCTTTTATTGCATTAGCTTGTACTTTTAGTCCCGGTCTAAGCCCCGCCCAATAGAAAAACTCATAAAGTATTTGTCTATCAGCATCTTTAATCAAACACTGTGACATGGGGTAACCAATATATGCTTGGCCATATCGAAATACGTTTGTGAAACCAAATCTCCCTTTATTCTCTTTTTGCCATTGAGTAAGGTAAAACCATAAAGTCTTAGTTTTCTCAAAGTATAACGGTTTTCCCTCACCATTTAGTTCTAAGAGATTTCTTAATCTGAGATAATAATTTCCCGCGCCTATTCCAATTTTCCTATTCCCCTTCATTTTAGTTGCTGCTAATACAGTTAAGGCTAATACTCCTATAAATGGCGGAAAACCTATTTGACCTTGGTTATACCACTTTCTTCCCCATATAAAAGCCTTGTCGAATACCATATCAGGTTCATTTCTACCATATGAACGTACACTTTTACAAAACGAAGGCATCGCCTGATTTTCATTTAATCCTAATTTATATCCTAACCTTTTTACGAGATTCTCATTAACATATAAATAAACTATGTTATTCTCATTATTCTTTCCAAAGAAATGTTCGCATAAAACTTGATTCCAACTATCATAGTTGATTAGGGAATTCTCGTTAGTCGTTATTTTAGTTCCCACTTTACCCTCCCCTTCTCTATAATTTTATAACCCAATATGTAAATCTTTTATTTCTTTGAATTCGTTTACAATTAAATTCAATAAATATGAAAATTTCTTAAAAACAAGAGTTATTATTTCATCAGATTGTATAAAGTGTATAGGGAAAAATTACTATACCTAAATTTTATTTCTATTGTTAATGTATTACAAGCTATATTTCTAATTTAATCCGGTTTCTAACAATAAAATTCCAATTTCATAGCCTTATCTAATAAAAAATTATTTATTATTTGTCAGTTGAAATTATTTTATTAAAATAGTTTAAAAAAAGAGTAAAAACTGCACTTACTAATACTTTCAAAGAGTTTTTTGACCACAGTAGCGTCCAACCATTGCATCTTTATGATAAAACTCTCCACAATTATCACAACGAGCTTGGTAAAAAAATATCATCCATTTCTTTTTAACTCCTTTCTTTATTTATTTAGTAAATTCATGAGTTTTAAATTTAAATCTAAAATTTTTATTAATATTGAAAAATATACCTCCGCTGTAATTGGCATATGAAGTACTGAATCATCTTTTTCAATAATAACTGCCCACCATTTTGGATTATTTACATGTCTATAAATTTGTACCTGTCCTATTAATGCTATTTCTATAAAGTAAAATGCAAAAATCTTTCCACAAAACATATCACATCAATCGATAAAGAATGTTTTAATTAAAAAGTGAGCGACATTCCAGCGTTTACAGCAATAATATTTGTTTCTCAAAGAAATATAAGTAATAATATTAATGAAATTACCAGTAGGTTGCGTTACAAAAATAAATTAAACTATTTTATGGGGGTTATCATGAAGTATAAATTTGTAATAGGACAGAAATACAGCCGGAAGGATGTTAAATCATTCATAGGTCATCCAGAGCCAAATAGTGTAGGTGGTATATGGGGAACTGGTTATGCTTCATATGAAGGCTGTTACTTTATATTTGCCAATTTAGGCACAGCGGGTAGAACAGGACATAACTACCCTAACAATCTTACACCAGACAACTTATACTGGTTTAGCAAAGGGACAGAAACAATACATACTCCTTCCATGCAGCAAATGATGAACGGTGTGAATGAGGTATACATTTTTACTAGAGATGACAATACAAATGTTGATTTTGTATTTCAGGGTCTTGGCTATGTTAAGGATTTCGAGGATACTAAACCGGCACATGTGGTATGGGGCTTTACAACCGATTTGACAAATGTACCAGAAAAGTTCAGAGGTGAGAGACGCAGACGTTTTATAGAGGGTGCTAGAAAGGAGGTAACATTAAATAAGTACGAGCGCAACCCTTCTGCAAGACAAGCCTGTTTGGATTTCTATGGGTATGATTGCGTTATATGCAACATTAACTTTGAAAAGGTATATGGGGAAATCGGAATGAACTTTATACATGTTCACCATGAAATTGAAATCAGTACGATTGGAGAAGAATATGCTGTGAATCCAATTGAAGATCTTAAACCGGTCTGTCCAAATTGTCATGCAATGCTGCATAAACGTAAACCTGCATATAACATAGAAGAATTAAAAGAAATAATAAGGAACGATTCGTTATAAGGAGTTATGTTATCTTATATAGCATAAAAGGTTCTGTGTTTTAGATTGTAATAGAAGTAAGCCTAGGAACATCTCCTAGGCGTTTTACTATTTTGGTTCAGGAAATACTATTCTAATAGGAATTCTATCAATACCAGCAATTTCTTTCCTATCCGACGGTTTGACCAGCTTGATCAAGTAAATCCTTCGCTGCTTTAATCTTATCGCTATGGGCTTACTTCGGAAGCGTTCAATATGTCAATAAGAGAAAAATTGAAGCTAGGTGATTAGTGGGAAGTCGAAGATCGCCTTTTACTGTTTAGTGCTGAACCTGGCAAACCAATGCATCCATCTATTTAGAATCCTTAAATGCACTATCTGCTTGGCGACCAAGCGCAGACCTATCAACAATGAATAATACACGTGTAAAACGATTGTGTTTTATTAGACGATAAATTAATCCATTATAGCCATTCTGCTTTTACCAGCGCTGGTAGCCATCGCGAATAAAATTTCTTTTTCCCTTTGATAATGCATTCTCAACGGATTTAATTGCAGTTTCTTGGTATGGGCGTAAGTTTAAAAATCAAGCGCTTCATCTTATAATTGCTCCGTAGCTTTCTCTAAGTCCTGTTTTAATAATTCTTTCAAACCACTAGGTGAATACCATGCCTTTAAGGGACGTGGATATTTTGTAGGCTTTCTTGCGTCTAAAAACCATATGCCAGACTTCTCTTCCAGCTGTTTTAAAAAAGTCCTACCATTAGTAGCAAATAAGAACGGTACAAAATAATCACCATAAGTTTTACAAAAATCTCATCATCATGTTGAACAACTAACCGTGCATAATTTTCCGCTTGTTCAATATCTGATAATATGTTCTTACTTTTCCTTTTTGCTTCAATTATTGCTACTAATTCTAGCCCAATAAACAAAGCATAATCTGCAAATCCTTTCTTTAAAGGCCACTCAGGAATTGCAATATTTCTACCCTTTTCTAGTCTTATACCTTTACCATACCGAAGTTTCTTTGTATCGCTGAAAAGAGGATTATTATTCATCTCGTACAATTCGTCACTAATAAGCTCGTATTTTATTGTATCCAATTCATCATGACGTAATTGATAGTAATGAAGATTATTAGATAAATACTGCTTTTTCAAATCATAAGAATAGAATACCATAGGGTAATCTTTAAGGATATTCCAAGTAAAAATGGAAATGTGAAACCATTCCCTTTCTACAAGTTTTGAAAAGTCATTGTTTTCAAGTTTTCTTACTTGTACATTGTTCCTAATGCAATGTTACCAGAAAGAACGTCCTTGGATCCCCCAACAAGGAACCTAATTTGGAACCTATCCTTTTAGATGGAAAATTAAATTACTGGACCGACTTGGAGATAAATGATATAATAAACCTATGAAAATAGTACAAGCATTAGTAGGTGTAAAAAAATGAAGAAAAAAGCTATATCATTATTTGCAGGTGCAGGTGGATTAGATATTGGTATAAAAAAAGCTGGATTTGACGTGAAACTTGCTGTTGAGATTGAACCAACTTATTGTGAAACTCTCCAAACCAATTTTCCTTACCTTACAGTAAAACAAGGAAATGTCATGGATTATTGTCGTGAACGTTTATACGAAGAAGCTGGTCTATCAGAAGACGAAGAATTAGACTTATTTATTGGTGGAAGTCCTTGTCAATCATTCTCCACTGCTGGGAAAAGACAAGCATTTGAAGACCCTAGAGGACAAGCCATGATAAAGTTTGCCGATCTAGTTCAAGAAGTTCAGCCAAAAGTTTTCTTACTTGAAAATGTTAGAGGACTGCTTTCATCAGCATTAAAGCACGTTCCAATAAACGAAAGAGGAAAAAGGCCGCTAGAACCTGACGAGCAACAAGGGAGTGCATTTCGTCACATACTAGAACATTTCGGTAACTATAAAGTGAGTGTTGAATTGTTAAATGCTGCGAATTATGGAGTGGCTCAAACCCGTGAACGTGTGTTTATTGTTGGAGTAAGAAATGATTTAAATACTGAATTTAAGTTTCCAGAGCCGACACATGATAAAAATGGTTCTGACGGAAAAAAACTATGGAGAACTGTCGGTGACGTGTTAAGTGAATTACAAATTGAAAAACATACTCATGTAAATTATTCAGCTGATCGGTTAAAATGGATGAAAATGATACCACAAGGTGGAGGAAATTGGAGAGATCTTCGCCAATTTGGTGAAGAAATTGTAAAAGAAGCTATGGGCGGGGCTTACAAGTCTGGGGGAGGTAAAGTAGGGTTTTTTAGACGTATCGACGTAAAAAAACCTGCACCAACCCTCCTTACTTCTCCAGCTCAAAAGAGTACAAATCTGGGACATCCCTATGAAGACCGTCCATTAAGTATCCAAGAATATCTGGCAATTCAAGAATTCCCAGAGGACTACTATGTTGCCGGAACTCTTACTCAACAATATACACAAATAGGAAATGCAGTTCCAACTCGTTTGGCTCAAGTATTAGGAGAGTCCATTCACGAAATGTTAGATAACATTGAAACTTCTGAACGAGAAATTGTAAAAGATATGGTAATATAGGATATGGGACATTTTTCCCGTATCTTATTTTTTTTGGAGGAAGACATGTACGGCGATAGTAGTATTAGAAAAATAGACGGTACAGATATCACACCCGAAATCCATGATATCATGATAAAGTATTTAAACAACGTATTTAAAAATTTACGAAATCTACACTTGGACGACTTGACTCCAAATCCCATCTTAATGAAATTGGTGGGGACGGCTGCTGAATTAAATTCGGCAAGTGAATTAGTTGAATATATGCTAAATGCACGGATTGAACGTTCAACTAGCACTGGATTTGGAAATACCATGCAAAAAATAGCTACTGCTTTTTGTGAAACAACTGGGGTAGGTGGAGCCGACATTTCAATAGTGAAGGAAAATGAATTTGGAGTACCTGTGCGTTGGTACATACAAATGAAATCTGGCCCAAATACGGTTAATAAAGATATTTGTGTTCAAATTAGTAGTGAATTACAATCGGCAATAAGACGAGCACCTGGTTCAGCTGGACTTTTGGGCATTGGATATGGCAAACCTGGTCGTGTAAGTGGAATCACTCAACAATATTTAAGTTTTGATTTTGAAGCTGGTCGTGATTTTTGGGAGTTTATTTCCAATGACTCTGAATGTTACAGAAAACTTTGGTCTCTAACCATTTTCATTGCTAATAATTTCGAAGATCGTGGAGGCCTTACTTTAAAGGAATTAATAGAAAAGAAACGTGAAGAACTTACTGCCCAGTTCATTGCAAAATATGGTCAGTCTGGCGAAAGAATGTGGAGTAACTTTTTAGAAGAAAATATGTAATTTCACTTTAGAAAAAAAACTAAAAGGAGTGAATATATGGCAAAGGATCAGGGGCAAATGTTTGACATTCAGGGGCATTGTATTTTGCAAGAAAAAAGTGCATAGTTGCGCAATAAATTTTGCAGAGTTTTGCCACCCAATTTTTTCAACTTATCTTGCCCGTGATAAAGCGTTCGATAATCTATAACTTCCACCATTAAAAGTTAATACGTGGGCATGATGAATTAAACGATCCACTAATGCAGCCGTTAGTCTAGAATCAATAAAAATCCGATTCCATTGACTAAATTCAAGATTAGAAGTGATTATCAGGCTTTTCTGTTCATACCAGTCAGCGATAAGCTGAAATAGTAGTTCTGAGCCTTCCTTGCTAAAAGGTAGATAACCCATTTCATCAAGAATGATTAATTCTACCTTTTCAAATTTCTTCCTAAAGGAAGGCAATTTATCCTGTTTCAGTGCTTGTTCCAATTGCTCGATAAGTGTGGATACACGATAGAACCTAACCTCATATCCCAATTCACATGCTTTTCTTCCTAATCCGGTTGCTAAATGTGATTTCCCAGTCCCAGGAGCCCCAATTAAAACTACATTTTGTTTCAGTTTGATAAAATCAAGGCTCATTAAACCATCCTTATCAATCTGTGTTGGAAATCTAATCCTCTCAGTCCATTCGTAATTACTTAAACTCTTCGAGTCTAAAAACCTGGCATTTTTAATTAAGCGTTGCACCTTTGCTTTTTCACGTAGTCTAAACTCTTCCTTAAATAATGCCTCTAAAAATTGGGAAGGAGATTCGAAAGGAATCGAATCATAAATTTCAGACACATAAGCGAGTCTTAAAGACTTACACATAGAACGGATTTGATCGCTCATCATTGCTCACCTCCGGTAGGAGCCAATGCATCATACTCATTCCAATCTAACCCGAAGGGATTTTCGTTGTTACCGGAAATCAAATCATAAAATTCCTCATTTATTCTTTTTATATCATGTGTAACCAGTAAGTTTACTATTTCTATTAATCTTTCTTTCCTGACGACTAGATCTTCAACCATAAGATACTCATTAATGCGGCCTGGTAAGTATTTTTGATATCTTGAGTAAGAAACCGCTCTTGGTTTTCGAATCCAATCCTTGAAAATAGATAGCCATGGAATAGCTCTCTTCTTGTTCATATATGGCCTAAAATCTTCAAAAAGAATTTCTCCATCGGGTGATACAGCTTTATACTTATCCCAAGTCACTACAAAGTATATGAAAGGGTAATTTGATGCTTTCGGGATATGTATTAATGTATTATCTAGCTTTGCTTCATTATATTTATTAACTTTTGCTTCAATCTCTTTAAAAACTGGATAGTCCTCCTCAGGTAACTCAAGCAAATAGTTCCTCTCATCATTCCAAAGATCTTCGATCAAAACTTCTTTCTCATAGTGAAGTCTTTGGCGGTCTTTTTCCAATTGAACACGAAGTGTTTCTGTAAAATCCTCATAACTATTCATAACTGGTGATGTTGTAAAGAAGTTGTATCGAATATATCCTACCTTATTTTCAACGCTTCCTTTTTCATTACCTTTACGTGGATTACAAACTTGCACTTCAAATCCATAATGATTTTGGAATTGGATAAAGGCATCCGTTAGCTGAGCCTCTTCGGTTTTGGATCTGACCTTCTTAACGGCTGGAGTTAAATTGTCAATCCGAATTTTTCTAGGAACTCCTCCTGATTGCTTAAATAAAAGTTTCAACCCTTCAAGAAAGCATTCCTGATTCTCAGATGGCAATGGTACAGCAAATCCAGCATTACTGTAAGGATACGACATTACTAACACATGAGTATCCACAAACTCACCATCTTTAACAACTTCCATTACACCAAAATCTACTTGAGCTTCACTTGGGGGATGTTCTAATCGTTCATGTCCTTTATCGAGCTCCTCATTATGACTATTCTCCCAATCTGTTATGAAGTAACATACTGTTCTATATGAACCTTCAAATCCAAGCTCCTGAAGATCTTTAAATATCTGCTTTTTTGTTCTTCGTAATTTTTTCTTTAATTTACTATCTTCAAAAAGCCAATCTGAAACGATTTCCCCCCATTTTTCAGAATGCATCATACCTTTAGATTTCTTTATCTTTGATTTAGGTAATTGAACTTCGTCAGCATACTTCTTAGCTGTCCTCCAATTAATCCCTAAAGTTTCCTTGATTTTTGTTATTGATAATCCTTTTTTGTTACGTAAGTGTTTGATACAATTAATATCAGACATTGCTAGCATCCTTTCTACCTCCACTACAATAAATTGCTCGACACAATTAATGTAGTGTGACTTGGGGTGACTGGCAAGTCTTTTTTTATGCACTCATTAAATAAAGTGCAGCACTCTGCATTTTTCTGTTGCAAAGCTCTGCACTTTTATTTTGCAATAAACAGGCATTTAATAACAAAAATTGATTTACAGAATAAAGGTACTTGGTGTACTCATGGAGAAGATAAAGAAAAAGTTTTTGTTGATAAATATGGTCACCAGTTAGGGTTAATTATTAATCCTAAAAAGGAAACTAATAAATATGCTCCAGACCTATCTAATTTTTTAGAATCAGAATTAGCAGATTTAAAAACCCAAAACACACCTTTTTTTAGTGCTCAATGGAAATATGGATATAATCCGCAGTATACCGTAACTTTCAACAAGAATGATGCGGATAGATATAGGGAATATTATCCTGATTTAGTCATTTATTTTTGGGTTGATTGGGTAGCGATTAGATACTTTAAGAAAAGTAAATCACAGCGGTATCCTGATACCAATATAAAAGTTGTACCTATGACAGGAGTATGGAAAGTTGCCTTTAAAGATTTAGATGAAATCATTAAAAATTCTCCACTCCATGAGTATGAGGAAAGGGTGGGCGACGACCAAGGAAATGCAAAGGAAAGCTATTTAATAGACTTAAATAATAGCAAAATAACAAAAGTAATTTAATTCTTCTTTTGTATAATACAACTAAGGACGTTTTCAATTATGGTAACGTCCTTACTTTTTTTATAGAAGTTCACAAGGAATTCATTACTTTCTTAAAGGGTGTTAAATACATTTGTCCAATAGTTCAATGTAAAGGGGGGTACGTAAATGATAACAAAGAACGGTCGCCCTCATAAAAGAAGCTTACGGTATTTTTTATAAAATTGAAAACCGTATGAGGTTATTTGCAAGGAACCAAATAGAAAAAGAATATGGTGAACATTGGCAATTTATTATTTCAACTAAGATTAGAAGTTCTTATACTACAACTAAGTTTGAACAATTACACTATCACCAATTATTAAGTTTTTATAAGGTTTTCCTAACTTTGACCACTTCAATTCCCTCAAATCTATATCCTCGTCTTTTTCAATTAACCCCAACAAGAAATAATATAGCTCACAACCATTTAATTTTCGAAAAATAAACTACTGAAATGATTGAAAAGGTCTTAAAAATTACATAAGAAAATAACCGAAAAAAATCAATCTAATTCTGATCAATCTTCCTAACCTTATTTATCTTTTTACCGAAATCATAAGGTTGGCTGTATATAACTTTACCACATGAAAGACACACCACGTCACAAAGACGGTCGTAGTTGATTTTATCTTTCAGGTTTTCTGGGTATTTTTCAATTCTAATCACTGACAATACCCCACCACATTCACATAACATAATTATCACCTATCTTTAACGATTAATAGTTCCAAAAAGGAGCAGTTACTGATCTTGTTAAAGTATACCTATCCCCTTTAGATTTATTACATTTCACACACAATAATTGGAAAGCATCATTAGTTCTATATAAATTCAGTGGAATGATATGGTCAAAGTTTTTTGTGTTTTGTGTCTTTAAGATATTAGAAAGGTCACAACGGTAATCCTTATTTGACTGTCCCCATATCTCTATAAGTTATTGCATTTTTAGCCAAGTTGGAAAATAGTTCTTTTTATACGGTACTTTTTAGTCACATAACTAGGATAGGCTTCCTTTATTTCGTCCATGTACTCCTCAAAAAATTCAGCAAGTTCTAGGAATTTATGGTCTGAACCCATGCACAGTAATGATTTAATGCACTGAGGCTTAGGCCCTCATCTTTGTACTTATGTGTCACTGGTCTCATATGTATCTATTGTATATCAAACTGTTATGTTTCTCATCTCTCACTGGTTCAACCAGTAATTAAACTAAAAACCCGTTCATACGCATCATATATTTTATTTGCCTCTTCAGGTTGTTTGAACTCTTCTTGATATTGACCGACAAACAAATCTAATTCACGAAAATCAATAAGTATATTAACCAAAACTTTTGGAATTTCTTCCCACGAATAAATCTTATCGATAATATCGGATAATTCCTGATAGATTTTTTCAAATTGGTGTTCATCCAGTCCCTTGCCATTTTGAAATTTTTTCGAAAAAATTTCCGTTTTCGTTAATTTTCTCAATCAACCTGGCAATCACTATGGCTTTTTTGGGTTCTATTTCACCCTTCTCTTTCGTACATCTTTGAATCAGCTTTTTGGTATTTTCGGCTGCTTGCTTTATCCGGACTGATTCTTCATCACCATAAATCAATGAAAAGTTGTACAGTTCATCGTATAGTCCAACTAAAGTATGGACGACTTCTCCCGGAATACTTGTACGACTCTCCCATTCATCCGCACAGACGGTGAGTGCCTTCACTAACTTTTCATATTCTTTTTCTTGGAAACCTTTTCCCATTCGTAGCTCTACGAGTAAATTTATTTCTGACTGTTCAAAGACGTCTATGATCTCTTTGTCTTTCACAATCTCACTCTCCTCTGAAAAAGTCTTGGAAAAACGAGGGGGCGGTTACCGCGTTTCAAGGTGATCGTTGAGTCGATTTACTTTTTAACAATCGGTATAAAAATATCAAAGTGTGGATCACTAGGGTCGCGTTCCAATGGATAATGTTCATGTTTTATTGGCATATATGGATCATAGTAAACTACATCTGGTTCCCTATATGCGGTATAATCACTATCAAATAACCATTCATGTAGATCCGTATAAGTCTTTTGTATATCCTCCCCTTTGTGATGTGTTGTCTTCACATAAGTCAATTGAGGAACCTTTATTTCAACCATCCCATCAGGAATTTCCTGACTATCACTTACTTCATATACTGCATAATGCGCGAATCCATTTTCAATTACATGATAAGATAATCCTAATTGAACATGAGGGTTCAGCTTGTCATCTAACTCATCGGCACGTTCTTCCATTTTCCGAATCACGTTTTTTAAATTCGGTACAATCTCTGAGAATGTCCCCTCCCACTTTAATCCTACTGCCCGATAGCCAGGTAATGTAATAATTTCATAGCTCACATTATTTCCTCCATCTCATTAAAAGTGTCGTAGTTTCCTAGTTTGCAGTTTTCATTAACTTTGGTGCCCATCTACAAATTATTTTATCATCTTCCATAACCCAATACACATTGAAAAATGGGGGTACAATTCAGCATTTTAAGGTGAAACGTTGGAGCCATTCCTCTGTTCTTCAAAAGACTTAATTTCCGTCACAGCGACCACTCGAAGATTGTCGAATTTTAAATTTTTTACCTAACAAAAGAACCAGACCCCAAACGGTAAATGACTACCGCACTGGGGACTGGCACCTATATTTTTTAATAAAACACTTTATCCACGTTGTATTTGGATCGGAGTTTATTTATGATGTAAGTTTCATAAATTTCGCGTTCCATTGGGTCTTCTACGATGCAAATATCGATTTTATACACTTCGTCTCTGTGCATTTTAATCGGAGATACCGTATCTTCAAAATGCTTTTTAATTCTTTGACGCAGTTTCCGCGCTTTCCCAACAAAAAGAAGCTCATCATTTTTATTGAAAAATAAGAAAATACCACCTTTATCTCTCGGTATTAGATGGAAGTCAATAAATCCATGAATATCCTTGATTACTGGTTCATTTTCTTTTGGAATTTGTTTCCGTTCTGTAATTGTAAGATCTGGAGTAGGTATGCTAATTTTTATCATGTTCAATCACGTCCCTTTTCTGTATAGAGGTAAATGGTATCATATATAGGATGGAATTGCGATTTTACAGTTAACTTACGTCCATGCTTCTTTCTTCCGTTCTCTCTACCAATTTAAATAAGAATCGATAAATTAGCCGATATGCTTCCTCTAATGACATCTCCTCTTTGAACCCCTCCACATAATTCAAAGCGAAATTCAAGTCCCATAAGCCATCACCTTGATTAAACATCAATTCAAATTTTGCTTCATCTCCAAGTAACTCTTTTCTTAGGTTTTCTTTAAGAGTAGCCTCAAACTTTTTCTTTAGCTTCAATCCTACCATGACGTCGTATGTTCCAAATACATCATTCACTTCAAACGCAATTGCATCAACGCCGATTAGTTCCAACCAATTTGATTCCAAGTATAGAAATTCATTCTTGTGTTTTTGAAGGTAGTCAATCGGGTGTTCTAAAAATGAGAATGATTCTTTAGAGAGTGTTTCTTCTGTTTCTTTATCACATCTTTCAATGTAAGCTTCAAGGAAACGTGTAGTCGGATCTTTTTCTATTAAGGTAACGTCATCTGAGATCAATTTATATTTTTCAATGTACTCTTTTTCTTCTTGATATAATGCGATTTGTTGCTCTTTACTCATCAACTCTGATGAAATGAATTTTTTCATTTGTTTATGTAACATGGGTGTAGCCTCCTGAATTTGGTGCCTTTCCCCGGTAGACTAGAGCGTCATTCCAGAGGTAAGGAAGTCCATTATGTATCAATTCCTCTTTATCGAGAACGTCTTTTACCTTTTGTTGAAGTGATTGAATTTCTTTTTGTTTGACTATTTGACGACCCTTTGCTTTTGTCTTTTCGATTTCCTTCAGGGCGCTTTGTTTTTTTTATTTGCTCGCTTCTTTCTTTCTGATAGTCCTCCCGATCAGGGATACTTACTCCTTTAATCACTTGTATTTCGAATTTTTGATGGATCCCTTTTTCAATCATTCGGAGGAACTCCAGATCCTTAGGTGCCACTAACGTAATGGCAACCCCATCGCCACCTGCACGGCCAGTTCGTCCAATCCGGTGAACATAGCTTTCAACATCCTGTGGAATATCATAGTTATAGACATGTGTTACCCCTTCTACATCAAGTCCCCGTGCAGCAACGTCTGTTGCAACTAAGAACTGCGTTTTCGCTTCACGAAATCGTTTCATCGCTTTTTCACGTTTGGACTGTGGTAAATCACCATGCAGTTCATCTGATTCATACCCGTTGGCAACCAATGCATCATGAAGCTTTTTAGCTCGTATTTTTGTTCGACAGAAGATAATCGCTAAAAAGGGACGATGCTCTTCGATTAAATGCAATAAAGTGGCCTGTTTTCTGCGGTCCGTTGTTTCAATCACAACTTGTTTAATTTCTTCGACCGTGACTTTTTTTGCTTTCACTTCTATGAACTCTGGCTCTACCATATATCTTTTGGCAAGAGATTGAATTTCTTTCGGCATTGTTGCAGAGAACAGCATAGTTTGTCTAGAAGGGAATGTTTCATGAATGATGTCATCTACCTCTGGAAGAAACCCCATAAGTAACATTTGGTCAGCTTCATCTATTACAAGCCTCTCAATCGTTGAAAGATCAATTGTTCCACGGCGAATATGATCGAGTAACCGACCAGGTGTTGCAACGACAATATGTTGAGCTCCTTTTAATTTTTTTAATTGATGCTCCACATCCTGACCACCATATACAGCTAACACATTGACCCCTTCTAGGTTCTCCATCATTTTCTTAATCTCTTTTGTGATTTGCTGAGCCAATTCTCTTGTTGGTGTTAAAATCAGGGCTTGAACATCGGGTTTGTGCACATCAATTTTTTCAAGAATGGGAAGAACAAAAGCCAATGTCTTTCCTGTTCCAGTTTGTGCTTTTGCAATTACATCCTTCCCCTCAAGCACGGATGGTATCGTCCGTTCTTGTATGGGAGTCGGTTCCACAATACCTAATGACTTTAATGTATGGTTAATCTCTTTTCGAATACCGAGTTGTAAAAAATTTAGCAATGCTCATCACTTCTCTTTTCTTATCGGAATGCCAGTTTGTTTGTTCGTAGGCTTATTTACTATAGCATATTGGTTAGTATTTACAGAGTGATTTGGAATATGTCACAGTGACGCCCCGAATTTTGTCGATGGGTCAGAGGGACAGGTTCCTTTACCCACCATAAATACCACTAAACTTTTCAAATATCGCCTGCTCTAGCTCAATACTTCCTTTTCCCTACTTATGCATAATCCTTTTCGCTGTACTTATAAAGTTTGTGGTATTTCCTCATAATAAAGGGAACTTCCAATTATTAAAGTTCCCCTTGCTTCTATTCTATACCTTTTATGTGTGCGATTTTACAAATCTACTTTCATGTCACGCAATGCACCTTGTTTAACGTATTTTATTAGTTTTGCAGACTCATCTCGAACACGTTTTCTTCCTAATTCGGTTAAAAACCAGTTATCCTTACTGGTGAAAGTATCATCAGCAGGACATAACGTGTAGGTGATCCAACTAGGCATATATGTTTGTAATGTCAGATGTAATCGTTTCATATGGTAAGATGTCGTTACTACCAAAATTCGTTTTATCCTATATAGGTGAAATTCTCTGTTTAATACGAATAGAGAGGCTAATACATTTTCTAGTGTGTGCAATGACTGATCCTCTATAAGTATATCTTTTTCGGAAACACCTAACACTATGGCTTCTTTTTTCATCGAATCTGCTTCTGAGTCATCACTTCCCTTCCACTTCACACCACCTGAAAACAATATTTTACTGGCTCTGCCTTGCTTATAGAATTCTACTGCTTTTGGTACACGATATTTAACGGCCTTACTGCTACCTGCCACCAATATACAATCTCCGTTCGCGAGATCATCTTCAATATCCGAAAATAAAAGCTTGGTCAGTTGAGCGTCTGAGAGTTTTTCAACTTCTAACTCAGACAGATACATTTAAATGTTTCCCCCCTTTACATATTTATCCTTTCTAAAATATACC
Organism: Bacillus timonensis; assembly: GCF_004799755.1. Taxonomy (GTDB): domain Bacteria; phylum Bacillota; class Bacilli; order Bacillales; family Bacillaceae_L; genus Ferdinandcohnia; species Ferdinandcohnia timonensis_A. The sequence goes on along the minus strand of NZ_SLUB01000023.1, from coordinate 42,270 downwards.
ACATTTTGGAAGTTTGACAGTATGTACAAATGTATCAAAAAAAGCAATCCCATTAAATAGACTACTTCCATTTTTAAGTATCAAATAAAAAGTGCCTGACCCCCAACACAGTAAAGCATTACCGGGCTGAGGGTCAGGCACCAGAATTAGGTAGAACAGCCGAACCGTCCGTGTTTTACTAACTAGCCTTTGTATACGATTTTTGATTGGCCGCTTTATTCCCATGCAGAGAAAAATATAAAAAGATACACAAAAAAAGGATAATGGCTAATGCTAAATACAATCCACGAAAACCTAACATTGGAACAATGGCACCTAACAAGAATGGGCCAATGCCAACCCCAAAATCACAAAAAATTAGAAAAGTAGATGTTGCGAGTCCTACCCGGTGCTTTGGCGATTCTTTAATGGCAATGGCTTGAAAGCAAGACTGCATCGTTCCAAAGCCAAGTGCAATGAACACACTTGATACGAGAAAGGTGAAGCTATTGTTTGATTGACTTAGAATCAATAAACCCATTGCGTATGAAATGATGGATGGATATACTACTAAGTTATCTCCTTTTTTATCTAGTAATTTACCAGTGAGTGGCCTTGAGATCAAAAGAACGATTGAATAGACTAAAAAGAAGAAACTTGCTGCTTCTAGTAAGTTGATTTCAGTTGCATAAGGAGTCATAAAAGTTAAGATTCCTGAATAAACAAATCCCATAATTGCAATCATTAATGACATCGGGACGGCCTTTTTTTCAAAGAAATTTGATAGTTTAAACCCCTTCAAGGAATTACGCTGCTCCTCCGTCATGACTGACCGTGGGATCCTTAAAAATAATGGGATGACTAAGCTCACAATTGACATAAGGGTACATACAATAAAAATCATAGTGAAGCCTGCGTGTTGGTTAATAAATAGGCCAAGGAACGGGCCAATCGATGTGGCTAATGTATGGTTCAAGAAAAAGTAACCAATTCCTTCCCCTCGGCGTTCTTTTGGGATAATATCGATTACGATAGTGGCTAATGCTGTTGTAGATATTCCGAATGCCACTCCATGAATGAAGCGAACCAACAGTAATAGATACATATTTGTGATGTTAAAATAGAGCAGAGTGGGTACAAAAAACAAAAGAACCCCTACTAATAGTACTTTTTTTCGACCAATTGTATCGAGATACCTCCCCGTAAAAACCCGAGAAAGGACAGCTCCAATGACAAAGATACTAGCAGCAAGACCAGCCATACTTTCTGAAGCATTAAATTGTTGAATGGCATAAACAGCCATGGTTGTTACTAATAAGAAATAGACCAATGCAATGAAAAAGGACGTGAAAAACATAATGATAAAGTCTTTCGTCCAAAGTTTTGATTGTTTCAACCTTCCTGCCTCCGAATCTGCGATATGTTCATGATAGATGCAATAATGGTACCAGACTTCTTTCTCCTTTTTTAATTACTAATGTTCACATAAACGATCTACTATTTGCCTCTAAATAAACCTTTTAAAATAAGTATATATGAAAAAACCAAATTAGTAATCGTTTTATACTATCTCACAGCTTACTAAACTGTGGCGCAACCATTACGACTTCACTTTTTTGTAGTTTTTCAGACACAAGGAATTTCTGCTCCTTATCTCCCTGATGCACATAAATCTTGGGGCTAAGGTCACCCCCAATAAAATATCGTGAATTTTGGTATTTAAATAAAAAAACTTTCATTCTCCATATTGATAAGCATAATTTCGATGTTCGTGCCCAATAGTCCAACCCTAGATTTCACCTTCCATTATTCAATATTCTCGTTTATACTCTTTTTAAGAGGGAGGTGAGTAATATGGAACAAGAAACAATCCTTAAAGAAATATTACAAGCATTTAAATTTTATTCTGAGAAAATCGATAGTAAGTTGGATATGATGAAGAATGATTTAGAATCCAAGATGGACAATATGAAGATAGAGTTGGAGTCTAACACAGACTCAGGTTTTGCCCACGTGGAAGAACGACTAGATAGATTGGAAAAGAAGCAAGACGGAATGCGAGTCGAGTTAAAAGAAAACAAAGAAACAACAGACTTTCTATTAAACAAAACTGCTCAACATAAGAGAAAACTTCATCAACTAATTAATCAGCAACTATAAAGTCCTCACAAGTTGCTATACTCCCAATACAATTCTATTTCTATAAATTCAATAAATAAAAAGGGCCTGACCCCCAACAAAGTAAAGCATTACCGCGCTGGGGGTCTGGCACCAGGAGAATGCAGTGTATCAGGGTGAAACGTTGGAACCGTCCCTCTGTTCTTACTCTGTTCTTAGTTGCTTTTTAGGTAAATATCCCTTTTCATGGATAGTCGCCCAATAACTTTCATGGGTAGTTGCATATGCTGTAGGGACAAAGATTTCATGAAAAGAGGAAAAGATATGAATTATCTATGGTATCAAACGAATCCAATGCCTTTTCCGTACCAACAGGATTATGGATATACGGAAATTATGCGTGAGTATAAGCATGGACATGGCGGTGATCATCATGGGCATCACGGTAAACCTGGAAATGGCGGTGGCCACGGTAAGCCAGGACATGGTGGCGGCCACGGTACACCAGTGTATGGTTCACATGGAGGTTTTCAAGGTGGGCTCCCACTTTTAGGTGGATTGGCAGGTGGGTTACTAGCAGGGGCATTGCTCAATTCCCCTAACGCCTATCCGTTTTCCCCATATCCTAACTATGGATACTATCCGGCGTACCCGCCAACACCATACCCACCTTACCAAAATTACCCGGGTTACCAGTACCCTCCGTACGGTGGAATCTACTAAAATATCCTTAAATCATCAACTGCAACAGAAGCTATTACAAGAAGGAACTTGTAATGGCTTTTTCTGTTTGTCTTGAAAACTGAGGGCAGCCCCAAATAAAAAGAGCCTGACCCCCAACAAAGTAAAGCATTACCGCGCTGGGGTGCAGACACAAGTATTCCGAATCAAAGAAAAAAGGTGTTGATCAGTTAGAATCTCCTGAACAACACCATTAACCTTTATAGGTACACCTTACATTATAAAATTTGTTCCTATAAACTTCACAACGAACATTAGAACCATCTCTCTGTTTTTACTTTTGCAGTCTCAACGCATAGGCTGTATCTATAAATCTAGTTATCTGCTCTAAACAATCTACCCACTCTAACCTTATGTACACCTCACCAGGAGTCAATCTACTTGAATCAGTATTTTCATACACATGGCCAAGTAATTCATCGACTTCCTGCTGCATCTTCTTTGCTGTTTCAGTGTGAAGTTTTTTTCCTAGATGAAGGACAAAGCATACTTTACGTGCTTCGGTTAATGTTGCAAATTTATAGGAACCTTTTTTACTTACATAACCTATACAATCTGTCCGAACCCCATTTTTATATTGCTGATGATAATCTTCAACATCGTCTTTATATGGGCTATTTAGATAAATATAATCATCGATTTCCTTTGCTAACACTCTAGCTTTTTCTGTTTTGAACATGCTAAAGAAGTACTCTTTTGTCTTCAAAACAGCCTCACCAGTTACCCATCCAAAAAATAGATTTATTCCGCTTATTTGGACTGGTCCAACAACCAAGTCTTTCTTCGGTAATAAGTTAAACAGTCCTACAAACTCGGCGTAGTCTTCATACCATTTTCCGGTCTCACTAAACGAATGAACAAGCATAAGAGCATTTTTCGCATTCACATTTTTAGCTTCAAGTATTGCGGAAGCAGCCCTATGTATTAATTGGTATCTCATATTTAGTACACTATCTTCATGTAAATCTAAAGCAGTAAGTAGGTATTTCAATCTTTTTCTCTTACCGTTACTTGGATTGTCTCCCAACCAAGACTTCACTGTTTGTCCAAAGGGTTCTGAAACCTTTCCTTCCACCATAATTGGCAGAAGTTCATTTTCATTATTTGCCTTTGCAAGCACATAAAGATCATTTTGCGAACTTGTACCTCCTCCTGGTAAAGGTACCTTATACTCCGGAAACCCATACAACACTTCTACATTGTTAAAAAGAGGCAATTGACTTTGCATAAACACCTCTTTAACACTAGGTGGTAAATTGTTAGCATCCTCCCAACAATTCGCCAATTCGTATGCAGAATACCCTTTTTTCCACTGTTTCTCTGGATCAGCAAGCAATTCTTTCCACGAGATTGCACCCTTAGAAGGAACAAAATATCTTCCCATTACACCACTCCTATATAAACTCTTTATTTTTTTCAAGCTTGATTTGTTTTTGGAGTAAATATTTCCCCAAAGTAAGTTTCGGTGTCTTAAAGGTTGTGTTACTTTTGTATCTATAAAGCGTATGCCTAAAAAATAAGTGAATTTTTATAAACTATTTTAGCCCCTGTTTAAACATTGTTTTAAAAGGAAGTCTGTATCTGTATTCGATAGTCTTCTATGCGACCTAGTAGAATTAGATATAACCTGCAGTTCCGTAAGATTCCCTTTAAATCTATCCTCGGCTATTTTTAAAGAAGTTAACTGTCCTGCTAGTGTCCGGTCAAAAGGAAGTGGAGATGTAAGTATTTTTGAGCGCTCTCTGCTTCCAAGAATGATAACATCGTCTACTTTAGAATCAGTGTTAAGTGTTCTAATTTCTGCAGAATTATCATTCTTATTTAAAATTTTCTCTACATAAAAATATGCCGTTATATATGCTTTCCTGTCAAAGGATGTATGAAAAAACACATAAGAACCAGGCTCCACAGTGTTTGAAATCTGACTTGCTCTACTTCCGCTATCTCCATATGTAAGAAATGTAAAATTTGGATCTACGTGATTATCTCCTCTAGAAATATATTTTATCAGCAAATTCTTCATAGTTTTCCCTCCCTTAATATGGCTATAAATACTACGTACACATAAAATAGTTTGCATCTGTTAGTTACTCAAAAAATACCTCACAACCCTCGTGGAACTCTTGCCACTCGGTGTATCTTTTATAATAGAATATTGATAGATTCCTAATGATTCCATTGCACCACAAACTGAAGGTAATCTATCTTTCAAGCCCATTGCTTTATGGATGTCCCCAGAACGTAAATCTAAGTAGTCTGCACCATTTTCATGCGCTTTATTTAATATAGTAATAATGTACCTACGGATTTCATCCGTTAAGCCCTTTTTCATTATTTTTAGCTCAGTAATAGTTTGGTAGATTTTATTATCCATGTATTCGTTTTTTTCTACGGCTTTATATTCTGCTGCAAATTCAGTTATTTTCTTTAATTCATCAATATTTTTATCAAGATTGTCCCTCATAAAGCCAACCTGCCAAAAGAACATGTCTATCAGCTTCATTGGCGTATAATCAATTCCGTCATTGCTAAAAATTGCTTTACTTGCTTCAAATTCCTCGATATTGTGATTATAAAAATCGATTAGTTCTCGTAATCCCGATTGATTAAATTGTATTCTAATACCAAACATCGCTAATGCTTCTTTAAAATATCTGTCATAAGCAGGAACATTACCATATACTCCAAGTAATATTTTTGATGCTAAAGTGTCCGTTACATTAATTATTGTTCGTTCCCCATTTATTTCGTATATATTATCTTGATAAGCGTTTTTTGTATCTCTTATTAATTCATCTATACCTTCAACAAGTGTTTGGTCTAATAATTTTGGAGAATTCGTATCAAAGTAAGGAAGAGTGTCTGCATTCATAACTACATTTCTTAAAAAGTATGAGTGAACTTTGTAATCCTTTTGTAGTAAAAATGAACTTCCCCTTAACATTCCCCAGCTTGCTAGATAAAAAGCGAGGTGTAAACAAGCATGGTCAAACACCTTTTCATCTTTTAGATTTTGATAATTTTGTGAGAAAAAGCTATAACAGTGTTCCCAAGATTTAAATCTATGATTCTTATCATTTTTAGAGAGTTCATGATACTTAGCAAGTGTTTCATAAATCATTACTCTATCTCCTTTTTTAATTTTGCGCCCCAAATTCATACCCGTATTTCTTGTTAATCTTTTCTGCAATGGTCTTTAAGAATGCTTCTACCGTCATACTTTCTACATCCCTTGTATACCAAGCTAGTTTTGCATCTTTATGCTGTCCATCATAGTTGACCTCTAATGGCCAGAATGTTTTCGTGGCATGTGTGTAGTCAAAATGAATATAAAGTTCCTTGCCTTGTGGGCATTCCAGAATAACCTTATATACCGGGTTTTTACCTTCTGTGTTTAACTTAACTTTTCTGATTTTTGCTAGCATCCTACTGCCCTCCCTTATCACCTTTACTCTTGTAAATCTCATTCGCCTTTTCTATAAATCTAATGATTTGCTTTTTAAAAACCAGGATTCTCTTTCACCTGAACCCAAGAATCTGTCTGTTCAAGTTGTCCTGCAAGCTGTAACAGAAGATCTTCACAGCCTCGTCTTGCCATAACTTGAACACCGCATGGGAGACCATCCTTTGTAAGATGCATAGGTAGTGTCATTGCGGGTTGACCAGTTAAGTTCGCAAGCTGGGTAAATGGGGTTCTCTCAAGGCTTTTGTTTGCCAATTGTTCAACAAAACCCGACTTTTTCAACATTCCTCCTAACCTTAGACCTCCTACAATTTTGATCAGTCCTTTTTCAAATGAAGTTTGATCAAGCTCACCTATCCTTGACGGGGGGTGAGCCGTAGTTGGTGTCAGGTAAAGGTCATAGTCGTCGTGAAAGTTTTCCATTTGGATAGCTGCCTCGTCCCAAAACTTCAGGCTTGCTAAAAATTCTTCGACTGATACCGCTTTTCCAAGCAAATTCAGCATCCAAGTTGCTGGTTCTACATCATTAAATGTGACCTTCCGTCCAATCCTGTCCTCTAGCGCAGTTAAGGTTGTCGCCACTTCTGCAAAATACAACATGAAATAGCTATTCGCTACTCTTTTTCCGTCTACTGGCGCTGCTATTTCAACAACGCTATGACCCATCTCTTCTAAGAGCTTTATCGCTTTATGTACTGCCTCCTTACACTCCTGATCAACCGTGGTTCCTATTGGAGAGTCTGTCGTAAATGCTATTTTTAGCGGAGTTGTTATAGGAGTTATCGATGCTTCTAAATAAGAACCATTAAAAAGGGGCGCCATAAACGCATTGGCCCGGTCCATTTGATAGTGGTCTAACATGGCCGCACTATCCCTAACAGACCGACTTAAAATATGATCGACTGATGCGCCCTGCCAGACCCGGCCTCGACCAGGACCAACTGGTGTGCGACCACGAGTTGGTTTTAAACCAAATAATCCACAAAAAGCACCAGGAATCCGAATCGAACCGCCTCCGTCATTTGCACCTGCAATTGGAACCATACCCGATGCCACTGCTGCTGCTGAACCTCCACTTGACCCACCTGGTGTATAATCCGGATTCCACGGATTTCTCGAAGGTCCATAATAAGCAGGCTCTGTGATTCCCATTAACGCAAACTCCGGAACATTTGTCTGTCCTAAAATCGTGACACCCGTATTCCGAATTTGACGAACAAATTCACTATCTTGATCTGCAAGAATGTTTTCCAAGAGTTTAGTACCACTTTTGAGTGGACGACCTTTTACTTCCTGATTAATACTCTTCGTTAAGAAAGGAACACCCGCAAAATTTCCTGTTGATTCGGCTTGAGCAACGTCCTCTGGATCATTGTAAAATGTATCAATAACAGCATTAAGTACACCATTTTTATTTTCAATTTCACGAATCGCTGCCTCCCGTACTTCTTCGGCCTTCACTTCTTTCTTTTGAATTAACTCGGCTAACCCCAACCCGTCATATTGCTTGTAATCAAACACCAACCATCGCCCCCTTTTGTTTTGCAAACGTTTTATATTTTTCTCACAGGTGTCCTAAAATTTCGGTACAACACTACCAAGTTCCCACTATTTACCTATTATCTTATCATTTTATCGTCTACAATTTTACGAAATCTTTTATGGATGTTAAAAAGAGCCAAAATACGCAAGTGGTGGTTAACAACCTGCGTCATTTTGGCTCTTTTCGTATGGTTGGAAAACACGGGAACGGTTCTGAGTTTCAAGGCGTAATGTTGGAACCGTTCCTCTGTTCTTATTCTTTGAGTATCAATACTTATCTCCCTTGTTTATGTAAATCCGATAATGTACGGCCAAATGCACCATATACACCAATAGCATCTGAAATCTCAAGAGCACTACGCTTTTTCTTTTTCCTTTGGACCTCTACTTCAGATCTGACTCGTTTTACTTTTTTTTCTGAATTTGATTGTGGCAAAGTAATCAAATGTACCACCTCTTCAGTATTTTTTGTATTTCTATCGTATCGCTTATTTCTATACTTGTCCAAAATTCTCCTCCTTTTTATGGAAAATGTTTAGAATTGTATTCCCGCTTTTCTACACTTTAAAATTATGAATGATTTAGGTAAATATGATGATTATCATTCATTGTTACCGAAAGTCATGTTTTTTATAAGATTGGCATAGTCTTCTCACTTTGCTTTAGCAGTGTAGCAAGTCTAAAAACCATCCATAGAAATCAAATGGAGGAGAAAATGGATGTAAGAAATTCATCTGTTCCTAAAAAAGCAAATGAAAAAAGAAAAAAAAATTTTCTCCGTTTCGTTACAGATTAAAACTAAATTGCTCTTCACTCCACACTTAATTAGAGTGGAGTCATCCAATATGTTTGCGCTCAATAATATCTCTTTATTTTCTCGTACAAGTACTGAACTCCGTATAATAAGTATGCTTTATAGTGTATGTAGATAAAAAATTGAAATCGACTTAACCGATTGAGGCTTATAATTTTAAGCTTTTTAAGAATATCCATGCCAAGAAAGGCAAAGATTCCATCTGCAATAACATTAAGGAGCACAAACTTTTTAAAGTTACCGTACGAAAATTTCAGTAACCACATGGAAAGTGGCATATAAGGCCCCACACTAAAAGGAAGTTCATCCTTTATAAATGATTTTGGTTTATCGAAAAACTTCCACCATTTCTTCTTGTGTCCATACAGATGATTAAGAATCTCAAAAAGAACAATAAAAACACCTGATACAGAATAACGTTTAAAATTTTGTTTTCCGATGAACAACAATGTTAACCACGGAATCATTATGACTAAGAAATTAAAGATTCGATGCCTTCTTGATGCCATTAGCCCATCCACCTTTTCGTCTTTTTCTACTACTTCAGGTTCGGTTCGCCCTAAGTTTTTCGTTATCCGTTTCTTTTCTCCTCACCGCTATTCCTAGCGCTAATTATGGAAGTACATACACGTCGGAAGTAAAACTGACCCTAAAAATACCCCAAACAGCTGAAATTGCTGAAGATGGGGCACTATGGGGCACATCTCATAATTGATAAATTCAATTCGTTAGGAATAATATTCCTCAAATATCCAGAATTTATGATTTGCATTTTCTAAATTCAATTGTGTAATTCCATAAGGAGTATTAAAGACGTATAATTTTCCTGATTGCAATGCCCACTTACTTTGTTTTAAAAACAAAGGAGAAGATATCATAATGAAACATTAATAGTGGCCCCCCCTCTTTTCCCAACCTCCAAAATAGAGGAATTTTCAAGATTGTGATAAAATTGCGATATTAATGGAGGGAGAGTGTTTTATGGAGATTAGAATTCCTGAGGTTACGTTAAATGATGGCTTACGTATTCCTGCGATCGGCTTTGGTACATACCCGCTTAAAGGAAATGATGGAGTAAATGCCATCGTCAGTGCGATTCATAATGGCTATCGTCTGATTGACTCAGCTTATAATTACGAAAACGAAGGAGCGGTAGGAGAAGCTGTTCGCCGTAGTTCTGTACCGAGACAAGAATTGCTTATTACGTCCAAACTTCCTGGTCGATATCACAATTACGACAAAGCAAAGGCAACTATTCAAGAATCGCTTTATCGAGCGAATCTTGATTATTATGATCTATACCTCATTCATTGGCCGAACCCTAGCAAAGATACATATGTAGAAGCTTGGCAGGCTCTGATTGATGCTAAAAAATGGGGACTGATTCGTTCAATTGGGGTTTGTAATTTCTTACCTGAACACTTAGACCGACTGGAAAAAGAGACCGGAGTCAAACCAAGCATTAACCAAATTGAGTTACATCCATTCTTTAACCAAGCGGAACAAAGAAAATATCATGAAGAAAAAAATATTGCAACAGAATCTTGGAGCCCATTCACTCGTGGAATTAAAGACTTAGAAAACGAAACACTTCGAACGATTGCTGCACATCATAAGAAGACGATTCCACAAATCGTTTTACGTTGGCATTATCAACTTGGAGCGATTTCAATTCCTAAGTCAGCCTCACCAGTTCGCCAAGTAGAGAACCTTTCTATTTTTGACTTTTCACTGGATGATGCAGAAATGGCTATGATTTCATCCTTAAGCCAGCCAGATGGAAGGATTGCCAATCAAGATCCTGCGGTTTATGAGGAATTTTAATTCGATTTCTCCTTCCTTGATGGAGGGTACCGTAGTTGGAGTTAGGTAAAGGTCATAGGCATCGAGAAAGCTTTCCGTTTGGATAGCTGCCTTGTCCCAAACTTTGGCTGTTATAGATTTTTCAAGTATATTTAGGAGTCTGGCCACCGTTGATAGTCACCTGTCTAATAACGGTAGCCTTACCCTAAATGCATACCGTGATGTTACTTTTTATTAGCCTCCCGAATTAAGATTTACGAAGTTCTTCAATTTCGCGGAGTGATAATCCTGTTATATCCTCAACTGCTTCAGCATCCAAACCTTTTATTAGGAGTTTCTTTGCAATTGCTATCTTTTCTTCCTTTTTGCCTTCTTGCTTTCCTACTTGTCTTCCTTTTTCGATCCCTTTTTCAATTCCTTTTTCGATCCCTTTTTCAATTCCTTTTTCAAATCCTCGGTCCTCAAATTTTTTATAAAGTTCTTCGAATGGCCTTGCCATTTCCAACACCTCCAATATTCTTTTCTTTTCTAGCTCTTCAATTCCGTTATAATTGACCGCAACCATTCCAATCAAATAAAATGCTATGTATTCATCATGATATGTCTGTAGAGTATGTGTAAGTTCATATGCTCTTTTTGAGGTTGTTGACGTCCTCGTTTTCATCATTGGTAATAGAATGATTTGTAGTTTTTCAATGTTTGAAAATGCTTCGTTTTTAATTATACTTTCCTTTATTTTACTAAAAATTTCATCTCCATCAAAGTCGTGCTCAAGAAAAAGACATTCATGTTTTTGAATGACACTTCCAATATCAAGGTGTTGTTTCGTTGTTTCTGGTACTCCAGCTGAGAAAATGATGATGCGGCGAATTTTTTGTTGACGTTGGTGATAAAGTTGGAGATCGTAGTGGCCAAATCGTATGAGGTCATTAATGTTGAGGGTGTCTGATTCGAATTCTATATGAGCGATTGTGTTATCCTCAAGTAGAAAATTAAGGTCCATTCCTCTGTCTTTCATTTGAATGGTAGGAACATTGGTTTCAATAACATCCTTCACCTTTGGAAGTTGCATTCCTGTAAAGGGAAGAAATTCATCTTTGAACATGACAGCGAGCGAACGTAACCCAATGTCCTTATGGTTCCGAGGTATATTATAGTCTTTTGCCAAATAATATCTTCCTTTCTTTTTTCTTTTGCATGTAAATATATATTTCGACAAAAAACTAGATAATCCTTCATATTAATCTCTATAAAAACCAAAAAGGTGATAGTCCCCTCCCAAAAAGTGGATTACGTCAGAACCTATCACCTCTATACAACTCTATTTACCTACTTCATGTTGAGAAGCTTCATTTGATAACGGTAGCTTTTTCGAGCTTGTCATATACGTATAAGTGACCGCGGCCGCAATGGCACCAATGATTGGACCAATGACATAAACCGGGAATTGGATCCAGTTTATATTGCCACCTAATAGACTATCTACAAGATAGGGGCCGAAGGTTCGTGCAGGATTAAAGGATGCTCCCGTAGCACCGGCAGTCATCATGATAATCCCGCCGACCGTTAAGCCTATAACAAGTCCTCCCCAATCCTTCGGAGCCTTGGAGTCTACGGCAACTCCCATAATAACGAACATCAGAATAAACGCTGCAATGGCTTCGATAACAATTCCCTGTAAATACCCGGTAGTTGGGGCAAGTACAGTAGCCCCTAAATTACCTAACACTACTCCGTCCATACCTAAAACCGTTACAATCCCAAACGCCCCAATCGTACCGCCCACACATTGTGCAAGGAGATATGGTCCTACTTCTTTCCATGAGAAATGACTAGTCGAGGCTAATGCGATTGTTACAGCTGGGTTAATGTGACAACCAGTTAATCTTCCTATGGAATAGATCATTGCCATCACAATAATGGCAAAGGCAAAACTAATAACTCCAATATCTGCTAATGTTGTAGACTCGTTGTTATTCGCCGTAATAATTCCATTAAATGCAGCTGTTCCAGGACCAATAAGTACTAATAAAGCAGTCCCGATCCCTTCAGCAAAACACCGTTTGAACAGGCTGGGTGTCTCCATCAGCAGCCACCATTACTTCACAAGTCCATGAGGGTCAATTACATATTTTCTTGAAGCACCTTTATCAAATTCCGCATATCCCTGTGGCGCTTGGTCTAATGAAATAACAGTTGCATTAACCGCTTTTGCAATCTGTGCTCTACCACTTAAGATCGCTTGCATTAAGTCACGGTGGTATCTCATGACTGGTGTTTGTCCGGTTACGAACGTATGCGCTTTTGCCCATCCTAATCCTAGACGAACTCTCAATGTTCCAATTTTCGCATCTTCGTCAACTCCACCTGGATCTCCAGTTACATAAAGACCTGGAATCCCAAGACGTCCCCCAGCACGTGTGACTTGCATAATGCTATTTAAAACCGTTGCTGGTGCTTCGATCGCATTCGCACCATGAGCAGATGCTTCAAAGCCAACGCAATCGACCGCACAGTCAACTTCAGGAACACCTAAAATTTGGTCAATTTGTTCTCCTAAATCAGGGTGTTTACGCAGATTTACGGTTTCACATCCAAAGCTTCTTGCTTGGGCAAGTCTTTCTTCATTTAAGTCTCCTACAATAACGACGGAAGCCCCTAAAAGTTGTGCCGAATGTGCAGCAGCTAGCCCAACAGGACCTGCTCCAGCAATATAAACTGTTGAGCCTGGTTTAACACCTGCGCTCACTGCCCCATGATAACCTGTTGGAAAAATGTCAGAGAGCATCGTTAAATCTTTAATTTTTTCCATCGCTTGATCTTTATCAGGAAATTTCAATAATTGGAAGTCAGCATAAGGGACCATCACATATTCAGACTGACCTCCTACCCATCCCCCCATGTCTACATACCCATAGGCGGAACCAGGCCGATCAGGATTTACATTTTCACAAATATGTGTGTTTTGCTCTTTACAGCTCCGGCATCGTCCACACGCAATATTAAATGGGACTGACACTAGGTCACCTTTTTTAATAAATTCCACATCACGACCAACTTCAATGACTTCTCCCGTTATTTCATGCCCAAGCACTAGTCCTTCAGGAGCCGTTGTTCTCCCTCTCACCATATGCTGGTCACTTCCACAAATATTGGTTGTCACTACCTTCAAAATAACCCCGTGTTCACATTTACGTCCTACATTAAGAGGATTTACTCCAGGTCCATCTCTTAACACTAAATCTGGATAACCAATATCCATTACCTCTACTCTGCCAGGTCCCATATAAGCTACCGCTCTGTTTCCTACCATCTTTTTCCCCTCCATTAAATGAATATGAGTCAGACAACTATATACTTGCAAGTACTGTGCCAAGCATAATTCCTTTTAAAATGGACCTTTTTAAAGGATGGATAATAAAAAGAGTGTTCAAAATTTGAGCAGCATGTGTCCTATTTTAGTACACGTCGGACAAAATATTCATTACTTTCAAAAAAATGAAATAATAGTATAATAGATGTAAAATATGATTTTCTCACATAAATGGGCAAGGAAAGTAATTAAGGGGGATAGGTATATTCATGTCATCCGTCGATCTTTTCAATCAAAGAAACATTATTGATCTTTCTTGGAAACGATGTCAAAGGTTTGGGCTTTCACCCACTGGTCCAATCAAGGATATCAAATTTACCGGCAAGAAATTACAAGAGGTTCTATCAGAGAATGCGAATTTGATTAACCATACGACTGCCATTTTAGAAAAACTTTATCCTTCCATTCATTCAAGTGGAATAGTGACAGTAATCGCTGACGGTAATGGAACAATCATACATAAAATAGGTAATCTCGATATCGATGAATCTATTGACTATTTTTCAATTGGCTCAAACTGGTCAGAGGAAGTGAAAGGGACAAACGCCATTGGACTTGCCATTTATGAGAAAAAAAACATCATCACCCACGCCGAACATCATTTCCATGTGAAGAATCACTTTCTCACCTGTGCGGCAAGCCCCATTTTTTCTCCAAGCGGTCAATTTATCGGAGCAGTTAATATAAGTGCAAGGAAAGAATTATTTCATCCCTCGATGGTTTCTTTAGCGAGTATGATTGTAGAAGCTGTGCAAAATCGATTGCTCATGGATCATGTCAACCGTGAAAAGCTACTGGTCTTAAAAGAATTGGATGTTACTGCGAATTTATCCTCAACTCCAAACCTTACACTGGATCATGAAAGAAGAATTATTCGTGCAAACAAACCTGCTCAGCAATTATTAGGAAATAATTGTATTGGACAGGAGTTTCATATGAAATGGGGTTCATCAGTCGATATTTTAGACGATTATTCAAATACAGTATTTCGTTCTGTTGTTTCCTTACATGGAAATAGCACTAAATCCTCCCAGGACAAAAAGCTTTATACCATCTCTGATATAATTGGCTCCTGTGCAAAAATAGCAAATGTAAGGAAAATTGTTAAAAAAGCTGCCTTATTTGAGTACCCAATCATCATTTATGGAGAAAGTGGAACAGGAAAGGAATTAGTCGCGCAATCTTTACATACATCGGGTACAAGGAAAACAAAACCATTTATTGCGGTTAATTGCAGTGCCATCCCTGATAGTTTGATTGAGAGTGAATTATTTGGATACGAACGGGGTGCTTTTACAGGTGCTAGGCGAGAAGGAGCTCCTGGTAAATTTGAACTTGCTGACGGTGGAACAATCTTCTTAGATGAAATTGGGGATATGTCATTGAAGGCACAAGCGGCCTTACTACGCGTATTACAAGAAAAAACGGTAACCCGAATTGGCGGAGATGCTGTTAAAGTCATTGATACGAGAGTTATCGCTGCAACCAATAAAAATTTGCGCGAGGAAGTCCTAGCAGGGAGATTTAGAGAGGATTTATACTTTCGGTTGAGAGGGATTTTTATTACACTACCGCCTCTACGAAATCGAACTGATATTATCGAGATAGCCGAACATTTAATTACAAAACTAGATTCCCCCTCTATTACTTTATCGAAGGATGCGAAGCAAAAACTAGTTTCCTACCATTGGCCAGGTAATGTGCGGGAGCTCAAAAGTGTGCTTATGCAGGCCTCGTTTTTTGCAGAAGAACATATCATTCACGGTGAGGATTTACATTTTGAAGATGAATTTGAGCATCAACCTAGTCGTGAAAATTACGAAGCAAACACTTCCCTTTCACTGACAAACACTGAAAAAATGGCGATCCTACATACATTACATTCTGTAAATTGGAATATTACCAAAGCTGCAAGCATCCTACAAATCAGTCGAAATACACTGTATCTAAAAATAAAGAAGTATAAATTGGAGAGATAGATAGGTTTAGGGTCTGCCCCCAAGTAAGATAATGATTTCTTATACTGGGGGCGGGCTTGTTTATCTTTAGTACTTCCCACTGATTGATATGATGGTTTAGCGAATGATACTATCCTTGTTTCGTATAATCAATAAAATCTAACACATACTTTGCTTTTCGCACTGGTTTAGAGAATATGCAAACAAACTGGTAGATTGCCCTAGCTCTTTAGGTAATGGCTCATTGGCATTTGAGAAATTTTCCACAACTGAAATAAACAACTCATTAGCATATATATTTAGTAGATACAATCGATTAAACATGTCAGTGGTCCGCCATGGAATATAACTCGCTGAAAGGGTCTCTTCGGATTCATTAAGTACCTCTATTACTTTATGCTTGGCTTCTGTGAATTTAGTAGTTCCAACAGAATCCACCAGTTCCGCTAATTGCAAATAAACTCTTGTCACAACATCAGTTTCTGGACCGTGGGGGTTGAAAAACCCACGATCATGCCAATCATCCATGATAAACAACCACTAAGAAAAACTAATCCTGCTCGTAGGAATGCTTCATCAGGATTGAGTGGCATGCCCGATGTCATCGCAAAAACCAATACAAAAAAGATGGCGGAAGGGCCGGCTATTTTTAAGGCACCGAACACAAAAATGACTACTGCTGTAATGATTCCCATCAGAACAGCAACTGCTAGCGGATATGGTGCACTAATCGTTCCCAAATAGGTAACAAACGCCAACCCGAGAACGACCGAAAAGATTTTCTTTGCTCGCTGCGCATATGGAATATTAAACACATACAAAAAGGTAAAGCCACCCAATCCAGCAATTAATCCATATTTCAAATGGCCAAGGGCTAATCCTATCATAACCGGCAAAGCAGCAGCTACCCCCGCGCTAACAGCTTTTAACCAAGGAAATGGTTTCTTATTAACTTGTAGTGCTTGCTTAATCATAGAAGGGGCTAATGCTTTTGATTGTTTGGTATTCATCATAAACCCTCTTTACTATCGTTTACTATCATTATTCTCTTTGAGCACCTAAAAATTCTGAAATTCAGTACCTGACCCCCAGTCGGATAAAGCTTTGACCATATTTTATAGCCGCATACAAAAAAACACCCAAAAAAGTTGAAAATCAACATTTTCGGGTGTTATCGTAATGAATAGTAACTTAATTTTACAAAATGATACCGGTGTCAGGACTCATATAAATTAATAATTCCTTAGTTTAAAAGGTCTTGATAATGATGTGAAAATTTGTGTAAAACGATAAGGTTGTACAATCTGCTAAAATCAGGTGGATGTTTTTCACCTGATTTTTTCATTCATATCATTAATACAATTTTGTCTAAATATTATTCATTAGAATGAGGCTGATTACTTTCAACTAATTCAGAAAGTTTTTCCAATTTTTGAATACATTCTGCTGGGCTATCTTTTGTACAACTATTTACAATTTAAAAAAATAATAATTCCGCCCATTCATCACCCTATTAAATAGAAAGAAAACAAATAGAAAAGGACAAGTTTAATATACTATTTATAATATTAGACATAATAATTTGAAATACGTTAGAATTTTTTTGCAGACAATTCTTCAAAAAGTATCCATTATCTTCTCTCTTAATAAACAATAATGAATATTTAAATCCTTGATACATAAAAATTTAGACCCTTTTTATTTGTTTCCTCTGTACTGGATAGTGGGTCAACAACGTTCCGTATTCAAGTAATAAGAAGCCAGATTCAAATACAAATCTAGGTCTTAAATCATGCACCCACCTCACTAAAAGATACCTATGAGGTAGGAGCTGTTATATCTGTAATTTTCATTCCATTTTCAGATAATATTATCTTTCTCTTTATATCACATATAACGCGATTACTTACTATTGACTCTTACGTAAAGTTCATCTATTGACTGAACTTTGCATTGTGCTAATTTTGGAGGTTGCAAAAATGCTTTATTTGAATGTGATAATCCACTTTTAACCAGAAACTCCGATGCCATCAATGAGGTTTTTACAGGATTGATAACTGGAATACCAAGAGCATCTTGCAAATCTTCTGCTAAATGTAAAAAGCCCATCGACATACATTTCAAAACAATGGAATCAGCACCATCTTCACTAATGGCACGTTCAGTTATCCTTCTCAACTTTTCTAAAGTGGCTGTACGATCATTTGATAGTTCTAATACTGGTATATTTAGTGGCCTAATAGATGCAAGTTTTTCGATCAAACCCGCCTTACGCACAAGTTCGTAGCTATTGGGTATAGTACTTAATGATGCATTTAATATTGAAAATCTATAACCTAACATGGCGGCAGCGTGAACACTTGACATTCCTGGTCCCACTACTAACATTCTTGTTGTAATCTCTCTATATGCCTCAATCCCTGGATCTCCAGCACAGCCTATTATAGCTGCATCATAACCCTGTTGTTCCAATTCATATATCTTCTTAGCAGTTGCAGGAATACTTAAAAATTCCTCATACATAGATTCAATAGAAGCAGGTCCTTCCTCTACCCGAACAATATCAATTTCCACATCCGAAGATATCCATTCACACAAAATCTCTCCACGTCTTTCTAATTCCTTCTTATCGATAGGACCTGGGACTACATAAACCAGTTTCACAGTATAATCACCCCTACTATTCATCTTGATAAGTGAAGAAACGAATTCGCATAAGCCTTCAATAGATTTTATCCGAATAACATTTAAAACATATTAATTGAATTCCAGCTTTTTTTGTATTAAACAAATTTTATCCTGCTCAAATAATAGTTTTTGATAATTGATATCCAGAGAATAATTTCTTTGTCCAGATTCTGTATCAATGGCTTTGTAAAATGTTTTTCTACCATTACTCATACAAAATATCATCTGTGGCTTGAATAATTTATCAACTTGAACAATTTTGAATGAAGGTAATTTTTTATGCTTGAAAATAAGATTGTTAGTTAATTGATTACTTGCTTTCTCTTTTGCTTCATCAACGTTTACCAAACATCGAACAATCTTACTCTCGGATACTTCTACATTTTGCACAATTGGAAATCCTTGTCCAAAACTTGCTAAACCTTTAAATCCGTCTACAACCATGAACATAGACTGTGTTTTTTTGGGGAAATCAACATTGAAATGAATAATCCAGTATGGATAATAAACACAGTCAGAGTCTATAATTGTTTCCTGGAGCTTTTTATCTCTTTTAAAAAAAGATAAAATTTTATCTACTATACCCAAACGGTTTTTTTTAACAATTTCTAATGCCTCTTCATTAGAAATTATAGTCATAGTGGATGATATGTTCATAGTTTTATCCTTTCTGAGCATTAACAACTTCGTTAGCTAATGGTTTATCTATTAAAATATCATCAAAGAATGTATCAATAACCTCTTGTGGCGCAGGTTTTGTTAAATAACTTACTACAGTGACTAAAACTAATGAAACCATACTTCCGAATACAGCCGGCCATATACCACCAATCCAAATAGAAAAAGATTGGTATTCAATGTAGCCTAAAATGTACCAGACGATACAACTTACAACGCCGCCAATAATTCCTGCTATTCCGCCTTCTTTTGTTGCACGTGGCCACCAAATACCTAATAAAAGTGGAAATGTAAAAGCAGACGCCATGATACTAAAGGACATCGTTACAACCCAAAAAATAGCAGCTGGAGGATCAATCGCAATCAAAATAGCTAATAACCCAATAACTAGAGTTGAGATTTTACCAATCTTTAGTCGTTTTGATGTATCTAGTTGTTTTTTTGTAATCTTTGGAACTATATTAACAGTCACTAAAGAACCTGCTAAAAGTAATATAGAGTCTATTGTTGACATCATAGCTCCTAGAACTGCTGCAAGTACAATGCCCCCAAAAACCGGATGTAAATATTCAAAAATCAGGGTCGGAACCAACATATCAGCTTTTTCTAAGTTTGGAAGAATTACAGCTCCACCGATTGCAATAATAGCTGCACAAATATACATTAGCGATTGAAAACTAATTGAATATATCAATGCCTTTTTTAGTGTTTTATCATCTTTAGGTATTAAAAACCGCGTAACCGATGCTGGAGCTCCTCCAATCTGAAAGAATCCCCATACAATAAATGAAGATATTACCCATAAAGGTGACATTGCACCTATTAAAGCCATACCTTCCGGATTAATTTCCCCATATTTTATATTCATTTCAGAAAAACCACCTGTTGCATATAGAACGATTGGAGCTAAAATCATGAACCCAATGATCATCAATATTCCCTGTATTAAATCTGTCCATGCAACTGCAAGCATCCCTCCAACGGTTGTGTAAAGAATAACAACAATGCCGAAAATAAATAATCCTACTAAATATGGGACACCAAGAATTACTTCAAAAGCAACAGCAGCTGCCTGGAACTGGGCTGAAATCATAGGAATAAAAGCACAAAGCATAATGATACAAGTTACTATGCCTACAAATTTACTGTAATATCTAGCTTCGAATATATCTGATATCGTAACACTTTTTAATCTGTCAGATAATTTTCTAATTCGCTCTCCTAATAGTACATAAGTAAACCATGGAGCAGACGCTGAAGCAATCCCTGCTGGCATCAAGCTATATCCTATAACACTTTTCTGACCAACTGATCCCATAAATGTACTTCCACTCATTTGAGTTGCGGAGTAGGAAAATCCAATCACTGCCGCTCCTAATTTATCTTTGGCAATAAAATAATCCTTCTCTGAATGTGCTTTCTTATTAAACCAAAAACCCAATACCAGCATTCCAACGAAATAAACAAATAGCACTATCAAATATTGAATAACGTTGCTTTCCATTTTAGTCCCCCCTTATATTTATTTCCCCATTTTGTAATATATTAGAGTGGCAATAACAAGGTATAGATACCCCATATACGAAATCACCATAACATCCCAGTCAATATTACCCGGTCCTGGAGCCATAGGGACGAGAATAATAACAATGCCTCCAATTAAATAGATGGCCATTAATAAAATTGATAATTTTGGTAATTTAACTTTCATCTCATAACCTCACTTTTGAAATTTTCTATATTCATAAAAAGACAAAAAAATTTCTGAGGTGCCTTATTAAAGTGTGAAGTTAACCTATTATTTCCTGTGCTTGTTGGAGTGTCCAAACCAACCTATTTTGTCCACGTAGTAAATGATTCAATGTAATATTATATCTGTGAGATCCTACGGGAAGGTTTTTTAAAGATTTAGCCGGTTCAATATCCGGAAGTGGTGGAACTTCTAATGCTGGATCATGTCGAAACTTTCCTGTTCGAGTATAATTCACTGGAATAAGAACCCTCCCAAGTTTTAAGATTTTTTCATTTGCCTCTTTAACAACAGGGTCTGTTACTTGTCTTTCTTTTATCTCGCTTAATTGATCATAAAAATCAAGCAAAGCTAACCGCAGCTTTATTGCTTGCTCTAAAGCGAGATCTAATCGAAAGTGATCCGAAGCTTCTTCCTGATATTGTTTAATTGTTGCAATGATTTCATCAGCGGTTTTGACAAAGTTAATAGGATGAATAGTTTCATTTGAAATACGGAAAACCGATGTCAAATAAACACGTATATCCTTTTTTAAGATATCCATATCTGCCACATACAACAGATCATCTTCCGTATGCCACTCAATATTTCCACCGCAACCACCGACAGGATAATAATTTTTTTCTTTTATCAGTTCATCTGGAATAGTTGAGGAAAGCTTATAGAAAGATGTGATTCCAATATTGTTAAAAGAATAATCTCCAGAGCGTCTGGGTCTTGAACCTGATGCTTCTTGTCCGGTAGCATCCTTTATTGCTTGCTTACAAAATGCTTCCACTTCGCTCATCCAATTAATATTTTCATACGATGTTGCCCAACGACAACCAGGTGAGTCACAATTTACTTGAGCAATACAATTTTTATCCAAGTCTAAACCATTTTGATCAGCAAACCACGTAGAACCTGCATATCTTCCTGTCGAGTGTCCTGGCCAAATTGCTATGCGAATACTTCTTTTTAATTTATCACGATGTTTGTATAAAATCCTCGCAATTTCTAGCAATGCTGCATCGCCTGTAGCATTGTCTCCAATTCCCACAGTCCAAGAGTCTAAATGTCCGTGTAGCAGCACATACTTTTCAGGCTCTTCAGTACCTTCTATAAAAATGTCGATTAACGGACATGGATACCAGCCATTATCCAAATTTGTTTGGAACTTGATTTTAACTTTTCCTTTACCACATAAGGACTTTATCTCCTCACCAGATTCCTTGTTCACTGCTAGAACTGGAATTTTTGGTTCATTATCGATTGAATCAAGATCTGGCGTTCCCCAAATGGATGTACAAATCCCATCATGGATATTGTCCCCAGGACTGATAAAAATGGCACCTACCACATGTTTATCATTAAATTCCTTAACTTTCCCAGACATTGGATAACCCTCTGTTATTACAATTTTGCCTGTTAAATCACCATAATCTTTTTCTATTAAACTAGCACTAAAAATGTCACTAATTTTTGAAGCATGTTTTGAAGGGATATATACCACTTCCCCACTCACCCATTCTTCCGCCGTCGAAACTGAAAAAGAGGGTGTCTTTGCATTAATAACTTTAGAGATAGGATGGATTATTTCTAGGTTAGCTTTTTTAGGGATGCTTAAATAGAGGTTTGGATAATGAACTTGGTGTGTGACTCCCCATTCTTCAAGAAAATTTGCAAGGAAATGAGCAGATATTTTTTCATCTTCACTCCCAGATTCACGTACTAGAGTACTGAATTTTTTTAATATTTTTTCCGGGACCTCCATACTAATCTCATCAATTAGTAGGGTTTCTGCATTTTTTTCAGTTTTCATTTAAAATCCTCTCCTTTAATCTATTTGTTACTATACCTGTGTTTTCGCTTAAATTTTACATACTTATCTCACCTCCTTATTTTTTAGAAATTTGAATCATGTTTGTATATAACAAATCATTAATTCTAATTTCTTTTGGGTAAAAAATCTAAAACATTTCATATATATGAAATAAACTTTACATATATGTAATTATAGTTTATAATAGTATTAAAATTCCAATTTGTCAAACTATTTAGAGGTGTTTATCATGTCAAAAAATCAAGTCCCGTCTGTACATAAGGCAATAAATATTTTAGAACTATTAAAAGAACATGATTTTCTTACTTTAAAAGACATCAGTAATTCCTTAAAATTACCTACTAGTACCTGCTACAATATTTTAACTACACTAGAAAATAGAGGTTTCATCCAACGAAATACTGAAACTGGACAATATATTCTTGGATTGACACTAATGCACTTAGGATTGTCTATTTATAATAAGATTGATTTAAAAAAAGTAGGAACCATTCATTTAAGTGAACTATCAGAGGATTTCGGGGAAACTGCATATTTAACTGTTCTTGATCGATCTCATTTCAAGGGAATTGTTGTTGAAAGATTACAAAGCAAAAGAACGGGGTTAGTTTATTCACGAAATATCGGTGACACCTTTCCAATTTACGCCTCAGGAACAGGCAAATCACTTTTATCAGGATTAAATGATGAAGAAATTAACTACTTTTTCGAGAAAACAGAAATGATTTCTTATACGTCTAAAACCATTACTAACGAAGAGAAGCTCAGAGATGAGATACAAGATATTAGAAGGAAGGGATATGCTATTTCAAATTCTGCATTTGAGGAGAATGTCATAAGTGTGAGTTCCCCCATTAAGGATTCGTTTGGAAAAGTAATAGCTGCTGTTAGCTTGGTGGGTCCAGTAAACCGCATATCGCCAATAATAGAAGCAGTTATAGAATCGGTTAAAAGAACAGCCTTCGAAATATCTAAAGCAATGGGGTATAAATAGAGTATAAACTCTTAACTATATCTAAAACAATGTTAGAACGAAGCGAACTGAAAGGCACAGCTTATATTGTACCTTCTTCTGCTTAAATAGATTCAACTACTAAACTCATTCTGATTTTATATAAAGAAAAACACCCACATACATTGATTTAACAACATTTTGAGTGTTTTAATATGACCAAAATCGCTAACGCGACTTAATCACGTCCCAAGTGTAGATTATTCACTTGGGATTTTTTCTCGCTTCACGCATAGTGCCTTCACAAAAAGGACAGACTACCTCCACCACTTCTCCCTTCTTTAAATCGAAGCCAAACTCTTCTACAACAAAATCAGGGACTTCGTCCTCTTTTCCACAATCAATTCACTTAAATATGATAAACACATCTTACTTCATTTAATCCGAATGGTCTTCTTCGTCTAACCACTTTAAGACTTCCTCATTTTCATCCTGTTTTTTGTTTTTGACACTCTTCTTCCACCCCTTCGCAAACTCCATGTCTTCCATATAATGATATATGAATCCGTAGTCGGCATGATAGATCTCAACTAAATCCATTTCCCTTTTATAGTATGGACAAATAAAGGGGTCATTATCAAATGCCTCTTTCATACGTTGACGATATGATTTTTTCTTCTTTTTTGTTTCGAGTAATAAAGTTAATTGTTTGGTTCTCATAAAAGAATATAAAGAAAGTACATCTTTTGCCCTTTTATACGAACGTCTACTGTATAAACCATATCGCCCAACCATTCGAAAATGCATAGGTGGGATGTGTTGTAATAGTTTAATAAGAAATTGAAATACAGGGAGTTTTACATCTATCCTTCTTCCTGTTTGATGATTTTCATTCCAAAACTCAACGTTTTTACCGTCATAATTAGTAATTCTATATTCTGCAATAGCTGGTCTAGCTAGGTATTTTCCAATATACTTAGCTGCACCTTTTGCATCCTTCATCTTTCTCTGCGTTCGCATAAAAGCCATTAGGGTACCGTTGGTACAAATCAGAAATCATTTCTTGAACTTTTTGATTTGATGGATACCACTTTTTAAGCATATCTAACAACCTTTTGCCACGATTTACGCAAAAAGTTGTAAGGAATAAACTCTGTTGGTACCCATTCGTTGCGGTTATCGATTTCACCTTCTGTAACTAATGCATGAACGTGTGGGTTAAACTTCATATCTCTTCCAAATGTATGAATAACAGTAATCACACCTACTTGAAGGTTTCTTTTTTTACTTTTTCTTTGGAATTAGAATTGGAAAACTTGAGCAACTTCTTTACTAAGTTCATTAAGCTTTTGCTTTTTCCTATCTTCAAAGAAGATTTGCCTTATTTCTTTTGGAATAGTAAATACCATGTGACGATGAGGAACATCGAATATTATTCCTGTTGTTTTTCAGACCGGTCATCTGTGTACTTCTTTCCACACTTATGATAAAAACGACTTTTACAAGTAAAGCAAACAAATACGGGTTTGGAATTATATTCACAGCCAAGGCATTCGTACTTAGCTAAACCTAAGTCAACCGTTCCACATCTGATTGCCTTCTAAACAGCTTCTTTTATATCATCCCGATAAGACACAGAGTATGTATTAGAAAACATCTTCCAGTAACCATCGAAATGTTCTTTAAGTATTTGTTTAATGACCCCACTATTCCTTTTCATCATCCAACTCGTACCTTTCAATTCAACTACAAACATTATACCGAACAGTTATCCACAAATCGATTATTTTATAATTTCCTAAACAACAAAAAAGCTATAGACTGGTAAAAGGTTATAACAGTCTATAGCTTTATATTATTTTTTAAATAATTTTATCTACTTTTAATCCAACAATTTTTGAAGCTGACCCATTCCGACTTAGGTTTAACATCAGTGAGGAAAACCTTAGTATGTTAGAATTTACATAATCATCTCAAGATCGCATCTCTTCTATAAAATGAAATGAATACAATGTTGATACATACAATTCCAATTCCATCTTGTTTGTGATAAACTGTTGTCATTAGACATCTGCCTTATCTCCTCTCGATACTTAGAGTTAGGATTGCGACCAAATTCTATTAAATCGAGAATAGTTTTCTGTTACCATTCTACCACTCTTATTCATCTATGCAGAGCCTATGGTATTAAGAGACGCAACAGAATTTCTGGCGATGCAGTAATAAGAACCAGTTAAATATGACCATTCAATACTCTAACAATACAAAAAAGACAGACTGATATAGCAAGCAGAAGATTTATTTAACAATCTAACTCCATTTTTTCACTTGGTAATTACATGATTTTTGTTGAAAGTTTCTTGATTTTTACTACAATACCGCCAACGAATAACTTTCATTTCAGTCTGTTTATTTTTTTCTAGTTGAATTACGTATAACAAGCTTAGATTCCAATAATAATTGACTCTTTGGCAATGGCTGATCGTTAAGTAGACTAATTAACAATTCCATTGCTGTTTCACCTATTTTTTGTTGGGGCTGTGCAACAGTTGTTAATGACGGATTAAACACGGAAGCAATTTCATTGTCATTAAATCCGACAACTGATAGATCTTCCGGTACTCTCAATCCATTAGATTTAATAGCATTAATGGCTCCTATTGCCATTTCATCTGTAGCTGCAAATATTGCATCAGGAGGATTTTCTAAACACAAGAGTTTTTGAGTTAGCACAAATCCTGTTTCATAAGAATAATCTCCTTCCCCAACTTGTATCAATTGGGGATCGTATTGTTGATATTCTTGTACAACCTGTCGATAGCCAGAGATACGATCAAGGCTGTTTTTCAAGTATAACCTTCCTGTAATATGTGCAATCCTATTATGACCTAGTTGTATTAAATATTCCGTAGCTTTACGTGCACTTCCTATATCATCAATCGATACGGTAGGTATATTAGATCCTTCAAAATAATCTCCCGCTAATACAACGGAATATTGATCTGCTAACCCTTCGATAAATTCCTTATCAGTATGAGAAGTAAATAAAATCATTCCATCCGATTTTTTTTGTCTAAGGTAATTATAGTATTCATATTCTCTCTCAGCATTAAATTGTGTGTTTCCAATCAAAACCTGATAACCATGTTTAATAGCAATATTTTCTATACCATTTAGGACGCTATGAAAATAATTTGATATTTCAGGAATAACAACAAAGATTGTTTTTGTTTTATTTGTACGAAGATAGCGCCCCAATAAGTTTGGTTGATAATTTAGTTCTTTCATTGCTTCTAAGACTTTGGTTCTACTTTCTTCTTTAACACTATCAAAATTTCTCAAGACGCGGGATACAGTCGCTGTAGATACGTTGGCACGTTTAGCAACATCTTTCATCGTAACCATGATGGTAGAACTCACAACCTTTATTAATAAATTAGTGTATTAATTATAACGATATTCAAGTTACAAATCTACAATTACTCAATAGCAAACAACTATGTGCCACACCTCTATTTTTATCAATACCTATTTATATGAATGAATTTCATAATTCTAAAAGCTTGTGACTCAAGTGGTTCAAGACATAAAAAATGGAGTACCACCCCAAATCTTGTATAATGGTTAGTAACGAATCTAAACCAAAAGACTGAGGGACTCCCTATCTCCATTATACGAAAAAATCCCGATTGGCACACCTGATAAGCTTAATTACGCTGCGTTAATGACCTCAATTTCAAATTGAATTGCGGATTTAGTGTTTCAGACACTATCCCGTCTCAAGCTTCATACTCTATGCTTATTACAATATTATGTTTTAAATGTCGTATCGCTGTTGAACGGGCTAATGCATATCTAAAGATATTATTTCCACTTAACAATGTTCGTTATCGTACTGGGAAGGTGCCAAGTTTAACTTTGGCATGGCATCTTTTAATTACAATGCTTCAAACAACTCAACAATAAACTTTATATAAAATTTAAATTCTACAGTACTTATTATTTTTTAAAATTAGCAATTTATTAAATTGATTCATATATATTTTTTAAGTTAATACTTGCTTGATGATCGAATCAAAATCCAATGTCCCATACCTTTGGTTCAAGCAGTCAAGGTTGTATAGAGCTTGACCATTAACGAAACCGTTCGTGGTATCATTGTCATCGCCCTTATTCTTTGCCACTGCTCCAGAAAAGTTTTTATAAGTTGTATCCGAAAGCCAAAGAGAAGTCATATACCCCTCACACTGAATCCCTGGCATAGCATACCCATACATATTTTGTGGCATTGAAAGACCATGGTGCATGCCTCTTGTCACGATTTTTGCCAGCACAGCTAATTTTTCATCCTTGCAATATTCTGCGATTCGTAATAAATCTGGCACAAACTCTGGAAATACACATTCTACATAACTACCTGCAGGGATGACATCACAGCCAGCCCAGCCAGTCGTCTTAAAACCATGTTTTCCTAGTAACGTGTTATTATCAAATGGTATATCCCAAAGGTATACCCAGGTTCCTAAGATTTTAGCTGCATCGTGTGCCCCTACTAACAATTCCGGATCCTTCGTCTGCTCATATACCACTAGCATCGTTCTCATAGCAAACATCACACCGGTAGCATCGATCTTCACGGATTTTTTATGGGTGGTATCATTTAAGCCTCCCATATACTTAACTTCCTCCACATAACTTCTTCTTACGAAATCGGCTGCCCGTCTTGCAGCTTCCATGTATTTGTTATCACCCGTGTACTTGTACAACTCTACAAGTACCTCTGCCGGGAAAATGGCACCGGATCCTTGCTCCAGTTCATTGGCACCGAACCATTCCGGCGGATTAGTGAGAGGCTCTCCATCCATGGAATACCCTCTGTTCCAGGACCCATTTTCATTCTGGATAGCAATCATTTTGTCACAGAATTTCACCACTGCCTTTAGCCAATCTTTGTGCTCGTATCCCTCTTCTTTCTCCTGAAGATAACACAATAACAAATAATGCATCGTATCTACCATGGAACGACAATAGTTCCCCTTCACCATTTTCAGTTCAGACGCTATTTCCATAAGGGCATTTACTACTTGATCCCCCAAATACTCTTCGAGTACCTCTCTACTTTCTGAGTATTGGAACGGGAAAAGAATTCCTGTCATCCAATAAACAAATTCTTCCTTATCAACATTATAAATCCCCTCAGGAAGACCAGATGGGGCAATGCAATGATTGACTAAGAAATCAATGGTTTTTAGGGCTCTCTCTCTATATTCTGTTGACTGAACCTCAATAGCAGCTTGTAACATATCATAACTAAGCATGGTTTGTTGGCCGCAAAATCCATATTCCAATAAGTTTTGGCTTCCATAAAGCTCCCTCGGAGAGAAATGAATGAAATACCCTGCGGGTGCACCTTTTTTATCCTTAAATTCTTTAAAACTATGATGGACTAATTCTCTTCTATACTTCTTCGCCTCTTCGAGTGAAAATGGCAATCTTACCTCATCATTCAAAATACGATCCATTTGTAGCATGGTGGTACTCCATGCAGCATCTGTAAGTGATGTTGCTTCGCCAATTTGTAAGATATAAGAAGCATGAAACGTCATACCTTCCTCGACAGCTTTGTAAGCTGCCCATTCACTTCCATCCACATTTAAGCAAAACGTGTTGCGCTCATAAAAGGGATAGTCACATCGTAAAATAAACTCTCTTGTGTCGTATTCCGATGGAGCTAAACCTAACGACCCAATATCGGTGTCATGTATAAAATGTCTTTGCTCAATCTGTTCTCTGGTGATGGACTCATCTTTGGTCGGGACATCCGCTCGTATTAACGAAATAAATACATTCGATGGTTTACTGAAACTCGTAACCGACAAGGAAGGATTTCGATCATCTTTATAATCCTGCAAAAAGGTCCCTAAATAATCATCGATCCCATCATTATCTGTATCATTTTTATTATACAATGAAGATGGAACAACAAACTGGTAATCATCAAAAGAGGAAGCATTAGCATCCTTACATCTAAAATCGGTAGTAATTCGCACAGAAGAACCTGGTTTCACTTTCTCACAAACTATGGTTCTATCAATCGAAATGAAGGCAGTGTCTACTTTCCACTTATCGGAGATCGTATATATATTCCCTTGCTGGGTATCGAGGGTTACTCTTCCAATATATCCCCCATCCACTTCTTCAATCGAGTTATATCGCAACTTCCATTTCCTTCCATTTAGATGTTGTAAGACAACCGGGTATTCTGCAACAATCTTTAAGGTTTCTTCCTTATTTTTGTTACAAAGCGATATATTTACCACATGGTGTTCATCTTGTTTAGGGAAATTTATATTGGCATACATGTTCATTCCTCCTATTATTTTTATTAAAATAGACTGCATATAGAATATTTAAAATACTTCCAGGTTGATTGATGATCTAGTGAAATATGATACTTGAATCTTCTTGTCTATCAGAAAAGGGGAGCTCTAGTTTGACAAGTATTGCACCATGACCAATTTTTCAAGCATCCTTTAATCACAAAAGGATTAAACTAATATTATCCCAAAATTTAATAGAAATTTGCCAATACTCCTATGATTTTTGGATAACCTGCATCATAATAAACTATTGTTAAACTAACTAGCTTCGATATTGGAACCAATCATAATAAGCTACCGTTCTATTTGTAGAGTAGTTATACATCCCGAAAAATACTCCTGTAAAACCACCAGCTACTTCAGTTGAGAGAAATTGCGTTTCACCTTCACCGATATACTGCCATCTTTGATTACTATTGCAATAAGAGAAAATATATTTTTCAGGTGTAGCTTGAATTCTCAACTCTACAATTAGATCTTTTATAGGGCACGAATGTTCCACAACTGTCATACTTCCAACCTGCTTTCGAAATAGAATGACATAGTTGTTTTCTACCTTTGTGAGCCCAATTGTATAGTGATATCCTTCATTCATAAAAACAGCAAGTCCTGCTTCATCTCCTTCTTGAGGATCGAATTCCATTTTCGTGGAGACATCACATTGAAAATGCTGTTGTCTACAACCGATGAATGCAGGTGTTCCAGAATCAATCAACCTAACCTCAGAGCCACTGAAAGCCAACCAACCATCCCGTTTCTTTAGAGACCAATCGACATTGTACGAATTACGGATAAAGTTCCACTTCAACCCAAGTTTAGGCTGATCGAAATGATCCACTTCTGGTTCTTCTTCCCATAAAGCAAAAGGTAATGTTTCTGCATCCATCTCCAATTCTACGACACCATTATTACCAATAATCGGCCAATCGTCATCCGTCCAACTGACAGGAGCTAAGAATGTCTCTCTGCCAAGATGATGACGATAAGGAAATCTTATAGGTCTAATTCCCAGGAAAACCGCCCACCAGGTACCATCCTGTGCTTCAATTAAATCAGCATGTCCTGTTGCATGTACTTTGTGATTTAGACTTCGATGTGACAGTATCGGATTGCCAGGATAGGATTCAAATGGACCGTATGGTGTTTTACTTCTTGCGATGGTTACCATATGCCCATATTCCGTTCCGCCTTCTGCACACATTAAATAATAGTAACCATTTATTTTATACAAATGAGGCCCTTCGGGAAAAGCCCCACCAGTACCTTCCCATATCATTTGTGTATCACTCAGCTTTTGACCTGTTTCAATATCAATCTCACATTGATAAATTGCTTTACTCTGCAAGTCACTAGTGCTAGTAAAAAAAACTTTTCCATCGTCATCAAAGAACAAAGAAGGATCAATACCTGGCTGATCCACATATATTGGGTCTGACCATTCTTCAGCCGGATTGTTCGCCCATACGTAAAAGTGTCCTCCTTGATCAATATTCGTTGTTACCATAAAAAATCGCCCATTATAAAAACGAAGGGTTGGCGCAAAAATACCGCCAGAAATAGCCGAATTGTTCAATTGCAACTGACTTTTACGAGTCAAGCAATATCCAATTTGTCTCCAATGCACTAAGTCCTTACTATGCCATATTGGCACTCCTGGAACATAAGCAAATGAACTGTTCACCAAATAATAATCTTCTCCAACCCTACATATGCTCGGATCCGGATAAAATCCCGGAATAACTGGATTTTTATATTTCATTACTCAGCACTCCTCCACCAAATAGTGTATCTTATTTGTGCGCGTCTCTTTTCTATATAACTAACTTTTAAGACAATCCTTTTGATAACTTTTTAAATACTATCGATTCATACTTGGCACTGCTTTAAAAAGCATCTCCCGCTTTTTCACCCTTTTGATGCACCAGCTGTTAAACCTTTAATGAGTCCTCTCTGAATAAATATTGTAATCAGAAGGACTGGGATAATAAAGAGAATATCGGTAGCTGCCATTTTACCCCAAAAATTAGAAAATGTGGTAACATAACCTGCTATTCCAACGGGCATTGTTTGAGAAACCTCTGTACGTGTAAGAGTCAAGGCGAAAAGGAACTCGTTCCATGCTTGCAGAAAGCTGAATATGGTAGCAACTACAATGGATGGTAGTGAAAGTGGAAGAGCAATACGAATAAATTTCCCAACACTGCCTAAGCCATCAATCTCACCAGCCTCTTCGATCTCATGGGGCAACTCCCGAAAAAATCCTTCCATGATCCAGATAATCAGTGTCAATTGTAAAGGCAAATAAGTTATGATCAAACCTAGTTTTGAATCGATCAAACCAAGTTGAATCATCATTAAGAAATATGGCACCCCCAACACGATTGGTGGAAACATTCGAACAGCTATGATCGAACCAAATAAAATGCCACTTAAACGATAGCGATACTTTGCAAATCCATAAGCGCCTGGTATTCCAATAGCAAGTGAAATCAAGGTACTTGATATTGAAACAATTAAACTATTTTTCATGAAAGCTTGGAACTGACCTTCTCTCAATACATCCGCATAATGATCAAATGTAACTGGATTTGGTATCCATTGAGGTGGTACTGAAAATATGTTTGCCTCTGTTTTCAATGAAGTAAGCACAGTCCAAAAAAACGGAAGCAGAACGAACAATGCCATAAGGAAGAGGATCACATAAGAACCTATATTACTAATTCGAAACGCTCTCATTTATTTGGCACCTCCTTTGGTCTTAATATTTTGAATAAAATGAAGCAAATGACCATAATTAAGATCATCACTAAGAAAGAAGCTGCAGCTCCCGTCCCAAAATTAAGATTTGTAAACGTATTCTTATAAATAAAGGTACTTAATACTTCTGTTGAACCCCCAGGTCCCCCATTAGTCATGATGTACACCAAATCGAACAACCTAAAGGAATCAGATAGTCGAAGTACCAATATTAGTAAAATGGTGGGTTTTAACAACGGAAGAGTAATTCTCCAAAACATTTGGAATGAGTTTGCTCCATCCAGACGTGCAGCCTCATATAAATCATCTGACAAAGCAGCCAGAGCAGCGAGTAAAACTAATATTGAAAAAGGAGCAGCTAGCCAAACATTGGCCAAAAGAACGGAAGCCCTAGCTCCCCAGACACTACCTAACCATAATGGACCTTCTATCCCAAAGCTACCTATAATATTGTTGATTACACCATATTGATCAGCAAACAGCCATCTCCATTGGAGTCCAGCAACAATCATTGAAATCATCAGTGGTAATGTGAATAGGATTCGAAATAACTTTGACCCTGGCAGGTTTCGATTCAGCACTAATGCGATTGCGAATCCTAGAACTAGCTCTATGAAAATAGTAGCTGCAACAAATCCAATCGTTTGCCATAGAGCTTCTTGAAATAATTTGGATTTCAATACATAAATATAATTTTCTAGCCCTACGAAAGGACCGGAGGTCATCATACCCTTAGATTCGAATAAGCTTATTTTAAAAGACCATATAATCGGATATAACACCGTAGCAGCCATGGTAATTAAAGCGGGGAGAGTAAACCATAAGCCGATTCTTCGCTCTGCTCGATATCGCTTGGTCGTAGACTTAATTAAGGAATCTTTCATGCCACATTTCCTCCTCAATGCGATTAATTAGCTAATTATGAATAATAATAGGATTGTCGCTACATCAAGCAGCGACAATTCTCTTTTGATATTTAATCGTTAACTATATCCTGAACATCAGCATCAGTTAATTCTAATTCTTCTTCTGGAGTACTTTGTTGGGTCATAACCCTCGATAAAGTAAACATTAGACGCTGTTGAATTTGTGGGAATTTTGGATGTGTAGTAACGTTCTGACCAAATTCAACTGCTTTAGACATGGTCTCAATTGCTTTCCTGTCTTCTTCTTCTAAGCTCTCATCACGATTCAATTCTTCAATGGCTGAGTTTCTTGAAATAGGATTAATAAATTCCTTACCAAATTCCACCATAATTTCTTTACTTGTCGACCACTTTAACCATTCAATTGCTGCTTCCTTGTTTTTAGAACTCGAAGATATTCCAAAGCCCCAACTCAATGCAGCACTTGCCTGCTTTTTACCTTTAGGCAGAGCAGCAACCTCAAATTTTCCTGCTACTTTAGATTGTGACGGATCATTTGCCATTGAGTACATGTACGGCCAGTTTATCGCCATAGCGACTTTTCCCTGTAAAAACAAATTGTGAACATCAGCATTATCATAACTTACTGCTCCTTTAGGGCTCGATTCGTCTTCGTGTTGAAGTGTTAACATGTAATTTAGCGCTTCTCTATTTTCTGGGCTATCGATAATCACTTCATCCCCTTCCATCAATCCACCACCAAACTGCAAAAAATAGTCCATTAGATGGATGGTTGGTTCCGTAGCTTGTTTACCTTCCACAACCGTCCCAAACACTTCATTAGTTGGATCATTAAGCTCCTTAGCATATTCACGGAACTCCTCCAAAGTTTCAGGTACTCCGCTTAAGCCAGCTTCTTCGAATAGGTCTGTTCTGTAGTATAAAACTGGAGTATGAACTAGGTACGGCAGAGCATAAATTTTATCATTATACTGTACAGTCTCAAGTGCCGACGGGATGAAGTCTTCAATATCTTCTTCAGCAAGCATGTCATCTAGAGGTTCTAAGAAACCTTTTTCCGCAAATTCAGAGATCCAAGGCTGGTCTGTAGTAAATATATCAATTGCACCAGTTCCGGATGCCGCCTCTGTTAAAAAGCGTGTATGCATGTTGTCAAGTGGAATATCTATGAACTCAACTTCGATACCGGTTTTTTCAATAAACTGCGGTGCAATCTCTTTATACCAATTTGCGTAAAGACTACCAGATTCTACACCAATTTTGATGACAGTGACATTTGATTTTCCACCTTCATTTTCGGAAGAGCTTCCGCTTTTACTTGAACAACCTGTAATCAAACCTCCAAAAATTAACACTGTAAATACTAGTAAAAATAATTTATGATTCAACGATAGAGTTTTAAACACGGTAAATCACCCCTCAAAATTTTTTAGTTCTTTTTTTTCCAAGGTTTTTCATAAACGTTTCATTATCGAGGATACAATATTTTATGCTAGTACTTGCTTGATGATGGAATCAAAATCAAATGTCCCATATCTCTGTTTCAAACTGTCAAGATTGTATAGCGCTTGGCCGTTAACAAGACCGTTCGTAGTATCATTATCATCACCCTTATTCTTTGCCACTGCCCCAGAAAAGTTTTTATGAGTTGTATCCGAAAGCCAGAGAGAAGTCATATACCCCTCACACTGAATCCCTGGCATAGCATATCCATACATATTTTGTGGCATCGAAAGACCATGGTGCATGCCTCTCGTCACGATTTTTGCCAGCACAGCTAATCTTTCATCCTTGCAATATTCGGCGATTCGTAATAGATCTGGCACAAACTCTGCAAATTCGCAATCTACATAACTTCCTGCAGGGATGACATCACATCCTGCCCATCCGGTCGACTTAAATCCGTGCTTTCCAAGTAAGGTGGACTCATCAATAGGAATGTCCCAAAGATAGGTCCAGGTTCCTAAAATTTTAGCTGCTTGATGTGCCCCTGCTAATAATTCCGGCTCTTTCGTCTGTTCATATACGACAAGCATGGTTCTCATCGCAAACATCACACCTACGGCGTCAATCTTCACAGACTTTTTATGAGTAGTGTCATTTAAGCCACCTAAATACTTTACTTCCTCTACATAACTTCTTTTTACGAACTCAGCTGCTCTTCTCGCTGCTTCCAGATACTTACTATCCCCCGTATACTTGTATAACTCTACGAGTACCTCTGATGGGAAAATGGCACCGGATCCTTGCTCCAGTTCATTGGCACCGAACCATTCTGGCGGATTAGTGAGAGGCTCTCCACTCATGGAATACCCTCTATTCCAGGACCCATTTTCATTCTGTATAGCAATCATTTTGTCACAGAATTTCACCACTGCTTGTAGCCAATCTTTGTGCTCGTATCCTTCTTCTTTCTCCTGAAGATAACACAATAACAAATAATGCATCGTATCTACCATGGAGCGACAATAGTTCCCCTCCACTTTTTTCAATTCTGAAGCCACTTCCATTAGGGCACTTACCACTTGCTCCCCCAAAAACTCTTCGAGTTCCTCTCTATTCTCTGAATACTGGAACGGATAAAGAATTCCTGTCATCCAATACACAAATTCTTCCTTATCGACATTATACATTCCCTCAGGAAGACCAGATGGGGCAATGCAATGATTGACTAAGAAATCAATGGTTTTTAGAGCTCTCTCTCTATATTCTGTTGACTGAACCTCTTTAGCAGCTTGTAACATATCATAACTAAGCATGGTTTGTTGACCACAAAATCCATATTCCAATAAGTTTTGGCTTCCATAATGCTCCCTCGGAGAGAAGTGAATGAAATACCCTGCTGGTGTTCCTTTCTTATCCTTGAATTCTCTAAAACTATGATGCACTAATTCTCTTCTATACTTTTTCGCCTCTTCGAGAGAAAATGGCAATTTTACCTCATCATTCAAAATACGATCCATTTGTAAAAGGGTTGTATTCCATGCTGCATCTGTCAGCGATGCCGCCTCGCCAATTTGAATGATATAAGAGGCGTGAATCGTGGTGCCTTTCTCTACTGCTTTGTAAGCCGCCCATTCACTCCGATCAACATTCAAGCAAAATGTATTGCGCTCATAAAAGGGATAGTCACATCGTAAAATAAACTCTTTTGTGTCGTATTCCGATGGTGCTAAACCTAGCGATCCTATATCGGTATCATGAATAAAATGTCTTTGCTCAATCTGTTCTCTAGTGATAGACTCATCTTTGGTCGGAACATCAGCTCGGATCAAAGAAACAAATTTATTTGATTGTTTACTAAAACTTGTAATTGACAAAGAAGGATTTCGATCATCCTTATAATCTTGTATAAAGGTCCCTAAATAATCATCCACTCCATCATTATCCGTATCATTTTTATTATACAAAGAGGCCGGAACAACAAATTGGTAATCATCAAACGAGGAAGCATTAGAATCTTTACATCTAAAATCCGTATTAAAACGCACAGCGGAATGAGGTTTCGCTTCTTCACAAACTATGTTTCTATCAATAGAGATGATGGTAGCGTTTACTTTCCACTTATCGGTGATCGTATATATATTCCCCTGCTGCGTATCGAGGGCTGTTCGTCCAATATATCCTCCATCCACTTCTTCTATCGATTTATATCGCACCTTCCACTTCCTGCCATTCAGATGTTGTAAGACAATCGGATAATCCGCAACAATCTTTAAGGCTTCTTCCTTATTTTTGATACAAAGCGATATACTTACTCCATAATGTTCATCCTGTTTAGGAAACTCAATATTGATATCCATCTCAAATCCTCCTTATATTTTGATTAATTGAATAAATAGACTGTATATAAGCTCATTGAAATAATGTCTGGTAAGTTTGTTTATTATTTAAACAAGATGCTATTAATAATACCTTCTAAATACTCTTGTTTACCAGAGCCAGGAAATTCTGGTTTACCCAGCCGCGCAGCATATTCTGACAATTCTTCTAGCGTGGTTTCACCACGGCGCACTTTTGCTCCAAGTCCTACTTCAAAAGAACTGTAACGTTCTTTAACAAATGAGTCAATACGACCATCTTCAATTATTTCAGCTGCTTTAATTAAACCAAGTGCAAAAGTATCCATTCCTAGTATATAACCCATAAACATATCTTCAAATGTGTAACTTGCCCGACGGTTTTTTGCATCGAAATTAATACCACCATATTTTAGGCCACCAGCTTTAAGTAATTCGTACATGCACATGGTAGTTTCATATACGTTGGATGGAAAATGATCAGTATCCCACCCTACTAAATAATCCCCTTGATTAGCATCAATGGTACCAAGCATCCCATTTATTGCGCTAACGCGTAATTCATGTTGGAACGTATGCCCAGCGAGCGTTGCATGATTAGCTTCAATGTTTAATTTGAAATCTTTATCTAGTCCATGCTGACGAAGAAAGTTAATTGCCGTATTTGCATCATAATCATACAAATGTTTCATCGGTTCCTGTGGCTTAGGTTCTATAAAAAAATCACCATTAAAACCAATGCTCCTGCCATATTTGACAGCCATTTTCATCAACTGCGCGATATTTTCTTGTTCAAATTTAATATCTGTATTAAGCAATGTATCGTAGCCTTCTCGACCACCCCAGAACACATAACCAGTTCCACCCAGCTTAACAGTTAATTCCAATGCTTTTTTAACCTGCGCTGCCGCAAAACTATATACATCCAAAGAGTTTGTACTTCCTGCACCGTTCATAAAGCGTGGGTTTTTGAACATATTTGCAGTACCCCACAGACACTTTATTCCAGTTTGCTTCATTTTTTCTTTGATATAATCTGTAACTTCATCTAGTCTTTTATTAGTTTCAACAATATTTTCCGATTCTGGTACAAGATCCACATCATGAAAACAAAAATAGCGTATACCAAGCTTGTCCATAAATTCAAACCCAGCGTCAACTTTAGCTTTTGCATGTTCCATTGTTTCAGGGGTAGATTGAAAAGACTTGTCTGCAGTACCAACACCAAACATATCAGCACCTGTACCACAAAGATTATGCCACCAGGCCATAGAAAACTTCAGATGTTCTCGCATTGGTTTCCCAAGGACAATGCGCTCAGAATCATAATAACGAAATGCAAACATATTTTTCGTACTGCTTCCCTCAAACTTAATCTCAGGGATATTCTTAAAAATTTCAGTCATCTATTATTCATCCTTTCATTTTTTAGCCTCAAATATAAGTAATCGATTACTTTTTTTATGTAGAGAATCATTTTATATAATTAATTTATCAAGGGTTAGTCCACCAAATCCTACCTAATAAAGTAATCGATTACTTTTTATGACAATCCTCCTTAACATTTGAAGCTTGTTAAATATTTATTTATAGATATATTAACCTATTAAAGGAATTTCTGTCAATAGTGTTTATGTAATCGTTTTCTATTTTTTTAATACTATTAATAACTTGCTGAAACCATTGATATTATTGAAGATGCATAACCATAGAAAATACGTTTACTGAAATTAGAAGAAATAGTAGTTCTAGATATCTATTGTGATGATAGAACTAATTTTGACAAAATATAGTACATAAACTTTCATCATATTTTCCTTTGTGTTTGAACCGTTGGAAAAAGATGAATGCGATGGTTAAGTATTCGGTGTTTTCTAGTACCTGTTTTACTTCGTTAATTTGCATATTGTTCTCCTATCCCCTTTTCATTTATATAAAATAGAGGAACAACACTAACCTACTGTTCCGCTCCCATAATCCAATCAAATTCCCCTTTTAAGACGATATCAGGTATCAACCGAAACTTTTTAGGCTGTTCAAATAAATAATGTGATTTATCCTGTGTTTTTACGTTATAGGTAGAACCTTATTCCTTTTTTTATGTACGTAGCAATATACGCCGCTTCAAATACCTTTTCCTTTGGGAACAGTTTTCCTACAAATATAGTAAAGCTTTCATTTAACAGAAACAATTTACAGCATTTCAGAATCAATTTATACTCTATCATGCTTCGATCCATTTTGATACTTTCAAAATCCCTTTGGTAATTAAAGAGTTGAATTTTTTGTACACGATAGTCATGAACCTTACTCGTTCTTTGATTACATTTGGGACACCGGTGTACTTTTCCTTCCATTTCAACATTGGTAAGGATAGCCCCTTTTAATCCAGGAAAAATCATGGTAAAATCATGGTAAAATCCATATTGCACGCAACTCCATTCTTTACACTTGTTTCTAGTCAATTCAAGTATAAAAGAATGAAGAGTTTGCGTGTATTTTTATGCACACAAATTTTTTCTAAACCCCAACAAATATTATAGAGCCAAATTTTTACTAATCCCCAACAAATATTATTGAGCCAAGAAAAAAGCTCATAAACCCTTACAAATCAAGGTTTACGAGCTTATCAATTATTATCTATCGTAACTAAAATTAACTTAATGATACCGGTGGTCGGGGTCGAACCGACACTCCAGAAGGAACACGATTTTGAGTCGTGCGCGTCTGCCAATTCCGCCACACCGGCATATATAGAAAGAAAAAAGACATCTGAAGATGCCGAGGACCGGAATCGAACCGGTACGGTAGTCACCTACCGCAGGATTTTAAGTCCTGTGCGTCTGCCAGTTCCGCCACCCCGGCAATATATAAAAAAGCACTTACATACAGTTTAAATTAATGGAGGCGGCAACCGGATTCGAACCGGTGGTAAAGGTTTTGCAGACCTCTGCCTTACCACTTGGCTATGCCGCCACTGGAGCGGAAGACGGGATTCGAACCCGCGACCCCCACCTTGGCAAGGTGGTGTTCTACCACTGAACTACTTCCGCATATTAACATTATAAGATCTAATAAAGAAAATGGCTGGGCTAGCAGGATTCGAACCTACGAATGACGGAGTCAAAGTCCGTTGCCTTACCGCTTGGCTATAGCCCAATAAAGAAGCTACAAATCAAAAAAACTTTGTTAGAAAACAAAGGGGCGGCTGATGGGAATCGAACCCACGAATGTCGGAACCACAATCCGATGCGTTAACCACTTCGCCACAGCCGCCATAATTAAATTGGCAGGGGTAGTAGGAATCGAACCCACACCAAAGGTTTTGGAGACCTTCGTTCTACCTTTAAACTATACCCCTACACTATAAATGGTACAATTAATTTTAAAATGGTGGAGGGGGACGGATTCGAACCGCCGAACCCGGAGGGAGCGGATTTACAGTCCGCCGCGTTTAGCCACTTCGCTACCCCTCCACTAAATTAAAAAATGGTGCCGGCTAGAGGACTTGAACCCCCAACCTACTGATTACAAGTCAGTTGCTCTACCAATTGAGCTAAACCGGCATAAATATGGTGGCTCAGGACGGAATCGAACCGCCGACACAAGGATTTTCAGTCCTTTGCTCTACCGACTGAGCTACTGAGCCACATATGTATTATAATGGCGGTCCCGACCGGGATCGAACCGGCGATCTCCTGCGTGACAGGCAGGCATGTTAACCGCTACACCACGGGACCATTTATTAAATATTTCGTCTTTTGTTTCAAGACAAATATTATCTTACTATATCTTTTTAATCTAGTCAACAACTTTTTTAGTTGTTTTTTTGGTTGCGGGGGCAGGATTTGAACCTACGACCTTCGGGTTATGAGCCCGACGAGCTACCAGACTGCTCCACCCCGCGATAATCATATTCATATGGTGGAGGATGACGGGATCGAACCGCCGACCCCCTGCTTGTAAGGCAGGTGCTCTCCCAGCTGAGCTAATCCTCCAAATGGTGACCCGTACGGGATTCGAACCCGTGTTACCGCCGTGAAAGGGCGGTGTCTTA
This sequence comes from Bacillus timonensis, assembly GCF_004799755.1. Taxonomy (GTDB): domain Bacteria; phylum Bacillota; class Bacilli; order Bacillales; family Bacillaceae_L; genus Ferdinandcohnia; species Ferdinandcohnia timonensis_A. The sequence continues at coordinate 708 of NZ_SLUB01000023.1, read as the reverse complement.
ACCGCTTGACCAACGGGCCAACTTGCCTTTTTGAAACATATATTTAAAAGTAATGGCGGAGAGCAAGGGATTTGAACCCTTGAGACAGTGTTGACCGCCTACACGATTTCCAATCGTGCTCCTTCGACCACTCGGACAGCTCTCCAAATGGCTCCGCAGGTAGGATTCGAACCTACGACCGATCGGTTAACAGCCGATAGCTCTACCACTGAGCTACTGCGGAATGTTACAAAACCTAGCGACGTCCTACTCTCACAGGGACAAAGTCCCAACTACCATCGGCGCTGAGAAGCTTAACTTCCGTGTTCGGTATGGGAACGGGTGTGACCTTCTCGCCATCGTCACTAGATAAAGTAAAGACAAGTATTATTATACTATCTTTAAAAGATAATTCAAGAAGAAATTTTCATTCCTTCAAAACTAGATAACGTTTCTACATTCTTTAGAAGTAATTTTGGTTAAGTCCTCGATCGATTAGTATCAGTCAGCTGCACATGTCACCATGCTTCCACCTCTGACCTATCAACCTCGTCATCTTCGAGGGATCTTACTAGTTTAACACTATGGGAAATCTCATCTTGAGGGGGGCTTCATGCTTAGATGCTTTCAGCACTTATCCCTTCCACACATAGCTACCCAGCTATGCCCTTGGCAGGACAACTGGTACACCAGCGGTGTGTCCATCCCGGTCCTCTCGTACTAAGGACA